>NZ_BNDS01000014.1 GCF_014656545.1 Neobacillus kokaensis
TGGCTTGTGTTCTCTATATTAATAGAAGAAACACGATTAATTATTGTTTGTTGACGTTTTTGTTTGTTTAGTTTTCAAAGAGCAATTTCGCTTCCTTAAGAAGCAACTTTATTACTATATCATGTCGTCCATCAGGTGTCAACACTTAATTGTCAATGATTTTCATTAACATTTGTTAGCCCGTCAGTAACGACTGCTTATTTATAATAGCACCGTAATATAGGAACGTCAACACTTATTTAAATATCTTTTATTTCTGAATACGAGACAGCAAAAGCCAGCCACATAGAATCATTTGCGGCTGGCTTTTTATTATTCTGTAACCTTAACAATTCCTTCTTGCTTTAACTCAACAAGACCTTGTTTTTCAATAACGACCTTTTCGCCCTCTGATAAGTTAGTGAAAATAATAGGTGTTATCGTGGATTTCGCATGTTCCTTAATGTAGGCAATATCGAATTTTAATAACGGCTGCCCTTGTTTAACCTCGGCATTATCTTCTACCAATGTTTCAAAACCTTCACCCTTAAGGTTAACGGTATCAAGACCAACGTGAATCAAAATTTCACGGCCTTCATTAGACAAAATTCCGATAGCGTGTTTTGTTGGGAACAGATTCACGATTTTTCCATCGACCGGAGAAACAACCATTCCCTCCTCTGGTACAATCGCAAATCCATCACCCATCATTTTTTCCGCAAAGACTGGATCTGGCACTTCACTTATCGGTTTAATTTCACCTTTGATTGGAGAAACAAAGCTTTCTCCAGTTTTGCGCTTATTTTGCAATGCTTCTGGATTAACTTCTTCAATTTGCTGTTCAACACCTTTTTCCGGTGCCTTTTCAACAACCCGAGGCTGCTTACCACTCATAATATCTTGCATTTGGCCCTTGATAATTTCTGAACGCGGTCCAAAGATGGCTTGAATATTATTGCCGACTTCAAGTACGCCTGCCGCCCCAAGTTTTTTTAACTCATCTTTATCAACATTTTTAATATCATTAACTGAAACCCGAAGACGTGTGATACATGCATCGAGATGCGCAATGTTTTGCTGTCCTCCCATTGCTTCAAGGATATTGTAGGCAAGATTGCCTGCCCGTCCTTGTGAACCAGTTTCAGTTATTTCTTTATCGTCCGCTTCTTCTCTTCCTGGAGTCTTAAGATTGAACTTTGTAATTGCAAATCGGAAGACAAAATAATAAACAACAGCAAAGCATAGTCCTAATAAAATCGCAATCCACCATGGCTGTTTGCCCGGCAGAATCCCAAACAGGAAGAAGTCAATCGCTCCACCCGAGAAAGTATAGCCTAGATGAACATTAAGAACGGCCATTAGTACAAAGGAAAGACCATCTAATAGTGCATGAATAAAGAATAGTAATGGTGATACAAACATGAATGAAAATTCAATCGGCTCAGTAATACCTGTTAAAAATGAGGTCAATGCGGCCGAGCCAAGCAAACCAGCAACCAGCTTTTTCTTTTCCGGCCGAGCTGTGTGATACATAGCAAGCGCTGCTGCTGGCAAACCGAACATCATGATTGGGAATTCGCCGCCCATGAATTTACCAGCCGTTATTTTTACATTATCCTTTAACTGCGCAAAGAAAATGTTCATATCTCCGTGAATAACTTGACCAGCAGCTGTCTTATAGGAACCAAATTCAAACCAGAACGGCGCATGGAAAATATGGTGCAAACCGAATGGAATGAGTAAACGCTTAATAAAGCCAAAGAAGAACACCGCAATATAGGTTCCGCTTCCTAAAAGCCAGGTTGAAGCACTGTTCATACCATGCTGAATTGGCGGCCAAATAACTAATAGCAAAAGTCCGGCAATAAACGATGCTGCTGCAGTAACAATTGGAACGAAACGTTTTCCTGCAAAGAATCCGAGAAACGACGGCATTTCAATATCATGGAAGCGATTGTAGCAGTAGGCAGCAATCAAACCGACGATAATCCCGCCAAATACCCCAGTTTGCAATGTAGGAATCCCTAAAACAGTGGCATAACTTGGATTTTTAGCAACCATGTCTGCAGTTACACCCATCCAAGAGCTCATAACCTGATTCAACACTAAATATCCAACAATAGCCGCAAGTGCAGCAGCACCATCTCCCGCCAAACCAATCGCCACACCAGCAGCAAAGATCAGCGCCAAGTTACCAAATATGATCCCCCCGGCATCCTCCATAACACCCGCTGTCTGCTGAACCCAATGTGCATCTAAAAATGGCATGAATTCAAGCATGTTTGGCTGCTGGACAGCATTACCTATACCTAACAAAAGACCCGCTGCCGGCAGTAAGGCAACTGGAAGCATCAGTGCTTTACCAATTTTCTGCAGCACGCCGAATGCATTTTTAAACATAATAAAACCTCCAAACAATTTAAATTAAGCCCATTAAACGTTTGCATTTTTAATAAATAAAAACAAAAAAGGCATGAGGAAAAGTCAGATGGAAATAAAGCAATGGGTCTAGTTTCCCCCATAAACTTCATTTCTATCAATACTTCTCACTCATGCCTGATCGAATCAGTAACACGTAAAAAATAAAGACTATTTAATTTTCGTTTGCAGCCGCTGCAGATGCAACGTTAAATAGACTGCTTCTGCATCAAAAACCCGTAATTTCAATGTTTGCTGCATAACTTTAATGAGCTTCCATGCGAGATTATAACACACCGGATATTCCTCTTTCAAGAGGGTTGCTAGTTTTGCCGGTTCTTCCACCCGTTCTCCCTTTTTCACCCGTTCAATCGCAAAACGAAGGTGGCGGACAAGTCTCATATAATCTATGCTGTCTTTATCAATTTCGATAGTCAATTGTTCTTCAATCATACGAACCAGCCTGCCTACAAGCTGTGAATCCTGGTTCACTTCAGATAAGTTTTTATTAGTAGTCGCACTATGAATATGCAGCGCAATAAAGCCAATCTCACCGGTTGGAAGTTCAATGCCGGTCTTTTCTTTCATTAAGGCAACCACTTCTGCCGCTATTTCGTATTCATGCCGGTAAAGCGCCTTTGTTTCAACCAAAAACGGATTAGTGACCTTCATGCCTTGTGATACCCTCGTAAGCGCAAACATTAAATGGTCCGTCAATGCCACATGAATATGTTCATTTAACTGAGAGTGTGTTCGCTGTTTAATCAACTCTATGGCAGATATAATCCCATCGTGATATTCATGATTAATAAAAGGAAGCAATTTAATATAGTTAGCCTGCTCCTTCTCATTTTTTAATACAAACAGCTTCTCAATCTCACTTGTATCAATTGAGTCGCCTCGTTTGCGGTTGAATCCAATTCCCTTTCCAATTAAAACGACTTCTTGAAAGGAAGGATGCTCAGCGATCAGAACGTTATTATTTAACACTTTTTCGATTCGTAGCGTTTCCATACTATTGATGCTCACTCATTTCGCCCATTCTATTAGTACTAAAATGGTATAAAAGACCGGCCCTGAAGTCAACGGCGAAGCCTGTCATAACTCTTATCCATTTTCAATCAAACTTAATCCCTCTAAGGCCAATCACATAGAATAAGATCGTAAATCCAAGCAACGCCAATGTATCTTTTATTAAAACACCAGTATGAAGACTTCCGCTCATAATCTCCTTAAACCCTGACATCGCCCAGCTTTGCGGCACCCCTAAAGCAATTTTTTGCATAACCTCAGGAACAATATCGAGCGGCCAATAAACTCCGCCAAGCATACAGGTGCTGACGATCAAAATAGCATTTAGGGCCATTGCCTGCTGCTTCGTTTGTACAATTCCAGCCACCATAAGCCCGAAGCCAACTACCATTAAAATGACAAGAGAAGCAAACGGCACAAGATAAGACAGCTTCCCCCAGTCCGCACCAAACATAAACTTCATAGCGACTAAAAGCACCGCAAATTGAATCCACCCCATTAAAAAATAAGATGACAGGTAACCTATGATAATTTCAAATTTCCGCGCAGGTGAAATCAACAATCTACTCCAAGTCCCTCCTCGGCGCTCCTCCAAAATTGTTGATGCCGCACCTGATAAACCAAACATCATAAACATAATGGCAAAACCGACTACCATTAAATTAATTTCTACGTGATTAGCAGAGTCATTCTCAATCGTTTGCTTTTCGACTGTTACTCCTTTTTGCTTGGCCACTGCCGCTAAAAAATGCGGAAAAGCCCCAGCTTCAAGTGAATCAGCAGCTTGATAAGAATTGGAAACAAGCCGTGCTGTACCTTGCAAATAGGCAGCTAAAGCCAGATAATCCTGAGATTTCTTCTGAATAATCACATCGAATAAGGCAAGATTTCCCGTTATTCGTTTTTCAATATCCTTTGGTATGACAACAACAGCAAGCACTTTCTCTTCCAAAACATTTTCACGAGCCTTCTTAAGCGCAGCCATCTCCCAATTAAAGTTTTGATCCTTTTTTAATAGCTTGCTAATTTGCTCACTTATCTCATCACTGCCAGCAACAATGTTCACAACCGGTTTATTCCGCTCAGAATTCATTGACATTCCGCCAAAAATCCAGCTGAATACCACAGGCATTACAAACATTAATATAATAGCCCCTGGTGTTTTGAGAAAATTTTTGAAATTTAATGATAGGATTGGAAAAATTCTACGCATATTTTCCTCTCCTTTCAAAAGTCAGACAGATTAATCCAATGGTAAAAAACAGCAGTCCAAGCACAATCGAGCCTGCAATTGCCGGTAGAATATCCATCAATGATGCACCAGACATAAGCTTCAAGTACGTCTGCAGTGCCAGCCCATTAGGTAAGAATTTTGTTAGGGAAACAACCCAATCAGGGAAAATATACAGCGGCACCATACTCCCTCCTAGGGCAGCCATTATCTGAGTGCCAAGCATTCCGCTAACATTAAAACCTTTTTCCGTTTTTATTAAAGCACCTGCAAGCATCCCGAGTCCGCATGCGTTAATAACAAAAGCAAAAGTCATTATGATAACGCCCGAAACCGACGGACCCCAGTCAACCTCAAAAATCAGGTTAGTACCGATTATAATGATCCACATCTGGATTAAACAAAGAATAATCAGACCTAGCATTTTTCCAAATAGATAATGCGGGTAGGTTAAATTCGTCAGCATCAAACGCTGATAAACCGTTTCTTCTTTTTCGCGAATCATCATGGTAATCCCTTGAACAACTGTCATAAGCAAGAACATGACTCCCATTGCTGCAGCATAATACTGAAAGGAACCAACGGGTTTTGTCTTTTTACTTAAAGTAGATTCTGCAATAAGGGTTTTCTCATCAAGGATATCTTTTTGATTAAAAGCAGGTCCCTGCTTGGCCACCAACATTGTTTGAATTGGAATGGTCTGTGCGAACTGCTCAATCACAGTTTGCACGATGATTGGCTTTACTCCAGGGTCTGGAACCGATACCAGCTTCACCTTTGTTTCCTTTCCTGAAAATAAAGACGAAGTGAAATCAGGCTGAATAATAATGCCGACCTCTAATTCATGGTTCTTAATCTTTTTAAGTAAATCTTTTTCTGAGAAAAATTGAATCTCGATTTGGTCTGATAAGCTTTTCCCAAATACTTCTTCCGTTAAAACTTTGCTAAGGACACCTTGGTCTAAATTTGCAGCACCAAGTGTGAATTTCTTAATAACCACTTCCTCTTCCTTCATCATATTGCCAAATGCGGCTCCTAAAATAGCGATTAACAATAAAGGCATTGCAATTAGCGTAATAAACGCTTTTTTATCACGAATAACGAGCAGTAAATCCTTCCATGCCAGCCACAAGAAACTCAAGAGACACCCCCCCCCCTATTAATCCCTTAAATTCCGGCCGGTTAAATGCAAAAACACACTTTCCAGATTCGGCTCGATAATATCAACAGAAGTGATTCTTGCTCCAGTTTCTGTTACGGATGACACTAATTCACCTAAAACCAATTGAGGTTCTTTCTGAAACACAGTCAATTGATTGTCCTGTATTTGAAATTCCTTTTCAGAAAAAGACTTAGCCAGTACCGCAGAGATTTTGTTCGAATGTGCTTTAGCCCCGTCAATCGTTAATTTCATTCTTGAGCGATCCTCAATCTTCTCCCTTAACTCTTTTAGCGTACCGATGGCAATAACCTCACCGTGATCAATAATCCCGATTCGTTCGCAAAGATATTCCACTTCCTCCATGTAATGACTTGTATAAATGATTGTCATTCCTTCTTCATTCAACCTCTTTACGGTCTCTAAAATATGATTTCTTGATTGCGGGTCAATCCCTACTGTAGGTTCATCCATTATGAGAAGCTCAGGATTATGAAGAATGGCCGCCCCGATATTCACGCGCCGCTTCATACCGCCAGAAAAGGTCTCCACTTTATCCTTGGCCCGATCCGTCAACCCGATTATTTCGAGAACTTCATCAACTTTTTTATTCAATTCCATCCCGCTGAGATTATACAATCTGCCCCAAAATTTCAGATTTTCTCGAGCGGACATTTCTTGATAAAGAGCAATTTCCTGTGGAACTACCCCGATCCATTTTTGCGCCTGCTTCGGAGTTTTGACAACATCAATACCCTTAAGAACAATCGACCCTGACGTCGGTTTAAACAAACCGGTAATCATATTGATTGTCGTTGACTTGCCGGCACCATTCGGGCCAAGCAGTCCAAAAGATTCCCCCTTATTTAGGGTAAATGATACACCTTTTACCGCTTCAAACTGACCAAAGCTTTTTCGTAAATCACAAACCGTCATTAAATCCAACCTCGTACACCCCCACTCCATTCTTTCGCCTTTAATCATACATCAACCAATATGAAAAAATAACCATTTTTCCAAATTTTTTCATATATAAAAAAAGAGCTGCCGGGACTAAAGCCCTGACAGCTCTTTTGCAATTTATTGTAAGAAAATAAAATATAAAACAAAGATGACAAAGAAAAAATACATGATTGGGTTGATTTCTTTCACACGACCCTTTACAAGCATGGTAATTGGATAGAATACAAAACCGATCGCAATCCCTGTAGCAATACTATAGGATAACGGCATTGCAATCATCGTTAAGAACGCCGGCACGGCAATTTCAAAACGAGTCCAATCAATTTTCCCTAAATTCGCAACCATCAGCACACCCACAATAATTAAAGCTGGTGCTGTAACTGGAGCGGTAATAACTGATAATAAAGGAAAGAAGAAAAGTGCTAAAATAAAGCATCCTGCTGTTACTAACGAAGCAAATCCTGTTCTCGCACCTGCAGCAACACCAGCTGTTGATTCAACAAAAGATGTTGTTGTAGATGTTCCTAAAACTGCACCTACTGATGAAGCGATAGAGTCAGAAATCAACGCTCTTCCTGCACGTGGGAGCTTGCCGTCTTTCATTAATCCGGCTTGTCCAGCGACAGCAACCAATGTTCCAGCATTATCAAAGAAGTCAACGAACAAGAATGTCAAAATTACTCCAAGCATCGCTGTCGTATAGAACGAGCTGTCACTAAAGGAAGAAAATGCCGCGCCAAAGGTTGGTTCGATACTTGGAACCTTATCGATGATCTTATGAGGTACATCAATTTCTCCAAAAATCATTCCAGCGATAACGGTAATCACCATACCGTAAAACACCGCGCCGCTAATGCCGCGTGTCATCATAATAACTGTAATAACAATACCAAAGATTGCAAGCAACGGTTCAGGCTTTGATAAGTCACCTAATCCAACAAGCGTTGCATCACTATTGACAATGATTTTTGCACTTTGCAATCCAACAAAAGTGATAAACAAGCCAATCCCTGCACCTACAGCATATTTTAAATCAATAGGAATGGCGTTAATAATTTTTTCGCGAAGTCCTGTTAAAGTTAAAACAAAGAAAAATACCCCAGAAATGAATACAGCTCCAAGGGCATGCTGCCATGGAATTCCGCTTCCAAGTACGACGGAAAAAGCAAAGAAGGCATTCAACCCCATACCTGGTGCTAGTGCCAGTGGATATTTACCAATGAGCCCCATGATGATGGACCCTAATGCCGATGCCAAAGCAGTTGCAACAAAGACTGCTCCATGGTCCATTCTTAACGCATCTGGAAAGTCCTTTACAGTCCCAAGTGTTAAGATTAATGGATTAACGACTAAAATATAGGCCATTGCCAAGAAAGTGGTGAATCCGCCGATGATCTCACGACGATAATTCGTACCTAGCTTTTCAAACTCAAAATACTTGTGCATGATCTTTCCTCCTAAATTTTAAAAGCGCAAGCGCCCTGGTCAGCCTCAGGCATAGCATAAGACGAGCCGGCGAGAAGGCTGCTCTTTAGCCTTCTTGACAGATTTTCTTATGTGACCTCGAGAGGCTAGGCGCTGCAGCCAGATTAGTAATAAAAGTTCAAAGACTATTACTTCATTCACAAAACATAAAAAATACTCTGGTGTTTTCTACCAGAGCGTTGACTTTAGGTATGTGTAATTTGCGGAGAAAAGACCCCTTTTATTCACACTTACCTCGTAGTCAAGCCATTTACGGTGACTTGGTAGAAACTTTTGGGCCTTATCCCCAATATTATACGACGTAATTCGACAGTATCTTCTTTTCATCATTATCATACCAGCGTTCTTTTGTTTCGTCAATAAAAAATACGAACGATTTTAATTTTAAAAATTAAATCGTTCGTATTTGTATTTAGGTATTAACTTATTTGAAAAAAAGCCGGATTATTTTATTACTATGGGACAGTTTTTTCTTACTTGCCCTAGTTTTGTCTCATAGAAGCTCTCTATGAGACAGTTTCCTCTCGCTTCCCACCAGTTTTGTCCCAAAGGACTTCCCTATGGGACAGTTCCCTCACTTTTTCAGCTAGTTTTGTCCTATAGAACCTTTCTATGGGACAATTTCCTCTCGCCTCACACTCGTTTTGTCCCATAGGACTTCCCTATGGGACAGTTCTGCCTCGTTTTCCACTCGTCTTGTCCCACAGCACCCTAGCGGACAGGTTCTCCCCGTCTACCTCTGGTTTTGTCCCATAGACCCCAACCTAGTGCAATTTTCCCAATATAAAAAGCCCCAGTCGTTGAACTGGAGCTTACGCTTTTCTTATTCCCACTCAATTGTTGCTGGCGGTTTAGAGGTAATGTCATACACAACACGGTTGATGTGTGGCACTTCGTTGACGATTCGGGTAGAGATGACTTCAAGGACATCCCATGGGATACGCGCCCAATCAGAAGTCATACCGTCGATAGAAGTTACCGCGCGGATTCCAATTGTGTAATCATATGTTCTTGTATCGCCCATTACACCGACACTGCGGATGTCCGGCAGGACGGTAAAGTATTGCCAAATGTCACGGTCAAGACCGGCTTTTTTGATTTCTTCACGTAAAATCCAATCTGATTCGCGGACAATTTCAAGCTTGTCTTCACTAATTGCACCAAGGACACGAATTCCAAGACCTGGACCAGGGAATGGCTGACGCCAAACAATCTCATCCGGAAGACCAAGCTCTGTCCCAAGAGCACGGACTTCATCTTTAAATAACGTATTAAGTGGTTCAATCAACGTAAACTGCATATCTTCAGGAAGCCCGCCTACGTTATGGTGAGACTTAATCGTTTGGGCTGTTGCTGTACCGCTTTCGATAATATCCGTATACAGCGTACCTTGCGCTAAAAAGTCAATGCCTTCAAGCTTCGCTGCTTCATCATCAAATACATAAATGAATTCATTACCAATAATTTTTCGCTTCTTCTCTGGATCAGAAACACCCTCAAGTTTTGATAAGAAGCGATCCTTCGCATCGATCTTGATGACATTCATATGGAATCCGTCCGCGAAAGTCTTCATAACACTTTCCGCTTCATGCTTTCTTAACAAGCCATGATCAACGAACATACATGTCAGCTGGTCGCCAATAGCTTTATGAATCAGCACAGCTACAACTGAAGAGTCAACCCCGCCGCTTAGCGCACAAAGGACTTTTTTATCCCCAACCATTTCACGAATTTTAGCCATTTCCATTTCAATGAAGTTCTCCATAGACCAGTTACCGCTTGCGCCGCACACATTAAAGACAAAGTTCTTCAACAGTTCGTTGCCATAAACAGAATGGCGTACTTCTGGATGGAATTGTACAGCATAAAGCTTGCGAGATTCATCGCTAATCGCTGCAATCGGGCAAGACGGGCTTGTACCCTCAACTGTAAAGCCCGCTGGCGGTTCTACAACAAGGTCGCCATGGCTCATCCATACAACCTGCTCTTTTGGCATATCAGCGAAAAGAGGTGACTCCGTTTGAACTTCCATTGTCGCCTTTCCATATTCGCGATGCTGTGCCTTCTCTACTTTTCCGTTAAAATGAACGGTCATCAATTGCATGCCGTAACAGATTCCCAAGATCGGCAGACCCATTTCAAAAATAGCCTCGTCACAACGGAATGAATTCTCATCATATACACTGTTCGGACCGCCAGAGAAAATAATTCCCTTCGGATTCATTTTGCGGATTTCTTCCGCCGTAATGGTATGTGGATGAAGCTCACTGTATACACCAAATTCGCGGATTCGGCGTGTAATCAGCTGATTATATTGACTTCCAAAGTCTAATACGACAATCATTTCTTGTTTTTCAGACAAAACAGCCACCTCAATCTTTTTATAATTATTTTTAGTTTTTACCACTTTGTAAAAATTAACAACAAAAAAAGCTAGAATTCTTCTCCCAGCAAATATCAGGAAGGCAGAATTCTAGCTCTCTCGTAAAAAAATCGCTTAGTTAAAATCCTGCCTTCATAGTCAGACCATTTACGGCGGTCCGGTAGAGACTCTCAACCCTTATTATTGAGGATATATGAAGGAAAACGTACTTAATTTTTAGTCCATCATATTTTATCAATAGGTTGTTTTTTCGGTCAAGCGATTGTCCTTTTAATTAAATTTTCCCACAATTTGCGAGTCTCCAGCCAGCTTCCTTTTGGAAGATGCTGATGGTACAAATACTCTTCATAACACTTTGTCAAACGCGTCATCTCTCTGGTTGAGAAAAACTGATCGACATATTGAGCATAGTTTCTTAATGTTTGGTTCTCCTTCCGCTTTAAGCCGTAGCGGTCTAATTGATGCAATAAAGTTAAGTAAGCAGTATTAATTGTTTCATCTTTTTGTTTAAAACGATAGCTCAATAATAAAATATATGGGAGCCATTTCCCGCGGGTCCGATATAGAATAGTAATCAATGCGGCAAGTCCGCCAATTGTTAAAGCAATCCATACCCAGTTTGTTTTGAAAAAGATCTTTGTTTTTAACCAAAAAAGTGTGAAATCAAACATTTTCTTTTCGCTAGTCGTCTGCTTTGGCTCATCCAATGGTTTATCCTGCGGCTTTTGCACCGATGCTGGCACAGCAGGCTGCTCATTTGATGTTGCCTCATTAGAACCATAGTTAATTCTAATATCATTCGTAAATCCTCTGGTCGGTTCAAATGGTGTCCAGCCCTGATTTGGAAGAAACACTTCTACCCAGGAATGGGCGTTATTGTTGGTAATTTTGTAAATCCTCATATTATTGTCTTGACTATACTTTAAGAAATCGCCGCCGGTAAACCCTTTGACCCAGCGTGTCGGAATCCCAATCGTCCGCAGCATTACAGCCATTGAAGTGGAGAAATTATCACAATAACCGCGCTTGGTTTCGAATAAGAATTGGTCCACATAATCATCGCCGGGACCTGGCAAGGCAACATTTTTTTGATCATAACTGTATTCGCTTCTGCCAAAATATGCTTCGACAGCCTTTGCCTTGTCAAACCAGCTGCTCTTCCCTGCTGTGATTTCCTCTGTTAATTGTTTGATTCTTTTCGGCAGATTTTCCGGCACCCGGGTATAATTTTTATAAAACGCTCGGTTTATACCATTAGAATTAAAGTCCGTTGTTTTCCTTAAATCTTCTATCTTATATTTTGGGATGACAAAATCCAGTTTGTATTCGACAGTCTGGAAACTTTCAATTTTTTCATTTGTTGTATCCATTCTTAATTGACGGAACCCTGCTTCATAATTGGGTTCAATATTAATGATTCGTTGGAGTCCAGCCGGATAAACAATTAAAGGCTCCTTAGTATGAACGGGATAGATTGTAGCAGTTTCCTTAGTAGTTTCCACTGTATCGGGAATTGAATAAAATGGGACAAGCTCCCCTTCTTGAAAGTCAAACGGTGTAGAACCATATGGAGTCCAGCCTTTTCCTGTATACACATCCTTCGTTTCGACCTTCCAATAATTTTTTCCAGAAGCCTCAGCCATGAAAACGGGATTATTATCGCCAATAAACGGCCCGCCCAGGCGTTCATCATTTGTCCCATAGCCAATTCGGCTTGGACCATTACCAAGGCTATTGCCCGCTCCTTCCTTCGCAGCCTTCAGATACGGGACCGGATCCGGCCAAAAAGGTGCAGCCTTTGGCGAAACTACCCCTACAAGGACACTAAAGCCAATCATACCAGTAAGCGGAATCATCCATTTTTTCATAAAAGCTGGACTGCTCTTGACCTTTTCCCGATTGATAATTCGATAAAACGTCAGCATCCCCATAACCGTAAAGCCAGCAGCCACTGTCCTGACAATGGCAAATTTGGCATCATAGAGGGTAAAAGTATCCAACACAGTAATATAAATCAGCGTCATAAAGAAAAAGATAAAAATTTGCTGCTGTCGTAAGAGCCAATATTGAATTAAATACATCATCAGCCAAAGAAGAATAAATAATAGGAAAGTGCGAAATTCATACGACAAATCATTCCAGTTTCTAGCAAACATTAGTCCCATATTATAAATAAAATCATTGGAAAACGATGTTAGCCAATTAAGCTGAAAAAAGCTCGCTTCATAATAAAAGCGATGGATAAAAAAGAGGATAAACAAAATTTTAATTATAAACTGCCAGATCCATTTTATTTTTAAATAAGACATAGCTAGTGAAACTAGCAGGAATAAAACAAAAACTTCAATATTATCGGTTTCTGTTAATTGCTCTACCGGCCGGAGCCATTCCCATAACAGCAAGAACCCCAGCACATATAAAAGCATTGTTGGAAAATCCCGTTTATTCATCGACCGGCCACCTCCGAAAAGGCTGCTGCAAAATTGCCTTCGTGAACCATCACGATGCGCACACCGCGGGCATTAGCGATAGCGATAAGCCCTCGTTCGTCATCCGAAGGTGATTCTAGTTGATCCTTAAGGAGAAATAGAGTAATGGTGCCCTTTCTTTGCCCAAGAAAGCTCGCTTTTTCGATTAATGTTTTGGATAATTGAGCAGTTACGAGCAGAAAAGATACCGTTTGCTGGATAAAGAAGCCGTCTGTTTCCAATATTTTATCTAGAGAGGAATAACTTTTTGCTTCAATTCTTGCCAGATGATAAAAAAGCTCCTGCAATTGATGTTCCCCGCCTCTAATCGGAAACGAGGCCCTGTCTTTGCTGATGGTTAACAAACCGGTCTGTGCTCCTTTCTTTAACACAGCCCGCAATAATGATGCGGTAAATGATACCACTGTTTCAAAGCGCCGATCAGGAACACAGTCCATCACAACAAAAACATCATGCGATTGGCGCTGCTCAAATTCCTTTGTCATAAATTCATTTCGCTTTGCTGTCGCTTTCCAATTAATCCAGGAGAATCGGTCCCCCGGGCGGTATTCTCTTATCCCGATCGCCATTGAGGTATCACGCTGAACCCTTTCCCGTGAAGCCGTTAACCCTTGATCATATTGATTTTCAAATGGACGGTAAAGCATCTCGGTATAGGCTGGATAGACAATAATTCTTCCGTCTGATGCAAACCCCTTTTCTTTTTCAAACAGTCCTAGCGGATCGCCTGTTCTTACAGTAAACGTATGGAAAAAGTGCTCCCCGCGCGGCAATTCCTTCAGGATATACTCATAGGAAAATTCTTTTTTAAATCCAGGAAACAACAATGCCTTTGCGCTTTTTTGCTGCTGTGTATAGGCAAGTGAGTCGTTTAATTGGTCTTCAATCAATAAATAAAATAACGGAAATGCCCTTGATCGTTTAATGGTGACCGTAACCTTTAACTGCTCGCCAGCATTGTAATCCATTTTCGGCAAAGCTCTTGTTATTTCAAACTCTCCAAGCGGGTAAAAGGATAACCCCACAGAGTAAATGGCGAACGGGAGAAAGCTGTAAAATAAAAACCAGCTGACAAATCCCCCTTGAAACATCGCATAAGAAAAGGTGAGAAGAATCAGAAATAACAGCAAAACAAACTTCCACGCCTTTTTGATTAAAAGCATTAGTTTCTTTCTCATTACTTCACGAACCTTTGAACCGGTACTGGTACACGGGCAACAATCCGACTAATAACTTCCTCAGCGGAGATTCCTTCAAATTTTGCTTCCGATTTTAAAATAATCCGGTGGGGCAGTACAAATGTCGCCAAATATTGTATATCATCCGGGACCACATAATCGCGGTCATATATGAAGGCATAAGCCTGCGCTGCTTTCATTAAAGCAATTGAACCCCGTGGACTTGCTCCAAGGTAGACACTTTCATGGCCGCGTGTACGGTTAACGATATCCACAATATAGCGCTTGATCGTATCATCGACATATACATCTTTGATTTCTTCCTGCAATATTCTTAGTCCATCAAGGTCAATGACCGGATACAGGTCTTCGATTGGTGGAATCCTTTGAGCCCGATTTAATACCTCCATTTCCTCGTGAAGGTCCGGATAACCCATTTTCATTTTTAATAAAAAGCGGTCTAATTGGGCTTCAGGCAGCGGATATGTTCCTTCATATTCAATGGGGTTTTGCGTCGCCATGACAAAAAACGGTTTTTGCAGTTTATGGGTGACGCCGTCGATAGTGACACTCGCCTCCTCCATTCCTTCTAACAGCGCTGATTGTGTCTTTGGCGATGTCCGGTTAATTTCATCAGCCAGGATAATATTGCCCATTAACGGTCCTGGTCGAAATTGGAATTCCATTTCACTTGGGTTATAAATTGAAACACCTGTCACATCGGATGGGAGCAGGTCGGGAGTGAACTGAATACGGCGAAAACTGGCATTCACGGATTTTGCCAAAGCACGGACCATCATCGTTTTCCCGACACCAGGTACGTCCTCAAGGAGTACATGCCCCCCTGCCAGCAAAGCCACAAGGCTAAGCTCTGCTACATCTCTTTTCCCGATCATTACTTTTTCAATGTTAGCGAGAATTTTATCTATAGTAGGATTTATTTGTTCTTTTACCAATGGGGACTCCTCCTTGATGGAGATATCGATTTTTTTGCATCCTTGTATGTATTCGATATATTTTTGTAAAATTCCTGTAAAAAAGACAGGAGAATTCCAAAAATGTGGCTTTGGAGGACGGAGAGCGGCGTCTTGCTTGGGACTTGGATAAGCATTTTTACCATGGATTAAATTTAAAACCACTTTGGGTAAAGTCTGTTGGGGATTCTTACCAAAGGACCCGGTTCAAGCATATCATTAGGCAAAATCAAGGCTTCATTTTTACCGCAAACACCCTTCTCGACTTCTCTCAGGGCAAAATTAAGACTCTTTTTTACCGCAAACACCCTTCTCGACTTCTCTCAGGGCAAAATTAAGACTCCTTTTTTACCGCCAGCACCCTTTTCGACTTCTCTCCGGGCAAAATCAAGGCTTCATTTTTACCGCAAACACCCTTCTCGACTTCTCTCCGGGCAAAATTAATACTCCTTTTTTACCGCCAGCACCCTTCTCGGCTTCTCTTCGGGCAAAATCAAGTCTCCTTTTTTACCGCAAGCCCCCTTCCTGAACTCCTTCCGGGCAAAATCCAGACTTCATTTTTACCGCCAGCACCATTTTCGACTCCTCCTTGGGGAAATGGAACCTCTGGAATACTCAACCTCGTTACTACTCACCCGAGAAAACACTTTTCCAAAAAGCAAACCCCCGGTAAAGTTGTACCGGGGGTCCTTCTGACCAATTAACGAATAACTGGCAGCAATATATGCGATGGATAAGTTTCATCATGGAAAATCGTTTGCCGGGCAATTCTAGAATCACGATCTGCCACGACCGTTCCTCCAGTATTAAGATTGACATCAAAACGCGGGAAATTGCTTGATGAAATCTCTACTCTGATTTGATGTCCAGGCAAAAAGACGTTACTAGTTGCCCATAAATCAATCTCATAAGCTTGTACTTTATTTGCAATAGAATCATAACAATCACTGGCTCGAACAATACCATCCGTTAGAATAAACGCCGTTCCGTCCGGAAGAACATCCACTAATTTTGCCGTAAAATCCGTGTCGACGCCATCCGTTTTTGCATAAAGCATCACTTTTATTGGACCAGATACCTCCAGCTTTTCTTCTAACACAGGGCTTGTGTAAACAAGGACATCCTCCCGTTCCTCCACATGCCTTTGATCAACAGGACCGACCAATGAGCCAGTATGCAGCAGTGTCCCGCCGCCTGTTGTTGGAACAGGGCTTTTCGGATCGTAAATAAACAAGTCTGAAGGTTCTCTTTTTGGCAATTTACTCGAAAGTACTCCGCTGCCGAATCTGGTATTTGCATCCCCTTCACTATGGAAATAATAAGGAACGTATGAGGTATTGGCTAACGGCCACGTCTCCTCTTCACGCCACTTATTTTCCCCCATCACAAACACCTTTACTGGCTTCTCAGACAATATCCCTGTATCAATCCCCTTTAACCAGTGGTCAAACCAACGAAGATGAAGATTGGTTAAATCCTCTCTATAATTCAGCCAGTTTTCAGATGCATGTAAGCCGAAGCGCCGTTCACCGATAGAAAAACCAAAGTCTCCATGGGCCCACGGGCCGATCATTAGCATTTGTGTCTGATCACTGCACTGATTCAGCTTGATAAAATTAGAAATGGAAGGCCCGGTAAAACAGTCATACCAGCCAGCAATATGATAAGCAGGCACCTTAATATTCTTTAACTTTTCATCAGTCAGTGAAACCTGCTCCCATGCATTGCTTTCTGGCCCCCACTCTGCCATTTCGAAAAAGTAGTCTAAGATTCCGAGTTTCTTAAGCGGCGGCCACTCCTTTAATGGAGCAGCCTTATACCATTCTTCAATGCTATCAATATAACCCGCTAGTTCTCTCATCTTTTCTTCATATACTTTGGAATCAGCAGCTGTACGTTTCAGCTCATCCCCAGCAATCGATTCTAGTGCCCATGTGATATTTAATCCTAATTCATTGACTCCTTTTCGGAAAAAACCGCCCTCTCTTAAATCGCTTAACGTTTGAGCTGGAAAAATCGCTTTTAAATGCGGAGGGTTTTCTGCAGCCGCAAGTAATTGCGTATAACCATAATAAGATAACCCGAACATGCCGACATTTCCATCACTATATGGCAGACCAGCGGCCCACTCGACCGTATCAAAGCCGTCCTGACCCTCAAATTTAAACGGGAAAAATTCTCCTTCGGAAGCATAGCGGCCCCTGACATCCTGGATAATCACTATATAACCCTTTGCTGCCAACCGATTGGTGTCCAGATACCGGTGCGAATAAAAGCGTTCGTTTTTATTATAAGGCAGCCGTGTGAGTAAAACGGGATATTGGTTCCCGTCATTCGGTCTATAGACATCCGCGAACAAAACGGTGCCATCTCTTAACTCACAAGGAACATTTTTTTCTAATAAAATCTCCACTTTCTGTCTTCCCCTTTAGGAATTAATATCGTTGATTAACGGCTTTTGTACCAGTACTCTGCTAGTAACTACGCTGACAAGCAGCATAATAAACGTGTTAATCGTGATGGCAACGACCCCGATATCAAGATCTTGGATAAGATGAGGTGCTGATGGGAATAAACTTGCCATCGTTTGATTGGTAATCGTGAAATAGGCAACCAAGGCAACACCCACAACCATTCCAACAGAAGCGCCGGCTTTCGTAATAGGATTTTTCTTCATTAAACTGAAAGCAAGCGGCGGGAACAGCTGAAGGACAAAGCTGTAAGCCATGGTCAATAGCGTTAACATCGTATTACCGCCGAAAAAGGTAAAATACAAAGATACTAATGATAGAATGGGAACAAAAATTTTCGTTAATTGAGCAAGCTTTTTATCTGATGTTTCGGGTTTAACCGCTTTATAAATATTTTTTGATAAAATCGTAGCGGCCGTTAGAACTAGTAAGGAACATGGAACCAGTGCAGCCAATAGTCCGGCTGAGCCAATAACACCGATAAACCAAGGCGGCAGAACTTGTTTTGAGATTTGGAATAAAGCTAGATCGGAAGCCGCACCTTCTAGATTCGGCACCTGCAAGACTGCTGTAAAACCAATAAATAATATAAATACAAGAATGATTTGGTATAAAGGCAGAACAGCGGTATTTTTCCGTAATGCTGTTTCACTCTTTGAAGATAGGCTCGCACCGAAACAATGCGGCCACATATACTGACCTAATGCGATTGTTAAACAAATAGAAACATACCATGAAATACTCAAGCCTTTGTCAGGAAGCAGCAGGAATCCCGGTTTCGCCTGATCTAATGCTTCAAACATCGGCTGAACGCCCCCATAATAATGGAAAGGCAAATAGGTTCCTAAAAACAAGATAACAACCAGCATTAAGATATCCTTTAACACAGCTGTCCATGCGGAACCATGGATGCCGGAAACATAAACAAAAACAGTTACAATAATCATTCCAACCCAAACAGCAATCGTCGGTGGAATCATGCCATAGGAAGCTTCCGATACAATAATCTGAAATCCTTTTAATTGGAGAACAATATACGGAATGATGGAAATAACCCCAATTACTGCCACAAGCAGTCCCAATGGTTTACTATCGTACTTTTTAGCAAAGAAATCTGATTGCGTTAGTAAATTATGTTTTTTCGCATAGCGCCAAATTGGCGGTAAAATCCAGAAAGGAATAATATAGGTCAGGGCACAGAAAATATAAATTGTAGGTCCGCCCATCCGATAGGCAGCACCGCTAGCACCTAAGAAGACAAAGGTTGAGAACATTTCACCAGCCATTAACACAAACATGATCAGCGAGCCGAAGTTCCGTTCCGCGACAGCCCACTGCTCAAGCTTCA
The DNA here is from genome assembly GCF_014656545.1 of Neobacillus kokaensis. Classification (GTDB taxonomy): domain Bacteria; phylum Bacillota; class Bacilli; order Bacillales; family Cytobacillaceae; genus Neobacillus; species Neobacillus kokaensis. Next base: position 19,111 of record NZ_BNDS01000014.1, read on the forward strand.
TTTCCTGCCCTTTACGTGCACGAAGTCCAAGGAAAATTGATAAAGCCATCGTTAATCCAATAATAAGAATAGAGCTGTTCATTGCTGTTTTTCCTCCCGCTTATCATAAATGGCATTACAAATAAATAGGCAAACCGAAGTTAAAATCAGCCATGCTGTAGACCAGAAAACAATAAACGGAAGGCCAAATATATAGGGTTCTATCTTATTAATGACGGTTAATGAACCAATAGCAGGAATAATAGTTAGCAGTGCAATCCATTTTTTCATTAATCAAATTCCTTTCATTTGAAATGTCATAATGTAACCGTTTTTAAAAACGAATTGGTTACATTGTCTTAGAAGCCTTATGTTAATATTTTCAATAATCAGATAATTATGCGGATATTTTAAGAATTGCCCCCCCAAAAAAGGAGGGGGATGTAAAGAAAATCCTGTTACTACTTTATTGTGCCTTTTTTTCTGGAAGTGGAGCTGTTCGTACTAATTTACTTCCTGATTTAGGTGTTTGAGTAATTTCTTCCTTTAGACCTTTAAAAGTGGTGTAGCACATGACAATCATTAAGATAGCGAGCGGCACGGCTGTTGCCACAAGCGCTGACTGCAAACCAGATAACCCGCCAGTCATAATTAAAACAACAGAAATTGCCGCAATGACAACACCCCAGATAATTTTCGTCAAATGTGTTGGGTTTGGATTCCCATTTTCACTAATCATCCCTAGAACGAATACTGCCGAGTTTGCCGATGTAATGAAGAACACCAGTACAAGAACCATTGCTAATATACTTAAAAAGGTGCTCATTGGGAAGTAATCGAAAAACTTAAATAATGCAGACGTAACATCAGTAGAAACAGCAGTTGCCAACGCCTTTTCACCCATATTTTGAATTAGATGAATCGCTGATCCTCCCATAACAGAGAACCAGAAGAACGAACCAAGCACTGGAATGAAGACAGCCCCAAACATAAATTCTTTAATCGTACGCCCTTTGGAAATTCTCGCTACAAAGCTTCCAACCAGCGGTGCCCAGGCAATCCACCAGCCGAAATAGAACAACGTCCAGCTTGAAATCCATTTGCCGTCGTTATATGGCTCTGTACGGAACGACATACCGATAAAGTTTTGTACGTAATCGCCGACCCCTTGGAAAAAGATTTTAAAAATAGTTTGTGTCGGGCCTAAGAATAGAACGAATCCTAAAAGTGCAAAAGCTAGGAACATATTAAGATTTGAAAGATGCTTCATAGCTCCTTGAAGACCAGAAACGGTAGATGCAACATAGATAAAGGTAACAACAATGATAATCAATGCCTGAATATTAATATTGACTGGCACTCCCCACAAGTAATTCACACCACTGTTCACTTGCAGAGTTCCAAAACCCAGTGAAGTAGCAATCCCAATTACGATAGAAAGGATGACAATGATATCAATTACCTTACCGAAAGTACCTCTGATTTTATCGCCAACTAACGGATAAAAGACGGAGCTCAAAGAGGCCGGGAGTTTTTTACGAAACTGAAAGAATGCCAGCGACACGCCTACAAGTGCATAGCATGCCCAAGCGGATACTCCCCAGTGTAAAAACACAAATTGCATCGCAAGCTTAGCCGACTGTTCGGATTCAGCTTGGCCAAATGGAGGATCTACATAATAAGAAACAGGTTCTGCCACACCCCAGAAGACAAGGCTGATACCAATTGAAGCACTAAACAGCATGCCAATCCACGTACCTGTTTTATATTCTGGGCGGTCATCATCATCCCCAAGACGAATATGGCCGAACTTTGACATTCCAATATACATACAGAAAGCAAAGAATAAAAATACACTGCCAAGAATAAACCAGCCTAAATTGTTATAAATAAAACTAAGAGAAGAGTTCGAGAAGCTTTCCAGGCTTTTTGGAGCAAATACCCCTATACTGATTAACACTAAGCTTAATGCTAAGGAAACATAAAATACAGCTTTCTTACTGCTCATCCAATCACTCCTTTTTCTGTAAATTTGCATGGCTGGAGCTTTTCCAACATGTAAGCGATTTCCATAGATTGTATAAAAAGTAGATAAATGTTAATTTTCTGAAAAAGAGAGATAACAGCAGCATATGAAACATCCCCCATTTCATATGCTGCTAAGTTATCTACTATTCTATCACCGCAGATGGTACTAGTAAGCTGACAATACTTGCCACTCGGTCACCAACCTCAGATGTAGAAGCTGTACCCTTCATATCAGGCGTTAACACTTTACCTTCTAAAAGCAGCTCCTCAACGGCATCAAGAACAAGCTTGCCATACTGCTCATAACCTAAGAAGTCCAACAGCTGGCTCGCTGACCAGATTGTTGCCAACGGGTTAGCCAATCCTTTTCCAGCAATATCCGGCGCGGAGCCATGGATTGGTTCAAACATCGACGGGAATGTTCTTTCCGGATTAATGTTCGCACCTGCTGCAAGCCCTATCCCTCCAGCTAGGGCCGCTCCCAAGTCCGTTAGTATATCACCAAATAAATTGGATGTCACAACGACTTCGAATCTTTTCGGATCGGTAATCATTAACATCGCTGCTGCATCGACTAGATAAGAAGCAGTTTTCACATCTGGATATTCAGCTGCAACTTCCTCAAATACTTGATCCCAGAACACCATCGAATAATTTAAGGCATTTCCCTTACTGATGCTTGTAAGTGATTTCCCTTCTTTTCTAGCCGTCTCAAACGCATAGCGGATAACACGCTCTGTTCCTTTGCGAGAAAAAACTCCTGTTTGCAGGACAACCTCATTTTCCTGGCCCTTGAATAACCAATCCCCGGCACCAGCATATTCACCCTCGCTGTTTTCGCGGATAAACAGCATGTCGACATCTTCGCGTTTCACGTCTTTTAATGGACATGGAGCACCTTTGATTAACTTAATCGGGCGGATATTGATGTACTGATCAAAGCCTTTTCTAATTTTTAATAATAAATCCCATAAAGAAATATGGTCAGGAACGCCTGGGAATCCGACAGCGCCTAGAAAAATCGCATCAAAGTCTTTTAATTTCTCAATCCCGTCTTCATCCATCATCACACCATGCTTCGCATAATACTCACAGCCCCATGGAAAGTAGGTGTATTCAAATTGAAGCGAACCGTCAAGTTCTGAGATTTTGTTTAAAACTTTGATTCCCTCTTCAAGTACCTCAGGACCAATTCCGTCCCCGGCAATGACCGCAATTTTATATGTGCTCATCCTATTCGCCTCTGTTCCAAACAACTAATTTCAATTCCGTCATTTCTTCAACTGCATATTTAATTCCTTCGCGGCCTGTTCCACTCTCTTTAACCCCGCCATACGGCATATGGTCAACACGGAATGTTGGAATGTCATTAATCATAACAGCGCCAACTTCAAGTACCTCACTTGCAAGCAAGGCTTTATCTACATTCTTCGTATAAACTCCTGCCTGTAAACCGTAGCGAGAATCATTCACGTATTCGATTGCTTCTTCAACAGAGCTTATTTTATTCACAATTACTACCGGAGCAAAAACTTCTTGGCAGGAAATCTTCTGCTGTGGATCAACATTTGTAATGATCGTTGGCTCAAGTACTCCATCAGCTGTTAATTTTCCACCGGTTACTACTACTGCGCCATTTTGTTTCGCTTCTTCAATCCAGCCTAACGCACGTTCTGTTTCCTTTTTCGAAATTAACGCAGAAATAAAGGTTTCAGGATCTAACGGGTCACCGATTTTTAATTCTTTTGCTTTCGCAGCAAATTTTTCTACAAACTCTTCGTACACATCTTCATGAGCATAAACGCGCTGCAGGGAAATACATACCTGACCTTGGTTAGAGAATGCCCCCATTACATGGCGGTCTACAACTTGGTCAACATTTGTATCTTTATCAAGGATAACGGCTGCATTTGAGCCAAGCTCTAAAGTCGTTTTCTTTAGGCCGGCTTTATTGCGAATCGCAATTCCAACCGCCGGGCTGCCAGTGAAGGTAATCATCGCCACACGATGGTCACGAATGATTTCTTCCCCAACTACAGAACCTGAACCTGTTACAACGTTTAACACGCCATCAGGAAGACCTGCTTCTTTAAATAGTTCAGCAATATATAGTGCAGTTAATGGTGTTTGTGATGCTGGTTTTAATACGATCGAGTTACCGGAAGCAACCGCTGGTCCAACCTTATGAGCTACTAGATTCATAGGGAAGTTAAACGGCGTAATCGCTCCAATCACCCCAATTGGCTTACGGGTTGTATAACCCATTCTTCCTACACCGCCAGGAGATGCATCAAATGGAATGGTTTCACCATGAATTCTTTTTGCTTCCTCTGCAGCGAATTTGTAAGTCTCAATCGTTCTTGAAACCTCACCTTTTGCAAATACAATCGGCTTTGCGGATTCTCTGGAAATAACTTCTGCTGCTTCTTCTAATCTTTCTTCTAATAGCTTTGCTACTTTTTCTAAAATAGCAGACCGCTTATAAGCAGGCATTTTAGAAATCACTTTAAATCCTGCTTCAGCTGCTTTGATCGCATCCTGAGTCAGCTTTTCATCTGCCATTGCAATCTCAGCAATTTTTTCTCCTGAATAAGGAGAGTAAAGAGGGGCGTATTCAGCCGCCTCTACATCACCGCCATTAATAAATAAATGCTTTTTAACTGCTGCTTCTACTTTTGTCATCGTCCTAACGCCTCCAATACCATTTCGTGAAATTGTACAATTGCCTTTTCAGATGAAGAGTAAACCCCTTGGTTAAATGCACGTGAACGGAAGCCAATTTGCTCTAGTTCAACTAACTCAACATCTTCTGCCCTTACTTGTTCTGCAAATGTTACTAAGTCTTGTTCTTCTTGACTTAAGTTCTCATCTCTGAAGTAGTATGTGTAAACCCCTAACGTTGTTTCGTGGTCAATCGGAACCATTTGAATTGTTGCCATATTGGCTGGTCCTGGATAAATCGTTACCATTAGATTTGGCCATAACCAGTAGAACTCTCCGCCTTGGAATTCAGCTTCATTTAAGTCAGTTGTCCCCATTTTTCTATCCGGCTTAACAACAGAAGCCTGAACAGAATAGTTTTGGCACGTAACAATTTGATAGTTTTTCATATCTAATGTTGCAATAAAGCTTGGGTGAGCTACGTGGCAGTGGTCACACTCTAAATAGTTGTCAATAAACGCTTTCCAGTTTGCTTTAATTACACGAGTTTTTTGGTTAATTCTCTTAAGCTCGCCTAAGAATGGAAACTTTGCTAAACGATCGAAGAAATCTCCATACACTTCAGCTAATGGTGCGGCATTATCATCGAGATTAACGAAAATAAGTCCCTCACCTATTTCCATTCTTACAGAACGTAAACAGCGGTCGCTGACACAATGAGCATCTTCACCAGAGAAGTTTGGAGCCTTGTTTAATTGTCCATCTAAATGGAATGTCCAGCCATGGTATCCGCAGGCAAAGATTTTCTTTGTTCCAGCTTCAGCTTTTTCTAACTTCGTAGCACGGTGCGGACAAACATTGTAGAATGCACGAATTACTTCATCTTTTCCGCGTGTAACAAGGATTGGTTCCCCAGCAACATCACACGTAAAGAATTGGCCCGCTTTTTCAACTTGGCTTACATGGCCCACTAGCTGCCATGATTTAGCAAACACATCATTCAATTCTTGCTGATATACCTTTGGATCTGTGTATAGATCATACGTTAAAGATCTTTCAAATGTTTTTTCTGCCTTGTTTATTACCGGATTATAAGTTGCCATGGTAATTTTCCTCTCCTTGAATCTATTTTTTAATTTATCTCTTTTTAAAACGCATATTTCGCACTAAATATCCAATTATTTCAACCTCTTTAAAAAGCGAGTTGGAAACAATTCATCTTGAAACTACTATTCACACTATGAATATAGTGTTAAACGTTTACAAGAGGCCGAATATTTAGTTTAATTAGTGTAAGCGGTTTTCCTAATAAGTAAAACCTTTTAACACATTCACTAATATTAAATGCAAGTATCGTGCCAACTTTTAAAATCGTTTAATTTACTTGAAAAGTGTCAATTTTTATACAAAGTTACAATAAAAAATGAGTTGATTTCAACTCATTTGAATCGAAATTAACTCATTTGATAAGGGGTTAGATTTGTATGTTAGAAAATATGCAAATACCTGAAATAACGGGGGAAACATTGAGAAGGATCCTGGATCATTCTTCTGATGAAATTTTCGTCATTGATGGCAATCAACAGATTATCTTTGTTAATAGTGTGTGTGAAAGGCATTATGGTCTTAAACCGGAAGATGTCGTTGGCAAATATAACATTGAATTGTTTGAAAAGGGGTATTGGAAGCCGTCAATCGTTCCACTTGTTTTCAAGGAAAAGAAACCTGTTACAATTCGGCAGACAACCTATATAGGCGCGGAATTATTAACGACGGCTGTGCCGATTTTAAATGAGGACAATGAGATCGAACTAGTGGTCACTACTTCTCGGGAGCTGCAGACTTTTAAGAGTATTAAAAAGGAACGAGAAAGTCAGCCTGAAAGCATGAATAATTCCACTCCGATCACCAATTGCAGTAAGATGAAAGACATCCTAAAGGTTTGCGAAAAAATCGCCAAGGTGGATTCTACCATTCTAATTCAAGGAGAATCCGGAACAGGAAAAGGCGTGTTAGCGCAATATATTCATGATATTAGCAAACGGAAAACCAAAACATTTTTAAAAATAAACTGTGCTGCGCTGCCTGGAGACCTACTTGAATCTGAACTTTTCGGATATGCTGAAGGTTCATTTACTGGTGCAAGCAAGTATGGAAAGAAAGGGCTGCTGGAAATAGCCCATCAAGGCACATTGTTTCTTGATGAAATTGGTGAAATGCCGTTATCACTTCAGGCAAAGCTGCTGCAGGTGATTCAAGAAAAACAATTCCTATCGATAGGCGGCCATGAATTGAAGACAGTGGACGTCCGAATTATCGCCGCAACTAACCGCGATTTGGTCGAGATGGTACGAAAAGGCCTGTTCCGTGAAGACCTGTTTTACCGCTTAAATATTATCGATATTCACTTGCCGCCGCTAAGGGAGCGGAAGGAGGATATTATTCCATTAACCTATAATTTTCTATATAAGTTTAATAAGAAATATGAAATGAATAAAATTATCTCTCAAGAATGTTTGGATATTTTCTCCTCCTATTCATGGCCGGGAAATATCCGCCAGCTAGAAAACGTCATGGAGAGACTTGTCGTCACCAGCGATTCGATTATCCAGCGATATGACTTACCGGAGTTAATCACAAACAATACACAGCCGCAAGCACAGTATTCACTCCCTGCGAATCTGGACGATGCTCTTGAGCATGTAAAGGAAACTTTAGTGGTTCAGTCGTATAAAAAACATAAAAGCTCGAGAAAAGTTGCAAAGGATTTAAACATCAGCCAGACGCGGGCTGTCAAGCTGATAAATGAGTATTGCAGTAATTTAACTGAATCATAAGTTTTTTGAGCCGCTTTAAGTAAGCGGCTCTTTTCCTTCACTCAATGAAAAACCAAATATCATTCAATGTAGAAATGCTCTGGATGCGGGTGACTAAGAAATTCATGGTGCGAAATTGCCCAGCCATAGGCTCCGGCATAATGAAAGAGAAGAATATCTCCAGCCCGTAAGCAAGATACCGGCACTTCCCTTGCTAATATATCATTAGGTGTGCATAGCTCTCCGGCAACAGTAATAATAGTCTCTTTAATTTCAGGACGTTCAAAAGGATAAACCCATTTCTCTATTGGGATGATTGTAAAAGGATGACTTTGTTTCCACGCTGCCGGCAGTCTAAAATGATGACTTCCTCCGCGAATAACACAGAAGGTTTGACCATGATTTTGTTTAATGTCCAATACCTCTGCTGCATAGTATCCACAAGATGAAGTAATATAACGGCCACATTCAAACAGAACCTTATAGCCGGAGTCACGATGCTTTTCCAGTACGTGTTCTAAACGCTGAATGAAATCCCCCCAGTTAAACTGATGTTCTATCTCGCGGTAGTTAATCCCAATTCCACCACCTACATTTAAATAAGACAAGTCTAGGTGCCACTCCTTTTGCCACCTTTTGGCCGTTCCGAAGCAATGATCCACAAATTCCGCATGCGTTTTTCCATCCACATTATTAGACATAGCGTGGAAATGAAAGCCGTGAAGCTTTACATTCGACAGACTTTGCACCAAAGAAATAGCAGAGGGGATTTTTCCTTCTTCCATTCCAAACTGTGTCGGCACACCTGCCATTTTCAATTGAGCATTTGGAACAGAGTGGTTAAGATTGACGCGCAGTAAGATGGCCTGGCTTATTCCTTTTTGAGCGGCAATGTAATTCACTAATTGTAATTCATGAACACTTTCAACATGGAGTAAGCTGACGCCGTAATCCATTGCTCCTGCAATTTCTTCTTCTGTTTTCCCTGGACCCCCGAACAAGATAGGGATTTTTTCATCCACTGCCCTAATCTTTTCAATTTCGCCCAGTGAAGCTGCTTCAAATCCATGAACAATCGGAACCAGTGCCTTTAAAAGAGACAGGTCTGAATTTGCTTTAATCGCATAAAATAAACGACACACTTGGGGCAGCGTTCCCATCAATTGATTAACATGATGGCGAAGTTTTGATAAGTCATAAATATAAGCACAAAATGGGTTTTTCCGTTCCTTCTTAAGAGATTGCACAATTCTTTCTATCATTTGTCTATACACTCCTATACAATCTTACAAGTTCCAAATTTGTCGTCTTCCAACCACAATAAGGATGGTTGTTACTATACAGCCCGCCCCCATCAGGATACCGGCCGATAAAGTGCCTGTCACTGAAGCAACCGCTCCTATCAAGATCGCTCCAAGTGGAATAAAGCCCCTATCCATTAAAGCAATGCTTAAAATCCTTCCCCGCAGTTGATCTGGTACATGTATTTGTAATGTAATTCGGCTCATCGTTCGATAGGTCTGACTCGTTAAACCTACGAGGAACATCGCTGCACCGGCTGTTATAATATTTGTACTCCCTATAAATAAAAGCAAAGAAAAACCAAAACCTATTATAGAATACACCAGCCATCTTCCTGCACCTTTCACTTCTTTCCGTATTGAAAGCCAAACGGTGCCTCCTAGTGCACCAACCGATGAAATGGATAGAAGCAGTCCAAATCCTTCTGAACCCAAGTGTAATAGATCTCTAGTAAATAGCGGCATCATCGTGGTATAAGGAAAGCCAAATACCATTGGGACGATCGCTAAGAGGAATAAAGCTTGCACTGGGGGTGTACTTTTTACAAAAGCGGCAACCTCACGGAAGGTTGCTTTTTCTCTTTCCTTTTTAATAGTTTCTAAAGAAGGGTTTGGGCGTATTATATGTAAAGAGAGGATAACACCAAGCGTTCCCCATGCGTTAATATAAAAGAGATCCTCCAAATCTGTGACGGCAAGCAGCATACCTGCAACGGCCGGCCCAATCATCCGAGACAGATGAATGATCGTTGTATTAATAGCAATCGCGCTTATCAGCGCGGTTTGCGGCACTAGGTTTGGCACTAGAGCATTACGAATAGGAGGATCCATCGCCGCCAATATCGACCTTATGGTTACAATGAACACGAAAAGCCAATATGACTGCCGCATTTCAACAAGATAAGCAAGACAGAATGTGAACAGCATCATTCCGATTTGGATGAAAATAAGTAATCTTCGCCGATCATATCGATCTGCCAATATACCTGCCGGAACACTGAATAGAAATGCTGGCAGCAGCCGGCAGCCATTGATCAGCGCCAAGTGAAGCGGGGAATTGGTAAACTGTAAGACTACCCAGTTGAGGGCCGTGATATCCATCCAATCTCCCACTCTTGTCAAGAAGCTCCCTGACATAAAAAGGCTAAACATTCGTGATTGGAGTGCAAAGTGTATTGGCTTTGTATATTGAACATCTACTTGTGCCATAACACTTACCCTTCCTTCTCCCCAAAGTCGTGTAAAGGGTTAAGAACAATTGCATAAGAGTAGTTTTTCCCTTTAGGCTCCAGCCGCATTTTCGTCAGTGCTTTATGAGATACCTTTTCTTGGTATAATGCAGTTCTATCTATATTGATACTTTCCCGATATGAAGGCTGTTTTTCCAATTGGTCGAATACTTCTTTGCAGATCAAATGAACCTGCTGCCACAACTCCTTCTCTCTTAATCCAAACTGTTTACATACTTGAAGAATCAGTTCCCCGCAATGATTCTGAAAGACCGTATAAAAAACCTTGTTATGCATTTCCGAAATACAATCTGTCAATGTGACCGATCCAGGATAAAATTGCACGTCGATTTGATGCTGCTGCAGCCTTGGCCGATAAATTCTTGTACCACCCCAGTCACGGAATAACACTCGAACAGGACAGCCATGCTTAAATACGATGACACTATTTTGTAAATGCCCTTCTAATCCAATTCCGTATTTTGTCATCAGCGTAAGGAAGCCCGGGAGCGCAATGGACAGATATTCTGAGACGAATTGAAACGCTGCCTGACGAAGAGCAGGTTCATTTTTCTGTCTTGCATATTGTTCAATTAACTCGAACAGAACCGACTTTTCTGAAATGGGTGATTCAGCAAACAACGAGCTGCCAACGATTGCTACTTCGTCATCAGTGATGAATGACTCTACATTCTCCCTTATTACAGCAGATAAATTTCTATCCTTCAGTTCATGATGATGATCTCTATTACTAGCTTTATAATTAAATCCTCCGTATTCGCAAACAGGTATGAATGTCTTCAATAAGTTTTGCTCCCGCTGCATAACAGAACAGATCAATTGCGTAAAAACAGCTGCATTGTTTGTTGTTTGAGCTGAGATAGAGCGAACGGTAGAAGTCATCTGACTGTTAACAGCAACTTTAATAGAATGCTTGGAAGTTTCTCCATTCCCTAGAGGTACCACAGTTCTAAACGAAGAGGTAGCCCCGCATGGCACCACGATACCGTGCAGCGGAATAACGATGTGCTGCTCTATTTCCTGCTGGTAGATTACTGGAATTGCATGTTTTAACTGCCATGGGTGTACGGGGACAAAGACATAATCAGCCATATTTAAACCGAGTTCTGCCAACTCTTGTTCAGCTGTCCTTGGTAAGTGGGGATACTCTTTAAAAAGAAAGGCGTTGGCATCCTGCTCATGTTCCTCACTCCCCCTCCACTCTGCAAAATCCTTTCGTATCGCTGCAAAATGAAGACCTGCTGCACCCTCAAATTCAGGGGCATAACGAAAAACGTCCTCCGGTTCCATCCCCATTTTTGTTTTCGTTCCTGGATGAAGATTATGACCTTCTATAGATAATTGTTCAAAAAATAAACTAGTATCAAATCGACGATTTTGTTTCTTTTGTAATAGGACATAATCGATCGTATTAGTGACCCCTTGCTCGGCAGCTTGCTGTTGAAGTTCCTTTTTCTTTTGGTTCCAATAGGCATAGGAGAGTGCCAGGTTTGCACTTCCGTTGATTAGCTCTTCAGTAAACCTTTGCCAAGAACTGTGCTCACTGTTCACCTCTGCTTTACAGCCCAGCAACTCAAGCAGCTCAGCTGCGTGCTTGATTGTTTTAATCTCCATATTAAAAATATGCAGAATGTCTCCTTCTACCTCTGAACGGTTATAGGCATACCTTCGGCCTACAGGAATAACGAGGCAGCCCTCCGATGATAGGGGGTAAAGCTTATAGACCTTTCCACTTTTTAGTGGATACGTATGTAGTACAGCCATAATCCTTTGCCAGAATTCATCAATTGCCGGAACATTTAAAGCATAAATGGATTCAATGACTACCAAATCATATGAATTTGAATCAAGTCCCTTTATATCTTCCCGCAGCATAGAACTTGCAAGGCGCCGTAAAATACCTTGTCGCCCTTTTGTAAGAGATTGCACATATACAGAAGCCATTTCAGGATGCTTACTTCGCAAAAAATTCAGAACCTTAAGTTCATCTTTCAACATATCGCCTTCTTTAAACGAGGTTTCCTTTTTCAGAAGCTGTGCTGAAGTGATGCTCATAATGGCAGCTCTCCTTTCCACTCCGCTATTGGATTAGGAACTTTAATAAAAGGGTAAACCGTTACATCCCCTCGCAGCCTCATTGTCGTTAGCGCCTTCAAGTCTATCATCGGTTGAAACAGAGCCCGCTCATCCTCCGCCGCCTGTTCTCTGATCTCAGGGTCCTTTTTTAGTTCTGTAAAAACGGACCTTATAACCGTCACAACCTGCTTCCAAAGCTCCTTCTCATCCATTCCAAGGTACCGGACGATACATGTGATTAATTCAGCGAAGTGATTTTGAAGGACAGAATAGGAGATAATATTTCGTAATTGCTCTACCTTGTCCGTTACAATAGAAGAACCAGGGTAAATCCTCGGTTGAAATCCTTCCCTCATTAATCTTGGCGTATAAATCCGTATACCACCAAAATCTCTTAAAAGCATACGTACCAATTCTCCCTTATAAAATACAGAAACACTATTCTGCATATGGCCCTCTAAACTTATTCCATAGCGCACCATTAAAGTGAAAAAGCCAGGTAACGACGTTTCCGCATATTTTTCGATGAATATACAGGCAGCCTTTGTCAGACTGGATAACTGATAATGAGCTGCCAGCTCTTTGATCAATTCAATCGCAATAGGTTTACCACTAATAGGTGAATCAGCTAAAAGCGCTGCCGCCGCCATCGGTATTTCCTCTTCTTTTTTAATATAGTTCTCAGGGTTCTCCCGTAAGATGGAGGCTAAGTTCGCTTGGAGTTTCCACCGTCTATCCTCTGATAAATCTTGGTTCTTTGGTTGAAAATAAGCGCCGGCTCGTTCTTTCAGAACAACAAAATTGCCGCCAAAATGGTTTTCTCTTTCTTGAATCTTAGCCAGTATCTCCGAAAGGACAGGTCCATTCTCTACTGAATTTGGTGATACAGTACGTATCGCGCTAGTGGTTTGAACATTTACCGCGGTTTTAATATGATGCCTGTTCTGTCCTCGGTTTTGAATAGGAGCTAATGAGCGAAAAGAAACTAGTGACTGTGCAGGAATATGAAATTCTGAAATTAGTACAATCTTTCGCTGCTCAATCTCTTCTTTGTAAAGACTGATCAAAGTATGATCAAACTGCCAAGGATGAACAGGAATCAGTTCAAACTGAGCAGGGTCCAACCCCTTTTCGTCTAAAACCTTTTCAACAGTTGATTGTAAGCCTTCATATTCTTTGTATAGCAAAGTTGTAACAGTATGAGCATCCATAGAGGACGTTTGACAATTTTCCTTTAAAACTGCTGCAAACGCGATTTTCGGTACAGCCCCCCATTCTGGTGAATACTCAATCACGTCCAACACATCTAGGCCAAACTTTGTTTTCGCTCCCGGATGTAGAGGATGCCCCTCAACAACCCATTGTTCATAGAAAGCAAGCGGACTAAAGTTCTTGTGTTCCTTACACTGTTTGGTCACCCATTCTAAGGAAGTATGTATCTTTTGCGAGCGGGCACGAGCTATTAGCTCCTTCTTTCTAAGCTTCGCCCCTGTCAGGGCTAAAGCAAAATTTGCTGCACCATTCTGGATTTCCAGCTTAAATCGCTGAAACTGGTGTTCCTGTGCCTCCTCCAGTACTCCTTCCTGCCTAAGTAAGTCAAGAAGTTCAACAGGATGAAATATTGTAGTAGCCTGAGGGCTGTCAATTACAACATCCCCTTCTAAATCAAACCTTCCGAGTGAATGCTTTTTTACATCTACCTGAAAAGCTTTTCCGCTGGACAGTTGAACGTAAATCATTTGTCTTGGTTCTTCCAGCCACGTAACTCTCGCTTCATCTATTATTCCCTCACGTATAAGCGCCTGAAATAACCGCTGGAATATCCCTCTTCTTCCTAACTGAAGATTCATAATGTATAGTTCTTCCCATTCAGGTTTGTGATTCCTGATGAAGGATAGGGTTTTTAATTCTTCCTGATCTAAAAACTTATTTCTGGCTTTTTGAATACGTTCGATAGGTATAACAGTCATGTTTTCTCCCCTTTTACTCAACATAAATGATAATGATAATTATTATCAATGTAACTTACTTATTATCCTAGTCGATAATGATTATCATTGTCAAATGACTTTTGTACTGAATAATTTTTTCCTTTTATAGCCAAAAAAGCCTACTATTCCATTTATTAAATGAATTAGCAGGCTTAAAATTTTAAAAATGTAAATTTATCCTGAATAAAAAAATGGTAACCTTGAAACAAAATTCAGGTAATATCTTAAAAAAGAAAAGGTGCCTAAATTCTATAGGCACCTTCCTTTTATGAATGATTTGCAATTTTTTTGTCAATTAAATCGGCAACTAATATATACCGCTGCGGTGCATCACCAATATAATAGAAAGGGTAACAGGTGGTCACAGTTAATGTTGCCCTTGGTTTGGGGACGATCACGGTACGATCATCTGCATCAACAATCCGTACTCTTCTTACCTTATAAGTGAATTCGCCGGCTGCAGTCGTAACAACGAACAAATCCCCTTTTCCTACGTTGCCCAGCTGCCTAAAAACGGTATCCCTGTGTCCGGATAGGACGGAATTGTCTTTTTCACCTGGAAGAACACTGCCGGCAAAATGACCTACTCCTTTTTCAAGCTCATCTTCATCCGTTCCATGATAAATAGTCAGCTGTTTATCAAGCTTTGGGATGTATAGTTCTCCCAATTGCTCACCCATCTTTGGCCGGACAGGGTATAAAGGAGCTGGCTCTTCGGACTTTATTGGACTCACTTTCGTTTTATTAGAGATTGGCTGTTTTTTTTTTTCTTTCACAGCGGTCGTTTCAGAAGTCCCGGTTTGAAGCATGGGGCGAATATTTATGATCGTAATCCATACACCTGCTAAGATTAGACAAATACTAATTAATCTTCGAGCAGTAAGCTTTTTTTTCATAAAGACTTCACTTTCCGTTTTCGGAAGAAAATGACCCCAATCCCTATAAGAGTTAAGCCGGCTAGTATACCTTCACTGTAATTACCTGCAGTATTTGGCAGCTTTCCCCCTTTTATTGTCCGCGGTTTTTCTTTTTGTGGATTTTTTACCACTTTCTCCACCTTTTTAATATCCTTTACTGTATCCTCAATTAAATCAGAACCGAATAAATCTGGTGTGATTAAAATATCCGCAAGAAATTTCCCATTTTTATCGTAGAGCTCAATCAATAGATTCGACCCATTTGGATCTTTTATTTTGAGCAGCTGCGTTAAGGATATTTCTGTTTTTTTGTCGCCTTTTACCAGGAAGTACTTTGCATCCATTTGAAAGATGTCCAGCATTTCCTTCATAATGCTTCCAAGTTCCGCCGCTTGTGCATCTGTTAAATCATCTGCGCTGTCAAAGTCCTCAAAAGCAGCTAATCTTGATTCTAAATTCAGCATTTTATCCATAAGAGCTGGATCTTCCAAATCAAGTGTTCCTAAATGGGCTATAACCGCTTCAATTTCTTTATCTGTAATACCTAATTTTGCAATTAAATCAAAGATTTCGCCGCCTCCAAGATACATAGAAACCGCTAAATCAAGATCTTCAATGAATTCATAGTTTTCCAGAGAATCATCGTTTTTAGCTAAAAGCTCTTTCAATTCTTCCAATGTCAGACCATATCCATCTAGCAGTTCCTGAAGATTCTCATCGGTAATTGGTGTGCCCGCCTCATGTGCATAAAACGAAACAGTAGAATCCAGCGCATCAATATAACGAAACACATCGCGTACATTCTCGCCTTCTTCCATCTCCCCGTTTTCTACTAGGGTAGATATAAGTTCTTGCTCACTTTCGAATCCATAATCTTCGAGTAATTGTTTTAGGTTCTCATCGGAAATAGGTTCTCCTAGGACTTCCTTTAACTCATCAACCGAGTTGAAATCTTCTAAACTCACATAATAGAAAGATTCCAAAAATGAGTCCAATTCCTCTTTATCTTTCCAGTTGGATTCAGCTAAAAATGCAGTTAATTGGTCATCCGGAATGGCCGCTTTACTAACTGCAGGGAATAAACTAAACACTAGTAAAAGTGATAACAGAATTTTTCGAAATTTCATTAATGTTTCCCCCATTTTTCAAAAATAATAATATACCCACTAAGAATGTATTATAACTCCGGGAAATGATAATTAGAAGCTTTATTTTACGAAATTTGTAAAAAATAGGGGTTTCCTGTCATTTCTTTAACAAATTTGTCATTTAGATTCTCAAAGACTTTTACAAAACATATACCTATCTCAGAATTTGAAAATCCAGCAAAGTCTAGCAAGACTTTAGAATCCACTGCTAAGATTAAAGCTTGAAATTATAGCAGTTTGGAGGTAAATTTTTGAAATAAAGGAGGGGTTTTTATGATTGAGTACAAACTTAACACAACTATTACACCAGAGGAACTTTCTCAGCTATTTAAGGTATCAGGCATTAAAAGACCCGCAGATGATTTACCAAGGCTGCAAAAAATGATCGATAACGCCGATCTTACTTTTACTGCCTGGGATCAGGAAAAACTCGTGGGAATCGCTAGAGCAATAACAGATTTTAGCTATTGCTGCTATTTATCCGACTTGGCCGTGGACCAAAACTATCAAAAAAGCGGGATTGGAAAAGAACTTGTAAGATTGCTGCAGGAAGAGATTGGTGAGGAAGTTACCTTACTGCTTCTTTCATCCCCTACTGCAATGGAGTATTATCCAAGGATAGGCTTCGAAAAGGCTGAGAATGGGTTTAAAATCATGAGGAAGCGGTAAAATTATTTTAAAAAACGCTGTTACCTGAAGTGACCCCATAAAATTTTTTGTCCATCTTTATGGGGTCAGATCACCCAACAGCGTTTTTATCGTTCCTTCTATTTATCTTTCAATGCTTTTAACGCTTTACTCCTAAATCCACTTTTATTCATTTCTTCAGCGAGCTCTGCTCTCAACTGCGCTAAATCAAAATCCACTAATTTTTTTGCTTCCACAACCTGTCTTCCAGCAATGAATACGTCTTTTACATTACCGGCATGAGCAGAATAAACCAATGCAGAATAAGGGTCGTAAATTGGAAACATGTTGACTGAATCGGTTTCCACCATAATGAAATCGGCTTGTTTGCCTATTTCGATTGAGCCAATTTGTTCCTCCATGCCTAATACTCTTGCTCCCTCAATGGTTGCCAATTTAACTATTTGTTCAGCCGGGAAAGCACTTCGATCCTTTAAATAGGTTTTATGGAAGTTCGCAAACAGCCTCATTTGGCTGAACAAATCCAGTGTATTACCGCTGCTTGGACCATCTGTACCCAAACCCACCGTTACACCAGCAGCTAATAAATCCCGGACCCTGGCTACACCTTTAGCAGATTTCGTATTAGCACCGATACAATGTGCCACCTTCACATCATACTTCCTTAACAACTCAATATCATGGTCTGTTAGATGAATACAATGTGCCGCTACAAGCCTTGGACTCAATACCCCGATAGCTTCTAAAAATTCAATGGGGGTTTGATTGCGTTCTTTCCGGAATTTTTCCAGTTCAAAATCCATTTCACTGACATGCATCATCCATGGTACATTGTACTTTTCCGATAAAGCATCTGCCTTTTTTAGTGCTTCAATTGTATTCGAATAAGGAGCATGCGGTCCGACCGACGCATGAATTCTATGGTGCCCCTGCCATTTGGGCAGAAATCTTTCTTCCGCATAATCCAAACCGCCCATTGGTTCCTCCACATCTACGGTTACTGTATCAATGACCGTTTCAGCTAAAAGAGCTCGGACATTCATTTCCTCTGCCGCCATGGCCAATTGCTGTTCAAAATAATACATATCAAAAAAGGTTGTGACACCTGCAAGCAGCATTTCAGCTATGGCATATTTTCCGCTTGTATAGGCAAGCATTTCGTTCATACATTCATTCTCTAACGGGAATAAGAAACGGCGTAAGCGGTCTGGATAGTCATCTCCTAATGAACGAAACGGGATCATCCCGATATGTGTATGTGTATTTACCATGCCCGGCAGCAAAATTGCACCACCTGCATCAATAAGTTTGTCGTAAACAATATCTTTTGGCAGTGAATCCATCAAACCGACTCCGGAAATTTTCTCTCCGTCTACAAGTAAATAGCCATTTTGGAACTGCTCCATTTGTTCATTCATTGTTAAAATCCAAGCGTTTTGAATGAGTGTTTTCATCTTTATTCACCTTCAACTAATGGGATCATCATTTGGGAACGTACATTCATCATCCCTTTATCAGTAATTTTAATTACAGGAGAAACAGGTAACGATAATGTCGAGAAGGACATAATTTCATTTGTGTTGCGATAACCTAAAGCAATCATTGCTTGTCGAACTTCCTTTAGCTGTGCACCTAGTTCTTGTATCGGCGCATCGCTCATAATACCGCAGACTGGCAGCGGGCAAACGGCTTGTACTTTTCCAGCATGTGTCACAACATAGCCGCCTTGTAACTCTACTAGCTTTTTTTGTGCTGCTAAAATATCTGCTGCACTTGTTCCCATGACCATAACATTATGGTGATCATGCGCCCAAGTTGTGGCAACTGCGCCTTTTTCAACTAAGGCATTTTCAACAAACCCATAAGCGATATCCCCTGTTTTCCCATACCGTTCCATTACTATAATCAGGGCTAAGCCGCTATTCTCCCAATCCAAATATCCATCTACAATACCAACTTCGCGCTGAACATGCTCGGTAAACGTCCCGACTTCTGAAATGCTGATGACATTTACTTTCGCCATATCAGATGCCTTTACCTTGATACGTAAATCCTCCGGCGTTAAGGGACGACATTGAATGGATTGATAAAAATGCGCAGGAAAATTAGGTTTCTGATCAGGGTACCGGATGTCATTGCCGCGCTTGTGCACCACTTTCCCATCTTTATAGACAGCTGCAATATCAAAGCTTTTTACGTCATCGAGCAATAGAAAGTCAGCTTTAAAACCGGAAACAACCGCCCCGCGATCCTGGAATCCCATTCGTCTGGCAGGCGTATAGGAAGCACAGTATATCGCCTGTTCTGCCGGCATACCACAGGAAATCGCTAAACGCACATTTGCATCTAAATGGCCTTCCAACAAATCATCTGCCATGACATCATCAGTAATAATGGCCATATATTCATAGAAATTATTTTCCACAATCACACGGATATTTTCCGGTGTAATTGATTTCTTTTGAAACTCCAAGAACATCCCACTAGTAATTTTTTCATAAATCGATTCAGGCGATTGATGAGTGTGATCAGCCGTTAAGCCTGCATATAAAAATTTCGCTAGCTCTAAACCAGAAACCCTTGGAATATGGCCTTCTAAAGGCATAAACGGTCTTTCCGTCTGCACAGCACGCAATATTTGACGAATTAAGGAATCCGGATCATTCACAATTCCGTTAAAGTTCATGGCCTCCCCTAGAGCAATTACCTTCGGATGTTTCAAAAGCTGCTTCACTTCTTCCACACCAATATAACCGCCAGTAGTTTCTAATTCAGGTACTGTCGAAGGCACAGAAGAAGGAATTGCAAAGAAAATATCCATGACACTTGGCTGTGAAAAGAACGCCTCTAGCCCTTCCATACCGAACACATTGCCAATCTCATGAGCATCAGCCACAACCGTTGTTACACCGCGTGTTAGCGCAGCTTCGGAAAAAATAGAAGGAGATGTCATGGAGCTCTCAATATGCATATGAATATCCATTAACCCTGGAACTATATATTGATTAGATGCATCTATAACTGCATCAGCCTCTAAGTTCTCAAATTCGTCAGCTGTAATATAGTAGAATTTATCACCAACGATTGAAACATTTTTCTTTTCGAACTTTTTGGTGAACGAATTAAAAATCAGTCCATTTATAATTGCTGCATCAACTTTCATTTTACTATTCCCTCTTTTTTAGGATTTTGATAACAGAAAAAGGGCTGGAAATTATTCCTCAGCCCTTCTCCTTCCAACTAATTTTTTATTTATTTAGGATTCGGTTCCACTGATTAATCCAAGATTCAAGGTTTTTATTGACGAATTGTGAATCGACCTTGTTTGTACGTTTTGCAATATCACCGTATGTTTTATTCTGTGCTGTTTTATCATCTAAAACGACTTCACTATTTGTTGGTGCTTCATTTAGAGAGACCGCTGTTTTTTCCTGAATTTCTTTACTTAAACGCCAGTCAATATATTTATAAGCCAAGTCTTTGTTTTTAGAGTTTTTGTTGATGTTGATGGTATTAAAGTTTGCATATGTTCCTGACTGCGGGACAATATAGGCCACATCTGGATTTGCCTGCGTAATAATAGGAATTGCAAAATCACCAACTACAGCTGCAACAATTTCACCCGATTGGAACATGTTCGCTAAATCGGATGATTTGCTATATGTTTTGACAACATTTGGTGCTAAATCTGAAATTCCCTTGAACGCCGCTTTTCCATTATCGGAGGTAATATCAACATTCTCATGCTTACTTGCAACATAAAGCATTGCTGGGCCAAAAGTTGAGGCAATATCAGGAATAGAGATTTTTCCTTTCAAAGAAGGATCCCAAAGATCATCCCATTCTTTTATCTCTTTCCCCAAGGCCTTTTTATTGTAAACAATTCCGATACTATTTAACGTATAAGCTGGACCTGCACCATCTTGCGCCAATTCTTTAGCACTATCAATTAATTTTTCCATATTAGGAATTTTCGAGCTGTCAATCTTTTCAAACAGCCCTTCTGAAACACCGTCAGCTGCATTTGATTGGGATAATTCAATCACGTCAACGTTTGAGTTTGGGTTGCTTTTTAACTTTGTAAAACGTTCCGAGCTTGTCCCAGCTTCTATTACAATATCTACATTGTATTTTTCTTCAAATGGTTTAAAGACATCTTGCTGCATTTTATCTTGCTCCAAACCGAAAGTAGAGATAACCAGCGTCTGTTGCTTTTCTTTTCCATTATCGGCGCCGCCGCCACATGCAGCTAGTACACTGGCAGTTACAAGTGTTAACCCTGCTAAACCTAGTCTTTTTTTCATTTTTCTTTCTCCTTTTCCATTCATGTTTTATACAATGATGAGTTTATGTGCTGGAATCATTAAGGTGACAGTGTCTCCCACTTGATAAATCACATCATCCACTTCATTCACAAGTAATGCACCAATAGAGGTTTCAATCTCATACTGATAAGACTTTCCTAAAAATGTACGAACTTTTATCGTCCCAGACACAGTATTCGTTGCAGTTGATTCAGTATTTGACACAATATCAATATCATCCGGACGAATGGTCCCTATGTGTTTTCCGGGTTCCCATTGGCGGGTACTTAGAAAAGTCGTTCCGTCCACAGTTTTATATTTCCCTTTTTCTATTGGTGTTAAATCAAAAAAGTTCTCAAAGCCAATAAAACGTGCGACAAATTCAGATTTGGGATTTTTATAAATTTCCTCTGGTGTATCGAACTGTTCAATAATTCCTTTATTCATGACAGCCACTTTGTCGGAAATGGAGAAACATTCCTCTTGATCATGCGTCACAAATACAGAAGTAATACCTAATTGGCTTTGAATCCGTTTAATTTCAATCCGCATCGCTACGCGCAATTTAGCATCTAGGTTACTTAATGGTTCATCTAATAATAGTAACTTTGGTTCGATAACTAAAGCTCGTGCTAATGCTACACGTTGTCTTTGTCCGCCCGAAAGTTGTTTTGGATAGCGGTCCCCCAGCTCTCCTAGTCCAGTAATTGCCAAAATATCTTTTACCTTTTTATCGATGGAGCTCTTTTTTTCCTTGCGTAATTTCAAGCCAAACGCGATATTTTCCTTGATGGTGAGATGGGGAAACAGTGCATAGCTTTGGAATACCATACCAAATTCACGCTTATAAACCGGTACTTTTGTTAAGTTTTTTCCATCAACTATAAACTCCCCGTCATTAGGTTCAATTAATCCTGCAATGACACGCAAAGTTGTTGTTTTTCCGCAGCCGGACGGCCCTAGCAAGGATACAAGTTCGCCTTTTTCAATCGATAAATTCAAGTCCTTTAAGATATCGGTCTTATTATCATAACTCACACGAATATCGTTTAATTCAACATAAGACATGATGTTTATTCATCCTTCCTCGCTGTTTTATTCTGCATGGTCCTATGAAATACTTGTTAAACCTAGTGTCTTTTCAATAATAAACATTAGAACAATCGTGCCAAGCATCAATACAACTGATAATGCAGAAACAGATGGATCATAGTTGTATTCAATATAATTCATTAAATTAGTTGGCAGCATCGTTACACCCGGACCTGATAAAAACTGTGACACAGGAATATTATTGAAGGAATTGATAAATGCCAGCATGAAGGAAGCAAAAATTCCGGACGTAATGTTCGGTAAAACTACTTTGATAAACGTTTGTAATTTTGTACAGCCTAACGTCCATGAAACCTCTTCAATTGAAAAATCTAACTGCTCAATCGTAGATCCAACTACACGAATCACGTAAGGAATGCAAATTAAGAAATGGCCCAATAATAATCCTTGAAAAATTGGAAATTGAAATTGTATGACTATAAATTGGTAAACGGCATATCCAACTACCAATCCCGGTACAATTGTCGGCGAAAGGAAAAAGCTTTTAATCCAATTACGCCCGAATACCTTATGACGTGCCAGAGAATAAGCAGCTGGAATCCCAACAACTAAAGCCAGAACAGTCGCAATAAACGCTATTTCCAAACTAAGATAGAAGCTGTTCATAAAGGATTCATTATTAAATACTTTGCCATACCAGTCGAAAGTAAAACCTTTAATCGGAAACTGAATAGTTGAATTTGTTCCAAAAGAGGTTACGACAATAATAATCAACGGAACAATTAGAAATGCAAAGACTATCCATGCAAAGATTTGTAATCCGGCATTTTTACGCACTTGCCTCACCTCTCTTATCCATGCGCTTGGCAACCCAATCGAATAACTTCATGACGATCACTGTTGCGGCAATCATAATTAACGCAATCACACTTGCGCCTTTCCAGTTGCCTAATGCAGTTGCATTTTGGTACAAGAATGTGGCTAACATGATGTTTCGGTTTCCGCCTAATAATTGCGGGGTGGTATATGCTGTCAAGCTTCCTGTGAAAACTAAAATACTGCCGACAATAATTCCAGGTACACTTAACGGCAAAATCACCTTCATAAAAGCAATAAAGCGGTTTGCACCTAACGTTTCTGCTGCCTCCATAATTTCAGAATCTATATTTTCTAAAATCCCTACTAGGGTAATCACCATTAATGGTAAGAATAGATACACAGAACCCACGGTAATAGAAAACTCCGTATAAAGTAATGTAAGTGGTTTAGAGATCAAGCCGATATTTTTTAACGTAGTATTAATAATTCCGCTTTGCCCTAAAATGGTTATCCATGCAAAGCTTCGCACGACTGAATTCGTTAATAGCGGAAACAAGGTGATGGACATTAATAGACCGCGCCATTTCTTCGGACTTTGCGAAATATAGTAAGCGGTCGGAACTCCTAAGAATACACAAAACAAAGTGGCTATCAAAGATATTCGAATCGTCCGCCAAAAAATACTCATATTATACTCATCCATGAAGAACGAGATATAATGCGTCAAGGTGAACCCTCCATCAAAAAACGTTGGAAATATAATGGAAACAAGGGGTAACACCAAGAATACAATCAAAAGAATCATTCCCGGAGCTAAGATGATATACGGAAGTCTTCGCTGCTGTGTCATATCCGGCCTCACTTTCTGCTTTTTTAAAATAAATAATCTATTCCAATTTGAACTAATCTAGTCACTCTACTTTTTGTATTATAATTAACACAATTCATTTTGGCAACAGTAAACACGAATACTTATTTTGGAATTTCTGCTGAATGTTCGTGAATAGATAGGAAACCAAAGGATAGAAATTAAAAATGTATGCATTTTACATTTTTACAGAAAAATTCAACTAATTCAGCTTTTAAAAAAATAGCCCTTCCTCCGGCTTGGTGATTTTTCGCAACACTGATAGTTTTCCCCTTTTCTTGGAAGTGTTTATGTACTATAATCTCCAACCGTTCCTATTTTACTTTGTCACCTCTTTGTATTCCTATACAAAAAAGGGTGTCCCAAGCTGTGGGACACCCTTTTAACAAACAATCCATTTCTCACTTATTTCTTTGTATTCTTTCCTCTTTTCATCCAGCTCAAAGTCCGTAATAATGAAATCTATTTCTTGAACAGAAGCAATCCGATAATTTGCTTTAACGCCAATTTTTGTATGATCAGTCAAAACAAAGCTATTTTTCGAGTTTTTAATAAAGTTTTGTGTTAGTATTGACTTCTCTAAATCATAGCTTGTCATCCCTGCTTCAAGTTCAAGACCATCAATCGAAATAAATGCTTTATCAGCGTAAAATTCTGCAGCCATTCTTTCAGCCAAAGATCCTGAAGTACGATAATGCCGATGACGAATATTCCCGCCAAGAAAAATGATTTCCCCATCAAATAGGTTTTTATTTGCAAAGGAAATTAACTTTGAGGCTGCCGGAAATGAATTCGTTATGACTGTTAAACCTTTAAACTCTTTCAAACCATCAATCATTTGCAGTGTGGTACTGCCTTCATCAATCATAATAACATCATTATGTTCAATTAACGTCAGCGCCTTTTTGGCAATTTTTCTCTTTTCATCAATGTGTAAAATTTCCCTGTCAAACAAGGTCGGCTCTTCAATGTCATCTGAAACTTTCACAGCACCGCCGTATACCTTTTTTAGTTTACGTTCATGTTCTAACTCTTCAAGATATCTGCGGATTGATTCGGTTGAAACCTGAAAATCTTCAGCGAGATCAGCAACCTTGACCTGTCCGTACTTTTCGATCAGTTCTATAATTTTTCTTTTTCGTTCCTCAGCCAGTAATGACATAAAAAACTGCTCCCTTACAACCTTTTAAACGGGTACCGTTTCTCGTAGCTTTCCTACCCTTTCATGTATAAATATATCACGCCTTTTTAATTCTTCAAAAATAATACTTGGGTTTTTAAACGCTTCTTCAGGCGTTAAAATCCCTGCTTGTTTTACTTCACCTTTGGCAATTAATTGCACAGCGATGGCAAAGGGAATCGCCACATTCCTCGTATAGGCTCGAAGCTTTTCCCATCCTTCTACAGAACCATCTGATCTTGGATGGGTATGTGTGAGAACATGTTGAAATGTTTCCCCATTTTTCTTACCGATTACTTCGACATGTAATGCATACCCATATAATTCTGTCTCCGTGCCTTCTTGTGACTGATATAAATATTCGGCAACACAATCTAAGATTCCTACTTCTTTTCCATTTATGGTAATCAAATCATTTCGTAAAAAACCATAATCATAAAGTGCTTTAACCAGCTGCATATTTTGTTTAGGCCATGTTCCACGCACTTCAATTAAGTGAATGCCTTTTGCTTTTAAAGCCTTTGCCAGCGTTTTTGTCTCTGCATGTGGAATGATATATTGAATCCCTTTTCCATATGGTTCAGGAAGCTCAATTTCCCTTGGGCGTGCAAATGGTGGCACTTGTAGAAATTCACCGTTTTCATAAACAACCCTTCCCGGCAGATTGGGATCATATTCATATGTAGTTGTTTCCGTTATGGATTTTGAAAATGCAATCGGCCGATAGGATCCATGACTAACCCGAACACTCTCAACCGTATCCAGCTTGTTAGCAGCATACATAGCCATCATCTGTGTTAGCCCCGGCGTCATACCAAAGCCCGGCAAGCATGTTTTTCCTTTTTCAACAAAGGTTGAATGAGAATGATTCTCTTCACCAAATCCATTTAAATTAACGCCATGGCATCCTGCTTCGGCAATACATGCAGTAGATTTGCCGTTTAATTTAATGGTCGTGCCGTCCATAACAATATCATAGCCTTTCATTTTTGCCACGGTCTCATCGTGATCAAGGACATTTACTTTCATAAAATCTACCCGCGGGTCATTTAGCCATTCAACAACATTAAGACCTTCTTCTTCATTAAAATCCGCTACCGTTATTTTTTCAAAATCCGAAAATTGAACTAAGTCTAAAACAGCCTCCCGGCAAATTTTCCCTGCTCCTCCAAGACAAAAAACCTTCATATCTACACAGCTCCCTCAAGTTTCAAACATGATCCATTTACAGCATTTAATAATTTTATAATATCGTTTTCATACACTTCCCCAATATTTCCGATTCTAAATGTATCTATTTCCGAAACCTTTCCAGGATAAATCACAAAACCTTTTTGTTTTAATGACAAATAAAATGAGCGAAAATTAAAGGTTGAATTAGGATAACAGAACGA
Organism: Neobacillus kokaensis; assembly: GCF_014656545.1. Lineage (GTDB taxonomy): Bacteria > Bacillota > Bacilli > Bacillales > Cytobacillaceae > Neobacillus > Neobacillus kokaensis. Next base: position 45,544 of record NZ_BNDS01000014.1, read on the forward strand.
AGTAATGATCGGTGATTGGTACTCTTCTTTTACCAAAGGTCTAAACCCGATCTCCTCCATTCCTTTTGCAAGGATTTCTTGATTATTTTTATAGCGCTTATGCCTTGCTGGAATCCCACCTTCTTCTTCTAATTCCATTAGGGCTTGATAAAATGCATGGACAACATGTGTAGGGGAGGTAAAACGCCATTTACCATGATTGTTTTCCATCGTTTCATACTGATCATAAAGATTTAATGATAATGAACGGGCATTCCCTTTGCATTTTTCCAATTCATCTATTTTTGCAATGACAAATCCAAATCCTGGAACACCTTGGATGCACTTATTCGCACTTGAAATTAAATAATCTATTTGATAATCATGTACATCTAAGTCAATGCCTCCAAAACTGCTCATCGCATCAACGATTGTTATTTTGTTATATTTCTTTGCCAGACGACAAATCGCTTCAATGGGGTTTAAAATACCTGTCGTCGTTTCACAATGAACAACCGCTACGTGTGTAATGGTGTCATCACTTTTTAGGATTTGCTCTATTTCCAGACTATTAACTGGCTCTTGTTCATTCGTAATACTAACTACCGTATCTATATTTAACACGTTTGCTATTTGTATCATCCGTTTTCCGTAAGCGCCATTTGCGGCGATTAAAAGTTTTCCAGATTCTTTTGGCATAACAGTACCAATGACAGATTCAACAACAAACGTTCCGCTTCCCTGCATTAAAACAGACGTATATTCATGTCGAGAATGGGTGGCTAAATCAACTAGTTTTCTCCTGATTTTTTGAACAAGCTGGTTGTATTCGTCATCCCATGTACACCAATCTTTAAGCATGGCAGAACGAACATTTTCAGATGTGGTTAGCGGTCCTGGTGTCAATAATAGATATGCGTTATTCACATTCTTCATCCTCTCACAGTTCAACTAGTTCTTTTTTTTCAATCTCTTCAACGACACTTACCAATTCACGGATAGAATCAATGACGTAATGTGCTCCAGCATCAAATAACTTCTTCCTCACCGTTTTCATTTTTTCTTCAAGCATTGCTGGATCCAGCCCTCTGACCTCTTCTTCAGAAAGCCCTAGTGTACTGCTGCCAAGAACGATACCAATCGCCCACATCCCTGCATTACGCCCTTCTTCCATGTCAATCTTTGTATCACCGACTTTTACTAAACGATTCATCGGGTAAACTTCCAATTCCATGGCATTTTGATAGCACATCCAAGGATAAGGACGTCCGCTTTTCACTTCATCTGAGGCGATATAAAAATCAGGAGAATAGCCTTTTTCCTTTGCTCTCGGATAAACAATTTCGATCATTTCTTTCGTATAACCAGTGGTTGAACCGATTTTCAATCCACGGTCTCTAAGGGCTTGAATTGTCTCGATCACTCCTGGAATCGGGGTTGTAAAATCAGGCAAAATTTTGATCAGTGTCCGCTCAAAATCATCGTTCATTTCGATGACATCCTGTTCTGTTGGTGCTTTACCGGTTTTAGTGATCCATTCATTCCTTACTCTTGGCATTTCTGTAAGCGTGCGAATATGTTCAATTTTAAGCATGCCCATCGGTTCACGCGCTTCCTCTAACGTAATGTCAACACCTCGCTTTTTAAATACCTCGAGAAAAACGTTTAAAGGTGCGAAACACCCATAATCAATTGTCGTCCCTGCCCAATCAAAAATAATTCCTTCAATCTTTGCCATCATTACATACACTCCTCTTAATTTTCATTTGTAAGCTGCCAACGTTCAGTTCGCTTTTTCAATCCTTTAAGTCCAAATTCATATAACAATTTCACGACAATGTTCGTGAAAACAATTAATACACTCATCGCTGCTGCTGATGCCCAATTCCCGGCATCATCCAAATTAACAATGGAGATGGCCGCTAATTTAAAATCAGCAGAATAAAGAAAAACAACAGCTGAAATAGTCACCATCGAATTAACAAAATAAAACATCGACATTTCCAGAATCGCCGGAAGGCACATCGGTACGGTAATTTTAAAAAAAGTTTTATAAAATGGTATTCCCATAGATTCCGAAACCAATTCAAATTCCCGGTCAAGCTTTTTTAAAGCCGTTGTCGCTGTTACAAATGCCACTGAGTAAAAATGAAGAATATTTGCCAGAACAATGATCCAAATCGTCCCATACAGCGAATGAAACGGATTGGAAATCGACCAGTTCAAAATGATGATTTCCGGCCTGCTAAAGAAAAAAACGTAGCTTATGCCAATTACCAGCCCCGGAACAGCAAGTGGAATAATCGATAAAAGGTAGCTGATTTTTCGATAAACGAACAGCTTACGTATTTTTTCAATCGCATAGGCAAACAAAAATGTCAGGATTGTTCCAAAAAACGCCGTTAAGAATGATATAATCAAACTATTTTTATAAGCTGTTAATCCATCACCGGTATAACTTGAAAAACTAAAATGGTCCAATGTCAAATGTAGATTGTATGGCCAAACTTTTACTAATGCTGCAGCCATCACAGCAAACATGAGTATAAGGATAAACCCCGTTATGGAGAAACAGTAGAGAAACGCAGCCAAATCTCTTTTACGATTTTTCCCTATTTTATATGGCACAGATTTTGACGATAGATACGTAGATTGCTTTCGCTGCGTCATTTGATCAACAATAAAGGCAAATACAGCAGGTATCATTAATATAAAACCAACCGTGGCACCCATTGATAGGTTTTGCTGACCGACAACTTGTTTATAGATATCTGTTGCTAAAACATTGTACTGTCCGCCAACTACTTTTGGAGCACCATAATCGGTAAAGCTTAATGTAAAGACTACGAACATCGAACTAATTAATCCATACTTGGCACTTGGCAGTGTAATCGTTAAAAATTGTTTCCATTTACCCGTTCCAAGTGTTTCTGCGGCTTCATAAAGCCGATTATCAGTTGTTTTTAACGTAATCAACAAGATTAAAAATGCCTGCGGAAATGTATATACAATCTCTGCCATTATGATTCCGACAGGACCGTAAAGATGAAGATCGACACCTGGAAATAACCCGAAAAAGCCTTTTGTAATGAAGCCTTGATTACCAAATAAGTACATTAGGGCAATTCCGTGCATCATCGTTGGCGCAAACAAAGGAAGAAGTGCCATATAACGGAAAATGCCTTTTCCTATTATTCTTGTTCTAGTAATCGAGTAAGCGTAAAAAAAGGCAAGTGTAACAGAAATGAACATCGTGACAGTTGAAATAAATAAAGTATTTTTTAAAGACGAAACAAGTGTGGCTGTCTGAAAATATTCAATAAAATTTTGTGCACCAACAAATATATTGTCTTTGTTGTACAAAGCTTGAACAAATAAAGCAAGCAGTGGAAACACAAGCGTTATCAGAAAAAATGCCAAAACCATGGTGACTAATAATCGCTCCAGCCATTCATTCGCGCCAATTCTCTGTTTTACTTTTTTGTTCGGGCTTATTTCGTTTAACACTGAATTCATCTACACAACCACCTGTTCTTCATATGCTAACAATTGCCCATGTGGCAGTGATATTGAAATTTTAGAACCTTTTCTAATATTAAATTGTTGAATGGCCTGGGAGGTCACATCGACTTTCATGACCCTATTAAACAGGAATGAAGATTGCTCATTCACTCTAACTTGAAGACGATATACAGGTCCCCTGAATTCCACATGCTCCACAAATGCCTCGACCCCTCCTTTTGCGTTGATTTGGACATGCTCTGGTCGTATGGCCATCATTCGTGTACAATGGTTCTGCTCTTTCCATAGATTTATCGATCCGATAAAATCAGCCACAAAAGGATTTGAAGGTTGATAATAAATCGTTTGTGGTGATCCTACTTGCATAATTTCAGCATTATTCATGACAACAATTTTATCTGCCATTGTTAATGCCTCCTCTTGATCATGGGTTACCATAATGGTTGTAATCCCAATTCTCTCTTGGATTGAACGAATCTCGCGCCGCAATTTTTCACGGACCTTTGCATCTAACGCTGACAATGGCTCGTCAAGCAGCAAAAACTTTGGTGAAAATGCGATTGCACGGGCTAAAGCAACACGCTGCTGCTGCCCTCCTGATAAATGTGCGGGGTACTTATCTTTTACATGTACTAAATCTACCAATTCCAGTGCTTCAAGAGCGCGTTCTTTATACTCCTTTTTAGAAAAATTGCGATTTTTTAATCCATATTCAATATTTTGGAGAGCAGTTAAATTTGGGAACAATGCATACGACTGGAAAACAATTCCAAAATCGCGTTTGCTTGGCGGAAGTGCTGTAATGTCCTTCCCATCAAGCTCAATCTGACCGGATGTCGCTTCCTCAAGTCCTGCAATAATACGTAATAATGTGGTTTTTCCGCAGCCGCTCGGACCAAGCAAGCAGACAAATTCATTTTTCTTTATGCTAAACGATATTTCGTTTAGGGCCGAAAATTGCCCAAACTTTTTGCTAATATTTTTAATGTTTAAAAAAGAGGTGCTCATTGGAAATTCTCCTCTCCTTTTTAGAGGTTATTGTAATCACCGCTGCGGGAAAAAGGGGCTTCCCGCAGCGCTGCCGCATACTGTTCTTTCGGTTCCGCTTTTTTACCGAACTGCGAATCCCAATTTTTCAGGATATCATCACGGTTTTTTGCAGCCCATTTTAAATCATTTCCTTGGAGCATTTTCTTCTCGACGCCTTCTGGAAACCCTTCAGGCTTTGCAAAGTTATTTTTCATGGTAGAAAAACCATTTGCATCATAGTATTTTTTCATCACATCATCTGTAATGGCCCAATCCAGAAACACTTTCGCTAGTTTTTCGTTTTTCATATCAGCTTTTTTAATCAACGCATTTGCTTCTACATCCCAGCCTAACCCTTCTTGAGGAAGAATCACTTCAACCGGGGCGCCTGTTTGCTTTTGCTGAATGCCGCTGTAAACGAGCGAAATACCAATAGGATACTCACCTGCTGCAGCTAGTTTTGCCGGTTTAGAACCAGAATGTGTATATGTACCAATATTTTCATGCAGTTTGGACATGAAATCCCACGCTTTTTCTTCCCCCATCATTTGCAGCCAAGCTGAAACTGTTAAAAATCCTGTTCCGGAAGAAGCCGGGTGAGGCATCACTATTAAATCTTTATATTCAGGCTTTACTAAATCTTCATAGGATTTCGGCACAGGCACATTACGTTTTTTCAGCTCCTCAGTATTCACAACAATACCTGTTTGGTATGCTGTATTTCCAATCCATTTTTCGGGTTGCTCGGAATCCTTATAAGGAGGCAATATTTTATCGCTTCCTTTTGGTGTGTAACCTTGGAGCATATCTTTTTCTTCTAACGCAAGCAAACTTGAAGCAGATAATCCCCAAACAACATCCCCTTTAGTATTTTTCCCTTCAGATAGAAGCTTCGCTGTAATTACCCCTGTTGAATCACGGACGATATTCAATTTAATATTAGGATAAGCTTCATTGAAAGACTTGAGATAATCTGGAATCAGCTCTTCCTCTATAGCCGTATAAACTGTTAATTCTCCTGAAAATTCCCCTTCACTCTTACCACCTTCAGATGCTGCTTTTGAATTACCACAGGCTGCTAACAACATTAATGAAATAACACCTACAAGCAATTTAATAATGTGGTTTTTCATGGTTTCCTCCCCTTTATGTATGAAACTTATCAACAATTCCACTATAAAACGGCAATATTAAGCTTGTATGAATAGAATGTAAAGATTTTGTTTTTTGTGTTTTCTTATTGATTAGTGTTGTTTTATAAATTCATCTATGAACCTAATTAGGATAAAGAAGCTAAATCTAACATGGAATGGCTCATGTCTTAATGAACCGATACTACTTGATATGCGGGTTTTTTATGTAACAACACAAGGAACAAGTAAAAAAAGCCAAGGCTTTTTTAAAAAGCACTTGGCCGATCGTTTTACTTAGGGAAAAAAGTCAATGGTATTCCTCTTCTCGAAAAATACACTATTTATATGAGTCAGAAAGCGCCTTTACTTCAATATTAGAAAGTGACCTTTTCCAAATTTTAAGGTCATCAATTGTAATATTTGCTCCCCCATACCCTTTATTACCGTCCGCACCAATAATAATATTAAAAGCAGTATCTAAGCTGTTTTCTCCAAGTTTGGTTATATCTACAGCAGCTTTTTCGACACCATCAACATACACATTTCCAGTATGATTCGTTCTGTCTACAGAAACTGTAAACAAATGCCATTCGTTCCCTACTGATGTTGCTCGGATATCTGATCTATTAATACCATCACTTAGATTTAGAGTCATGCTGTTTGTAAGAGCCGGTCCAATATACCATCCTATGTTCCCGCCGCTGCTCCAGTTTTTATTTGAAATTACAGTTTGATCACCAGCCAGATTGCCTGTATGCCAAAATGATACAGTAAAACTGCCATTGCCAAATTTAAGGTCACTTCTATCTCCTAAATCAATATTATTACTATTACCCGCAGCAATAAATGCAGCTTTATTTGATATTCCATCAACATAACTGACGCTTCCATTCAATGCTGCTAAACCTGTAACACCTTTGGCATCATCTGTTAAGTTCCCATCAAACTTCATATCAACCACTAAATCCTTCCACATTGTTTCATGGTCAATCGGTGTTAGTACCGGGGCTGTTCCACCTGTTTTAAATGGTTCTTGAATGGTTGACGATTTATTGCCATAGCTATCAACGGCCGTAACTTCAACTTTATAATTGGTTTGTCCGTCTAGCCCTTCCAAAGGGATATTCATTTTATCTGGGATTGGCGAAAACATATAATCAGAAAATACCTTTAGATTCTTTACAATAAATCCATTTTCTCCCTTCATCACTTTAACTTCATAATGATGTACCATTTGATCATCTTTTGCTTGTATAAATGTTAAATTTGGAACTGCATCTAGATTTTCAACGATAAGGTTACTATTTCTTTCAAATTGAGGAGCTACTTTATTTCGATTTGCAGCTGTATATTTAAAATTACTTTTTATTTCAGTCACCCCTGCACTATTGAATGGCGGTTGAGGTTCAGCTGACCATTTCCCTCCTGCATAAATATCACCAGGGTCTGCGTTTAATGAAACTCTATCTACCTCAACTCTATTCTTATAAACCTCAATGAACAGGGCTTGTGAAACAGGGAATTCAAATCTTCCAGCAAGTCCTGCTTCAGTTACAGATTGGTATCCATGATCAGACTCAATGTAAGACATAGAACCAAGATTAAGTGCAGTGAAATCTTTCTGATAAATAGATCGATCATCATTAATGTTAAGATGAGAATGACCAGAAAGAGTAATGACTTGTGGGAAATCCTTCAGGTCTGCGTTTAAGTTGGGATTGGAGGCCTGTTGTCCATCCATCACTGTGTTAGAAATAGGTTGATGAACACTTACAAAAATAGGCTTATTTTTGTTTTGCGGGTCAGCTGCAATTTCCAACAATCTGCCCTTTAACCAATTTCGCTGCGCAGTATCTGAGTTATAGTTATTGCCATTCAAAAAGAAGAAATAATAACCGCCAATTTGAGTTTCATAGTATCCATTTTTTTGGCTGGTAAACCATTCCGGCGGGTAATGCTCTTGCATTTTCGCAACACTTGCATCATGGTTCCCAATGGCCATTTGTACTTTTGTATCTGTCATATTTTTTCTTTTCAGGTTATCTAACAAGATGTCTTTTACAATTTTGTGATCATTCGGTTTATCAAAACCATTGTCATTTATCATGTCACCTACTGACAAAATTGCATCAGGGTGAGGAAAAATCGATGCAATTGTGTCAAAAAAACTTGCATATCTTGCATCTCCTTTTTCATGTGACCCAACATGTACATCCGACATAGCAACAAACTGCAGTAATGGTTTTTCTTTCGTCTTTATGATGTAAGAAAAGGTTACCGGTTTGCTAGATACACCTTTCTTCATGGCAATTACACTTAGATTCGTCGTTTTTTTAATGATAATCGGTTTATTGTTATTGTACTTCTTACTTTTTTTATTTGGCTGAGTTCCGTCTAGTGTATAGTAGATAGCAGCATTTTTCGTTTTAGTACTAAGTGAAACGATTATTGCATTTTCATAACGGCCACTTGGCTCTGAAGCTTTAGGGATTCCTACGAACTCCATATTTTCTTTGGCAAACGAAATGTTTGAGACTGGTAAAAGAAAACATATAACTGTAATTACGATAATCAGGTTTAAGATTTTTTTAGCCATCTTTAATAAAACCTCCAAAAAATATTTTTTACTAGAATAAAATTTTAATCTGCAATATTTCTAGGTTTGGAAACAATTCCTTACTTGTAACTCGACTGGAAAAATTAATAAGTAAAATAATTGAAATAGTACAATCTAGTCCCTCCTTTCCAATCCATACAAAAACACACAAAATTTTGTTGTTTTAGTTACTTTTATGTGTTTTTCATTGCCATTTTAATGATTTTATATTAACTACATCTCTATTTTTTATTAATTCTTTGTAAAGAATAAAATTTTTTTAACAAAAAACTATTAATAGTTAGCAACCTCAAGAACAACAAAAACAAATAAATTTTAAAGATTAAAACGACTGTTTGTATTGTTTTGTTTGTTTTTCTGTGTACTATTTACAAATTATTAAAATATACTTTACATAAATCTACTAATTTATTTACATTTGCTTCTTACAATTGAGATGTCAGATTATTAAAATTTGGAGGGAAAATGAATGAAATTTAATAAGTTTAAAAAAGCGGCAGTGGGAACAACATTAACCATGGCGATGTCATTTGCTGCAGTCGGTAGTGATTTCCCATATAATATCTTATCCGACAAAATGTCGTCCGTTGTATTTGCTAATGAAGAGACCGTTCTAGATTTGCAATTCGACAATAATACGAACGATAGCTCTTCTAGCTCTGTTTCCGCTGTTGTCTACGGCAACCCCGTCTATACCAAAGGACGGATCGGACAAGCCATTAACTTTACATCCACAGGGCAATATGTTGATTTAGGCAATCGAAGTGAGCTCCGTTTCGGTGAAAGCACTGATTTTTCAATATCCTTCTGGATTAAATCAGATGGGGTCAATGGGGATCCTTCCATTATTTCAAATAAAAACTGGAATTCTGGAAGTAACACTGGTTGGATATTGGCCTTGAACAGTGGAGGTAATCTTCTATGGAACTACAAAACATCTAACAGCGGGCGATTGGATTTCAGCATACCGGATGTAGCCGACAGTAAATGGCATCATATCGTCGTCTCACATGATCGAGATGGAAGCGCCCGCTTTTACAAAGATGGAAACCTAGTCAAAGAAATCAATATTGCTAATTTAAAAGGAACGCTCGACTCCCCATATACAACCAAAATTGGGCAGGATGGTACAGGAATATACGGATCTACTTTGACTGCAAAGTTAGATGAACTTAAGATTTATCAAAAAGCCTTGACTGAAACAGAAGTTCGTTCCATGTACGATAGCGCACCGCCGCTTCCACCCACTCCTGTAGAATCCGTTTTGTTGGATCAAACTGAACTTAATCTAAAAACGGGTGCACCTATGCCGCTAACAGCTTCTGTCACTCCAATAGATGCGACGGTAAAGGAGGTTGAATGGAGCTCCAGTGATGAAACAGTAGCGAAAATCGAAATGATTAACGGACGCCCCACTATTATTGCCGGGAATCCTGGCGTTGCGACGATTATGGTTAATACCGTCGATGGCGGAAAAACAGCGACAGCCAATGTACATGTCACAAACTCTATCGATGTGTCAGGAGATGGGCTATTATCGAAGGATGATTTATTACTCATACTGAAAAACCAAAATAGTCATGAAGGTGACAAACGTTGGAAACAAGCTCAAAAAGCTGATATTACCGGTGATAAAGTAGTGGATCGCAGCGATGTACAAATGATGGAAGAAAAACTAGCTCCTTACAAGAAAGATTTCCTATACAAACGAGTAGTATTCATCGGAATTGATGGAGCTGGAAATGGGGTAAAAGACCCTCAGGCAAATGCAATAAATATACAGAAGCTAATGAGTGAAGGTGCCAGAACATATGAAGCAAAAGCCATGATGCCTACGATTAGCGGGCAAAATTGGGGCTCCATGCTCCATGGGGTTGTACCTTCAAAGCATGGTCTAAACAACGGAAATATAGATAATCCTTACCCAGAAAAAAATCCTTATCCATCGTATATGAAATTGCTGAAACAAGAACGTCCTATGCTTAAGCAAGCTTCCTTTACTACATGGTCACCGATCAATAAAGGAATTATTGAAGATTCTGCAGGTGCTTATAAAGTAAATGGTGGTAACGATACTAATACAACACAAAAAACAGTAGATTATATCAAAGCTGAAGGTAAAGACAGTCGAAATATTTTTGTTCATTTGGATGAAGTTGATGGTGCTGGTCACAATTATGGCTATGGCAGTGCAAAATGGTATGAGGCCTTACATAAAGCTGATCAACATGTTGGCCAAATTGTCCAGGCTATTGAAGAAGAAGGACTTATGGAGGATACACTCATTATTGTCACAACGGATCATGGTGGAAAAGGTACAGGTCATGGCGGATCTTCTCAAGAAGAACAGACCATTTTCTGGACTGCTAAAGGGAAGTCGATTACCGCTGGCACAGTGTTGTTAAATGTAGAAAATATAGATACTGCAGCAGTCATTGCCCATGCGCTGCGTCTGGATATTCCGGAAAATTGGGATACTGAAATTCCAAATGGACTATTTCATAAAGCAGACAAATAAAGTTGTTTGCCCTAAACAAACTGCTGCCTTTTAAATAAACAGTATATTACCGAATTTAACGAATGGCTTTAGTCCGATTTTCTATTGGGCTAAGGCCATTAAATTTAGCTATAAAGGAACAATTTGCACTATTACTCTTTGAATCATAAAAGCTAGTATAATTACATTGTTTAATAGTAAAGATGGAGTTTTCCTTTACCATCATATCCCTGTCCAAATAGGATATCACCTATCCAAACTAATAAAAAATGGCTTCCTGCAATTTTCTTTATCTGTATAAAGGAAAGCGATTTCGTATAATAATAAAAATGTTTACTTTAATCCTAAGAATTTATCAAGAAATTTTTAAAAACATATTAATTAAATCAAGGGGAAAGTTATATGAAGATTCGTTTTGGCTATGTCGCGAATGCATTAGGGTTATGGGATGCAAGTCCATCAAAGGCGCTTACTTTTGCACGGTATTCAGCCCTTCCTAAAAATGAGCGAATGGAAAAGCTTAAAGCTGTTACCGCGCAAAATTTAGAAAACACCAAAAGGATTCTGCATTATAACATCGCACATGAAATAAAATTATATCGTTTTTCCAGCTCGCTTGTCCCCTTAGCCACCCATCCGGAAGTGATGTGGGATTTCATTACTCCATTCAAAAAGGAATGGAAAGAGCTAGGACAAATAATACAACAATCTAAGCTTCGAGCAAGCTTTCATCCAAATCAATTTACACTTTTCACGAGTCCACGAGAAGAAGTAACATTGAATGCAGTAAAGGATATGGACTATCATTATAAGATGCTCAAAGCGATGAATGCGCTTGAAACAGGAATCATTAATATTCATATTGGCGGCGCTTATGGAGATAAAAAGAATTCATTAAGACGATTCCATCAAAATTTAGTAAAACTGCCAAATGAAATTAAACAGCATATGACGCTTGAAAATGATGATAAGACATATGATGTGGAGGAAACACTTATTACCTGTGAACAAGAAAATATCCCCATGATCCTCGATTATCATCACTATATGGCAAATAAAGGAGAGGTTGACCTTCCCCTTTATTTGCCACGCATTTTTAATACATGGAATCGCTCTAAAACAGGACCAAAAGTACACCTTTCTTCACCAAAGTCAGAACAAGCCTACCGTTCCCATGCTGATTTTGTCTCATTAGAATTTGTACTTCCTTTTTTTAAAATAGCAAAAGAACTAAATCTGGATTTTGACATCATGATAGAAGCCAAACAAAAGAATCTTGCCATGCAAAGACTCGTAGAAGAGGTAGCGGCTATTCGGGGAGTTAAGCGAATATCGAGTGCAGCGGTGGAATGGTAAAAATTAAACCCTTTCAGAGGTGAAAAAACATGACAATCGTGCGGCTTGGTTATGTTGCCATGAGTATGGAACTAAAAAACGCATCGCCATCGAAAACAATGACGTTTGCTCAATTTCAGAAAATCGATGACCGGGAAGCAGCCATTCGCAAATTAGAGCGGATTGCACTAACGAATTTGGAACATACATTAAGACTGCTTAGGCATAATGCGGCTTCTGATATTCATTTTTACCGCTTAACCTCCCGCCTAATTCCATTAGCGAATCATGAGGAGCTTCTTGATTGGAACTATCTAAAGCCGTTAAAAGGGCTTCTTCGTGAGATTGGGGATTTTGCCAAAACTCATAATATCAGAGTTGATTTTCATCCAGACCACTTTGTTCTCATTAATTCTATGCAAGAGCATATATTAAAAAATTCAATACAAACATTAAAACTGCATTATTTACTATTAAAAGCGATGGGAATTAACCCGGTTCATCGCTGTGTCATGCATGTTGGAGGCAATTATAAAGAAACGGAAAAATCGCTTGAACGGTTTGTTGACAATTGGATGGACGTCCCAAGACCGATTCAAAAAATGATCATGCTGGAAAATGATGATACATCTTTTACCTTAGAAGATACCCTTTACTTATGCGAAAAACTGGAAATACCCCTTGTATTCGATTATCATCATCACCTTGCCCATCATCAAAATCCAAATTGGGAGGACAGCTGGGATCGAGTGATTCAAACATGGCGGCATTCCCCGCTTCCTATCAAAATGCATATATCTAGTCCGAAGAGTGATAAGGAGTTTCGCCATCATGCGGATTATGTAAATAGTGAAATGTTTTTCGATTTTCTCCGAGTCATTAAGGGCAGTGTTGAGCTAATTGATTGTATGATTGAGGCTAAGCGAAAAGATGAGGCGCTTTTTCATTTAATGGATGAAATTAAAAAAAGGCAGGATGTTGAAATTATTGACGGTTCTTCTTTCCACTTAAAATAATGGTTCTATATACCGATGCTAAATTTTTCACCAACTCGGACAATAGAACCATTGTTTAAGCTTTGCATCACTGAAGGCTTTCCATGTAGACGGATTCAATTGAAAATATATTTATTTTTCAATAACACAGCATTATAATTTTAGTCTCTAGACCCAAATCCGATTCCATGCAAGATATAGGGAACAACTGATTTGATAAAATCCTCCGGCGGCTGTACCTTCTCACTATTTCTTCTCCACTCTGTTGAAGCACCGTAAATTCCCCAGCTCAACATAACAGTAGCAGTCTTTAAGGCTTCATCCTTTTCCGTTGTATGTTGTTTTACCAACATTTTATAAAGTGTAATTTCAAGCTGTTCCCTTATAATTCGTGCAATAGTATCCTCGTATCCTCGATGGCAGCGATTGGATAAGGATGTTTGGAAGTTCGTTATAGCTATGAACATACTAACAATCGATTCTTCATTCAGTTCGTTCTTCTCAAAGACCTCGTAATCTAAATTAATCAACAATACTTCTGATAAGACCTTTTCCAATAAGTCATATATATCTTCAAAATGGTAATAGAATGTTGCCCGATTAATCATGGCCTCTGTTGTTATATCCTTAACGGTAATATCTTTGAATTCCTTTTTACCCGAAAGTTCAATGAAAGAATCCATGATTAATTTGCGGGTCCGCACAATCCGGGGGTCCGTTTTTGATTGCGTCACTCATTATCCCTCCCACTTTTTCAACAATTTTTACAATGTGTTGGATAAACGACAAATCCACCGAACTATTGGTGTTGATGGTTTAAATTATGTACTAAGATACAATTGTAAAGCAAATAAGTGGACCTATTTAAAACATAGATAAAGTAAAACAAAGTTATAGTTTAGGGAGGAAAATGAACATGACGAACAAAAATAATATGATTTGCGATTTGGAAACAGGTGTATGTGGGGTATCTGGCGAAGAAGAGATGGAAATGATTGATTTGAATCAGCCTAAAAAGTCCATTGAAGTTTATTATGTAACGGACCCCATTTGCTCTCACTGCTGGGCACTTGAACCAGTTCTTCGCCGTTTTACCGAGCAGTATGGCGATTATTTCAATTTCCACACTGTTATGGGAGGGTTGCTGGAAAAATGGGGAGACGGACCAGTTGATCCGGCAAACGGTATTTCAGGACCTGCTGATGTTGCCGGCCACTGGAGGGAAGTTGGAGAATACTCACGGATGCCTATCGATGGGGCACTCATGATTGACAATCCAGTTCAATCATCCTACCCGCCTTCACGTGTATTTAAAGTCATACAAAAAAATCATAATGACGAAAAAGCGTATGAATACTTACGCCGTGCAAGGGAGGCTCTTTTTGCATTTAATCAAAATATTGCCGAACCGTCCGTCATGATAGAAATTGTAAATAAACTTGGACTTGATGGAAAAGCCATTGTAAAGGAAGCAGAGCAGCCACTCGGGCAGCAATTATTGAATGAAGACTTCGCTCTTGCAAGAAGCCTGGGTGTCAGAGGATTTCCAACGATCGTCGTAATCAATGAAGAAAACAAAGGCATAAAAATTGTTGGCAGCCGTCCATTTGAATACTATGTTGAAGGATTAAAACAAGTTCTAAATAGAGAAGAACTGCAGCCAAAACAGCAGCCATCCCTTTCAACCCTGCTCAAAAAAGAAAAACTGCTTTTTTCGAAAGAAATTGAAGTGATGTACAATGTGAATAAATCAGATATCCACTCTTTTATTGAACAAGAGCTAACACCGAATAGTTATGAAGTGAAGGAACTTCTAGGGGAAGCATATTTTAAAACCACACAAGAATAATCACGGCATATTTAGAAAAAAACGTGGGCAGCGCTGCTCACGTTCTTTTTTTACCGATTTGGGTAAGAGAAATCTTTTCTTTTTACCGGGAGCTCGTTTTTTTCGCCGCCTTGGGCAATAGAGACCATTTTTTATGATTAATTTTGTTAATTTATAGCCCAGAAGGTGAAAAAAGAGGCTCTCCAAAAGTTTATTCAACACTAAGAAAACCTCTTATTATTTATCTTTTGAAGCCGCATTATAATTTTTTAATTTTGCAGGCAGCTTTTTCTTTTTAACGTACCTTTCGTTAAGTACAAGAACTTTCCCGTTCTCAGCCGTATCGTATTTGCGATAAACTGATTTATATTTTTCAAAGGCAAAGTGGCCTAGAACATAAATTGGTATGATCATAATCATGAGAATCACTAACGGCAACAGCAATTTGAATTCATTCCCAAAGAAGTAATTATTCATTACAGCCTGTGCCGCAAAAGAAACCATTAAAATAATGACAACATTACATATATGAAAAGGGGCCACATCTTTTTTTTCACGAAACAGGCGCTCAAGTTCATACTTGACACAAAGGGTAATAAAAACTGAAATTATAATCACAATAAGGGAAACTACATATGTAAGAACCGTATGCATTTTGCCAATCCCCCCGCTCTCATTAACCATATTTATATACCCATTATAACCAATTATAGGGAGCGAGGGAATATTACTATTTTAACGGCTGATATTAGAATTTATAGTAGGAAAACTTCTGCTATTCATTGGAGGACATTATGATTGAATGAAAAGAATAACTTTCTAAAAAACCACTCCTTAGTTCCATTGGAAGTGTTTTTTGCCGTTGCACTATTTTTCAAGCGAATATGATGAGATTTTTTAACTTTCTCGGCGGTAATTCCTATCCTTTATTTCCATCATCTTTTACTATTTTTTCTAAAAAACTCCTCACCTCTTCAAGTTGCATCCCCATATTTTTTGCTTCGATAATTAAACCTACCCATTCCTCGTCCAGTACCAACAGATCGACCATGTTTTCCGATTTAATCTTCCTCGCCCCCATATATTTATTTATGATTCCGTGTTTTGCAGTCCATATAAATAGATATCCACAATTTCGTTTGCTAATTGCTGTGGAGTACTTTCATTTGTGAATAGCTTCGTGATGGTGAGTCGCTCTATGGCACCGATGATGCACTCTGCAACTATTTGCATATTTAAATCCTGCCGAAAGTATTTATCTTGTTGCTCCGCTAGCAGATTCTCAGTAATATGCGCTACCATCCCTCGCTTTATTTCCTCCGCTTCGTCCGCGATGAAAAAGCCAATCTTCGTCAAGTGACGATGATCATCAAAGAACTTAAAAATTGAAATCAGACCTCTAGCTATTTTAGAAGCGAGTATGTTTTTATCCAGATTTGGTTCTATTCTACTGTTTTTCGTTAGATGGATTAGTTTGTGATGAAATGTATGTATGAGTTCTTGAAAGATAGCTTCCTTACTGGAGAAATAGAGGTAAAAACTTGGTTGCGTTAGACCAGCCTTTTTTACAATCGTACTTATTTTTGTTTCATGAAATCCATGTTCTGCGAATTCTTCTGCTGCAATCGTAAGAATCGCCTCTTTACTTTTGACCCCAACCGATCCTTTCTGTCTGCCACGTTGACCCATTATGCATGCCTCTTGTCTTTATAAAAATTATATTACTCATGAGTATTATCTTACAGAAAATACCTTTTTGTCAACGAAATAGTTGATAAAAAAGACTGCCTCCAAGCATTTTATTAACTTCTTCTATACTACAATAGGAGAAAAAGCTTCATTGTTAATACGTTCCCTTAAACATGTATGGTACAATCCTTTGAAAATGATGTGTTGAATCTAACAGAAAAAGGGGAAGTGTGAAAGTTAAAGTTTGATGAAAAATAAATGGGCGGGAGCAATCCCGCTTTTTTAAAACACCAAGCTCCTCTATTTTTTGTCGATATTCACTCATAATTTGTAGATATTTCCCGGGAATTTTGTTGAAAGTTGAAATATAGTAAACCTAATAATCGAAACAAAAGAATTTTTCCTTTTTATTTAGTTTCCTTAAGTGTTATGAACTCTACTTTACACCTTGGCCGTATCGCCTAACGATATAAGCGCTACGATGTCTGAATGAACAAAGATACGTTGATTCCCCTCCTTCAAAAACTCATATCCACTCCGCTCTAAGATTTGGCTATACTTTCTTAACAGTAGGAGCTGCAATCCCTACTTTTTCTGCTCCTTCCTTGGTAGAGAAAGCTTGTTCATTTGGTTGTATGTTGCTTCGCATATGAACCTCCTTTTCTATTAATAGGAGAGTTTTTAGATTTATAATGCAAAGGTCATATCGCCTAGCGATACGAAACAAAAAAGGCTCCATTCAGTCCTTTTTATGGAATACTATTTAGTATAGTTTTGTCGCCCTTTTTAGCGGAGAAAATAAAATAAGAGGCTTCCAGTAAGTTTGCTCAACTAATGGAAAACCTCTTAATTCTTATATTCCCCTGATTTTTCCTTTGATATAGGGAAATAGCAAATATTTTTCTATTTGTTATAGCATTAAACTCGTTGTTTTAGCCTGCATATGCAATATGAGATAATCAGGACCGCCAGCCTTGGAGTCTGTACCTGACATATTAAATCCTCCGAACGGTTGATATCCAACAATGGCTCCTGTGCAGCCGCGATTAAAGTAAAGATTTCCTACATGAAATTCCTTTTCCGCCCGTTTGATATGCTCTTGATTATTCGTAATTAATGCACCGGTTAAACCATAATCTGTGTTGTTTGCAACCTTCATTAGATGGTCAAAATCTCTTGCTTTGCAGAAAGCAACAACGGGACCAAAGATTTCTTCCTGCATTAAACGTGCATTTTCGTCTACATCTGCAATAATGGTTGGCTGGATAAAGTAACCATCCTGATGATTTCCTTCTCCCCCCGTTACTAAACGTCCTTCCTCCTTGCCGATTGCGATATATTTCATGATCTTATCATAAGCAGCTTGGCTGATAACAGGTCCCATGTAGGTATTTACATCTTCAGGGCAGCCTACTTTTAATGTTTTTGTTAATGCGGCAGCCTTCTCAAGTACTTCATCATATACATCCTGATGGATGACCGCACGAGAGCCGGCTGAACATTTTTGTCCGGAGAAGCCAAAAGCAGAATAAACAATAGAAGAAGCTGCTAAATCCAAATCAGCATCTTTATCCACCAATACCGTGTCCTTGCCACCCATCTCAGCTATAACACGCTTCAGCCAAATTTGACCCGGCTGTACTTTCGCTGCACGCTCATATATGCGGCAGCCTACTTCACGAGAGCCTGTAAATGAAATAAAACGTGTCTTAGGATGCTCCACAAGATAATCACCAATCTCTGCACCATCTCCAGGAATATAATTAATGACGCCATCAGGAAGGCCTGCTTCTTCTAACACTTCAACAAACTTGGCTGCTACAACCGGTGTATGGTCAGAAGGTTTGAGAAGGATAGTGTTTCCAGTTACAATAGCCGCTGCAGCAGTTCCTGCCATAATGGCGAGCGGAAAATTAAATGGTGAAATGATTATTCCTACTCCTAGCGGGATATAAGAATACTTATTACTTTCCCCATCCCTGCTTTGAACTGGTACACCGTCTTTTAATTGCTGCATTTGACGACCATAATATTCTAGGAAATCGATCGCTTCCGCTGTATCAGCGTCCGCCTCCTTCCAAGGTTTCCCTGCCTCTTTTACAAGATATGCTGAGAACTCGTGCTTACGCTCACGGATAATAGCTGCAGCACGGAATAAAATAGAGGAGCGGATCTTCGGGTCCTCAAACTTCCATGTTTCAAATGCAGAAAGGGCTGCTTGCATTGCTTTTTCTGCCCATTCTTTATCTGCTTTAGAAACCGTGCCGATTACCTCATTTTTATTACTTGGATTAATAGAAACGGTTTCGTTATTGGTCTTAAATCGCTGGCCCCCGATTACAAGCGGATATTCTTTGCCTAATTGTGATTGAACAATTTTTAAGGCACCCTCAAACGCAAGTTTATTTTCTTCTATTGAAAAATCAGTAAATGGTTCATGTTTATAAGCTTTTACAATGTTTTTTTCTTGAGTAATCATAAGAATCTCTCCTCTTACTTTTTTTAGATTTGTGTATTTATGCTAGATTTTCTTAATTAATCTTTTGGCCTGCAATATCTATCAAAATGGCAGGTTCTTTCCTGGCTTTTGCTATAAAAAGCCCCATCAAAAATCCAATAATCCCTGTAACAATCCATCCTGTGCCATTTGTAAATAATGGGATAAAACCAAAAACATGATTAATAGTTTCCGGTGCAATGTTTGCCTCCTTTAATGCATCAAGTATTGCTACAAAGCCAACTCCAATCATAGTAGCGGAATAAACTGTTTTATGTCCGTTAAATAGATTATTCGCAAAGATTAAGGCAATCAAAGCAATGGCTAATGGATAAAGCAGCAGAAGTATAGGCGATGCCAAAGTTAAAATGGTATTTAAACCAAAGTTTGTAATGATTAAACTTAAAGCAGAAAAAATAATGAGCCACTTTTTATAAGAAACGGAAGGAACAATCCTTTCAAAATATTCAGCAACAGCAGCTAAACATGCAACATTTGTTGTGATTCCTGTTAAAAAGATAACGGTTCCAATCATATAAATTCCAACTTGGCCAAACAGGGCCATGGCACTTTGGGCTAATAATTCTCCCCCATTTTCTTTAAAGCCAATTGCCTCCACACTGGTAGCACCTATCCATGCCATTGACATTTGCAAAGCAACTAATCCAATAATGGTGATTAAACCTGCTTTAATAAATAGCTTAGACACTTCCTTTTCAGAATGGATGCCTAAAGAACTAATCGTTTTAATAAAAATACCTCCAAAAACAAAAGCCGCAAGCACGTCCATTGTGTAATACCCTTGAGTGAACCCTTTTATAAATACACCGCTCAAATAATCCTTTTGCGGCTCACCGATTCTTCCCATCGGAGTAATAAATGACTTAGCAATTAGTACTATTAATAATATTGAAAAAATTGGTGTGATAATTTTTCCTAGTCGATCAACAAACTTGGAAGTATTCCAGGAGAGGTAAATCGTCAGGATAATAAATAAGGCAGAGAAAGTAAATAAATAAAGACTTGTATTTGACTTATTTTGAACTAAAGGATTTACAGCAATTTCATATACAACAGAAGTGGTCCGTGGAATAACATAAATGGGACCAAGCGATAAGAAAAGTAAAATAGAAAATATCGTTGCAAAAAGCGGGCTTACTCTTCCTGCAAGTCTTTCCACCGTACCGCCTCCGCGGGTTAACGCAACGATTGCCAATAAAACTAAACCGACACCTGTAATTAAAAATCCAGCCATAGCAATCCAGACATTTGTTCCCGCCTGCTGACCTACCATTGGAGCAAAAATTACATTACCGGCACCTAAAAACATTGAGAACAGCATAAGTCCAATCGCCAGCACTTGAGAAAAAGGCAGTTTTTTATCCATTAAGCTTCCTCCTTTTTATGGAAGGGGAATGTGAAAAAAGCATCCCCTTTTTTGTTCATCAATAGTAATTCAATTTTTATATGAAATTATAAATTATACAAGCAGATTAAAATGCCGTTATTTGGAAGGGAAGTCATTTATCTCGATGCTTTCTTTTTGCTTACTCTTCCGGCTATAAAAGCGCCGGTGCCAATTCCCAATAAAGTATTAGTTCTCTTGTTAAACAGTTGTTTAAATACAAGATTTAAATTTTGAGGACGTTCTGCTAGACGCCGCATGAAGTAACCATACCAATCCTTCCCGAACGGCACATAGGTACAGAAGTTATATCCCTCCTTCGCGAGCTCCAACTGTAAATCGTTCCTGAATCCATAAAGCATTTGAAATTCATATTTATCTTTAGAAATTTGATGTTTCTCGGCAAAAGCCTTTACATGATTAATAATGTGATGGTCATGTGTTGCAATTGATGTGAATTTTCCATTCAATAAGTGGTATTCAATTAAACGAATAAAGTTTTGATCAATTTCCTTTTTATCCTGATAAGCTAAGTTTTCGGGTTCTTTATATGCGCCTTTTACAATTCTTAACCGATAGTTCTTATATTTCTTAATATTTTCTTCAGCTTTATAGAAATACGCTGAATGACCGTACCAATATTATCGTATTCTTTAGAAAGTTCATCCAAAATATCAAAGGATGGCTTTAGATGGCCATAATCCTCCATATCAAAATTAATAAATATGTTATACTTATGGGCTAAAGAGACAATTTCCCTTAGATTCTCGAGGCAAAACTTAAATTCAATATCCAAGCCGAGCTGCGTTGGCTTCAAAGAAATATGAGCATCCAGGTCATGTTCGTGGATAGCCTTAATCACTTTCAAAATTTGATCCTTTGCCTCAAGTGCTTCTTCCTTCTTAAAAACAAATTCACCTAAATTATCAATTGTCGCTGAAATACCATTCGCATTTAATGTCTTAACACTTTCCACCATTTCTGCAATATTCGTACCCGCAACAACTGACTGTGCCCCCAGCTTTAATCCCCAGCGTTTAGCCCCGCTGTTTAACATTTTATTTTGTGAAAGATGGATAAAAAAATCTCTAGTAAGTCCCACTGTTGTTCCCTCCGTGTAAAAAAATAATTATGCTACTGATTATTTCAATAAAAAGCCTTCCTTATATGGGTCAGATAGATCCAATGAGAATTTATGAATCCCCGTCACCCAAGCTGATCCTGTAATTTTGGGAATAATAGCTTTATAGTCTTCAACCACTGTGTAATCTACTATCACTCCTTTGAATTGCGACCCAATAATACTTTCCTGAATAATATGCTCACCACAATCAAGGGTCAATGTCGAAAGCTTTGCACATGTACCTGTTCCGCAAGGTGAACGATCAATTTGTCCATCGCCGAAAACAACTGTATTCCGATAATAATTTTTTCCTAATTTTAAACTGAATTCTACAAGATCGATTGTGTTAATCTCTGGAATTTCAGGATGGATAACAGTCAATTGTTCATTTGCTGCCTTTCTAATAGCAGTCCCAAGAGCGGCAATTTTGTCTTGTTCATCGATCGTCAGCTTCAGATTAAATGGCTCTGCATCCACAATTGCAAAGAAGCTGCCGCCAAATGCTATATCCATATATACATAACCAGTATTCTCTACATAAACGCTTACATTCTTTTTTAGTACAAAGGCCGGTACATTAATAAATGAAACCTCTTTTACCCTATTACCCTCATACGATACATAGCATTCAACCATTCCAGAGGGCGTATCTAGTAATACTTTTTCCTTTTTTTCAATTAAGCCATTATTAATTGCCACTGTAACCGATGCAATCGTTCCGTGGCCGCACATGTTTAAATAGCCGCCGCTGTCCATAAATATGACGCCCATATCACATTTTTCCTGGCAAGGCTCGGTTAATATAGCTCCGAACATATTTAGATGTCCCCTAGGTTCATGCATCAGCAGCTTTCTTATATGGTCCATAGTGGACTTCATATAGTTTTTTTTATCCATCATAGACTGTCCATGGATCTCTGGTATACCGCCCACGACTATTCTAGCTGCCTCGCCCATGGCATGAGCATCAATTGTTTCGATATAACCCTCTAATGTCACCATTCATTGATCCCCCCGTTAGCAAAATTGTTTGTATATATTTTATTTTGCAAATATCGTGCCAATATGAAAGAGACCCTTTAACCTCATATATTGCTGTTTTTTGGACAATAACGTACAATAATAATGTTTAATAACTTTACAATGTTGTAAATTTTACATTTACACTTTACATTCACTTTAATAAGGATGCTGATTATGACAACTCATTCCCTAAAACATTCCTACTATTATTTAAAAACTTTAATAGAAACCAGCTCAGATGCTATTACCATTATTAATTCGTCAGGAGAGGTTGAATATTGGAATACTCAGGCAGAAGAGATTTATGGAATCCCTTTAGAGGAAATTAAACACAATAAAATAAGTAAGTTTTTTAAAAAAAGGGATTTAAAATTACTTGAGATACTAGAAACGAAGAAACCCGTCTATAACGTATATCACCAACCTCGGCCGGACAAGCATGTATTAATCAGTTCAGCTCCCATTTTTGATGAAAAAGGAGATTTAATAGGGGCCATTTCTATTGATCAAGATATTACGAATATTGTTCAGTTAAATGAAAAATTAACTTTACAAGCAACACAATTACAAAAAATAAAACAACAATATAAATTACAGGAACAAATTGGCCCTTTAGCTGAAATCAAAGGGCATAGTGATGCAATCCATCTTGCAAAGGAATTAGCGCTAAGGGTAGCAAAAACTGACGCAACAGTGATCGTCTTCGGAGAAAGCGGCGTCGGCAAGGAACTGTTTGCTCAAGGCATCCATGAAGCCAGCATGAGAAATAATCAGCCGTTTATTCCTATTAACTGCGGCGCTATTCCTGAAGCCCTTTTTGAAAGCGAGTTTTTTGGATACGAAAAAGGATCTTTTACTGGTGCACATAGGGATGGTAAGCCGGGTAAAGTGGAAATGGCCGATGGCGGTACATTATTTTTAGATGAAATTGGCATGCTTCCCCTCGATATGCAGGTTAAATTATTAAGAGTCCTGCAAGAAAGAGAAGTCTATCGCATTGGTGGTAATACGCCTATAAAAGTAAATATTAGAATTGTCGCTGCCACCAACAGAGATTTAGATGACATGGTGAAACAAGGTACCTTTCGCGAGGATCTTTACTATCGGTTAAATGTAGTTACTTTAGCCCTTCCGCCGCTTCGGGAAAGAATTGAGGACATCCCGCTATTAGTGAGAAATTTTGTTCAGGAGTATTCTACAAAGTATCAAAAGGAAATTCCAACGCTTGGAGACAGTGCTGTGGAGATGTTCCAAAACTACGAGTGGCCCGGAAATGTCCGTGAACTTAGAAATGTGGTTGAACGATTAATTATTTTTACAGACAAACCTGTTATCCAAGCGGAAGATATACTAACGCTCTTTCCAAAATCCACAGGTAAAAAGGAAGGTAAGGAAGGGCTGGCAAAAGAAAAAGCTCTATTAGAAAAGGACCGAATTGAAGCAGTACTGAAGGAAACCTTTGGCAATAAAAGTGCAGCCGCAAAAATATTGGGAATATCCAGGGTTAGCTTATATAGTAAAATTAAACAGTATAATATCCAACTTTAAACAAGCTTCTATTTTTTGTCGATATCTACTCATAATTTGTAGATATTTCCCGGGAATTTTGTTGAAATTTGAATAATAGTGAATTTTGATAACCGAAAAGTTTCCTTATGTTTAAGTAGACATTAACTATAATTTATCACTTATATATTATAAAGATGGAAAAGAAGTGCAGGGGAAATTTTCATGTATAGCGGCTATGACAATCTCCGTTTCAGTGGATTCATCTAATCTTTCTTTTAGCTGATATTCAAGGTCTTTTGCTGAAACGTCTAGCGGTTTGACGTATCGCCTGCCGCTATAAGCGCTGTGAGTGTACTCAGATACGGCGAACTCTTTCACACCCTTGTATCAATTTCCCTTTTAAATTCGGCCAAAACAGCGGTAACTACATTTCCGCTTATTGGATAATGATGCTCGTTTTTTCCGATGTATATCGTATCGCATATCGTGATTCTCTTTCCTAAAAGACGAAGGTTCCGGGGATATATTTACGATTATATCGCCCAGCGATATGAACAAAAATAGGAGCGATACGCCCCATGTCTTGTAGAACTCTATTAAGAATGACTCTTGTTTTTGACTGAGTTTCTTAACTGCCTTAACATCTTATTTTCGGAATAGGGAGGAAAGCCATCCCCGTTTTTCTTTAGGCTTTTGTATCGCTTCTTCCAATCGTTTATTAAATTCATTTTGTGAACTCCATTCTTTTTTCTGTTCGTCCCGCATATTTTGTATTTCCTTTTGTAAGAGTTCACTTTTTTGTTTTTCTAGCTGCAACAATGTTTCGTAGTTGGTATTTTGCTGTTCTGCTAATTTTTCAATTTTAGTGTTCGTTTTTTTTGCTGAATTTCCAATAGTGGCACTTATAACATGATGATCCTGCTGGAGTCGGGAAACGGTTGTTTTAAGCTGTGCCATATCGTTTGTCAGTCTGTCATTCATTTCTCGTGTAACTGCGAGTTCATTGACTAAAAACATTAAGGCCTCTTTTAATTGACTCGAATCATAAGGTAAATTTTCATATGTACCGGGTATCGCAATCTCTATTTCATTGGATTCTTCTAATCTTTCCTTTTGCTGATACACAAGGTCTTTAGCCATATCGTCCAGCGGCTTGTCCGTATCGCGTAACGCTATAAGCGCTTTGATGTCTGACTGAACAAAGATACGGCGATCACCATCTTTCAAAAACTCATATCCATTCCGCTCTAAGATTTGGCCATACTTCCGTACAGTGGGAGTTGCAATACCTACTTCTTCAGCCACTTCCTTAGTAGAGAAAGCTTGTTCATTTGGTTTTATATCGCTTCGCATATCGAACCTCCTTTTCTATTACTATGAAGGTTTTTAGAATGATTTGCAAGGGTCATATCGCCCAGCGATACGCAGGCATCCTTCAATCCTTAATTAAGAAAAACAATTTAGCATAAACTTGTGTTTAATAGAAACTCCTTACCGCCTAATCTTTCACCAATTACTATAGTTGTTATCACAGAAATGCATTCCTCTTTCTCCTTTACTATAAAAAAGAAGATACCCCCTAAGTTGCTTAACCTATGGGTATCCTCTTGCTTAGTAAAGAAAGATATTCGGTCATTCTCTATTTCCTGTATGGATTAACTTAGTGGTTTTCCCTATTAAAATAAGTTGTTTATAGGACTTTTACAAAACGAAGCTAATGATGATACCGTTAAATCTATTCCATTCTTCCGACAACTTTTACTCTTAATCTCGTTGCGTTTTCTGGATGATAAGCAAGTGGAGTTTCTTCCACTTCAACTAATTCAATCGTATTAGCAGCCGCTCCAGCTAATACAGCTTGTTTCACTGCCTTTGCTTGTGCGTCTTTCAATGATTCCTCGCGTGGTTCTCTAGAATAGATATAGATTTGCTCATATTGCCCGCTGATTTGAGCAATGGATGCACCAATCGCATTTGCTACATCACCATTCTCAGCTTGAATAATATTGGAGACCCCTTGAATAGAGTCTGGAATAATAATACTGCCCCCGCCTACTAAAACCAGTTGAACATCTTCTGAGGATGTCTTCATTTTATCAATAGCCTGTTCAATTAGTGATGATATTTTTAATTGAACGTCTTTGGCGAACTCTTCATCAATATGTTCTACTAAACTCTTATCACCCACATCAGCCAAGCCAAGACGAACAGCGATGTCCGTTGTAGTGAGTGTATTACCGCCAAAGACAAGTGCTTCTTCACCAATCTTGTATCCTACGCTATCAGGACCCACAGTAATTGTGCCATTGTCTACACGAACAATACTTCCTCCACCTAGTCCAACAGAAATTATGTCCGGCATTCTAAAATTGGTTCGGATATCACCTACCTCAACCGCTACAGAAGACTCTCTTGGAAACCCATCTTGTAATACCCCGATATCGGATGTGGTACCGCCAACATCAAGGACCATCGTATTTTTAATCTGTGCTAAATATGAAGCACCTCGTATACTATTTGTTGGTCCGCATGCAATGGTTAATATAGGGAAATGTTTAGCATATTCGACCGACATTAATGTTCCGTCATTCTGGCATAAATACACTTCTACATTAGTAATTCCCTCTTCTTCCAATGCATGTACAAACCCTTCGGTTGTCGTTTTTATTACCTTGCATAATGCCGCATTTAAAATCGTTGCATTTTCACGTTCAATTAAACCTACAGAACCAATCTGCGAAGAGCAAGAAACAGGAAATTCTTCTCCATATACTTCATGTATAAGATCTCGAACTCTGAGTTCTTGATCATTCTTGATGGAGGAAAAAACCCCAACAATCGCTATTGATTCCACTTTCTCCTGCCATTCCTCCAAATGTGCTTTAATCTCACCCTCATCAAGTTCGCTCAGTAATTGACCATCGTATTCATAACCGCCATGAACTAAGCAATAGTTCCCTGAAAGGTTTTCAACCATATCTTTTGGCCAGGCAGTATATGGAAGGACAGAGGCAGTTGCAGGATATCCTAAACGAATTACACCGACCTTGGCTAATTTTTTACGTTCTACAATAGCGTTTGTACACTGCGTAGTCCCTAACATGGCATGGGTAATTTTGGACTTATCAATGTTTACTTCTTTTAATAAATTACGTAAAGCTGTTTCAATACCCGTTTTAATATCTAAACTTGTTGGAGATTTTACACTATGAATTAAATGATGATTTTGATCTAAAATTATAGCATCTGTATTTGTGCCGCCAACGTCAATTCCAATTCTATACATGTTCGATAACCACCTTTTCAACCAAGTCCTCAATTGGAACATAATCATAATCATAGCCAAAATATTTCGGACCTGCTGTTTCAATCCCCTTTGCTGTTCTCCATTTTTGATGAGCTGGTAATCCAATCACACGTACACGTTTTCCATATTTTAAACTTTCAGTTGTAACAGGTAATAGCGTTTCATAATCCACTAGACAAATTAAATCCGGAGTCATAGCTACCACTTGATCATTTTTTTCTGCAATTAGATTTTCATTTTGAAAATGCACCTTCATATTTTCGTTTTTATTCACATCAATTCCTTCGAGATCCATTTTCCCAAGGTTAAAGCCACCCTTGGTCTCTCGAATAACATCCACAATTTTACCTTGGAACAATTGATAGCCAGAAACCAGTTTTAACAATTCTTGAAGTTTTTCTTTTGACTCTCTGCGTTTTGAGGAAATAATTTCACCAATCTTTTCAGAAAGCGTAATGATATGATGAACTCCACTCTTTTTGATTTGAGCACCAGTCGTTGGATACAAACTAACCAATGAACTGGCTCCCATTTCAACAGTTGCTGCACGAGCTATACGTTCTGTCCATTTATTATTAATTGTTTCAAAAATCCCTATATTTCCTTTTTCATCTGTTATCGCCATTGGTGTAGCTGAGATCCCATCTAAGTGAAATGTTACCATTTGCAATTCTGGGAATGCTCTTCCCATACCATCACAATCAATTAGCGGTAAACCAAGCTGTGCTGCCACTACAATTGGAACCATGGAATTCACTCCGCCTGCTTCCATGGGATACGTTCCTGCAATTTTCTCTTTTCCTAAATACTTAGCGAGCTTTTGAAAAACCTTAACAAACTCGTCCCCTTTTGGGAATTTCTCCACTAAAACAGATGGCGCTCCCATCATTGCTGCGGGAATAAAAAATTCTTCATCTTCAATTTCATCTACAGAAAATAACCGTACAGGTCCATTTTTTTCAATTGCAGAAAGCGCCATTAATTTCCCTATATAAGGATCTCCTCCTCCGCCTGTACCTAAAAATGCAGCACCAACGGCGATATTTTCAATAGCTTCTTTATCTAAATATCTCATTTATTTTCCTCCAATATAGCTGTTTTTTGAGCAGTAAAATGTTGTCCAACATAGTAAATAACAAATGAAATGACTATCCCAATCAATGGCTGATTAGATATTTGCGGCAAACTTGGAAATAAAGATAACACAACGGGAAGACTGGCAATGACTGCTCCAACCAGCCAAGAAAAAACCCCTAAACGATTTATGCCTTCTATTTCTTTCCAACAATGTTTATTGCCTTTATTCATCACCCAATAAGAAGCAATCATGACACCGGCTACTGGCGGAATCATCGCAGAAAGGATAGACATAATAGGTGTGAAGTAATTTAATATGCCTACTACAGCCAACACGGTCCCAATTGTTCCAGCAATACCGACTGCTAACTTTTCCTTTTCTTTGGAGGTGTTAAAAACATTAATCAATGCAAAGCCACCCGAAATGGCATTTACCAGATTTGTTTTCCATGTAGCTAAAATTAATGCGACACCACCAATAAATGGAGTTGCGATTCTTAAAAAGACAGCTGTGATATCACTTGTTTGATAGGCGATCGTTAAAACAGCTCCTACTCCAATCATTAGCACTCCAGCTGGAATAATTCCAAAGATTGCTGCTTTTATAACATCCGAACGTTTTTTTGAGAATTGAGAATAATCACCTGCAATCACCGCACCTAATGCAAAGGAACCAATCGTTACGGCCAGCCCATCCATAAAACTCATATTCCCTTTTGGTTTGTAATCCTGAATTACCTGTAATTGCTCTCCTGTCAAAGTGTGAACCAAACCATACACACAAATGACAACTAATAAAGGTACGGCAATATAACTTAATACTCTTAGTACTTTTATTCCGTAAATAGCCGATATTACCATCACCATCCCACTAAAGAAAGAGGCTAATGGAACTGGCACACTAATATTAAATGCAGCTAACAAACTAGCTAACGCAGCCCCGCAAACATTGGCTTGGATTCCAAACCAGCCTAAGCAGGCAATTGCCAAAATAATGGATATTATGGTCCGTGACCCTTTCTTACCAAAAACTTGGCCAGCGACTTGAACGGCTGGCTTACCTAAATCACTGCTTTGAATCCCTTGCAGAATCATGAGCAGGACTACGATTGAATATCCAACAAACGTTGCTAATAATGCTTTTGGTAGGCTCATGCCACTTATCAGTGCATTTCCTACTAAAAGGCTTGGTATGCAAACCAGCGCCCCAGCCCAGATAATTCCTAGACTAAACCATGACTGATATTTTCGATCACTTCCCATATCGTCCCTCCTGTGTTTCTTAATAAATTGATTTTTCTTATTATAAAAGAAAAATAGAGGAGAGTCTTTTTCGAAAATGAAAAAAAAATCCGACTTTTTGTTGTTTTTGACAAAAAGTCGGATAAATTTATCGATTAATTAATCGATAGATCATACAGGCTATATAAACATCGTAAAACTCGGAATAAACGGTTACGTCATATCCAATTAGTTCACTAATCTTTTTGATTCGATACTTAACCGTATTTTTGTGAATAAATAGCAGTTTTGCACAATTGTCAAAATCGCCATTTGCATCCAGAAGGAAGGTCATCAATGTCCTCAAAGATTCTTGGTCATTCCGAATAGGAGCAATGACTGACAAACTTTCTTCAATTGTTTCTTCCCCTTGCTTACTTAAATCCACGGCTCGCTTCATGGATCGGATTTCCGCTGCTGTAAACAATTTACGCATTTGATAAACTGTATGAACTTTCTTTCCTACATTATTTACTAACTGATACATACGACGAACATCTAGCGTATTTCTCATTTTCGGACAATAAACAATTTCCGAAATTTGCGAGAAGTAATTTGTTGTTTCGATAAACTCCCTAGCAATTTCAAACTCATGGTATTTATAGGAGTAATCGCCTAACAGTACGATAGTACAATGATCGATCGTTTGAATGACCGCAGTTTTATAATATTTTGAAAGCTGCTCTGCCAATTCTTCTCTAATTTTCTTTTCATCTGACAAATCCTTAATATAAACTAGCCACATCATTTCGATTGCAGAAACATCAATATGAAGCAGATTGGCTAATCTTCGCATCTTTTCACTTTCATCATTCACAATCGCTTTGACTAAAGCATATTCACTAACTTCCGCATGTTTGTCTCCCCATAGATTTATAGCCACTTGTACCACTTCGCTAGTTTTTTCGATGGTCTTAGCCGGTAATTTCATATTCTCTTTAATCAGAAAGAGATAAAGGATCTCTCCATTTTTTTGGTGAATACTTTTATATTCAACAAAACAGGGTATATGATTGATTTCCAATTTCTCTTTTTTCTCTTTGCCATTCGTAATATAGGGCGAAAATTCTTGGATTACTTTCAAGACATCTAAAGATGAATTTCGCGGCCACATTACTTGGTTCATAATATCAAAATTGGCATTTGTGATCAGGATATTAACTTTCAAGCGATCAGATAAAAATTTAAGTGTAATTTCCACACTCCGTAAATGTTCTGGAAGCAAAGAAACCTTTTCAAGAGATTCATTAACAAAATTCTCATTAACAGCCTGATTACTCACAATCGCTTCCATTACTTCATAAATTACTTCATTATAACGAAGGGAATAATCGTTTTTTGGCATACAAATAATAATAAAACCTTGAGAGTCTGCTAAGCGGAGCACCTCTTCTGGTATCTCTGGCAAGATAATTCCCACATAATATAAAATAAGACCTAATTCCCCTAGATCATGTAAATGTTGAATAGCTGTACATTGTTTTTCCACACTATCTTTAATGGAATACAAGGAGCTTATGACAAGTTCTTCGGCATACCATTCTTCTTGAACAGTTTGGATGCTCTGGGAGAAAAAATCTACATTCGAAACTTCTAATACCGATAAAGAGGAGACCGTTCGATTCAAGTTATCTTTTCCGGCTAACACCTCTGCACCTCTAAATGATGGCAATTGCAGTAAATCTTTTACTGTTACCCCATTTTCAATCACCACTTTTTCTCAATTATTTTGGCTAACAGTTTGCTTAATTTTAATTATATCCTAACGGGACATAGAATTATGGTTAGAAATTAACATATTTTAGATACCGTCATTGCAAGCGAGAAAAGTCCATTATTAAGAATATTATTAGAGGCAGCTCCCCCTAGCTCATGATCCTATTTTCTGTATCATTGTTTTATGTGCCTATTTTAAAAAAACCTAACACTTTTAGTGTTAGGTTCAGACAGCAAACGTTCAATGTGATCGTCTTTTGTTTATTCTCATTAAGCACTTTGCTCGGTTTGTTCCGCTAAAAGCTGGTTATATAGCTGTAAATCATTCTCATATAAATTCAAATAAGTCGACATTCCTAGATTCTTCACTTTTTCAAAGCTTTCCCAATCAACAATACCATATTCCATATTTAACTTTTGAGCATTCACCCAAGCAGTTTCTTCAAAAACAATATTCATTTGATGCTCTTCGATAAGCATCGCAAGAAGAGTGTAATCACTGTAACGTTCGTATATTGTATGGTTTTTTTTCATTTCGTGATATTCAATAGTTTTTGTCATTGACTCCATTAAAGCTTTCCGGTCTAACACATGCCCTAACTCATGAAGTGTAAAAGCTTTAATATACGTTTCGAGTGATACTAGAGACTGCATTTCCTTTAGGGCTTCTTCTATACGATCAACATCATAACCTATATAATCAAGGATAAAATTATAGCTCATATTCACACCGGTAAGTGTTCGCTTCAGTTCAATGTCTAATCCAACATTTGTCATCGTTGACTGTATCAATTCCTCAATCAACTTTATTCTATTTTGCTGGTTCAATTTTTCCCCTTACTTTCTAAATTAATTTATCTTTTGGGATCATAATATGTTACTTATTAAATTATTATTCCAAATACAGGAGATGGAAATTCTCCCAACTATAGAATATATCAAGATAAATTTGTTTTCAACAGGGAATAATATGTACTAACATTTAAAATTTATCAAAAAAAAAGCTGGTGAAAAACGAAATGTTTTTCACCAGCTTTTTGCTATATTAGGGACCTTTCAACAGGCCAGCTCGTATTTAATTTCAATAAATGTTTTTTAAGATTTAATCGTTATCACGTTTTCTGGCACGAGCCTCGCCGCCTTTACGGCCTGCTTCTTCTCTGCTCATTTTGCCATCACGATCGTCGTCGCGTTGGTTAGCGCGCGCTTCGCCGCCCTTTTGTCCAATTTCCTCGTAAAATTCTCTGTCATGATTTTTTGAAGTTGCTTCGCCGCCTTTGCGACCAATCTCCTCATAAAAATCTCTGTCATGGTTTTCTGCCGTCGTTTCTCCGCCTTTGCGGCCGATTTCCTCATAAAACTCTCTGCCGTGGGATTCTGCCGTAGCTTCTCCGCCTTTGCGGCCGATTTCCTCATAAAACTCTCTGCCATGGGTTTCTGCCGTAGCTTCTCCGCCTTTGCGGCCTGCTTCCTCGACAGTCATCTTTCCGTCATCATGATTATTTCGTTTTTTGTCAGCCATTTAAAATCCCTCCATTTTTTTACTTAATTTCGACTACACTCTTTATATTCCCACCTTCTATTAAATTAAACACCTTTTTTCTATTACTCTTTGAATTTCTAAAAAAAATGATAGACCTGTCTGCTTTGTTTCCCTGCTGCAAATAGCGGGAATATACAAATAAATAAGTTACAACAGGTGGTTGATATTATGAAACTAAAGGTGTCTCTATTTACTATACTTTTTCTGTCCTTTCCCTCTATTATTTTGGGGGCTGAATCCAACCATTCCACCGATATGGTGATTTCGTTTGACGGTATGCGGCATGACTTTTTAGAAGAATATATGGAACAACAACAGCTGCCGCATTTTAAACAGGTGGTGAGCAGGGGCAAAATGGCTGACAATATCCGTACAATATTTCCTTCTTTAACGTCTGCCTCCCATGCTGCCATAGCAACCGGTGCTGCATCGGGTGCCACAGGCATGGTAAGCAATGAACTACATAAGCCGAATAAAAAGTTGACTGATAGCGAAAGTGCCTTCTATTCAGGACTGGACGCTAAACCGCTCTGGTCGGTCGTACGTAAGGAAGGTAAGAAAACGGCGACTATCCTTTTTCCAGGTTCTAACCCCAAATACGGCCACCAAGCGGATTATTCGATATATTATGGGAACACATTGGCAGAAAGTGAATTAATTTCGCTTGGATTTAAAAAAAACACCAAAGAACGTCAATCTGCCGTTTTTCCTTTAAAAATAGGAAATGGCCATAATCTGAAGGTGTATGTTACGACAGAAACACCTGGAGAGTTTTATCTCTCCTTTGATAGAAACATGCAGAATAAAGAAAAAGTTAGCCTTGATGAGTGGGGTTCTCTTTCATTTCAAACCCACGATAAAGAGATGGCAGGATTTGCTTTTAAAATTAAAGCGACAAAACCTGACCTTTCCGATGCCAAACTATATAGGACTGCCGTATCTTCCGGAGTTGTCAAAGGTCCAAAACATTTTAAGGAAGATATCTATAAGCACTTTGGATATTTCCCCATCCAAGAAGATGACAAAGCTTTGGATAAAAAGTGGATAACAAGAAAGGAATATGAAGAAATTAGTATAAGGTTTGCACAATGGACGACAGATGTTTCCCTGTACATAAAAAAGAAGTACAAGCCAGATCTACTATTTTTCTATTATCCACAGATTGATCATGAGTCCCACAAATACCTGCTTTCTGACCCAAGACAGCCAGGTTATACAAGCGATAGGTCCAAACAATACTTAAGCTACATTCGCTGGTCTTACAAATTGGCTGACGAAATGCTTGGACAAGTTTTAGCAGAAACGGGCCAGGATGATCGTCTTTTCATAGTGTCTGATCATGGAATGGAGCCAGTTCATTCACGGCTTTCTCCAAATGAAGAATTGGAGAAAAAAGGGCTCTTGGTAAAATACAACAACGGAAAAGTAAATATTAAAAAATCGAAAGCCTTCGCGGTAGCTAGCGGCTCCATAGCGCACGTTTACATCAATTTGAAAGGCCGGGAAGAAGGCGGCATAGTGGACCAAACCCAATATGACAAAATCCAAAAAGAGATTGCTGATATTTTCAAAGGTGTAGAAGTAGATGAGAAGAAAATACCGTTAACCACCTTCTTCTCAATCGCCCCCATCCAATTGTGGGGCAAAATAGTTCATAACAATGAAAAGCTCCCTGGTTCGTTTAATAGCTTTACTAAGACAGCGAAAATGACCTTTTTCCATAAAAAAATCCATCCTTACGACAAAGTCATTCTAACTGGAACCGATAATAGCTATGAGAAAGGGCAAATCCAACATCCGAACGCGGGTGATATCATCCTCGTCGCCCAAAAGGGATATTATATGGCTCAAGGCAGCGGTGATGAGGTAATGGAGCCCGGGGATTTAGGGAATCATGGCGGCAATCCCTCAAGAAAAGAGCTGCGCCCTGTATTTTTGGCCGTTGGGAAAGGGATTAAAAAAGGAACGATCGACACGAAGATTAGCACACTAGACATTGCCCCTACCCTGTACCAGCTAATCGGCATACAGCCTCCCGATTTTGTAGAAGGAAAAGCTATTGGTGAACTGACAGAAAAAGCGGAAAGAAAAGTCCAACAAAGGGATTGATGAGAAAGAAGTTATGCTAATCCTTCAAAAGAGTATCGCTCATTTTTTTCTCTGGCATCAGGAAAGACCCCTTTCAAAATGCTTCAAATGGAAAAATAAGAAAGCATCCTCCACTTGTAATCCAGTGGAGGATGCTTTTTATAAAATGACTAGACGATTCGTTTCTCCTTTAATCGTGGCTCTACGGTCACAACTCCTGCCCGCTTTAATTTCCCCCAGCCTACCCGGGTTCCTTTTAATGCAGTAAAAAAGGATTTCCACGTTACCCATAATAATAAGTAGCGGTAAACAATTCTTTGCAGGAACAAGAAAAGGAGCGGTTTAATGCTTAGCTTCTCCATTCTAAAAGCAACTAAGCAAGCAAGGAAATCAACCAAAAGGTAACTAGCAAAAATAATTAAAGATTTTTGGGTATTCCCTGTCATGATCCCTAATATAAACAATAAATCTAAAAGCGGAGCACATAAAGGAACAATAAATTGAAATAAAAGCATATTAGGGAGGGCAATGAATCCCAGTGATTTATGCTTTATTCCCCCAAACGCTTTCTTATGCTTCCAAAAACATTGTAAAGTTCCAAAAGTCCATCTGAATCGCTGTTTCAGGAAATCTCTAGTCGTTTTAGGTGCCTCCGTATAGGCACATGCTTGTTCATCAATCACCACTTTATAGCCTTGGCGGAGAATTTTTAATGTCATGTCTGTATCTTCTGCAAGAGTATCATTGGTAAAATAGCCCAGCTCTTGAACAACCTGTTTACGCCACGCCCCCAAAGCTCCCGGAACGACAGGGACACAATTAAGAGTGGCAAAGCTGCGTTTCTCCAAGTTAAATCCAGTTACATACTCAATATGCTGCCAGGCAGTTAACAGGTTTTCCCTGTTCCCAACCCTTACATTTCCAGATACCGCCGCAATATTTTCATCAGCAAAATGCCGAATAAGCTTTGAAATCGAATCAGGAGGAATAATAGTGTCCGCATCAATGGCAACAAGGATGTCCCCCTTTGCCTTCCTAACGCCTAGATTGATGGCTGTAGCTTTTCCCCCGTTCTCTTTGTGGAAAAGAAAGACTTTTTTATTCGCTTGGTACTTACGGGATACAACCAAGGAGGTCTGGTCTTTGGAACCATCGTCAACAACAATGATCTCTAGGTTTGGATAATCGCTTTTCAAAATCGATTCGATGGTTCTACCTATAACCTTCTCTTCATTGTAGGCCGCAATAATGACACTTACAAACGGAGCAGACTGCCCTACAGGATGGCTGACATGCTTTTTATGTATAAAAGCTAAAATGCCTAGGATCAAAATGCGCAGGGCTAAAATGAACATCGCACTATAAAGCAAAAAAGATATAACTTCTTTAAAGTTGGCTAGATTGAACAGCATCACTTTGTAGCTTTGCATAATCGGATTTTCTGCCTTTGTGACAGGAGGCATGATTTTACTTTTGCTTTGGCCCATTAAATCGTTGATTGTCACAAATTTATATCCTTTATTCTGTAACACTTCAATAATTTCAGGCAGTGCCTCAACGGTAGCCTGTCTATCTCCTCCGCCGTCGTGAAGTAAAATAATATCGCCGCTTGATACCTGGCTCAAGACATTCTTAACAATAGCCTCGCTATCACGCAGCTTCCAGTCCTTTGAATCGATATCATAATTGACAGTGACGTAGCCCATTTGCGTTACATCCTGTAACTTTTGAAAATGCGATGGCAAATACTTTGCCTCCTCATCTCCATATGGGGACCGATACAACGAGGTCGTATGTCCAGTAATTCCTTGAATGATGCGTTGAGTACTATTTAGCTCAAACTTTATCTGTTTATCAGACATTTCTATTGTTTTAGGGTGAGAAAACGTATGGTTGCCAATTCCATGGCCATCCTGATAAATTCGTTTCAGAATATCTTGATTGTGGATTGCCTTATTACCTATGACAAAGAACGAAGCCTTTACTTGGTGTTGTTTCAGGATCTTCAATATGCTTTCCGTATATTTAGGATCGGGCCCATCATCAAAGGTTAGTGCAATCTCTTTTTCCCCCGGCTGGCTTAAACGCTCAAATTCGGATGATATTGGGTTAGATATATAGGTTTCACCCGTAATAAAGCCAGAGCCATCAAACCGAAGGCTGCGTTCCCCCTCTTTCCAACTCTTTTTCGCTCGGAAAATCTCCCCTTTTCCTGTGCTGTAAATATTTCCTCCATTCTTGACGGTAAGTAATTCCTCCGTTTTATGCCCTTTGAGAATATCCCAAACAGATGGATCCTCCGACCCTAGCCTCCAGAGTGCAATTCCCTGCGCTCCAGCTTCAGTAGACATTTTCAATTGGTTGTAGAAGGTTGCACTATCTAGGAACCATAATTCATGTACTTTGTTGTTCTCCGTATATTTAAGGTAAGGAGTTTGGCTCATATCGTCCCATTGGATATTCAAGTTTGCTTTTTCAGCGAGTCTTGTGACGTCATCAAAGGAAACGACTTCTCCCGGCTGCTGGCTTTCCCACTCCCAGTCGTATCCATAATTCCCAAGCCCAACAATAAGCTTTTCCTTAGATAATTTTGATAGAGTCTCTTTAAACCAGGAGGATGAAGCAATGGTGCCAGGGTTGTTCACATTCTCATCGTATGCCATCACAATCATCTGATCAACATACTTTTCCAGTTCTTTATAATCAAACGCCTCATTAGCAGCCTGTACAGCAATGGATACAGAGAGGCCGTCAGCATGGAAAACCGTATCAAGCTCCTTTAAAAACTGGGGCAATAAATCCCGGTCGTTCTTGTTTAGATTCTCAAAGTCAATATTGATCCCGTCAAAGCCCTGCTTTTTTATTAGTTCATGCAGTTTTTTAATTAATTTCGCTTGTTCTTCAGGAGAATTTAACAGTTGATGCACTGTCTCCTGATTCCACTTGCCATCCTGTATGTTGTGAATTAACGGTACAATCTTCACATTATTCTTTTTAGCGAGCTCTACTATTTCCGGCTGAATATTGCTTTCAAGCTCCAGGTCTTCATTTAAACTCAACCATTGCGGGATTAGAACATCGATTGTATCAATATTTTTCCTGAGCGATAGCTCACTGTTGCTGTCCCAATTGACATAGAATGCGTATACATCATCCTTATAGGCAATTTTCTGTTTAAGATAATCCCCATTCGTATCGGTATTTACAGTTGCATTCTGATGGGAAGTCATGGTTGCAGATGAACGGATGTGTGAAAATTCATTATTTTCTTTTGTCTCCAATGTGGGGAGATGGGGATTAGCATAAAGACCCAGCCCCCCAAAAAAGATCATCAGAAAGAATAGAACAACTAGAAGGGCCGAAAGAATGATAAGTATATTCCACCGCTTGCTCGATTCACTCTTAAAAATAAAATCTTTTTGACCTGGCTCAGATCCCAAATGTGTTTTTTTATTTTTACCTTCATTCCGGAAAATCCTTTTTTTCATTTTTAATACCTACCTCAAATCATTATTTATCCTTACATTCGAAAAATCTCCAAGGATCTACCTATTCTCTATTTAAGAACAGTGTATTGTTCATAGTTTCACAATAGCTAGGTATTTCAAATTTGAATGGAAACTGTAGATATCAAAAGCCGTAAATTCTACCAGTCTTCCAATCCATTAATAAGAGTAACAAATGGATCTATAAGAAAAAATAAGCTGATTTATCCAATTTTCATGGACATCAACCACTTCTAGCAAAACAATTACCTACTTACCAATATACCTAGTTCCTTAGCTCTATTTTTCTCTTTGTAATATTCCTTTTTATTGTTTAACCAAAGAATTTCAAGTGGGATCCAGTTACTATTTCAGTAATATAACGATTCTTAATATTTTCGCAATAAA
The DNA here is from genome assembly GCF_014656545.1 of Neobacillus kokaensis. GTDB lineage: Bacteria > Bacillota > Bacilli > Bacillales > Cytobacillaceae > Neobacillus > Neobacillus kokaensis. The sequence goes on from NZ_BNDS01000014.1 coordinate 84,630, forward strand.
TTTTTAATATGGCAGAAACGTTTTGTTAATAAAAAAAGGGCCCTCTCGCCTAGGTACATTAATCTATTTAAGAAGAATTACTGGCGTTTTGTCGTTTCTCTAGTTATTTTGTCGAATACCGATATATTTTTTTGATGCTAAAATAAAACGAGATTACTGCAAAGGAAGTGTTTGAATGGAACAGGAACACACATCTCCAACACCTAAAAAAAGGAAGCTGGGCTTTAAAATTACACTTGGAGTCATTTTCCTTCTTATTATAGGAGCTTGCGCATACGGATTTTCCGTATATCACTCTGTTGCCGGCACACTCAAAAAAACACATGAACCACTAAAACGTTCAGCATCTGAGCAGCGTGTTATTAATTTGGCAGCAGGAGATCCCATCTCTGTTTTATTATTTGGGGTGGATCAGCGTGACGGAGACCGCGGGCGTCCAGACTCGTTAATTCTATTAACGGCAAATCCAGGAGATAAATCTATTAAAATGGTAAGCATTCCTCGTGATACATACACCGAAATTATCGGCAAGGGAATAAAGGATAAAATCAATCATTCGTATACATATGGCGGAGTTGACATGACCATTAAAACCGTTGAAAATTTCCTAGGTGTCCCGATTGACTACTTTGTGGAAGTAAATATGGATGGTTTTAAGGATCTTGTAGATGCTGTCGGCGGTGTGACCGTCAATAACACCCTGAACTTTTCTTATGAAGGGACAGATTTTCCTATTGGTAAAATGGAATTGAATGGTGAAGAAGCCCTAAAGTATTCTCGTATGCGTGCTTTTGACCCGCAGGGTGACTTAGGGAGACAAGAACGCCAACGTAAAATTATTAAAGCTTTTATAAAAGAAGCAGTACAAATCGAAACCCTAACAAACTATGGAAATATATTGGAGGTAATTGGCAAGAATGTAAAAACAAATTTAACGTTTGAGGAAATAAAAGACATTCAGAAATACTATTCCCAAACACGTCACAGCCTTGAACAAATCCACATAAATGGCAACGGCAAGGAAGTAAAGGGTGTCTATTACTACATTGTGCCTGAGAAAGAACGGACAAAGCTGTCTAAGATGGTTAAAAAACACTTGGATATTCAGTAGTCTCCGTTAAATCAAGAGTTTCTAAACCTTATTACATCATGCCGCCTTTATGATGAGAGCGTGTAATATCTTTAACGATGTGTGGAAAGGGTACGGTATATCGGATTCAGCAGAATCTGGTGTGTATCATCTTGTACCGGGAATTTACCGTTCTCATAAATGATACAGAGTCATTTGTGGTCTTAAAGTAAGTAAAGTGTCTGTTGTCAAACTGTTATTTTCCATTAACTAAACTGTAAACAAACTATGGTATGTTAGATACACCAAGGTTTTCTCCAGCAAATAGCCGGCAATCCTTTATTTAATAGGAAAGTCGGCCTTTTTAGTTTCAAAGGCAAGAGCAGTTTCCATGATTAAGCCATAAAGAAGAGGTAAATCAACTTAAGCTTAAAATTATTTACATTTAGAAATAGATATTATTCAAAGAAAAGGGGAAGAGGATAGAGATGATGGACAAAGAATGTAATTGTACTCTTTATGGAATTAATAAAGATGTTTTGAAACATTTGGAACAAAAAAGAAGGGGAATAATTACAAACATTTCGGATTTACCTCCTTTAAAAAAAGAAATCATAATTAAAAACATCGATGAATTAATTTTATTAGTAAATAAAGCCCATCAATAGTTTTTTATCTACTATATCTTAACCCATTCAAACCATAGCAATCAGAAAATATACATCTTAGATTGGAGGATTCTAGTTGAGAAATAGGGTGATTTACGCTGATATATTAAGGGTATTTGCAACATTTGCTGTGATGATTATACATGTTAGTGCCACTAATTTTGGAGAATTAAAGCCTTCTTCCTACGAGTGGAATATTTTAAACTTTTACGATTCATTAGCAAGATGGTGCGTTCCTGTGTTTGCCATGTTAAGCGGGATGTTCTTTTTAAATCCAAATAAACCGATTAGCATGAAAAAGCTTTATACGAAATCAATCTTTCGAGTTCTACTTGCGCTTTTTTTCTGGGGATTTATTTATGAATTGTATAAAAGGATATTAGAGCAGGCACCATTGAACATTCATTTTTTTAAAGACGCGGTAATAAGTATTTTTCAAGGAGACACACACTATCATTTATGGTTTTTATATATGATTTTGGGATTGTACATTGTTACCCCCATTTTTAGAATATTTATAAAAGCTGCCAGGAAAAAAGATATAGAATATTTTCTAGTGATTGGGTTTCTCTTTTCAAGTTTTTTACCAACCTTGGAATACTTTTATCCATTTAACTATCTCGTACCTTTTCTCATAAACTTTGATGTTAATTTAGCATTGGGCTGGGCGGTTTACTATATAATGGGCTATTACCTATCACAGTACGGCGTAAATGGAAAACTGAAAAAGGGAATATATATACTGGGCATATTGGGTGTTCTTATAACGATTGTAGGGAATAGCTTCCTTTCCATCGAAAAAGGCTCGCCTGATAACTTTTTATATTATTATTTAAGAGTAAATGTATTTTTTACTACCATTGCTTTATTTTTATTTATGGAAGATTTCTTTAGAAATAGGAATTTAAACAACATCAGCCTATCCATTATCTCCATTATTTCTAAATATAGCTTTGGTATGTATTTAATTCATGACATGGTGCGTACTTTAATAATGAATGCCGGATTTGACAACCTTTCATTTAATCCTATTATTTCTGTTCCGATCCTCGCTTTGTGCATATTTATTATTAGTTTCTTGGCAACTTCATTTATTAGAAAAATTCCTTATTTAGGGGAAAGAATTACTTAAAAAACGCATAACTTTAGGTTCTAGTCTTATGAGGGCGTCATCGATTCAATAAGTTTCTATGTTTGTAAAGGTTTTATACAAGGATAGGAACTTTTTTGTTTCGATGCTTTTCATTCGTATGTACCACCAAATGAGATTGATAAACAATTTCCCCCCTATCAGGTAAACTTATCAGGTACAGCTGGATCATTAAAATTATCCGTGAACTATTAGCTTCTCCACCATCCCAAGAAAGCGTCCATAACCCCATGGGGACCTGAGACATTTCTCTCAACCTTCAGTTGTAAACTTATATCCAATTCCTCTTAACGTCACGATAAAAGGATAATCTGTATACTTTGCAATTTTTTCTCTTAGATTTTTGATATGGACATCTACTGTTCGTTCGTTGATTACCTTTTCATTCTTTTTATAAATGGTATTAATGATTTGTTCCCTTGAGAAAATTTGATCTGGGTGGGTCATAAATAGATATAGTAAGCTGTATTCGAAATAAGTTAATTCAAGTACCTCATCGTGAAATTTCACGATTCCTTTTAATGGTTTAATTGTTAACCCTTTATAGCTTAGTTTACTGCAGCGATTGGCGGTTCTTCGTAAAACCGTTTCAATTCTAACCGACAATTCCTCTACATTATATGGTTTACCGATGTAGTCATCGGCCCCTTGTTTCAATCCTATGATTCTATCCTGTTCCGTATTATTAGAAGATACAATGATGATTGGTACGTTACTGTCTAGATCATAACGCATCCAGGAGCACACTTCGAGTCCATCCATATCAGGAAGCGATGTTTCTAGAAGTACAAAACAAGGGTCGTGTTTTAAGTACAATTCACGAGCCGTTTGTCCATTAGCAGCTTCCAATATTTCGAAACCTTGCCTAGTCAGATGAAATCTTAATACCGCTCTATTTTCACTATTGCTATCTATAATTAATATGGTTTTACCTCTTAATTTTTTATCTTCCAACTTTTTCAGCCCCTTGCCTCTATTATAATGATAGAAAAGAGTTTCACAAAAGGTTGTGTTTTATTATAGAAAAACGACCCGCTGTTAACGGGTCATTTTCTATTATTTCTTTTCTGCAGCCTTTTTCCCTGCAAGTGTTTCGTAGGCTGCATCATCCGGCGCATCGCCTTTCGGCCAGTCATAAATTTTATCAGGAAAATCAGGTCTAGTCATAGAGTTAATATATGCTGCGATATTCAACGCTTCTTCATCTGTGAAGGAACCTGCTTCATAACCAGCCATCGGTGCTTTAGGCATATATTTTTTGATAAAGCCTCCTGCCGTTCTTACTCGAGCCATACCCGCTCCAATGTTATAGGATTTTTCTCCCCAAAGAGGAAGTCCCGTGGCCCCCCCTTCTCCACCTTCACCATGACAGGTGATGCATGCTTTATTGTAAAGTTCTCGGCCGGCATCTACATTTAACTTAGTTAGATCACCGTCAGCTTTTGGCATTTTAGCCCAAGGTCTTTCTTTCGTATCATCTGGAACATTGGTTGAAATATAATTATAATAAGCTACCATTGCTTTCATTTCCTTGCTATCTAAAGGAAGCGGTTTTCCATTCATACTTCTTTTAAAACACCCGTTAATACGGTCTTGGATTGTAACTACTTTCCCAGCACGCGGATTGTATTGGGGATAGGTTTTTGAAATACCAACTAGGTCAAGAGAAGAACCAACGCCACCATCCGCATGACAGCTAGCACAACTTAGTTTATTTCCTACATATCCATCCAAAACCGTGCTTGTTTCATTATGTTCTTTTAACCCTAATTTGATTAATTCCCCTTCTTCCCCTGCAGGAACATCGTCCATACTAGGTGGTAAATAAGGATGTTCTGGTTTAGTTTCTGTTTGTTCCATAGGCGCTGATGCTCCAGAACTTACCGCCGGCTGCCCCTTTGAATCTTGTACAAATAGGAAAAATACAGTGAACCCCAGTGCGATCGTGGCAACAATAGCCGCAACGGATGAAATAAAAAATTTACTCATGTTTAAGCTCCTCTCCATATTAGGGGGACTTCTCATAAGAGAAGATTTTCCGAATCGTTTTTACAAGCTCATTATCCAAAAGTTTTGTTAAGATTGGGTTAATTAAAATTGAGCGTTTCGTGAACATCGGGTAAATGGGAGGAGAGTTCACTAAATCTACAAAAAGTGGGGCTAAGGCAGCTGTTAAAAAACATTATGGACAGACGAGGGCACTCAGGTGATGAAACAACTAGGAAGGTGTCATTCAAGTTCATTTAATAAAAGTCCAAGCAAAAATACCGTTCATAAATATATTAAGTAATAAATTTAGTTGTTGTTAAAAAAGTTAATGCCCTTTGAAAGGAATGAGCGGGAATGTTAAGAGTAAGCAAATGGGATAAATATATATTTTTAAAAAATAATGAAGAGGTTGAACGGCATCTTCCCAAGACGATAAATTTCTCCTCACAAGAGGAATTATGGGACTTTGTTAAAGAGCATCATACGGTGGTTATAAAACCCAGGTCAGGAAATAAGGGGAAGAGTATATTTAAAATTACTGCTTTAGAATCAGATGAAATCGAGATCCATTATTTAAATAGAAAAAGGAAATTTAGCAACAAAGATAGCGCCTTTGCCTACTTACAAAAAGCTAAAGCTCCTAAACATTATATTGCTCAAAGTTATATCCCTCTTGCCAATATCCAGGGTTACCCCTTTGATATTCGGGTAGTTGTCCAAAGACCAATAAACGCAAATGAGTGGGTCGTAACAGGGAAAGTTGCAAAATTAGCCGGGAATGGCTTCTTTGTTACCAACACTGCACTAAGCAGAGGATCATTATTACCTATTGCCGAAGCTATTAAAGCCTCAAATATTCATACATCAGATGAAAATAGCGAAAAGCTCATATCAGAATTAGAACGAATTACCTTGCTTGCTGTGAAGTCATTAGAGGAGCTTAATCCAGGCCATCGTATATATGGTTTTGATATCGGAATAGATAGTGACGGTTATATCTGGATTATTGAGGCAAACGTATATCCTGCTCTTTCTCACTTTTCAAAGCTCCAAGATAAAACGATGTACCATAAAATAAGAAAAATGTTAGGAGGAAACAGGGGGAAAATACGCAAAATAAAAAAATTACGCAGAAGAAAAAAATAAGAAGAACTTTCTGTTTAAAGGGCATGCCAAGGAACTCTTGGATAATCCAAGTAAAGATATGAGTATTGTTTAACAGCAAAAATCACTTCCTACTGTATTAGGAAGTGGTTTTGCTGTTTCACTATTTTTTAAATGAAGCGGAGTTTATACTATGCTTCGATTCTATAATCATAATAAATAGAAATTAAAAATTATATGATCAGATATTACAAGCATTCTACGTTATATTAACATTGAAAAGTTCCTACTTATAACTTACAATAGCACCAGATATTGTTTAAAAAATGAAATAATTAGCATTGTGTAACTCTTGATTAGGTATGGTGTTACAAGCTTGTTTACAATTGTTGCTGCTTTTTTTTTACATGATAATCAAGACCCAGCTTATGCTACATAAGGAGAGATGTCGAAATGGATAAAGGCAATCCAAATGCTCAAAAGCTATCTAATTTAAAAGGAGAGGAATTAGCCGGCTTAGCATTGCCAATCGTTCAATCATATAAAGTAGACTCAAAATATTATCAATGGACGATGAATGAATCTACTAGATTGGTGATCCCGAATACGGAAGAATACTTACAGAATGCAAGACTTAAAGAGGTTGTAGAATTAATTTCGTCTGAATTTTTCAAAAAGAAAATCCCTGCCGCTTTGAAAATCAATAAAATATATGCAGAGGGATCAGAAATAACGCCTCAAGATATTGTTATCACATTAGATGAGAACAGCTCAATTACAACAAAAAGTAATAGTGAAGAAGCCTATAAAATTGAAATCGGGGCTGAAGGAGTAAAAATAGTTGCTGCATCAGAAAACGCTGCTTTGTATGCATTACGTACCATACAACAACTCATGATTACGAATGGAAATAGTTTAGTTTATGGAACGATCATTGATTATCCCGATTTACCAGAACGACGTGTTCATGTTGATATCGCTAGAAAATATGTATCAAAAGATTGGATTATTCAACATATAAGAGAATTTTCTTACATGAAATTGAATACATTGCAACTTCACTTTTCAGAGAACCTGGGATTTAGAATTGAGAGTGATGTGGATCCGGCCATAGTTTCACAAGATGGGTATTTGAAAAAAACAGAAATAAAGGAAATTCTAGCAGAAGCAAAAAAATATGGGATTAATATCATACCTTCTTTAGATACGCCGGGTCATGTTGAACATATTTTAAAAGTCCATCCAGAATTCGGACAGGTGGATAAAAACGGAAACAAAAGCAAAGTAGCATTAGATGTTACAAATCCTGAAGCTGTTAATTATGTAAAAAGCCTTTATAGTGAATACATGGAACTATTTGAAGGTTTTACAGATTTTCATATTGGCGCTGACGAATATATGGAATTCGATCGACCACCATTTACCACTGATTACAAGGAAGTTTTAAATGACTATGCACATGAAACACTCGGAGAAGGATTTACATGGAAAGATGTAATAGCTAATTACATTAACATAATAGCAGCTCATGTGTATAATGGCGGGTTTAAACCAAGAATTTTCAATGATGGCATTTATTATGGAGAAAATGATGTAAATGAGCCAAAGCAGCAAATCCAAATGCATGATTATATTGGTATAGATTACTGGTCACAAATGAGCTGGAACCCAAGTATTGCAAACCTTCATACGTTTGTAGAAAAGAAACATAAAGATATATATAATCTAAATGCAGGTTATTTTTATTATGTATTGAGAAATGATATGCCAATGGATGGACGTAAACAACATTCATTTGACTTTTTAGATCAGGATAAAAGAATATTTAATGAGTGGACACCAGGAAAATTTGATCAAAATACTGTTGAAGATCATTCAGAATTTATTAAAGGAGCATGTTTATCTATCTGGAATGATAATCCTAACCTGGTGAGTGAAGACGTGATAACGGAGGATATCGCTAAAGAATTACGCTCCTTAGCAACAAAATCTTGGAATACTAAAAGTAATGAAGTAACTAACTTTCATACATTTGCAGAAAACCGCCAAAGATTAGGAAATGTTGCTGGATTTGAAAAAGGCAGTGAATTACCTGAAATCCAACCTTTTTCACCTATAGGTGATGTTAGCATTAAGTAAACCGATATGAAGAAAAAGGTAAATAAATAGCCGTACATTTAGTACATTAAAAAAAGCTTGGAGATTCCAAGCTTTTTTTTCATTTATGTTAATATCTATCCCTTCATCCAAGAACCTTTATTCCGCTGATTAGGACACAGTATTACAGAAAAGTGGAAAGAACACTTCTAGTCTCGCAGGAGTAAATTAGTTTCCAATGTTGTTAAACCGGGTAAGTATTATTTGTAAGCTTTGTAAGCAAACAAAAAACGGAATGGAGGCTATAACTATGAGTAAAACAGTTTTAGGTGTTTATAATTCTAGTGAAGAAGTGATTCGAGCCATTGAGGAATTCCGAAACGAAGGATATTCTGTAAACGACTTGTCGATAATTGCTAATACAACAGATGTCCCTTCCTCCATCGAAGAGGAAACAGGTGTAACATCCCAGGAGATAAACACAAGTAATCACACCCAAACAGTGGAAGACCAAGGGTTCTTAGCCAGTCTGTTTTCCCCGTTTGAGGATAATATGAATCAACAAAATGGGAGAAATACCTATCATGATCATTTGATCGCCCAGGGTATCAGTGAAGCAGATGCGCTAAAATACGAAGAGGATATCAATTCCGGAATGGTGCTGCTTCTTGCTGAAAAAGGACAAGAGAATTTTAGTGCTGCCGAGTTCTCGACAGGAACCATTGATCGTGAACATACTAACCTGGAAGACACTCTCGACACAGATAATCAGCGCTCACTAAAGCTCCGCGAAGAGCAATTGGATGTTAATAAAAACCGTATTCAGACAGGTGCAGTAGAGGTTAAAAAAGATGTTATTGAAGAACAGGAAACAGTAAATGTTCCAGTAAAACATGAAGAGGTTTATGTAGAGAGACGGGCAGTGGACAGTACTGATGCAGACACAACCACACCTATAGGTGATGATGAAACTATTCGCGTTCCAATTATCGAAGAAAGAATCGAAGTTACCAAGAAACCTGTCGTTACCGAAGAACTGGTAATTGACAAAAAGCAAGTTACGGAAACCCAACAGGTAACTGAAAATGTGAAGCGTGAAGAAGCAAAAGTGAAAAAAGAGGGCGATGCTTCTATCAATGAAACTACTACTGACAGCAATTGTGTGGATTCCGATAGATTCTAATGTTTAAAAAATATGGCTGTACTAAGAGGTTAATTTTATAGCACCTTTATTATTTAAGGATGATAATTAAGATGGTTTTTGTAAAAAATGCTCATCCTTTTGCTTACTAGAGCAAAAGGATGAGCATTTATCTTTCTATATTGCAGGTGAAATCCTATATCAAGGCTTTATGATGTTTATTACATCATGCCGCCCGTAGTCTGCGAGTGTGTAACATCGTTAACGAGAGGTGCAAAAATCGCGGTAAATAAACGTCTTTGATATTATTGACTGTAATATCTTTAACGGTGATTTACCGTTTTTTATAGGATGGTGTTAGCAAAATGTTAGCATTTTTCCTGACGCATTGTATCTTTATTCTAAAATACCCATTTCATATAAAAATCTTGAAGGTTGCTTTGGCCATCCATTGTATCTAATCGCATATGTTAATGTAAGCGTAGAGAGTGTACGTGTTATTGCGACAAAACAATTTCGTCTTTCTTCCTCCATTTCAATACTAATTTCACCTTTTTTCTTACTTGCAAATGAGGGTAGTTCGTCCTCTACTAGCCCCAAGATATATACGTGGTCAAACTCTTTACCTTTAGCTGAATGGATAGTTAAACACTGTACGTAACCAACATCTGGTTCTTTTTGTTTAGAGGACAAATCAAGCTCCTGTAAAAACGTACTAAGCGTTACATTATTATATCCGTATTTATAATAAAAGCTTGACATTAATTGTTTCCAAACTTCAAACTCATCATAAAATAATTCTTTATGTTCTTCTTCCATTTGATTAATATATATATCTGTATTTAACCATTGAAGAGTATCTTCTATAAAAGTAATAAAACTTTTCCCTTCAATAAGATTTAGATTTAATGATTGTAAATAAGTATTACTAAAATCTAGAGAAGAAATACAATTATAGTATCCCTTTAAATAATCACCATCTCTAGCTTCACTCCACGCTATTACCTCTTCAATATCTATTTCATATCTGGTGAAATACTCAAAAGTGTTTATTACTTCATTTAGAAACTTCTTATCATTCCTTTTATTTGCCAAACGAAGAAGACTATGCATCCAAGATATCTGTGGACTTTCAAATTCATTCTTCCTCTTAGAAATGACCGTCGGTATGTCCTTTTTCTTTAGCTCTTCATAAACCTTTAACAATAATTTATTAGAACGTGCAATGACAGCAAATGTTGAGCTATTTTCACGACTAACTCTTGATTCTAAATCTTTAACAATCCACTGCATTTCATCATCAAATGAAAGGAAGTTTTTTAAGCGTATTACTTCAGAATTATCCTCAATTTCTTTCATAGCATGAAGCGGCTTTTTATTATCTAACCGACCTTTATTATGAGCGATAAGGTTATTGGCTAACGTAACAACGGTTGAAGGGCATCTGAAATTATCAGGTAATTGAATAATATCAGCTTCATATTCCTCTTTAAACTCATGAATGCGCTTGTTACTTGCGCCATTCCACTGATAAATTAATTGGTCATCATCCGCTACAATAAATAAGTTTCTAAATTTGCTTTTAGTTAGTTGTTTAATCATTTGAAATTGTGCATAATTTGTATCCTGAAATTCATCAATACTTATATACGAATAAATTTTCCGGTAGTGATTCGCAATAAAAGGGTACTTTTTGAATAAAAGATACGTTCGAAATATTAAAGACTCAAAATCTAAAGCGTTCAATGAATTTAATTTATTAATGTACCCTATATATATTTTTTCAACTGCATTTCTCAAGTTAGGGTTTGTAATTAATTTATCCAATGGTGCACCAGACTCAATTAGATTCTTTTGAAGATATTGTATAACAGGTAGGAGATTTGTTGTCCCAATCGAACCTATCTCTTCATTACTTTCTAATTCCATTTTTACATCCTTAATAATCTCATCCAAATCTTTTGAATCAGAATAAATGGTAAAGTTTGGATTAACCCCTACATGAGAACCATGATTACGTAATACTTCTGCGCAAAAGCTATGAAACGTTCCTAAATACAATCTTTTATTCATATCAGGTACTAATTCATTTAATCTAACCCTCATTTCATCCGCTGCTTTATTAGTAAAAGTCAATCCTAATATCCTGAAGTTCTCATTTATTGATTCTTTAAGTATCCGTGCAATTCTATAGGTGAGTACTCTTGTTTTCCCCGATCCCGGTCCCGCTATGACTACTAATGGTCCTTCATTCCAATTAACTGCTTGCATTTGAACAGGGGTTAATTTGGACAGCTCTGTTTTAAATGGATCATTCATTTGAAAGACTCACACACCTTTCTATCATGTCCCTTATAAGTTCAGGCACTCTTTCACTATTGCATTTTCTTTCTTTTAAGATTTCTACTAATCTATTTGCGTTTCCCACTTTGTCTTTCTTAATAATTTCAGCTAATTCATCTTTATCTAAAATTCCCAGTGCATCTTCACTAATATTATAACCGTTTTCTATTGCAATAGCCTTATATTCCTCAGTAAAACCTTGATATGCTAAATACGTTTCAAAATCTTTTTGAGGGAGCATTGAAACAAGTTGTTCTATTTCTTCTTGTCTGTATCCAATTTTTTTAATTTGAGATAATGTACTTTCTCCTTGATCATCATTATCTGAAAGTAAAAGCCAAGGAAAATCAAGTAATTTAGCTAATTTAATAAATGCACCCGGAGAACCATTATTTTGATAATCAATTATACTTATACCATAATCATCAAGTGGAAGATCTAATAACTCTGAAAAATACTGTAAAAGTATATACTCAGTCTGTCCTTCTGCTAATAACCAACCTCTAGCAAAAAACAATTCACCTCTTGTCCTCTGGACAAACGTAAACAAGTCATTCTTCTCTTCTTTTGTAAGGATTAATTGAGATTTGACAATAAAATTGTCAATTACCTCAGCAAATTCAGTACCCTTATACATACCACATAAACCTCTGGATTCTTGTTCACTTATTGGCTCAAAAGCTACTAGTGTATTAGTAGTCTCATTAAAAGAAAATTTATTACCTTTGGCTTTAATAAATTTAAGTAAACTATCCTTTCCATCCACTCTAGCTTCAGCTTTATCTATTAGCAAGTGAACAAAAGTTTCAGATCCCTTTTTTCTGAATAATCTGAGGTCCATTAAATTCATATTCTGAACAAAATACGGAGAATGAGTTGAAATAATTTTTTGGCAATCAATTTTATTTATTTTAGAGGCTAAAGATCGACTTGCTTGAGGATGAAGATGTGCCTCTGGTTCTTCTAAAGTTAGTATTGCTTCTGTTTCTTGCTCAAAAGTTGTTTTTAATAAAACATCAATATATGCTTGAAATAAAAATAAGGTTGCTAGGCTTTGAGTACCTTGCCCATGCCTATCAAGAGGAAAATTAACATTACTTCCTTTCCCTTTCATTACAACTTGTGACTTTGAAAGTATATCCCATGTTTTTAACGGCAACGCATTTATTGACACAACTTCTTTATCATTTAATGACAAGACTTTGTGAATATTTTCTAGAGACTTTATCATTTCCTCTATATTTGAATCACTTTTTATTATTTCTTCATTAATTTTAGAAAGACTATCTTGAATGTTCTGTAGCTTTCCATCAGGGATATTTACCTTTTTCAAAAATCTCCCCCAAAATGGAGAATTTGAACTAAATGTATCATGAATATCGCGTAAAGCTTGCAAATAAAAGACTGGTGTTAATTGAAGAAAATCATTATATTTACTATTTGAAGCTTTACCAGAAAGTGATTCTCCTTCAGTATTAAGAAAGTCTGTTTCTATTATAAAATCTTTTTGACCTTCATCATATTTAGAATTTACCCTTAACCAAATTTGGTTTATTGCTTCTTCTTCATCTTCCTCCCACATTATAGGTTGTACAATTCCACCTAATATCTGAGGTATTTTTTCAGGCCACTGGTTAGGCTTTTCTTCCCTAAATATAAATTCGATAGTTATTCCATCAGAATTCTTTGGTTCACCTTTCTCATCATTTACATAGTAGTCATATTCATTAAAGGGGGAAACTCTTTTATTAGATCTGCCAAGTCCTAATTTAATAGCATCAAGAAATGCTGTTTTTCCTGAATTATTCTCACCAATTAAAATCGTATTGTTTGATAGTGGAACCCTGATCTCTTTTAAACTTCTAAAATTTTTTATTCTAACTTCTTTTAAAAACATTCAAAACACTCCCTTCAGTAAAATTTTCGAATTCCAATTTTTCAATACTTCTATATATCCAGTTTAGCTTATATTAAAATTTTCACTTAAAAACTTGAAAATACACGTACCACCCCTGAAAGATATCATGATGAAAACATTGAAGCATATGATTTTACTTAATAAGGGTATGGAAGTCTTGTATCTATTACATCGATAAATGTGTTGTATTTTTCAATGCTTTCAATTAATTCAACTGGTGTTCCTATATTTCTATCATTAAATGCGTGAATAGCATTTCTCCTTTGTTGAACCATTTCAACCCATTCATCCCATTCAGACCCCTTATCCCACAATATTCCTCTACTAAATACAATTTGTGAGTTCCTTTATCCAATCTAATCTCGCAGCTGTTAATTTATCAATGGCAGAATTTGGTACCCAGCCCATTGGAGAAGACCAAAATGATAGAATTTGATTCGACTTCTCTTTTATTTCTGTTAAATAGTTCACTAATTGTATCTCCCATTATTATTTTGTATTTTAAATTACCAGTCTATTATTGATTCTATCTATTTTTTATCCTCGTATATCATTTCTTAAATCTCGTCGTTAACAATCCTTACAAAAAAAGCAGTGCTAAGCTTTACAAATAATCATTTGAGTCCCAATAGAACTGCTATTTGACATATTATCTCTGCTAATTAGGTAGTCGTAACTTAAATTAGACTGTAATTCTCCTATCTACAAAAATGGCCTATCTTCTGATGTATTAATAATTGCCTAAACGCCCAGTCAAATACCTATTCTTCCTAAAGAAGTACTATTTTCTGTGTTTTGAATAAATAAACTTCCAAAATTTAAATTCAATGTATAGCACTAATATTAAATCTTAAACTATCCATTCTTCTGGAATAAGCTTATTGTTTTTACCTCTCCATTCACATACTTCATGCACTCCAGCTATATCGCCCCAAATACTATTATCAGCATGTTCCAAAACTATTACTTGGAAACCATTGTTTGAATTCTTCAATGCTTTTGACATTGTTAGGAATATTTTTTTTACTGCAATTTGATCTTCATCATTAATTAGCTTAGGATCTAGATCCTTTTCTGAATCTTTAATTGATAATTTTTGAGGAAAATAAACTTGACTTGGTTGATCATAAACTATGAAATTAGGAACAGAAGAATGGGTTTGACTATTAAAAAACAAATGGAAAGCTAGCGTTACAGAAATATGATATGCCAACCAGTTTGATCCACTACCAATTTCCCACAAGTAATCATCACGGCCATCTTCACCACTAACCTTAATAGAAAGATTTTCATAATCCATTTCTACAGGATCATTGGGTCTTTCTGAATCAAGGTGAGGCAATAATTTGATAGTAAAACCTTCAATTTTTCTTAATGCTGAATTTATCCTTTGTTTTATAGCAAATTCATTAACTTGGGACCTTAATCTTGTAAGTCTATCATTTATTTCAGTTATCTCTGTTGATAAATCACTATCTAATCCAATTGTTTTAAATGTCTCACTCACATATTGAATTTGTCCTAAAAATCTTGAGATATTTTCAATGGTATACTTTTCTTCAGCAGAAGCGTTTAAAATATTACTTTGAATATTGATTCTCTTCTGTATTGCTACTAGTTGCTCTGTTAGTTTCATTATTTCAGTTTTAACATTCTCATATTCTCGTTCAAATGCAGCTGGTATACTTGCGGTAAATCCTGATTCTTCCTCCAATTGAGTTAAACTAGAATAGAATTTTTCAATTAATTCTTTGGGGTGTCTATCTATCTTTCCGAAAATAGGGCAAGTCTCTTCGTTATTACTTAGACTTCTTAACCATTTTGAAACGTGTAATCTTTCAACTTGGATTGTTAATGATTCTCTATAACTTTCTACACTTTCCATTAATTGGGACATTTCGGTGTATCTTTTTTTAAAGGATGTTAGCATAAGGGAAATCTTATTTTCTTCTTTTCTTAGTGATACAATTTCCTGAGAAGATGTTTCGATATTTTCACGTAAAACACCGGCATCAGAAGCTTTTTTTTGAGATAATGAAGCTAATAACTCAATTTGATCTTCAAATGTTAATTGCGACAAATCATCATTTGTTTTTAATAGCCCGTACTCAACGGCAGCAGCTAGCCACCCGCTCATCTCCGTTTTCCACTTTTGTGCCACATCTTTTAATTTTGCTAAATCCTTTTCTTTACGTCTTAATTCTTTTAACAAAACATTAATTTCATGTCGTTTAGCAATGATTTCCGGTGTGACAGCCCCAAGTATATATGGAAAGATATTAATTAATTTTGTCCTATGCTCGGTAGTATCAGCTTTATAAAATAAAGTATTAGCATTGGCTACAATATTTTGCGGTTGAAAACAAAATGCCATTAAATCCCTGAACGAAGGCCTTCCAAAATATTTATTATCTGTATCTGCTTCTAAATCTAAAAAGGAAAGGGCTGCTAACTCGTCTAGATATTTCTTTACTACATTTTTATTCGTGTTTTTTACAGGTAACTCAGGTGTAACAACATCTCCCCCTTCCGCAATATACATATCGTCAGTAGACTTTTGTATACCCGGTTCACGTCTTGCAAGAAGTATTTGCTTATTTTCCGCTTGAATGACAATACCAAACCAACTACAAGCATTTCTTATAGTTTTTACAGGAATATAACAAGTACCTGAAGCAAGACAATAATCAATAATTGGAATAATTGCAGATTTCCCAGTTCTAGAAGCTCCAGTAATAATATTGATTTTTTTGAGCTTAAACTCAATTTCTTTAGGTTTAAAATTTGGATTTTTGGGCCATAATATTAATTTCTTTATTTGGAAATTCATATTAAAACCTCACTTTCAAAATTTGTGAGACCTCATGCATTGTGAGCTGAGAACACCAGAATCCGAGCTTTTCTGATGCTTTTCCAAACTTAACTATTGATTTGGGTTCGCTCTTATGTTCAGTTGTTGTAATTGGAAAAACAAGGGCATTTTCATAATCCATTGATATCAAAGATGAATATAAAGCAACCCTTATAGAGTCAAGAGTTAATCCTTTCATATTTGAACATCCACTATGTATCTGCAATAACATATCATTTTTTAATACTTTAGTAGTCAGAAATTTATCAGCAAATTGCCGTAATCCAGATGGTCTATTGGTACTATTTAATACTTCTACAAGGTCTTCTCTACATACTATTGGCAATACAATGAACAGTAGTGGAAAAGGTGTAAATGAAGAGTTATTACTGTAAAATCCACGTACAAAATTCCAAATAACAAATCCCCCAAAAGTTGGATTTTGAATATTCCTTACTTCTTTACTCAGATGTCCCATCTTTTTCGCATCCAATCTTGAATAATTTTTTGTACTCAGGATGCCAACCTATTATCAATTCATCAGATAATGCATGATAACAGCCCGGTGTGAAAAATCCCGGTACACTTAAATAATCAATATTTAAACTATCATCTTTACACCGCAAATATAGAAGATTTCCTTTTTCTTCGGGAGATAAACTTTTTTCTGTAAGATTAATAATTTTTCTTTTGTTGTTCCACTTTTTTACAAGTTCTTCTTCATAATTTAATAAATTACTCTCACTTATATCACCATGACTCGCCCATATTGTTCTGTTTATTGATGCTCTTAAATAATCACTAATTGCTTCAATTTTATCTGTATAATCACATTCAATAAGATCTAATTGTCCCAAGTAATTTTTCAAGATAACCAATTCATTTTCAATTTCTTCCTTTGAAGGTCTTGGAGCTAATTCTTTAAGACTTAGTTTTTGATTTAATTCTCGAGTGATTGCAACAAGCTGAGCTTTATATTCTGAATAGCTTATAGACATAACATGATTTGCTTCTATCAATTTTGCAGTTTTTTTATCAATCCACCCCAAAATATAATCAAATGCATATTCTAAAAGCTCGTCAGGAATTATTGTTTTCTGACAGAATTTATTGTATAAAGCCTTAGTATGACTACTATCAATTGTAACTAGTTTGAAATTTTTTATTATATTACATGCAGATGGCTTATTTACTGGATTAAAAAAACCTCTAACATAAAGTGAATATTGATCACCCATACTTTTTTCATTTCCTGTGTCATCATAAAATGCAGTTCTAGCTTTTTCCCACACTTCTTCCGCTTTTATGGGACAGTTTGCATTACTAAATAGATTAACAATGTTCCCTTTTCTATCTGCCGCAATAAATAACTTAAAAATAGTTTTATCTGGGTCCAGTTCCCCTTCTTGAACAGCTATCAACCAGTTGTATAATGTTTTCCATAAATCAACAGTTCTATCTGAAATTGGATTATTATTTGAAAGAACACTTTTCAATTGCACTGCTTCAATACTTCCATCATCTTTTTCTATAGCAATGTCATCAAAAACTTCTATACTTACTATTTCAGTATCAGTACAATCTAGTAGTTCAAAAAACGCGTGCCTTACTTGTAATGAATACGCATAAACTTTGTCAGGCACATGAGTATTTTTTAATCTAACCTCCTTACTATTAGTTTCCTTATTATTCACCAAAGTCTGTCAACTCCTTATTTATTAGTAAAATTCAGAAAAGTTCTTATTCATGGAAGATCTATAACTATTAAAATATGTAAAAGAATTAGGTCAAAAGTCTTCTCTATGAGAATTATACATAAACCTACATATTTCCTGCTTTTCTTACAAAATTCCAAATCTCATATCATACGTACTTAAAAACAAACCCCATTCCTGATACCGAAGGAATCTATACCTATTTTTCATTTCTTTAATTCTAAAGGTTACGAACAAAAAGTTGATTTTTCAGGATATAAAAAATGCTGTGGTTGCAATAACTTTACCTTTGGTAATGTCATTGCAACCACAGCATTTCTTTGAAAGTACTTTATTGATATATTTAATCAGTTTTACTAACATAGTTACCAAATTGCACCATTACTGCCTCATCACCCATATATTCCACAATCTTCTGTGTGAGCATTTTATTCTCAAACATAGCCTTTCGAATATCCGAATGAGATTTTACGTATTGAAGATTATTCGCATCATCAATTATTACCTTTACCAGTAAAACTTTTACCAAAAGAGTATCATCTGTCTTATCAATCCATTCCCACGCTTGCTCTGTTAAAATCATACTAAATTTTTCATTAACAAACGCAGCCAAAATTAGCTTTAGTTTCTCTAATGGTACAGAGAAAAATTCATTTAATGCCTCTTTACCCTCTCTATTTAAGAATGTCTTAATACTATAAGCAATGGCTTTTAAAGTTAATTCTTGTTCGTCAGTTAGTACAATCTTACTGCCGTCATAGTATAAAAAAGCATCTTCGTCAGCTAAATACATATTGTCTTCAGTAGAAGCTTCCGTAATTTCAAGCACTGGTCGGATTTGATTATGGAAGGCCAATAATTGCTCTTCAATTTTAGAAATTTCCTGTTTTAACATCGATTCAATTTCACTTGCTGGAATAGGTAGATATTCCCCTAAGATTATAGAAACATCGGTTAATGGGATATAAGTCTTCATCTCCCTACCAGCAAACATCATGTCCAACATCACCGTACCAAATTGTCGTTCGGTCAATTCGGGATGACCAGATATTTTACCGAAAGCGTCCAAAAAGGAGAACTTTTCTCTTGGCAGGCATACCCATGTTCGAGCAATAGCTCTGATAACTTCTGACTTAGGAAATTGCGGTCCGTTTTCGGAACTACAAACCATATTAAGTAATTCATTTAAATCAGCTGCTACATTCAAATAATAGATAAGCAATTTCAATGCACCTAGCTGGTTAGGGGCGGAGTATGCTTTTAATTCATTACAAAACCATTCCGCATAGGTGGTTTTAGTAAAACGTGTGTAAATCGTTTTAAATATTTCTTCCTGATCCGCAATCAACCATTCTTTTATGAACTGAATTCGGTCCACCTCATTTTTTAAATGAGTAGCTCTGGAAATGAGTTTATCAACATCGGCTCTTACCGGAATTTCTATTGGGGAAGAAAGATATTGATCAGCCCATTTTTTTGCCTTTACACATTGCTCATAATCGATATTTCCACTTACCAACGCTTGATGTGGCAGACGACTTTCAATTAACATGGCGATGGCTAAAATATACAAGTGATATTCATATCCTTGTGTTTTAGAACTAAAAATATCGATTTTCTTTTGATCTCCTTCAAATAAAATGTCGTTTTGACTGCATTCTAATCTTGCGGTCTGATAATGACTGAAATCCCTATATAATGTAAATGTCTCAGCAAATCTTTTGCTATTCAAATCACCTCCCGCAGACCAATGCTGCTCAGGAGCTATTTTTTCTTTTGCTTTCACATAGACTGGCAGCTTGTATCCAAAAAATCCCCGTTCGGCAACATCCGCAAATGGAAATGCATTTACCAGCTTTAAACTCTCATCATAAACTTGTTCCCATTCTAAATTTGATATGCTTCTTGATAATATTGATAGATTAATATACGTTCCCACTATAGAATCTCCTTAGTTTTTAGTCCATTTCCTATTCTTTATGAATTATCAGTCACAGGCGAAACCAAAATACTTAGTCCATATTCCCCGTAATCCCACATCTTTACCCAAGGGTAAGTTCCTTCTGGCAAGATAAATTCCCTTTCCTGTAAAGGCTTAATTGGTTCTTTGTTAACAACACATCCGTGATTAACAGTGGCTGGGTGAATTTTCACTAATCTCCCAGTATCATTAAAATACACTAATTTCAAAATAGAGCGCTCCTTTCAACATTCCATTGCATAATTTATATCGTGATCATTTTTCTCTATTCCCAATACATGACACCTCTTCTAACGGGTAGGGGTTCCACCCCGTTGTATAATAATTGCCTAATCGCCATTCCCTTTGATTACAATTTGTCACAAACTAATCCAATTAATACGTGGAAATATTAATATTTTTCAGATATCTGAGATAACCAGATATCTAGATATCTAAGAATAAGTATATTTATTCTTACCACTTTTCATAATAATGCTTATAAGGAATAAATCGTGAAATAAGGGATGGGCATTATTATCAAATATGTTAAATATATTTAGATCGAGATTGAAAAAGAAGTAGCGACTTTTCTTATTAAAATTTCTAACTAAAATGCTGAAATTAAGATGGTTTATATTGTGTAACAATTAAAAAATTACAAAAAAGGACCATAACATACTCCCTTTAATACGAAGTATGTTATGGCCCTTTATGTTGGAAGAGTGTAATATCTTAAATATTGTTTACTAATAGTGTGGTGATACTCAAGCACTTGCGGCTAACGACTTTAGCATTGAATAATTTCTATGTTAATGTTTTAGTGAAGTTCCGTCCTTTTAAAATTCAGGCCGGACCCTACGCATTAAACGCTTGCATCTACCGAGGATTTACTTTCTGAACCAATTATTACAGATTTTATCCTATCATAATGTATTCAGCCTTATTTCCTCGATGTATTCTCCCGTTATTAAATAAACGTATGTCTTGTCGATAATATTATTCAAGTCCTCTAAGTGGGATTCGCTAATCAAAAAGTCTGGCTTATCAGTTAAGATGATAAACCGTTCTTCACCATTGAAACGTTCGCTATAAAAATCAACTAATCCAAAGTTATCGTACATTGTTACTAGCTTACGACCATTTGCTTTCTCATGGGCTACAACTAAATTGTAATAATCAGATGCTATAACACGATAAGATGAACCATTAGGAATTAATTCAAACTGAGCTATTTTTTTAGGCGGCTGCAGAATAATTGTTCGCTGCTTATTTAAAGTATCTATCCGCTTTTTCTTCTGTTCTTCAATATCTATTAGCTGCGCGTTCATTTGATTGATAAGTGCTGAATTTTTATTGTCTAGATTATCAGATTGATATTGTAAAAGACGATCATATACCTCATTATATTGTTGCTGAAATGTCTCCACCAAGTACTCATGCATTCGATTTAACTGGCTGGTTCGCTTTTTCTCAAGCAGGTTCTTTTCTTCAATTGCTAATTGTAAAATATGTTTTTGGAAAATGTGTTGTTCTACAAATGGTAATTCCGTTACAGAATCCGAGAAATTCTCAAGTGCCAACCAATATAAGTTTAATTCAATAACAGAACCATCCTCGCGTTTTCCGATAAATAGTAATTGATTCTTCAATTCTTTTCCAGTTCCATCTTTATAGACTAAACGATATAAATCAACTTCTAAACGCTCTGGGACATTATACGTAAATAAATAACGTTTGAATGCAAATTGATCGTTTGTTTTATGAAGGATTTTTTTTGCTAAAGAATATAAAGGATAGGATTTCGTTACATATTGAACGTCTCCAGTACTTTCTTCGACAAATCCTGTATAACGATACGAATCAGTTAAACTAGTTTCTTTAGCAAATTGATCACGAAGAAGTTTTGGAAATCGGTCAATTCGTTTAACCCGATTTTCTTGACTACTGAATACTTTTACATTTGATTCTACAAATGCATAATCCATAAGCTCTACATACATTCGATTTGGCACTCGGTTAATTTTGATATCGAACTGTGAGCTTTTCATTGCATTGATATCTACAGTATCCGTATCAAATTGCATTTTGTTCATTGTTTGTAATAGCTCTTTATGTTCTTCACTTAGGCCTTTATCCATTTTTGAGATTACTTCATCTAATTTTTCACGGGTTAAAATGGCTTCTTTCATTAAATCTGCTAGATTGATATCTCCCTCAAGTAAATCTCCCATAAAGTTATAGACTAAATCATTCCCTAAGTCCTCTTTCATTGTTTCTAACTTAGCAAGTAAACGAGTCATAACGTAACCTTCACGCGTATTGGCTGCTACAAGATTAAATACGAATACTTCATTTTTTTGTCCAATACGATGAATACGCCCCATTCGCTGCTCTAAACGATTAGGGTTCCATGGAATATCATAGTTAATCATCTGATTACAGAACTGTAGGTTTATAGATTCTCCACCTGCATCTGTTGCTAGCATAATTTGAGCATTATGACGGAATAACTCGACTTGCTTTCTTCGTTCGTCCATCGAATAACTACCGATAATCTTTGCTATATGCTCAACCCTTGTCGAAAGTTTTTCCTCCAAGTATTTAAGTGTATCAACAGATTCAGTAAAAATTAAGATCTTCTCTCCTGTATAAACAAGCCCTTCTACCCCAAATAGCATTTCCTCTAGTTCCAAGTATTTCTTCTCGATTCCATACTTTTTAAGGGAAGTTGTTTTCGAAAGCAGCTTTTTCAACTCTTTAATTTCTTCTTGTAATGCATCTAAATCAATCGAATCAAAAGCAAGTTCTAACTTTCTCTCCAAAGTGTCCTGCGATTCTGTTACTTCTTCCTCAAGATTATTTTCATACAGTTTTTCGAGTTTTTGTGTAAACTTTTTTCTTTCATTTTCAGTTGTCTCTAGAATCGCTAACAATTTCTTATAACGACGAATAAGTGACTTATGAATAGCTTCGATTGAAGAACTTAATCGGCGTTGGAGTAGCATCATAGCGAAAGCAGTACTATTATTACCAGCATTAATTGCACGATTAAAATGTGTCTGAACATAAGCTGTCACAGCTTCATATAAATCTAGTTCCGGTTCTGTTAATTCATATTGAATCGATTTTGTTGTTCTTTTAGGAAAGATCGGTGTTCCATCAAAATTTACCATGGATTCTTTTAAGCGACGAATGATAAATGGATTACTTTTATCTCGTAGAGTTTCACTTGCAGAAACATGATTGAATAAATCTGGTTCAATTAGTTTCATTAGTAAACGGAAATTCTCAGCATCCCCTTTGTGTGGTGTTGCTGTTAGCAGTAAGCAGTGATTTGTTCTTGCTAATAATTTCTCCCCAAGATGATAAAGCTTTGTTTTAGATGTTTTCTTTTTGATTTTCCCATAAGAATAAGCCGCCATCTTATGAGCTTCATCAACAATGACCAAATCAAACTGTGCCTCTAGAATTAACGCCTTAATATCATCACGAGTAGACCAATGGATCGAAGCAAGACAACAATCATTTTCGATAAACGGATTTAAACTACCATATTCATTCAATACGGCACGATTAATAATTTTAAATGTTTCTTGAAATTTCTCCGACATCTCTTCCTGCCATTGGCGTAATACTAATGGCGGAACTAAAATTAATATTCGCTGGATACTTTCACGTGCTTTTAATTCTTTAATCAACATCCCCGACATAATGGTTTTACCTGCACCGGGATCGTCTGCTAATAAGTAACGGATGTTGGACGTTTGTAACATCCTGCTATATACAGCTTCGATTTGATGAGGTAGTGGTATGACTTGTTGATTTCCTAATGCACGTGTTTTTGAATACTTATCTTCTATTTCAAGAGCTAGGTGTAGAAGGCGTTGCTGAACATCTTGGCCACTGAATGTTAAGTGTGTTGCTGTAGATGTACTTAATATTGTCACTTGATTTAAATCAGTTGTAGTCAGTAACTGTTCATAATAACTATTCGATTGCCGCCCAATACCTTCAAGTAAAACATACTCTTCTTCAAATGTTTCAATTTTTTTTACTTCAATGGCTTCTGGGAAAAATGGTCCACTAATAATATCTCCAATGTTCATGTCAATTTCCTCCAAAAAAATCCCTCACTCAAAGGAGTAAGGGATTTTAGGATTTCGTTCAATAATTGTATCTCGAATATTTTTTATAATTGAATAGCGTTCTTTGTCTAAATCCCCTATACGTATATGGTAATCGAATGGATAGAAGATTGCACTATTATTTACAATATCTGTAGATACTGTATTTGCTTCATAGTGCATCATTAATACTTCAATCATTAAAGCTTTAAGTAAAGGATTCTGTATTTCAATTTCTATTTTTTTTGCTTGGTATACTCCGGGCTTTGGCATTGTTAGAAGTAGCCAATCTTTTGCAGAAGAAAAAACTGCACCAACAGCAACTTCTACACGGCGACGATCTCCATATCGATTTTTCATCTCGTTAACAATAGATCTGCTCTGTATTTCATTTGACATTTTTAGCAGTTTTCCAATGTAAAACATTTGTTCTCTGAAGAATGGATAGGCTATGCACGTTAGACAATAATTCGTTATTAGTTTTTCTGTTGGCGATAGATATGGATATTCATTAAGTAATGCATCACGGATATCCATAATAATAGGGGTTACTAGATTCCATGTTTTCATTAGCATAGTAATGGCATTCTTACGTGATTTATCACCTTTAATAGAATTCATCAGCTCAACATTTAGTAAACTGTACATCTCTTTTGAAGGATATTGCCGTAATAAATTTGCTGTTAAATCAAGATGAGCCAGCTGAATTTTTTGATCAAACCCTACTGCTTTCATACTCGCCCCTACTTTCTAGCGCTTAACTTTTACAAATGGTACAATCACTTCCTCAAAATGAATGCCACCATGAGTAACAATTTTATCACCTTTTGGTACAAAAGCATAATTGTCCTTAGCTAATAATATATTATAGTCTTTTGGCAATCCTGAATGGTACCATGAAATTGTTGAATCAGCATGCATGAGATGCGTTTGGTTTCGTATATTTTCAGATTGATAAATACGAGTACGTTCGCCTTTTGAATTCACTAGTACTCCTTCATGAATTCGGCCTATTCCGTGGCATTCCACGTTACCATGATCAGAAGTAATATATACATCATAATCTTTATCTGCTAAGTCCGCTAAAAACCGATTTAAATAGTTTGTAGATAGCCAAGTCGAAAGTTCAGAAATCATTGTTTGATTACCTTGTACAGCACCATGCATAAATTGATCAATAACATCTATAACAGCCCCATATATACGAATAGAAGGGAATTGCATATAAGAAAGTGAGAGCTGATTATACTCTTCTAATCCAAGGGAATTTTCATAAGCAACATTTTGCCTAGTAAAACCCGCTTGCTCCCAGAATTGAAGCCAGTAAGTTTTTTCTTTTCTAGTTGAATAGATGGTGTCGGCAAATTGTCTAGGCTCTAAACCAGAAAAAATAGCTTGTCTTGAAACCGATGTTACGCTAGGTATCCAAGAAAATACAGCATCTTCTTCAAATAACCATCCATCACTAGCTAAATGCTGTTTAATCATATTCCATTGAGTAAAGTTCATTCCGTCCATCACAATTAAAGCCATTTTGTTATCTATTTTCCTTGCTAAAAAATGAGGAATTTGATGGACCATCTTTGGCTTTGGAACAATAGGTAATGTTCGAAGATTTGTGTATTCTTCTAACATCCATTTTTCAAAGTGTTGATTTAATGTTTGCATTTGCATGTTCCATGTTGCTGGTAATATGCCATTGTTTAAATAGTTGTACTGAATTTCTCCAATCTGACTAGCTAAATTGCCCCATTCAAGCCGTGAAAAGTTTGTAAAGTCTTGATTGAATAAAATATTTACATCAATAGAAGGTTTACTCTCCATTACTAAACCTGCCATCATCCAATTTTCAAATTTCACCATATTAGATATTGGAATAGGCGTAATATAATTTGGGAGTGTTTGACGTACTATTGGGTCATTAAAATAAGAAAAATCATAATTGGTATTCGACTCAACAATTTGCTCATGAGAACGTTTTGAAAAGTCATGAATATATCTTTGCCACTGTTTATTTAGTAAATGGGTTAAATGATCCCTTGATTGGAAAACAGTAAGTAATTCTGTTGAAAACAATGGATGTGATTTTTTTATGTTTTGTTCTAGTCGTTGAAAAAATAGCGAAGGAAGGGCTTCGCTATTTTTTGAATAATAATGAACAGCTGCTTTTAAAAGGTCACTTTCACTACTAAAAATGCTGGTGTCTAGCTGGTATACCTTTGTCAATATAAAATCGATTGATTCATTATAGTTTAATTGTTTCAATTGATTACTTGAAGCATCAAATAATAACGAAAGTACTTTATCTGGGCAGTATTGAACAACAGTAGGATCAAGAGAAGGGAAGATTGATTCCCACGATATTACAAGTCGAATTGCGTTATACAATATATCGTAAGGCAACTGATTGAATTGGTTTTCTGCAATCGTGACAATCCAAGTTGGACGGCTCTTACGGTCTTCGTGTCGGAAAGATGTCTCGTATAAATAACGAAAAACGATTGAGTCTTGATAAGTATGGACAGTTATTCCCTTCTCAGCAAATACCTGTAGCACTGCCTCCCGCTTGAATAAGCTATACTCATCTGAAACAATATACAAGCTACCTTTACTTGGAAAAAAAGTTGCTAATTTTTCAACCCAATTCAATCAAATCACCTTCTTTTATTACATATCTAATCGTACCTGTGCATTGTCATAATACATTAACAGTTTGTCATCTTCTTGAATTACTTGCTCTGGCAATCGGTCACCTACTGTGACAATCTTCTCGTAATTTTTCTCACTCCATGCCTTTTTAAAGCCTGCCCGGATTGCCTCTGTACGGAATTGTTTTAATTTCTTCTTGCTGTTTCCAAGCTCTTCTACATAATGATCAAATTCACGTAACAATGTTTTTTCACGCAATTTCTCAAGGTCCGTCTGTTTATTTGGATCTGGTACATACCATCTATTCATTGCTTTTGCTCTTAGCTTACCATCTGTATTTTCTAAGCCACGCATATCATGGAAATTCCGGCGCAAATAACTAGCAATTTGATCTGGTACTGTTTCTTCTCCTTCATATCGCAAGAAGTTTTGGCCAAGTAAATCATCTAACTCAGGCAACTGCTCATGCTTAGCAATATGCTGAATTTCCTTCATGAATTGTGGATGTAAATCTTGACGAGTTTGTGGTTTCTTCATCAGTTGTTGACGAATCCATTCAATAGAACTATTCTCATCAGAAACGAATAAACTCATTTGAGTAAATTCTTTAACAACTGTACGTTTCTTGTCATATTCTGCTACTTGAGATTCTAAAAACGCCATCCCATCACGCATAGGGAATCTTTGAGCTACGCCAGCTTGGAACTCTGCTGAAGAGATTGGTACTGGTAAGCCATTTTGAACATGATATGCTACCATTCTGTCAAATAAAATACGTGGTGTCCGTTCAGCAATAACCGATGCTTCACCTTTTGAACCAGAGAATTTAATAAGTTGTTCCAAATACTGACTTACAAAAGTCCAAGCTGATTCAGGGGTATTGTTTTGTTCTCGAATTTTATTAATATTTTCTTCAGATGGTTTATAAGCTGATATTACTAAATCTTGCTTAACAGCAGTAGTAGAAGTGACAGCTTTGAAACTACCTTGTTTTTTATCTAGTGCAGCTACATTCGCAATAATAAATCCAGCTTTTTGAAGAGCGTTTTGGATAGAGTTCCATACACTGGCTTGTGAATTACTAAATTCAATTGTAATCCATCTCTCAGGCTTTAGTACTCTATATAATTCTTTTAAGGCACCGTTCATTAAATTTTCATAATCAAATAAACTTTTCTTTTGTGTACTATTTACAATAGCCTCAGTCTTATTGTCTGTATAAATTTTCATAAATGATTCCCAAATAAAGTTCAATTCTGAATACATTAAATTTGCACCGAATGGGGGATCTATAAAAATATAGTCAATACTTTCAGAATCAATATTTCTTAAATCTACAGCTGATTGATTAGTAATTATATTTTCATTGAATTCAGGTAGTGTCTTTATCACAGATTCCAACTTACTTTTAAATGCTGAAGTTATAGGTCGTTCGCCGTTAACACTTGGGACATATAAAGTTCCTGTTACAGCACCAAAAGAAAACAACCCACCATCTGTTAATAACCTAGAAATATTTACCTTTACCATCTTAGTAGAATACGAAAGACTACTTCTTAAAATCCCTAAAAATAGCGACTTATATTGGCTATTTTTAACCTTTTCTAAAATGAATGAAATTGTAAGTAGGTTTCTTCTAGTGAAGAAATGATGGGTATGCGTTAGTCCAATTTTATCATTCCTTCTAGATTCATCGCCTTGTATCATTCTATCGGTTCTAATTTCATAGGGCCATCCAATATTTTCAATTTCCTTTATTAATTCCAAATCACTTTCGTCTGGCTCCTTATCAAATCTTTTGCCATTATATGTGAAATTAATAAGAACCAACTTTTGTGAAACTTTTTCTACTATTGAATCAAGTATAGGGTCATACTCCT
This sequence comes from Neobacillus kokaensis, assembly GCF_014656545.1. Lineage (GTDB taxonomy): Bacteria > Bacillota > Bacilli > Bacillales > Cytobacillaceae > Neobacillus > Neobacillus kokaensis. The sequence goes on from NZ_BNDS01000014.1 coordinate 113,291, forward strand.
TGACTAATAGCGGCTTTATTCTTCTTTTAGTTAATGTAGCATTACAAGATGGACAATTGAATTCATCTTTTACTTTTTTCAACTCTTTATCAACAGCTATATCAAAGAAGTTAAAATCTATACCACATTCCGAGCATTCAAAATCGTCACTCCATACAGCATAATTAATTTCACCTTCAATTTCCTTGCCATTATGGAGGGCTTTTGTTATAAAAAATTTATCAAGGTTATCTGAAATTTCTTTTAAGATTTTTCTAGCTTCATCTTCGAATTTTTTCAAATTAATAGAATTGTTATAATTAGAGGATATAAGCGCTGCTGTTGGTGATAAGTCATTTAGGATAACTTTCCGCTCTCCTAGTTTATATATACCTTCTTCCGATGTAACAATATTATCTTCATTTACCTTGAAACCCAGCGATTCTATTTCCTTTTTGTTACCACACATGATCCCAGCAACACCTGTCATACCTGTACCTGAAAATACATCTAAAATAGTGTCACCCGGATTAGTATAGTGAAGTATATACTTCATTATTGCTTTATGAGGTACTTTTGTGTGATAACTATGGGCATTGTATATAGCTCCACTTTTTCCAATACTTACATCACTGGCATAGGGTCCAACCTTCTTTGTAAAATTATGCTTATTGATTAATTCATTAATCCACGGGTTCGGACAGGCTGTATAATACGGTGGATCTGATAAAGCAATAATATCCTCGTCCTCACCAATAGGGAAACCTTCAATTTGTTTTAGTTCAGGTAGTTTTTTTCGTAGCTCTTTACGAAAATATTCTCTACGTGCTTCTTCACTTTCAAATGTCATACCAAGGCAGACAACGGGTGTGTTGTCTGCCTTAGTTACCTCAAAAGAGAGCTGTTCGTTATTTGTCATGTCAATCTCTCCTTGTTATTTTTTCAACATTACTCTTACACGATTTGATGGTGCCGTACCAACCGCTCTAGCCAGCATGTCCTCAAAACGTTTTCGTAATTCTTCTACCGTTAATGGATGTCCATTGGCCATCATTTGTTCTATATCTGATAAATTTAACTCCACTTTATCGATACCTTTTAATAAATCGTTGATTGCTTGAATTAAACGAACATCAATTGGCAAATTAAATTCTTGATTATCGATAAATTCTTGAATCAATCGTTGTTGTTCTGTACTTAACAATGAAATGTTTTCTTTTACAGAAGCATCATTTAAGTTAATCATTAATGTTTCCGTCCAATTTTCATAAATAACTGGTAGTTCTTCTTCAAGTTTCTGTAAAACAACTTTTTCATTTGCGGTAATATCTGTCGGTCTGAATTTACACTCACCACAAATTTGTGTGTGTTGTAATTTGTCTTCAGAAACATGATAGCATGTCTTTAGTTCAGTCAATGTCTTTTCCCATTTAACAATTTGCTCTTTCGGTAAAATGGAAATACGGCTCGCTAGTTCTTTTAATGCTTTTAAGCGATCATCATTTAGGAGTGCCGTTTTTCGTAGGTTTTCTTTTGCATTCAAACGTGATTGATCGTGTGCCTCTATATAAAGTTGGATATACTCTTGTTTTAAGTTGTTTAATTTTACAAGTTCTTTTGAAATATCCTCTTGTTCCTTTAAACCATATTGGATTTCATCGAGTGTATCTTCTACATTTCTAGACCAATCTGAATGAGTCCCCATATTAGGTTGCGCGACACGCAAGTAGTTTACAAGTTGAGAAATATTTTTCAGTTGATTATCTAGTTTGAGCAAATTTTCTATTGTTTTAAGCGCTTCTCGTTGTACTTCAATGGTTGCTAGGTTATATTTTAAATTACGCATTTTAGCAGGTGTATTATATCGTTTTAATCCTTCACAAAACTCTTTGAAATCCTCAAGCAATCCTGTTTGCTCTTGTATTTCTGCTTTATTTAATAATTGACCATCCCATGTAGGAATTCCTTTTTTGACAAGTTGTACAAGTGATAATGTCTCTGCTATTTTTTTGTTTGCTTTTTCTGTAATACTGCCAATGGCGCGACTTAACATATCTTCTTCATAATTTGGAATTACCACATCAAATAAATCTGCCAGCGCATTAATTTCCGTTATTGGTAAACCAGTCGGCTTCTTAATATGACTAAATTGAGTTAATTCCTTTATTGGTCGTTGAACGTATTCGTGTAAATTTAATGCATTATAAGTTTTACCTCCGATAGTCACTTCTATTGCCCCAGCACTTATCATAGCACCCAATAATACAACGAATAACTCCGGCTCTAAAGAAAATTGCTTCGTAAATTGTAAATCTGGTATACCTTTAATACGTTTTGTTTCAATTAAATCGCTATGATTTATTACTTGTCCATGACCCTTTGCTTCTAATAAATGGATAATCCATTTTGCATAACCTGAATTATTTATAGTCAATCTATTTGATTTATCTAACAATACGAAACCGTCTAAAATGTCTGCACCCATTTTTGATTCCGCACCGTTGATATATTGGAGTGCTTTTTGGACATAGGTTTCCATATTATCTTTTGTTAGGATCCCTTGAATTTTTCCAAAAGAAGGATAATCCTCATATTTTAGCTCGAACCAATCCGTTAAATAAAATTCAGCAGCTGTATCAACAATTTGCTTTACCGTAGGATTATTTAAAATATACATGCGCAAATCAGCAACAGTAGATTTCTTTCCTTTGTAGGTGATTTCAAATGTACTATCAAAGTTATCGATTAACCATTTAAATAATTTCTTCTGATATTCTTCTACCTTCGCTGTGTAAAGTTTCTTCGTTGCTGGAGAAGCATCAGTTGCTAAGTCTTGAGCCGCTGCATAAAGTTTTAGATACTTATCAAAATCTTCATTGCTACGATTATATTCAAAGAATATTTCATCAGGTTTATGCTCATTTTTAAATGTTACTTTATCATAAGGTCGTAACATATAAATATAGAAATCACGTTCAGGCTGCGCAGTTCCACGTTCATTTGGTGCGCCAAAGAATAAATAACCCGGACGCATAACGTGATGTGCTTCCCAAGCTAGATCATATCTCCAGACTTTAACATAAGATACATGGGTATTATCGTCTAGTTCCATTGCCTTTTGTAATAAGCTGAAGTAGTAATGATCCAGTTTATCGTCTTCAATCGTTTCAGCCTGTGCTTGAATTAAACTATCAACATCTATATCTTTCTTTAAATCCAAATAGTATTGACCATTCGATTCGTTTGTAGAAATATATTGGTAACTTACAGTTTCTTGGATGGTTTTCATTGCTGCTTCAATATTTCCTTTTAAGAAATCTGACGGATCATCTTCTTCTAGTAAAAAATCTATACTTGTAGTCGGATGCAAAAATAAGTCATCACGTAATTCTATTGTTGTTAAACCCACCTTGTCATGAATATCTTCTGTTGAAAGGCGATACACAGCTAATGCATTAATCATTCGTAACGCCATTGGTTGGTATAATTTCTTTTTAGCCGGAAATGCATTCTCGATACGATCTTTTAATATTTTATGTTTATCAATTACTGCCCGGATATTTGCATCTGATCGGTTCGTCGCGTTTTCTTGGATGTACGTCCAATAGCTGTCGTAAGAAATTAAACCGGGTGAACCCTCTGGTAATGGCGACTGAATGATTTTTTTAATTTCGCTGCTTATAGTTTGAAGTGCTACACGTTTTTCAGCTATATTCACTCTTTCAAATGCAGTCAAATATGCTGGGTGGATAGGGAATAGATTGATATAGGTTTCTAAATCTTCGTTTAAACGTGTATATAGTCTAGTAAACCCTTTTAAATGCTCACGAATTAAAGATTTTTGTTCATCCGTCTTTTTCAATAGTCGTTGCGAAACTACATACGCAATATCATCGCGAACAATGCTTACTTGAACAAACCGCTCACTAATACGTTTTAGAGAATCTGAAACATAATTAAAACGCGCGTTACCGAAAAGCATTTCTTGAATCCCTGCAATAAAGCGAAAACGAGTTTTCCCGCAAATTTCTCCTACTTCACGTAAGAATCCTAAATCTAAAGCTAACTCCTGCTCACGGCGGCCACGTAAATAGTCTAGTAACTCATCAATAACTAGAAGTAACCCTTGGTCGGAATACTTTTCATTGAAAAGCCCCATCATTTCTTCAAGTGCTTCTTTGTTATTTGTGATTTGATCCACTGGAGGGAAACTGAAATCAACACCCCATTTGGCCAAATTATCTTCTAAAGCATGTACTAAAATATCTCTCAATGGTGTTTTAACAGCACCAAATTCAATTCGGATGACCTTAAATTTACCTTCTATCTCCTTTGCCTTTTCGGCGACAGAAGAATTAGTAATAAATCCACTCACATTTTCACGCTCAGCAATTGTTGAAATTACACTCATTAAATGAGATTTACCTGTTCCATAGTTACCTACAATAAATAACCCTTTATTCTCTATAGGATGGCTAAACTGTAACTGTTCAAAAATTAAATCATTCAATTGCTCTGCCATGCGATCAGAAATTACATAAGTCTTTAATAGATTATTTGCATATTCTTCTACATTAGCTTCCGTTAATTTAATAATGGATTCAATTGGCTCAAATTGTAGCAAATCTTGATATAACATAAACTTTTCCCCTTTACTTTATAATGATGGCATCTTGCACAATGAATTTTTTATACTCAGGATGACCCGGTTCAGCATGGATGAGTGTATCCCCGATAATTTTTCCTCGCCAAGATATAGTAAGCGTTTTATATCGGCTATTATTTTTTATTAGTATCATAGGGTCAATCTCCAACGAATTGTCGAAAAGTAATTCGTAATAATCTAAACAAATTACATCATCATGATACTTATCAATCAATTGCTGGAATACCTCAGTAATTTGAAAAGACCTGCGATTCACTGGAATATCCTGGAGTAGTTTAGATATTTCAATGTTAACATTTATATATGGTAACGAGTGAGTTTCGGCAAATTTTTTAACAGATTTACCGTCACTATAATCGTACACAAAAATTTGTTTGTAATATCGGTTGGAGACATCTGAGATAGCGTTGTTAATCTGTTCAAGAAATTGAATGCTCATAATAGCTCCTTTTATATAGAGGTATGATAGTACCCACTTTCCAACTTTCCAATTACCTTGTCCTTTATTAGTTATACCTCGCTGCTTTTTAATAAAATTCTACGTATTTAACTTAGCATCAGTAATCAACATTATCTGCTACTTTTTTACTAAACAGGAAGTAGCACATAACTATATCCCGCCATTAATTATGTTTATTTCCATGATAATTTCCATATCCATTATACTATTTTTCCGTTCTTAATACGAAAAAGCTTTTTGGTAATTCCCCGATTAATACATTAAATCTTAATATCTAAAAAAATTTATGCAAAAGGACTTAAAATGGTTCAAAACCGAAGCTAAGATGTATTTCGTAAATGGCCATTTATATTTGAAAAAAACAGAAAGGAGGCCCCCCATCGTGGAGGACAAGAAGATCGAATCAATTAGGAACTTGGTAAAACCATGTATTGAGCATTGTGAGGATCTTGGAATCTCAAAAACTATTATAAATTTGTTCATCCACATGCAGGAACAAAAGTATGAACGAAATTATAAAGAAGCTACAAATTCCCGGATATGAAACAAAATTGATTATTGTGCCTCGGAAAAACAAATCGGTAATAGCTGAAAAAGTTTTTACTGGTATTCAATTATCACTCGATATAGAGGTTGAATCAAGTAAGCAAGTTACTGAGAAGTAAGGTATAAATCATTCCCCTCGCGTCAATGATGATAAGCAAATACTTGATGGGAGGGGAACTAGTGACTGATAAGTTTCGTGTCGTTAAAGTCAGTTACTCCGAGGAATTATCGTCAGACTCAGAGCTATGGTTCAAACGCTTTATTGAGAAGGTGCTGTTGGACCATATTACGAAGGATGATTATAAACTTCGAGCTTTACTAATTAGCAGAAAATAATAAATGTAGAAAGGAAAAATAAACATGCAAGAAACCAATTTAACTGCAGAATATAATCGTGTTAGCTCTGCTGCACAAAGTCTTGAGTTACAGCGTTCTGCAGCAAAACGATACTTCGAATCACAAGGTCTAACTGGAAATGAGGTCAATGTGATTAAGCTATGTGATCATGACGTTTCAGCAACAAAGCTGAAAATGAAGGATCGACCAAAATTAATGGAATTACTCCGCTTAATTCAAGAAGGAAAAGTAAAAAAGCTCATTGCCTATAAACGAGATCGCTTGGCGCGGAACTTTTATGAATTTGTGGATATCACACGAATTTTTATTAAATATAACGTAGATGTGATTTATACAGCGAGCAATGAACCACCTTTTCGTAACAAGTTAGCACTAGAGGCGTTCTATGGAATGTTTGGTCAGATGGAAGGCGAGAATATTCGTACACGTACTAGTGACGCTCGCAAGCAATATCCTTCCAGCATCTATGGGTATAAGCGTATAAAAGAAGACAATCAGGTGTTATATTTCGTAAATGAAGAAAAGCGTGATTCCATTGTTTCGCTATTTACAGATTTTAGTAAGGTAAAAGACGAAGAGGAATTCTTTCATTTTCTAATGAAGCGTCGCAAAGGGTTAAACCAACCAGACAAACTACTACGCATTTTAACCAATGCATTTTACGCTGCTCATTACGAATCGAAGAATGGTCTGCAACCGCTGACCCATGTAGAACCGATCATCAGTATAGATCTTTATTTAGAAGCCAAGGCACAGATTGATGCCTTTCTAGCTATCTATAAAGAAAAGCTGAATGAGGTTAACAACCTTTTCTTAACAACACCACTATGCGGGAAATGCGGAAAAGAAATGAAGCATCGTCAGCAAAATGCCCTTGATGAAGGTTACTTCGTATGCAGTGCTAACCACAAAAGACAGATGATTACGGTTGAGGAATTGAACACATCCGTTAAACAAGCGGTTCTCGAACATTTACAGTCTATTTCAACACAGCTAGCCCATAAAATTATTTCCAAACACATTGCTTCGACAAAGAAACGCTTGGAACATGAAAAGGATATCACCACATCTGACTATTTGGATACTTCACTTGCGCTATGTACACTTGGCAAAGATGGCAAATCAACCATTCCAAAACACTTGGACCGGATTCAAGTATTAAAGGACAAGTCCAAAAAGCTAGGGCAAGATTTGACTGCTCTGCAATTACTAAGTAACGAGATTAAAAGTCTGAATACCATTTTGTCACAGAAAGAACTGAGCCTGACTAAACAAGACATGCAACGGTTAATAGAATTGCTTGTTCACGAGGTCATTGTTCACGAAACCTATATTGGTATTGATTTATTTCTATCAACATTTGCAAAGGAATTGAATGCCTGATGAGTAAAACAAAATCAACCAGCTATAGACGTTATTCTGACAAAAAACAAGATGGCAATCACTCCTTGGAAATTCAGAAAAGCCAAATACTACTCTTGGCTGAAAGAGAAAATCTAGAGATTATATCATGGCCCACAGACAAAGCCACAAGTGCCTTTCACAATAATGTAAGCAAACGTGAAGGAATTCAATTAATTCTTGAAGATATTGAAGAAAATGGCGCAGAAGCGGTCTGTTTCTATGAAGAATCCAGAATTACCCGAAGTATCACTGACTTCTATAATGATGTCTATATTCCTGTGAAGGAACAGTATCCTTATGTGAAGTTCTTCAGCACTCAATATGACGGTGAGTGGAATCCAAACGATCCTATTGTTCAAGCTAAGCTCGTTTTTGCTGCGGAGGAATCGGAAATTAAATCCATTCGAGCGAAGGACGCTCAAGCTAATTTGGTAGGTAAAAATAAGCGACCCGGCTCTCGTGAACCTGTTGGTTACGACATGATTGACGGTATTTTATATCCAAATGAGGATGCGCCCACTGTGGAACTCATTTTTTATCTTGCAAGTCTAGGACACTCACAAGATGTCATAGCTGAGTACCTAAAAAACTGCAAAATAACAACTAAAAACATTAAGTCTTGGAATAGCAGCACGATTGGTTATGTATTATCAAACCGTGTCTACGCGGGTAGAATGGCTTGGAATGTGAGAACAAGCTATGAAAACTGCAAACCAAAGCCAGACACGGAAATTGAAATTCTCAAGCAGCCTTATGACTCTATTGTCAGTCCAACTCTTGTTCATTTGGTTAATCAAATCAGCGAATTGAAAGCACAATACGGTACTATGAGTACGCCTTATTACCTTCGTGGAATCATTAAATGCAAGAAATGCCATTCGCTACTTCAAGCAAAAGACAATTCCCCAAAAGGAAAAAAGGGCCAATATATGATTTATCGTTGTACAGAGTGCAAAAAGTCTGTATCCATTATTTCTGTTCACGAAGTAGTCTTAAACGATTTACAACGGAAGTGGATAGCTCAACTTACAATCTTTGCAACAAGTGCTAAAGAACAACTTAAAAACTGGTCAACCAAACTTAACAAGGCAAAAGACAAATTAAAAAAACTTCTGGATAAATCGCTCTATAATCAGAAAATGCTTGCTCATGATATTGCCACCAATAATCTGTTGGCGGAAGCTTTTACTGTTTCACAAAAACACTTACAAGACGAAATCGCTTATATCAATGCAACACGAGAAGAAATCAATCGGTTACTGGATGATGAGTTTCTTGCTGTATTCATGAAAGAAATGATTCAAAAAAGCTTTTATGACTTTGCAGATACAGAATTGCGTGTATTCTTCCTTATGTACTTTGATGAAGTCATCATTGATTTTGAAAAAAATAACGATATCCAGATCAGTTACCGTCTCTCTCCTTTTGCTTCAATAGAAGCGACCACTGGTCAGCTAACCGAAAAAATTGGCAAAAGAGAGAATTTGACTGGGTAAGAAACCGAATTTCTTCTCACCAAAAAATTTAAGTGTCATTCTTTAAAGTTCCCTACTCTCAAAAACCCTTGATATCAACGCTTTTTGGGAGTAGCCTTTCGGTTAACTGACCATCGAAGAATTCTTCGATGGGTAAAAAACCGAACCGTATATTTACTTTATGGTCAAAAAAACGAATTTTTAAACGGCAAGAAAATCATAATTTTTTATGAAAAAGTCTTCGAATATGAAAATACGAAGATACAATATATTTTGTAAGACCTAATCAAATAGTGTAACCCACAACAAGCGAAAACCGCAGAGGTTACATAGCCACTTTACAAGAATAGGCTATGTAATTCTGCGGTTTTTTCTTTGAATCTAAAATTTAGAATATGGAGGTTTATTAAATGCCAAACACAAAAAAATATACCACTTGGGAGTCCTTGCCAGACACTCTTACCGCACAGCATATTTCCGAGTTTCTTGGTATTTCGAGAAGACGAGTGTACGAGTTGTTCCAACTTAACGTAAAAGACGGTGGTATCCCTAACTTTAAAATCGGTGCCACAAAAAGAGTTGATAAAGCAGATTTTAAGCATTGGATCGCATTGAAAAAAGAAGAACAGTTACATGCTTAGAGCAGTAGAAATCATCTAAAAACTATTTGAAAGAGAGGTTGCAATAAATCATTATGAAAGGTAGTTATTTTAAACGAGGCTGCACTTATGGAGAGGTTTGTACTTGTGATAAAAAGTGGAGCTTTGTTATTGATGTAGGAAAATATTTTAACCTTGGAAAAAGGAAGCAACTCTGGAGAGATAACTTTGAAACCAGAGAGGACGCAGAAGCTGCAGCAGCAGTTTAAATCGAGAAAATTAAACAGGGTAAATTCCATATCGAAACCGATATGCATTTCAAGGAATATGCTGATGTATGGCTTGCGGAATACATTAAAGTTACCACTCCAAAACCCGGTACTATCCGAATTAGAAAATACGGCATTGATAAATTCCTATCATTCTTTAAAGAGATCAAACTAAAAAAAATTACAGAAGAAATGTATCAGGCTGTATTGGATGATTTACAAGAGCAAGGTTTTGCAAGAAGTACCATCGAAAGTATTCATACGACTGGGAGACTCCTTTTCGGGAAAGCCGTTGATAAGAAGTTGCTAAATGATAATCCGACGATAAATGCTTACATACAACGGGAGGATGACAACATCATTAATGAAGACGAAGAAGACCCACAAGATCTTCCAAAGTTTTTTGAAGTGAACGAAATTCTACACTTCCTAGATATTGCAGAAGAAAAAGGGCTATTTATGGATGAAGTAATCTTCAATGTATTAGCTTATACAGGTATTCGTGTTGGAGAATTGGTTGCGCTCAAATGGAGTGATAATGATTTTGAAAAGCATAACATAAGCATTAACGTATTACAATCCGAAAAGCAGTACAGTAAATTACACCTTAGTTCGACCAAAAACAAAAAAATCAAAGCGAGTCATTACAGTCGATCCTGAACTTATTGAATTGCTTGAGAAACATAAAAAGGAACAGGAAGAGATGATTTTACATCTAGGAGACAGTTATTACAATAAGGGATTCATTTTCTCAAATTTCAATCGTCATCCCGGTTATCCTGTTTTGATAAAATTTGTGCAGAGTAGAATGGCAAGATTGTTGAAACATAGTGTGTTAAATCTCAAACTTACTCCACACTCCTTACGCCATACACACACTTCTCTTCTTGCACAGGCTGAAGTGGAGATTGATGAGATAATGGACCGGTTAGGACATCAAGACGATTCGACAACTAGAAGGATTTATCTTCATGTAACAAAGCATAGAAGAAGAAATGCCTCTAACAAATTTAGCGATTTAATTCGTAGTCATAGAAAATAAAAAAACTTGAAAGCAATGGTTGCTTTCAAGGTACATAGCCCACTAATTATTAACCTCTTATGACTCCTTTTAAGGGAGAACGTTTCACTTAAAAATGTTTTCTATATATTTAACGATAGAATCCCAGAATGAAAACAAAAATAAGAAGCCAAAAAGAAATGTAATAATCACTGAAATTAATATAGGGTGTCTTTCTCCAAAAGATTTTTTATTAGACTCTTGATGTGAAGTTTGACTTCCTATAACAGAATTTTTAATTTTATTGTTATTTCCAATTTTTATTTTCATTTATTTTTGCTCCAAAATCTTCCGACTTTAGTTTCCCTAAATTTATTCCTATCACCTATTTCTATAGATGTAGAAGTGTCATTATATACCACTTGATGTATGTACGTAATTGCCTTGTTTCTTTTTTCTGGTTCATCTACCACTTGTTCAGAAATGTCCATTTCATCGATAGCATTGGTACCAAAGTTCTTTTCTAACATCATAACAATATCTACTATTTTATCTTTAACATTGGATAAAATGGCTTCAAAGTCATTTGCAGCAAACATGATATCCATTCCTACAATCTGAAGTTCGTAACTAGAAATTGCATGACATAGTTCAGTAGGAACAGGTCTACCTAATCTATCCCTGTTTTTTGATTTAAGATTCTTTTCAATAGTTGATATTCCATCTCTAACATTTATTATATGCATTTTATCAATCATATCTTTATCCATTGCTGTAAAATGTAATGGCACTAAGGCATTTGAATATTTAGCTGCCCCATTAACGATATAGGTTCCCATAGCTCGACCCGTAATTATTCTATAATCAGGAACTATGTCTTCCTCACTATAACCTCTTAGTTCTCCTTCAATCCATCCTAAAATATCTTTATCCTCAAGATCACTTAATATGACTTTCAAGCGTAATAATATATTTTCTAAATCAACTTGACCACTGACCGTATCTTTTAATAAATTACTTCTTGCCATATATTAACCTCAATTCTTAGATATTTTCTTAATCTATATAACGCAAACTCTTTTACTATTATATAGTAATAATTTCCACAAGCATACAACTTCATTTCGAAAGATTGAATGTCCTCCTATTAATCAAAAGGATGTGAATTCTTTCTTTTTAACACTATACGAATTAATCACTTTCTTACCGGACATAATGTATATTTGTAATAAATTTTTTAAGAAAGTGAGGTCATTCAATGAAATGAAGGGACATTTTTACAAACGAGGCTGTACGTGCAAGAAAAAAAATTGCTCGTGTGGCTCCAAGTGGGCTTTTGTAATAGATATCGGGATTGATCCAGAAACCGGCAAGCGAAAACAAAAGACCAAAAGTGGTTTCGCAACCAAGAAGGATGCAGAAGTAGCCGCTGCCGCTTTGATTCATGAACTAGAACAAGGGATTTACATCGAGGATTCCTGCAAACCTTTAGTGATTTTACGAAAGAATGGTTACCTATCTACAGTGATGCAAAAGATGTAAAACCCGGCACCATTCGAGTACGTCTTCACGAAATCGGGAAATTGCTGCCTTACTTTGGTCAGTTAAAGTTGAAGGATATTACCCCAAAGAGATATCAAGAATGCTTAAACGATTTAAAGGAGCGAGGGTATTCAGACAGTACAAGGGAAGGGATTCATCGGACTGGCAGGATGATTTTCCGAAAAGCGTTAGAGTTTGAACTCATCAAAAAAGATCCAACGGAATTTGCTTATCTTAAAAAGGATAAGAAAACCATTGAACAGTTTGAGGAAGAAGAACTCCCAAAATATCTGGAGAAAGAAGAACTTTCCCTGTTTTTGAAAACGGCCAAGGAATCTGGATTGGAACATGATTACTTGGTGTTTCTCATCCTTTCGTACACAGGTATTCGAGTGGGTGAATTAGTGGCACTCAAGTGGAAGGATATTGATTTTGTGAACCACACAATTAGCATTACGAAAACGTATTACAATCCAAGCTACAATGCGCTTAACTATCAACTAGTCACGCCAAAGACAAGAAAATCAAGGAGGAAAATCATTGTGGATGAGGATGTCATAGAGGCACTGAAGGCGCATAAAAAAGTTCAAGACGAAGTAATCGAGCAGTTAGGAGATACTTACTATAACCATGATTTTATTTTCGCTAAAACACAACGACACTATGGTTATCCCATCGTGATTAAAAACGTTCGAGACCGAATGAAAAGACTTCTTAGGATCTCAGGATTAAATGAGGAATTAACACCTCATAGTTTAAGGCACACCCATACATCACTGCTTGCCGAAGCACGTGTATCACTCGAACAAATCATGGATCGTCTTGGTCATAGTGATGACCAAATCACGAAAAATGTCTATCTCCATGTAACCCAAGAAATGAAAAAAGAAGCCTCCCAAAAGTTCAGTGAACTTATGAGAAGCCTCGATTAATATCTTCAATGTTAGCAAAATGTTAGCATTTCACTCTCATCTTACTCACAAACCCATTCATATCAAGGGTTGGAGGCACTTATTACATCATGCCGCCCATTCCACCCATGCCGCCCATGTCAGGCATTGCAGGAGCAGCTGGTTCTGGCTTGTCAGCAACAACTGCTTCAGTTGTTAAGAACATAGCTGCTACAGATGCTGCGTTTTGAAGTGCAGAACGAGTTACTTTAGTTGGGTCAACGATACCAGCGTCGATCATGTTTACCCATTGGCCGCTAGCAGCGTTGAAGCCTGTGCCGACTTCTTCATGCTTTAAGCGCTCAACGATAACAGATCCTTCAAGGCCAGCGTTTTGAGCGATTGTGCGAACTGGCTCTTCCATTGCACGAAGAACGATTTTGATACCTGTAGCTTCGTCGCCTTCTTCTTGAAGCTCGGCCACTTTGCTGTATACGTTAAGAAGGGCAACACCACCACCGGATACGATACCTTCTTCAACTGCAGCGCGAGTAGCGTTTAATGCGTCTTCGATACGAAGCTTGCGCTCTTTTAATTCAGTTTCAGTTGCAGCACCAACTTTGATTACTGCTACACCGCCAGCTAATTTAGCTAGGCGCTCTTGTAATTTTTCCTTGTCAAATTCAGAAGTAGTTTCTTCCAATTGAACGCGGATTTGGTTTACGCGAGCTTGGATATCTTCTGTAGCTCCAGCACCTTCAACGATTGTTGTATTTTCTTTTGTAACAACAACTTTCGCAGCGCGGCCTAAAGAAGTGATGGTAGTTGATTTAAGGTCACGGCCTAGTTCTTCAGTGATTACTTCACCGCCAGTTAATGCAGCGATGTCTTCAAGCATTGCTTTACGACGATCACCAAAGCCAGGAGCCTTTACAGCCACAGCGTTGAATGTTCCGCGAAGTTTGTTCACTACTAATGTAGCAAGTGCTTCACCTTCAACATCTTCAGCAATCAACAATAATGGCTTGCCTTGTTGTACAACTTGCTCAAGTACAGGCAGGATTTCTTGAATGCTGGAAATCTTTTTGTCAGTGATTAAGATATATGGATTTTCTAGAATAGCTTCCATTTTATCTGTATTGGTTACCATATATGGAGAAGCGTAGCCGCGGTCAAACTGCATACCTTCTACTACGTCTAACTCAGTTGTGAAGCCCTTAGATTCTTCGATTGTGATAACACCGTCGTTACCAACGCGCTCCATTGCTTCAGCGATTAACGCACCAACTTCTTTGTCGTCAGAAGAAATCGCAGCAACTTGTGCGATCGATTCTTTACCTTCGATAGGTTTAGAAATAGCTTTTAATTCTGTTACAGCAGCAGCAACTGCTTTCTCAATGCCTTTGCGGATGCCCATTGGGTTCGCACCAGCTGTAACGTTCTTTAAGCCTTCGCGGATCATTGCTTGAGCAAGAACCGTTGCAGTTGTTGTACCGTCACCAGCAACATCGTTCGTTTTGCTTGCAACTTCAGCAACAAGCTTTGCACCCATATTTTCGAATGCATCTTCTAATTCGATTTCTTTTGCGATTGTTACACCGTCGTTAGTGATAAGCGGTGAACCAAATTTTTTCTCAAGAACCACGTTGCGTCCTTTAGGTCCAAGAGTTACTTTTACTGCATCTGCAAGTGTATCAACACCGCGAAGCATCGCGCGGCGAGCGTCTTCACTAAATTTAATCTCTTTAGCCATTGTTCAAAAACCTCCTCATTATGTTTAAAAAATTTCTATTTTGATTTGTTAAAACCTGTATACTGTCTAGCTCCAGCACCCAGCGTCTAGTGTCCTTCGCTCTTCTCCCTACGATAAGTCAACATCGATTCGCTTAGCTCATCGTGTTTCCTTTATCCCAGTCGAAGCCCTCCAGGCCATACGCCGCTAAACGGGTGCTTCCACTTTTCTATTCGCCAACTACAGCAAGGATATCGCTTTCGCGTAAAATTAAGTATTCATTACCCTGATATTTTACTTCTGTACCAGAGTATTTTGAGAAGATAATTCGATCACCGACAGAAACTTCTAGTGCAACACGTTCTCCGTTATCAAGTACGCGGCCAGTACCTGCAGCTACCACTTTTCCTTCCTGCGGCTTTTCCTTTGCAGAATCCGGTAATACGATACCGCTGGCAGTTTTTTCTTCAGTTTCTACTAGTTCGATGATAATGCGATCACCTAATGGTCTTAACACTTAAAACAACCTCCTCAAATATGTGTATTCGATCATTATTAGCACTCGTTAACGATGAGTGCTAACACAATTATTATAATAATGAATCTTAAAATCTTTTGCAAGTCAGATGCATAAAATATTTTTAAAAATTACTCTTTTTTTCCACCTTATCAAGTATAGGATGTTCATTACATTCTATACATACTATAAATACAAAAGTTTTC
Organism: Neobacillus kokaensis; assembly: GCF_014656545.1. Classification (GTDB taxonomy): domain Bacteria; phylum Bacillota; class Bacilli; order Bacillales; family Cytobacillaceae; genus Neobacillus; species Neobacillus kokaensis. Next base: position 128,933 of record NZ_BNDS01000014.1, read on the forward strand.
AAAATTGAATGGGGTCTGTATTAAAGGTAAAATAGTACCTATGGAGTATAAACAAAGGAGACTACATATTTGAAAAAAGAATATTGGATTATCTTAATTGTTTACATTGCGATGCAGCTTTCCACCTTCATTGGAATGCCAGCACTGGCATGGGGGTTTAAATATTGGGGGATTAACAGAAATTTAGCCATTCCAGCTTGGTTAATCATCAGCTTTACCATTGCACTGATCATTATTCTCTTGATTTTAAGAAAGGAGCGACATGCACCGGGGTTAAGGGGAAATAAAAAAAGTTCAGCTGGCCACTCCGTCATGTGGGCGTTTATAGGTTTCTTTTTAGCGCTGTTTTCCCAGTACGTTGCAGCGATGATTGAGTACCTTTTAGGGATTACACCAGGCTCCGAGAACACACAGCAAATTTTAAAAATCATTGAACTTTTCCCTATGGCGATGATTGTGACAAGTATCATCGGCCCTATATTAGAGGAAATCGTGTTTCGAAAAATTATTTTCGGCAGTCTATATCGCCGCTTTAACTTCTTTATTTCAGCGCTTATCAGCTCGCTTGTTTTTGCTGCTGCCCATATGGATTTTCAGCATATCATCATTTATACAGCTATGGGGCTGACATTTGCTTTTCTCTATGTAAAAACGAATCGGATCATCGTTCCTATATTTGCCCATGTGACGATGAATACCATGGTCGTCTTGGTTCAATCTGTTTATCGGGAGGATATTGAAAAACTGCAGCGAGACCTTGAAGCCATTCAAAACTTTATCGGAGGATTTTTATGAGACGTTCACCCTTGATTTCTGCTTTTATATATTTTCTATTAGGTGCACTATTCACCTACTTTGCCATAGATGATGTCCAAAAAAACGGCTGGGGCTTCTTCAGCTACCTGCTCATCATACTGGCCACCTTCGACTTCGGTTCCGGCATCAAAATGATTCTTTTCCATTTTAAATACAAGGATCAACTGAAAAAATAAAAGCGGGTGTCAGGCGCCATGTGAAAAAATCACATGGTGCCTGACACCCGTTGTTTTTTTATTCTTCTACTGTTTCAACTATTCCATCTACTGCTGCTTCCTCTGGCTCTTCCGCATTTGGATAGTGCTTTAAGAAGTAGATTAGTGATTGAAGCTCGACTGCTAAGTCAATATGATGTACGCGAATGGAGGAAGGGATACTTAGTCTTGCTGGTGTGAAGTTCAGGATTCCTTTTACATTCGTCTTGGCCACTCGGTCGGTGATCACCTGGGCAGCCGGAGCTGGTACCGTTAAGATGATGACCGTAATCTGTTCCTCAATTAAATATTTCTCTAAATCATCCATCGCCAAAACCGGCACTTCACCGATTGACGTCCCGACTTTATTGGAATCTACATCAAAGGCACAGGTGATTTTTGTATTATTATTTTTCAAAAAGTTATAGTTTAAAAACGCCGTTCCAAGATTCCCGACGCCGACCAATGCTACTTTTGTTAATTCATCCTGATCTAATGTTTTACGGAAAAAGGTTAATAAATAATTGACATTATAGCCATATCCTTTTTTCCCTAGGGCTCCGAAATACGAAAAATCCCTGCGGATGGTTGCGGAGTCTACCTTCACCGCTTCACTTAATTCTGCAGATGAGACCCGTTGTTTACCGGATGAATGCAGATTTTTTAAAAACCGATAATATAAGGGCAGCCGCTTGGCTGTTGCCTGTGGGATTTTGGTCGTTTCATTCGTCATCTCTCCTACACCCCGCTTTTAAAATTTTCCTGCCCGCCACCATTGACGACTGTTCGTCATGTGACAGGTGCTATCACTTCGTTTAAATCTTTTCGTCTCGTTTAAAATCACCGTTTTTACCGCCGGTTTTCTCTACTAAATAAGTTGGTCCAATAATCATGCCTTTATCCACTGCTTTACACATATCATAGACAGTTAGAGCACACACAGAAGCAGCTGTTAACGCTTCCATCTCAACACCTGTGCTCCCCTTTGTTTTGACCGATGCCGCAATATGAAGGCGATACTGATTCTCTTGAATTGGCTCCCAGGAAAAACTGACATTCACACCGGTTAATGGGATAGGATGGCACATTGGAATAATGTCCCATGTCTTTTTGGCTGCCATAACCGCGGCAACCTGAGCAACTGCTAACACATCGCCTTTTTTCATTTCATGGTTAGTTATTTTCTGATAAATTTCCTCGCTGACTGTGATGCTGGACTGTGCAAGTGCCGTTCGTGCTGTTTCCGGCTTATCACTGACATCCACCATCTTTGCTCTTCCTTCTTCATTAAAATGTGTAAACTCAGCCATTTAAATGCCTCCTACCTTCCAAATATACTATATTTTCATGTCTCTGTGTGTGAAACTTTGAACTATCGGTATATTTATTTATACTGTTACGCTTTTTCCTTTTGTTTCACTTTATTGCCGAGCACCTGGGAATACGGTACACTATTCCTAGTATAGAGGTGAATGAAAATGATTCTGCTGCAAGTTAATCAATTACAAAAATATTATGGCGCTGACCTTATTTTATCGAATATAAAGCTAGAATTACAATCCCGAGACCGAGTAGCCCTTGTCGGCCGTAACGGAGCCGGTAAATCAACATTATTAAAGATTATCGCAGGACATCTGTCTTATGATGGCGGCGAAATCATTAAACCGAAGGATGTCACGATTGGCTATTTGGCTCAAAACACTGGCTTGGAATCGAATTTATCGATCTGGGAGGAAATGCTCGGTGTATTCAATGAGCTTCGAATGATGGAAAAGTCCCTTCGCAAGCTTGAAGAACAAATGGCAGATCCCAGCATTTTTAATGATTCCGAAAAGTACGAACGAATTTTGCGCGAATACGACCAGCTTCAGGTCCAATTTAAAGAGCGCGGCGGCTACCAATTTGAAGCCGATATCCGTTCCGTGCTGCATGGATTAAATTTCCGCGATCATTCGCTGATGATTTCAAGCTTAAGCGGCGGACAAAAAACACGGCTTGCCTTAGGTAAATTACTTTTGACAAAGCCGGATATATTGATTTTGGACGAGCCGACCAACCATCTTGATATTGAAACATTATCTTGGCTTGAGCAGTACTTACAGGGGTATGATGGGGCAATCTTGATTGTTTCCCATGACCGTTACTTTTTAGACAAAGTGGTCACTGAAGTGTACGAATTATCACGCAACCGAATTGGACGGTTTACCGGAAACTATAGTGCCTATTTGGAGCAAAAGGCCGCCAATTATGAACGAGACTTGAAGCTTTTTGAAAAACAACAGCAAGAGATTGCCGCATTACAAGACTTTATTCAGCGGAACATCGCCAGGGCAACGACCACAAAAAGGGCACAAAGCCGGCGTAAAAGGCTCGAGAAAATGGAAATCCTCGATCGTCCGTTAGGCGATGAAAAGTCAGCCAATTTCTCGTTTGAAATTGAAAAACAAAGCGGAAATGATGTGTTATCTGTTAACTCGCTTGCGGTGGGTTATGATGGTGAAAAGGTATCAGAGAACATCTCTTTCCGTGTATTTCGGGGTGACAGCATTGCTCTTGTCGGTCCAAACGGCATCGGCAAATCAACACTTTTAAAAACGATAATAAAAAAAATAGATTCTCTTGGCGGAGAGGTGTTGTACGGAACAAATCTTTCCATTGGCTACTACGACCAGGAACAGGCAAATTTAACTTCTAATAAGAGGGTACTAAACGAACTATGGGATGAATACCCGCTTAAACCCGAAAAGGAAATTCGAACGGTACTCGGTAGTTTTCTTTTTTCCGGTGACGATGTGTTAAAAAACGTCTCATCATTAAGCGGCGGTGAGAAAGCGCGATTAGCTCTGGCTAAACTAATGATGGAAAAAGCCAATCTGCTGATTTTGGATGAGCCGACCAACCATCTAGACCTTGACAGCAAGGAAGTACTCGAGAATGCATTAATCGATTATCCTGGAACGCTTTTGTTTGTTTCTCACGATAGATATTTTATTAATCGCATTGCCACGAAGGTTGTTGAGCTTAGCAATGATGGCAGTACCGAATTCCTCGGAGATTATGATTATTATGTTGAGAAAAAATTAGAGCAAGAAGAGCTTGCTGCTTTAGCGAATGCCGCTTTAGAGAAAAAGGCAGCTAGTTCAGCGAGTTTGGAGAAGGTTAATTATCAGCAGGATAAGGAAAGTAAGAAACTTGAGCGCCAGCGTAAGCGCAAGTTAGAAGAGATTGAAGGACGAATTGAGGAATTAGAAGAACAAATTCAGGAGTTCGAACAGCTTTTATGCGATCCCGAGGTTTTTCAGGATCATGAAAGAGTCATGGATATAAATCAAAATAATGAAAAGGCCAAAGCCGAACTCGAACAATTAATGGATGAATGGGCTGAGCTGGCGGATTAATGATGTTTGTTTGATTTATTGACCAAAAGAGAGCTCTGTGGATAAATGTTGTAAATTCGGCTGCCGTACTTACCATATATTTTGGGCGTACGGCAGCCGATTTGTTTTATTAACGACCATATAGCTCCAATCTTTGCTTGGATTTGTTATTGGCTACCCACGACCAACGTTTTTCCCTGGTTCGGTCGCTTATACGCCTTAT
>NZ_BNDS01000015.1 GCF_014656545.1 Neobacillus kokaensis
GCCCTTACTCTTGCCATTTCAACACCTCCCAAAAATATAGTATGAAAAAAAGCCTACATCCATGTCATTGTTTATATAATAAGAAATGCTTAGTTACCTTTATGCAACTATACTGCCCCGTTAGTGTAATAAGGAATTTAACAAAAAAGGTGCCTTATCCTTCCTGGATCAACGCACCCTTAAGTTTAAGTATAATATTTCACAATTTTATTGGGTTTTGTTACTTATATCTAAATATAGGAGTTAGCATATTTTTGAATTAGCCGTTCCATTTCTCTTTATATTTTCATCTACTAAAACTGAAGGACAAGCTTTTTAAAAAAAGGAGAAGATGAAATATGGGAATTAGGTCTATGCCAATTACAATCGGCTCGAATTGTATATTTACACTTGAATGCGACACAGAAGATCAATTTTGGTTGTCTGTAGAAGTGGAAGCAAAAGTACCTGCTGAAGGTGTTGAAATTGATCCGATTTTTCTTGTTCGTATTACTGCTGAACAAAAAGACGCACTAGTAGCAGCTGGAGTAGAGCTTTGTACAAGTACTGATACACCACCAGTACCAGGACCTGGTGAAGAGGTAGAACTTAAAGGTGTATTTATTCAAGGATGCAGTGCATTCCGGGTTTTTGATGTTGAAAATAGTATGGATAATGCTGTATTTGTTAAAACACCAATAGCTGAAGTACTTGCTTTACTTGCAACAGGAACGAGATCTCTATGTTTTATTGATGTACCCTTCGATTAACTAAGTTGGGTTACGGAAAAGGTGGAGCATTTGTTTCACCTTTTCATTCAACCCTATATTGAATGCCACCTTTATCAAGGCTGAGAGTACGTTCAACTAACCTGCCCCGTTACTTCAATAAGAAAAGGGATAGCCGCTACCATATTAAAATAATGTATTGAAAAGGAGCTTGTAATTCCAAGCTCTCTTTATGGTTTGAGTTCTTTATTATTTTTATCAAAAAGATACAGGTCGGCAAACTTTATACTACTTTTCCCTTTAGGTAGTTTTTTCACGATGATGAAATAATCTTTTTCAGGAACTTGTACCGTAAATTTTAACGGGTCATTTAATAATTCTACTCGTATGGAATGTATTTTTTTGTCAGTATTCTTTCCAGTCACAATTCCATAATCCCCTTGGTCGGTCTTCACTCCACCGTATCTCGTTGTGCCCCCTCCAGAGTGACTATTTATTATATCTAGCTTTTTATTTGGACCTTCTTTCAACGTTGCTGTTCCCAAAATGTCTGAGTCATCTTCGAAATATGCGATATAGGTATCCGATTTTCCTAAATGAACTACATTAATCAATTTAATATGATGTGTCTTATCATTACCTCGATTTTCCCAATATGTTAAGACTCGTTGTATATCTTTTGGATTGTTAGGGATAGAATATTTTGCTTCTACATTTGTTGAGTGAACTTTTATTGCGACGCTTACTATAACAATAATCCCAATAAATAAAGTAATAAATATAATTGCCCATTTACGTTGCATAATGACCACCTCCATACTCTTCGCTTTTTTTATTTACTCCTAATTGAACTGGATTTCACTTTTTATAATATCACGAATTTACAAATTTTCCGGCAATTTCACAAACAACTTTTGCGATTTTTAATATGCCATTTAATATAAAAAAGTAGTTCATTTTGGAGTGTTATTTTTTATGTTTTGTACTCCAAAACTGAACTACTTAAGAACTAATTCCATTGCTTTTTATTTTGTAAATTTAATGAAGAAACAATTACTTATTTCGATACTAATTAGGCTACGAATTGAGATTTTTTACAGGAAAACCGAACCCGTTACTTATGTGGTTCCCTTGAACATCCATCGAGACAAATGACGGTTGTTGGATATCCGATGGCCGCGAATTGCCTTCATCAACTAGAGCCCCCGTTTGTTTAAGTGTAATCCTTCACAAACTTGGCTTAAATATGATTTGCTCTTCTCATTTTATTTCCGTCTAAAAAATAAATTAAATATTTTTGATAAAGTGCTTGACACAAGTATTGGGAATAGCATAAATAATAAAACAATTTCCCGAGGAGAGTGATTGCTTTTTTTATGGCAAAAAGACGATACGGCTGCACTCCTTGAAATGAAGAGCGCCTTAGTATGAAATCGAACAGTCTGGAATATTGGATAAAAGCATAAAACAGGCATTGCTTGTTTTTTATTATAATTAGTGTAACTTATAGAACTTTTTTACCCAAATTTATAAAAAATTGGTTATACTTACATTGGAGGTAAAGAAGTATGAAAAAAATATCCCTCATGAACAAAGGAGAACTAAAAATGAGAAAACTCGTTCTATTTCTGCACGCATCGCTTGACGGTTTTGTAGAAGGTCCGAACGGTCAAATGGACATCGGCTGGGTTTCCTACGATGCTGACTTGGAGAAACACGCGAAAGAAATTCTGAGTACTGCCGACACTGTCATATGGGGACGTGGGACTTATCAGATGATGCACAGTTACTGGACATCTGTGCCTTCGAACCCCTCAGCTTCGCAGCATGAACGGAATCATGCCGAGTGGATCGAAAAGACACCCAAAATCGTTTTTTCCACGACGTTGGAGAAAGTCGAATGGAACAATTCCAGACTGGTGAAAGAAGATGTCGAGGAAGAAATCAAGAACCTCAAACAGCAGCCAGGCAAGGATATGGTCATCCTCGGCAGTCCTAGGTTAGCACACTACCTTATGCAGCTTGATTTAATAGATGAGTATAAAATTACGGTTTCTCCCGTCCTGATCGGCAGCGGGTTGCCGTTATTCCAAGGTCTAAAGGAGAAGATCAATCTTAAACTGATCGAAAACAAGACATTTGATTCTGGAGCCATAGCCCTCGTTTACCAGACGGTGAGATGACCTTATCTCCTAAAACAGATTACGTCAGATACGATAGCATTCCTGTAGAACGTTAAATATCAGGTTTGAAAAAAATAAAGCCCCTCAGTAAGATATGAGTATAGACACCACTCTAACTCACAACTTTAGGAGGAACCCTACCATGAAGTTGGCTTGCCTAACTCTTACAAGTATAGTGAGACTAATAGCAAGCTATTTTACATTTTCTAATTGGTGTATAATAGTATGAAGAAATTTTATACTAACGGAGGGTAGGAAATGAAGATTTTGTTTGATGAAACATACACTTCAAAAGACGGAAAGCTTACAAGCAGGAATATTTGGTATGGATATGCTGATATATCTGTTGATGGTCACCATGGAAAAACCATTAAGCTTAATGAAGATTTTATGGATCAATTATGCGAATTAATAAAAAATGACTTATCTAAGAATGCAGCAAATACGCCTACTCAAACTAACTGGTATTTCTATGGAAGTGCTGTAACTAAGGACGCTATTGGAGACAATATCCGTCCGACAATTATGGTTCGTGAGAGATCGGACGAGTTTATAACTAATTTTAATATCAGTGACCATGATTTTGCTGTAAATATTGATGCTATTCTGTTGTTTAAGGCGGATTTTGAAAAACGTTTAGCGAGTCATTGATGAGTAATATAAGTATAAGCATATTCAAACTATTTGAGGGGATGATTCCATAATGAATTCATTCTCCTTCTTTATGTGGTTGGAGTCTTTTTGTGTGGAGGAAAAGGACATTTAATAATACAGATTGTGAATAATTACACTTAAATTAAACTGCCTGTCAGTCGAATTAGAAAAAGGGCTACCTCTCGGCAAAGAACCACAAGAAACCAGCTGGTGGCAAAAAAGGATGAAGATAAATTAAATTTGTTTCGTTTTCTAAATTAAACAAATCAAAACACCCAACTGGGTGTTTTAATTATATTCACCTCATACATTAGTAATATGAGGTGATTATTTATGAAGTGGAAATCAGGTAAATTGTTGCATCTGCTTCTTTTTTACGTGATTCTTAGCGGTTTTACCTATTGGTTGCCGATGGTAAGAGGATTGTTTGACGGTTCTTCCTATACGTGGTCAGGATGGATGGGATTGAATGGTTCTGGTGTTGGGGGTGATTACTGGATATTATTGATTTTCGTTTTCTTGATGATATCCGTCGTTTTTTTAGGCTGGAGAGGAATTCGGGTACCATTTCGTTTTGTATTAGTTATTTGGTTTTTACTTTTAACCGTTGAATCAGGCTCCTGGTTTTTTTCTGCGGAATCGGTTCATTTCAAAGGGGATACATTGGGATTTGATGTTCCATTTGGGAAAATTATTTTCCCCTTTGACTTGTTGTTTTTGATACTTTCTATTGTTTGGATTATTCGCGACAGTAGAAATAACTTTCGATTCACCTTGCCCTCCATGAAAAAAATCAATCGAATTCTATTAATCTTATTTTTTTGCCTATTCCCATTTCAATTGTTACTCTTTAGAATTTTAGACTATTCCGTTATATTTGATGAAATAGGTGTATTTTTAACCATTTTTCAATGGATTTTATTAAACCTATCCTTTTACCCGTGGAAATCTTCTAAAAAAAATAAAATTACCTTATAGATGCTTTTTTAATTCTTTAATTTTTGGGAATAATTGGTTAACTTCTTCAATTCTACGATGATATTCCCTTCCGTTTAGTTGTTCGTTCACACTTTTTACGTGTTTTTCTACTTCTCAGCGATCCGTTTCACTTAGTATTTCCTGTGGATTATGATGGCCGGGCTCCCATTTATACTTTTAGGTTTCTAAATAGGCGATTAATGATTGAGAATCTTTTCTTTCATTACATTCTTCGATAAGAGGAAGATCTTCTCCATCATCCACAATATAACATAGCCTTTTTATCTAAACTGCTTCATTTGTTCAATAAGGGATTCAACAAAGAAGGTGCCTAATCCTTCCTGGATCAACGCATCCTTTATAACAAGAATATTGAATTATTTATATACGACTTTTTCCAGTTTTTCGATTTTATCCATTAGCATTTTATTATCTTTTTTTAGTTTAGTTGACTCATAAAACTCTCCAGCAGCCAATCCAAGAGCTATCCAACCCCATAACCAATCCCATTTAAATCCCCCCTATATATTGCGATTAAGATACAAAATCTAATTAAATTAAACTAACCTGCCCCGTTACTTGAAGAAGAAAAAAGCAGTACCGTTACACCTTCAATGCTACCAGTTCAATAAAAAAATGGATTACCGTTGTTCCAGTAATGCACCCGATTATTGAAGATCAATGCTTTAATTTTATTCAAAGTTTTTCCTCTATTCCTTTCAATTGATTTTTTCCATTTCTATTTGAAACAAATAACCCAATTATCAGATTATGTATAGTAATTGTTGCTGATACCTAACATTAAAATTTGAAAAATTAAATCTCCAACGTCCATTATCATTTTGTATTTCCTTTATATGCACATAGTTGTTCTATATTGGTAAATTTACTTCATCATTTGAAAAGAAGGATTTACACAATTTTCATTAAATTTAACAAAAAAATCACCTAGAGTTTATTAAACATTTACAAAGAATACTTATATTTAAACTGTTGAATTAAATATATTGAAGGAAGGAAAATTGCACATGAAACAAATAAAACCTTTACTATTTTTAACAACCAGTGCAACTGTTGGTCTGTTGTTATTTAGTGCTATACCTAATGAATCATATGTTCATGCAGCAACAAAAGCAAATACTAATGCTGATTTACAAACAAATCATTCAAATAACGGAAAAAGATATGGTAATCTTACTATTCAATTTTCACCTCTTCTCCCCGCTCCAGCTCCAAAAGCTGACGGTAGAGGCACTGCTATTGAACATTTACTACCCGAATATGCTAAATCTTATGAAAATGATCCTTATTTACATGACCAAGTGATTGAATATCGATCTTGGGGATGGAAAGCTATGTACACAGAATTGGATCAAAAAGCGAAGGAAAATCCTGATAATTTGAATACATACCGCCTACAGGCAGACGCTTACCTTGTAAATAGTAATTTTCCTGAAGCACTTTCACAGCTGGACCAGATATTACAGCGGAATCCTTATGATATTCAGGCTTTAGCTGTTACATCCATGATTCAAAGGTTTGAAGGAAACAAGGAAGATGAAAATGCACGATTAAAAGTATTGCAGCGTGTATCTCCACACGCTGCAAAAGATATGAAGAATTTATTCTATTTTGTTGAAGAAAATATGTATGCAGATTATGGTAATGAACCACAGACAAATATGGCTCCAGATGCTATTGCTGTATTTGGTCAATCACCAAATTCTAATGGCACTCCTTCTTCTGGTATGTTAAATCGTTTAACAAAAGCGAAACAAATGTCTGACAAATTTCCAAATGCTAAAATTGTTTTAAGTGGTGGTGCTGTTAAGACTCCTTATGCTGAAGCTAATGTCATGCGTGATTGGTTAGTTGGTCAAGGTGTGGATCCTAATCGTATACTTATTGATGATCAAGCACGTGATACCTATGGAAATGCAATAGGTATGGTATCTATTTTTGAACAAAATAATTTGCGAAATATTTTAGCTGTAGCAACTGTTCAACATCTACCTCGTGCTGTAACGACATTAAAAGCATATGCAAATCGAGTAGGATATCCTATCAAAGTTGATTCAGCTGGTGGTGGTGAAAAGCCTAATCCGGCCAGTCAAGTTAATGAACGTAAATATACTTATGTAACTGCGGCCCGTGCAGGTGGACTTTATGAATTAAATGATTTTGCAAAATACAAAAAAATAATTAAAGGCTAGTACTATGATATATAGAACCAATAAGGACTGTATATACATTATAAATTTTATTGTGAAGTGCAATACAGTAAAACGCAGATGAAGATGGTAATTAGTTCTTGTTAAAACAATAAAGTGTTAAGCAGATTCAACCCTATAATGAATCTGCTTTTTATTTTCTTCTTTTGCTAACCTGCTCCTTTAGTACAATAAGAAAAGCTGCCACAATGACAGCTTTGATTCTATTTATCGTTCTTCTCTGAAAATCATTTTAAGGATGAAAACAGACAGATATATCTAGTATCTGTTTGTTATTTGTATTACACTGAATAAATCGATTTTTATTTCACTAATCCATCTTAACAACTAAACTCGCAAAGTACGATAAAGCAAGGCCTTTCCAGCGCTTCGGGTCTGCTTGTGCAAGTGGCTGTGAATAGGTAGACATTTATCTTTCCTACTTTAGAAAGTACAGAAATTTATAACGAACATATTAATTAATCCTTATCCGTCCGTTTTAAAAATTTATAGAATGTCTCCCGCTTTTTACCAAGTTCTGAATTTATGGCAATGATGTTTTCTACAGCATCGTATAATTCTTCTGGAGTTTGATTCTCTATCAGTAAGATGCCAACTTCAGGGTCTTTCTCTTTTGCTTTTCCTCTAACATATAAATTGTAAAGTTCCCCCATTTTCAAAATGCCTATGTCACTTAACATGGGTTCACCGCACCCAACAGGGCAACCTGTGTAAGCCACCTTTAGGGTAAACGGTACGGCTTTTCCTGCTAGTGCTCATGTTAAAAATTTCTCCTTGAAAGCAAAGTTTGCCTATGCCGCCATCAAGAGAGTGCTTGAAGGAGAGTGAGTTTGTACCGGACGATTTGAAGCGAGCTGAGGAACTTCCGCTACACTTCTTATCGTGAGACATAGTTTTCACTCCTTTTGCACTCTCTCTACCCTTTCAACGTTTCAATAGGGATGAAAAGATACGTGGCAGAAAAAATTTTATTATATTCATACATGATTAACATTCGCTTCATTGTTTAGTAACAAATTTGGGCTAAAGTATAGATAGCGGGGGCAGCACGCGTGGCTGCCATGGTATTTGGCGAAGGCGGAGCCGATACTAATTCATGAAAAGGGATGGTTCGTTTTCGCTATTTTTGGTAAAATTATCAAAAACCGTTAAGGGGGATTACCATGATTACCTATCCTCATTTAAAAAATGGGGCAACAATTGGTGTCACAGCAGCTTCATCGGGAGTGCCCGTTGAATTGCATGAAATCGTGAAGCTAGCAAGCACCCGTTTGGAACAAAAAGGTTTCCGGGTCGTCTGCGGCGATACGGTTTGGACCCAGAAAAAGGCGAAATCAGCTCCCGCTGTTAAACGAGCAGCTGAATTTAATGAAATGATGGAGAGCCATGAGGTTGACATCATCATCCCCCCATGGGGCGGCGAGCTTTTGGTCGAAATTCTTGAACATATTGATTTTGAAAATATGAAAAACAAATGGGTGCTTGGCTACTCAGATACCAGCGCCTTGCTGCTGGCGATTACCTTGAGAACAGGCATCGCCACCGCTCATGGAACGAATCTTGTGGATTTAAGAGGAGAATGTTCAGACGGAACGACAGCGATGTGGCAGAAGGTTCTATCTTGTAAGCCTGGGGAATCGGTGCTGCAAAAGTCGTCTGATTATTATCAGAAGGAATGGCGGCACGACAATCCTTCACCTTGTGTCTTTCATTTAACTGAACCGACGCGGTGGAAATCTGTCTCCAATGGTGATGTGAAGATTAAGGGACGCTTGCTTGGCGGCTGTATTGATATAATCAGACATCTCATTGGCACGCCGTTTGGAGATGTTCAAAGCTTTAGAAATACCTTTTTGGGCGGCGGCCCCATCATCTGGTATCTGGAAAACTGTGAACTGAATACGACTGACCTAAGGCGGTCATTGGTACAGATGAAGCTGGCAGGCTGGTTTGAACATTGTTCAGGTTTGTTGTTTGGCAGGAGCCCAGCGAATACACCGGTTGACAATTACACGGTTGAGGATGTCTATCACACTCTTTCCGATGAACTCGGCATCCCGATTATATACGATATCGATTGCGGCCATGTTCCACCGCAAATTACTTTTATTAATGGTGCTTATGCAGAGGTCGAGGCTGTAGAAGGGAAAGGTACCGTTTTGCAGTATTTCCGGCCGTAATGGATGACTTGAGTGAAAACTAATATGATTTTCGTCCTTTATGAGAACAAAATTTCATAGATTTAGAGTTTTTTTGTCCTCATGGACGCCCCATGAGGACATTTTTGACGTTTCCGCTTCGATTTTTGGCCCTCATGAACGCATCATCATATTTCCATTTTTAAGGAATGACTTGCCTGACATTTCAATAGCTGGAATGAGTAACCGGTTATTTAAGCTCTCTTACTTCTTCCATACTAAGCCCAGTTACTTTCGTGATCCTTCAACGCTTGTTCCTTCCGCCAACATCCTTTTGGAAGTTTCTTCTATTCTGCCTTTTTCTAGCCCTTTTTCTAAACCATATATCCGCTGCAACATATTCCTTTTCTTTGTTTATCATTACGTTTTTTTCTTATTATTTCTCATTGGAATGAAGCTATAATTCAGTTAAAATAAAATGCTTGCTGTTTAATTAACCAGGGTAACAACACATTCTTCTTCTGTAAACTCATTCATGATTTGAACAAAGTAACGGTAACCATTCTCGGCTTGATATCGGATATAGGATCTTATAATTTATAATGGATGAGATCATGCTCAATTTGTTAGGTATGTAGTTTTTTTCGCTTGGTCGGCAACTGAAGAGATCTTACATACTCCATTAACCACACCTCCATCTTATCCTTCAGCCGATTTCCACCTTTCTGACTTCCCTACTATTTTACTAGATATGACATAACTCGCCAATAATAATCGGCAGCATAGAAAATAGGTAAAAAAGGATCATCTATAGGTAAAAAGGAAATCTTTGTATATGAACGGGCATACAAAAACGGGTTTTTCCAACCATTTCCAAATAATAGGCTGTTGCTTTGGTAATAGTCTTCTATACATCTAAATAAATTTAGAGATAAAATAGAAACTATGAAAATTTTATACTATAATTTAGTGGTATTTACCCATTACCTATCTACTATAATTAATTAAAATTTCTAAAATTGGAGGTATATTATGAAGAAATTATTTACAATAATCAGTTCGTTACTACTGATTATTTTGATAGGAGTTATTTCTCACACAAGTAAAAATGTAAATGCAGAAGTAATATCAGAGCCTGCTTCACTCACCGAAGTACCGGATGGATATATAGGCATTTACACAATGGATGATTTAGACAAAGTACGTCAATCTCTAAGTGGCAAATACATACTAATGAATGATATAGACCTATCTAAATCAACAGATAAAGGCGGATTATATGATAGGAATGGAGCAGGATGGGAGCCAATTGGTTCAAAAGAAACTCCCTTTACCGGCATTTTTGATGGAAATAACTACAAGATTATCGGCTTAAAAATGGCAATGAAGTCTGAAAGCCCTATTTATGCAGGCTTATTTGGGGCAGCCAGTAATTCACAATTACGGAATATATCTATAAAAGATACTATTATTTATGCTGAGAATACGTCTTATGACAGCTCAACCTCGAAAGTTTATGCAGGCGGAATTGTCGGATATGGCTACAATGTCAATATATCAAATGTCAAAAGCTCTGGAAAAATAGAAGCCTCCTCTCTCTTTACAGGTTATGCTGGGGGGATCATCGGTTATGCAGATACTAAGTACAACGAAGTATCAACAATTACTAACAGTTATAACGCGGCTGAAGTAAGGGCAAAATCTTCTGCTGGCGGCATCGCAGGGGAAATGTATCGAACAACCATTGAGAATGCAATAAATGAAGGGAATATTCAAGCAGCTGAAAAAAGCGGTGGGATTGTAGGCTATTCCCGAACAGAATCAACCATTTCTAATAGTAAAAACACTGGTTCCATTACTTTCACTTCAAGCGGCGGCGGTATCGCCGGGTCTGTTTCCTCCACTCTGGTAAGTAATACGTTCAATCTGGGGTCTATTAATAGTTCTACTACTTGGGCAAGCGCCGGTGGAATTGCAGGGAAAGTTTCCTCTTCTATCGTGTCAAAAAGTTATAATAAAGGACCTGTAACAAGTTTAGCCGACAGTTCCAATGCCGGTGGAATAGCTGGGTACAATTCTAGTAGTTCCTCTTTGGTCCAAGTATATAATCTTGGGGATATAAAAGGAGGAATTAGCGCAGGCGGAATTGCTGGTGACAGTATGGCTTTAATCAGGCAAGCCTATAATGCCGGAAATGTATCAAGTGCTAGCTTTGTAGGCGGAATTGCCGGTTGGAGCTGGGGTGCAATAACGACAGATTGTTTTAATACAGGAAATATAACGGCAAAGTATACAGCTGGCGGAATTGTCGGAATCGGAAGAAATTCTTCCACGTTACAAAACTGCTATAATATCGGGCCGCGTTCAAATTCAACTTTATCTTCAAAGTACGGGGATATTACGGGAGAATTTGAGGGCAGCATTAAAAACGTTTATTATTTCAATGGAACCAGAGTTGTTGAAAATGCAACCAATGAAACAAATCCTGGAAAAAGCCTGGAACAAATGCTATCAGCTTCAACCTTTACAGGGTTTGACTTTGAATCCACCTGGCGGATCAACAAGGATCACTCATTTAAGTTCCCGGAACTGCAAGCATTACCCTTCCAGGGTGAAGAAAAAACGATTAGGTTAGAGCTCACTACCAGGCCCGAAAAGACAACCTATTTACAAGGGGAAGACCTAGAGCTTGGAAATACGGCGATTACAGCCTATACATCTTTTGGGAATTGGAGCGAAATAAAAGTTACGAAGGATATGATTAGCAATTTTAATCCCAATTCACCTGGATACCAGACGGTTACGATCACATATAACGGGTTTAGGACATACTTTTCGGTGAATGTCCTGCGTGCCTACGATGTGATTTTTAAAGACTATAATGGAGATATATTAAAAACGGAAAGAGTGGCTCTAGGAGGAACGGCAGCAGCGCCGGAATCCCCTACTCGTGATGGCTACATTTTTCAAGGATGGGACAAACCACTTGAGAATATTCGTTCAAATACAACGATAACCGCCCTTTACGAAATGATTTCCTATCAAATATCGTACATGGATGGAGACCAAGTTTTATATACAGAACAATATAGTTATGGAACCGAATTGGGGCTTCACTATACCCCGGACAAGCCTGGATATACATTTGCCGGCTGGTATAAAGATAAGGATTTCCAAGAGCGCTTTGCCTACTATACACCCGTGTATTCCCCCATTACATTGTATGCGAAGTTCTTCGAAAATCCTGGCATACCGGGAAATGTAACGGTCACAACACAGCGGTATGATCAATTAAAAGTCGCTTGGACTCCTGTAGAAGGTGCCGTTCAATATGAAGTCCATCGGGCAACATCGAAAAATGGACCCTACAATTATATAGCAGGTGTCAATGGCAGTACCACAAACTATATTTTTGATGAGTTAAATACCGGGACCACCTACTACTTTAAAGTAGTGGCCACCTATCAGATGGATGTACAAACGATTTATGGCGGTTTTTCCCCTATTATAAGCGGCAAGCCCGAGTTAAATCGAGTTAGTTCTGTTAAAGCTTCCGTCACATATGACCAAGTCAGGTTAACGTGGAAACAGGCTGCAGGGGCTAATGGATACGAAATCTATCGGTCTTCGTCTGCGAACGGCACTTATCGTTTAATCCAAACAATGACGAGTGACAGAACCACAAGTTTCACTAATAGTCAGTTAGCAACCGGAACAGCTTATTATTATAAAATCCGTGCTTATCGTCTTGTAAACGGGAAAAAAGTTTATGGACCTTTTTCTTCCACTGTTTCTGGTAAACCGGTTCTATCGAAGGTTACATCCATTAAAGCTTCTTCTGCAGGGTTCGATAAAATAAGAATAACATGGTCTAAGGTTAATGGTGCTCATGGTTATGTAGTTTATCGTTCAACAAGTAAGAATGGATCTTATACGCAACTAACAACTGTAACCAACGCCAGTACGTTAAGTTTTGTCCATACAAAGGCAGCAACCGGAACCACTTATTATTATAAAGTGAAGGCCTATCGCTTCGTGAATGGGAAGAAAATCTATGGACCTTATTCTAGTATTAGCAGTGGTAAGGCCCAATTATCGGCGCCGACCCGTCTTAATGCTAAGAAGAATAGTTCTACTTCCAGCAGGGTTTCTTGGTCCCCTTCTGCTGGCGCAAGCGGCTATGAAATATTTAGAGCTACTTCAAAAAATGGAAAGTACATTAAAATTACAACAATTAATAATGGCAAAACAAGCAGCTATACCAATCAAAAGCTTCAAAAAAGGAAAACTTATTATTATAAGATGCGGTCATACCGATTGGTAAATGGAAAAAAAGTCTATAGCAGCTATACACCCGTTGTCACTTATAAAAATTAATTTTGAAATGAAAAAGGTCAGTCCTCCAGTGTAAGAAAGCTTTCATGCACTGGGGACTGACCCAAAATCCCAATCAACCTACTATAAATATTTCTCTACGATACCTTTAAAGACTATTCATTCTGTTGAAAGTCTTTCATTTTTTAATAGGATCTTGCTCCAATGCCTCTATTCTCTGTTCCAGTTCTTCAATTTTCTCCTGTTGTTTCGATATTAATAGGCTCTGTTCTTGAATATGATTTTTTAATTCATCATAAGAGAGTAACTGACTATCATTTTGAATCGTCGGCGTTTCCTTTTCAAACCTCTCATCCATGCTTGTAATCTTAATTTCGTAGGTTTTTTCGGTTAATTCCCTAACTGTTTCGGAAATTAATGATTTATATCTTTCTTCTAACCAATCTGCTGTAAATGAATTTTGGGCTTTTACCCACAAAAAATCATCATCAACCTCTGCTTCTGTGCCGGTAAACCAAGTTTCAAAACTTGGTTTTGATATTTTTTCGCTAATTTTTTTTAGAACCTCGATCCATATATCCATAAAAATACCTCCTTTGGCAATACAAACGCGAAAACTCTCTTAGAAAACTTTTAACTTAATTATAAAGTGATATTAAAGAAAAAAACAGAACCAACATGATTTAATATAACACCGGTTATTTTGCTGCATTTTAATTAAAAATTTTAGTAGATGATTCGAAGAATTAGAGAAAACCTGTTGACGTTTTAAATCCTATTTAATTCGAAGAGATCAAAAAGAGGTAGCTATTATAGCTTCAAGTATAATCGTCTTTCGGTACAATATCACATATTATCCAATAAATAGGGAATGATTATTTAGGACGATTAACCCTTAGAGGAGGAGTCGCTTTTGGACAATCTTTTAGTAGCCCGTTCTTTATTTGGTACAACAATGGCATTTCATATCATATTTGCAACTATTGGGGTAGGGTTGCCATTTATGATTTTGACTGCTGAGCTGCTTTACCAAAAAACGAAAGATCAAGACTATGTTGTAATGGCTAAGCGTTGGACAAAGACGTTTGCAGTCTTACTTGGCGTTGGTATACCGACTGGTACGATAGCCGGAGTCCAGCTATCGTTACTTTGGCCTGGTTTTATGGAAGTGATCGGCCGGGTCATGCCGCTTCCTTTTCAAATTGAAATATATGCCTTTTTTATAGAGGCTCTTTTTATGTCGATCTATGTATATGCAGCAGAAAGAATTGCTCCTTGGATGAGAATAGTAAGCCTAATACTAGTCGCTATGGGGGCACTAGCTTCAGCCGTATTGATTACAAATGTCCATGCCTTTCAGGGGACTCCTGCAGGATTCCGATATGAGAATGGAGAATTTTTGGACATTAATCCTTGGGCTGCTTTTTTTAACCCAAGCTTCTTTGTAACGGCTGGGCATGTTGCGTTGTCTGCCTACGTTGTAGGAGCCTTTGTTGTCTGTTCTGTCGCCGCTATTAAAATGATGAAACATGAATTTGGATCTAGAATTTACTTGTTTCATCAAAAGGCACTAAAGCTGAGTTTAGTGGTAGGTGGTATATTTGCTTTTTTAACAGCCATAAATGGACATGCTTCTGCTCAATATTTACATGAATACCAACCAGAAAAGCTTGCTGCTGCAGAGGGATTATTTGAAACACAATCACATGCTCCACTTGCCATCGGTGGCTTTACCGATCGAGAAACGCAAGAAGTAAAATGGGCCATTGAAATTCCTTGGGCGCTAAGCTTTCTTGCTGGAAATAGCTTTGATACGGTGGTTGTTGGTTTGAATGATTTTCCAGAGGAGCTTTGGCCGCCATTATTTATACATACTCTTTTTAACGCAATGGTTGGAATAGGATCATTGCTTATACTAATCCCTATCCTCATGTATGCCTGGAGGAAACTATTAAAAAAGAAGCATTACCCGAAAGTCCTGCTTTGGACTCTAGTTATGACAGGTCCATTGGCCGTGCTTGCGATTGAATTTGGCTGGATTTTTGCGTGTACGGGCCGCCAGCCATGGGTGATCTACAGGATCTTATCAACCGCTGAGTCAGCAACAACTGCGACGAACTTAAGTATTTTATTCATATTGTTTATTGCTGTTTACATGATTTTGGCGCTTGCTGTTGTGTTTGTATTGTTATACTTCTTTAGAAAAAACACAGAATTAGATGATATCGAGAGAGCCGAGAAAAAAAAGGTCCCTTTATTCAGTTCGAATTCATAGGAGGATATGTAAATGGCTGATGCACTTATTGCGATTACCGTGCTATGGGGGTTTATCTTTATTTATGCTGTCATGGCAACTATGGATTTCGGTGCTGGCTTTTGGTCAATGATTTATATCAATCGGGAAAAAACGAAAGCAACCAATATTGCCAATAGATATTTATCACCCACTTGGGAAGTGACAAATACATTTATTGTTGCTTTAGTTGTAGCTGTCTATAGTCTTTTTCCAAATGCAGCATATACTCTAGGCACTATACTGATCATTCCCGGAAGTATAATCCTGCTATTACTTGCTTTGCGTAGCGCCTTTTTAGTATTTTCAAATATCGCAATCGAATATAAAAAGCCATTGACGTACATATCAGGTATTGCAGGAATACTCATTCCTGGTCTTTTAATTAGTGTATTGCCAATATCGCATGGGGAATTTGTTGATTATCGGAATGGTGTAGCGAATTTAAATTTATATAGGCTTTTTACAAGCCCAAATGTATATGCATTTATTGGCTTTGCCATCAGCAGTACTCTTTTTCTCTCGTCTTTATTGTTAGCGGACTACTCGAAAGCATCTAATGAAATGGAGGCCTATCGAGTATATCTACGCGATGGGAAAATATTAGGACCTATTTCCTTACTAATGGCCTTTGTCATTATGCTTACATTACGAAATGATGCTGAGTGGTTATACAATAGAATGATGGACGACCTTCCACTTTTACTTATTTCTGTTGGCTTCTTTTTGATTATAGGGATAGGATTATATGCCCCATTTTCTTTTCAGAAATCGGTCAAGGGGATGCCAAGACTCTCTGTTATTGCAGTAACAATCCAATATCTAATTGCAAGTTATGTATATGGGAAAGCACATTTGCCTTATATCATCTATCCTAATGTGACAATTCACTCGGCTTTTACAGACCCTAATTCATTTAGAGCCGTATTTATTACCTACATTATAGGGTTCGCCATTCTCTTTCCTGGCTTTATTTATTTTTGGAGTTTATTTATGAATGATAAACGATATTTACGGCAAAAGGGTAAGTAGTATATAACTACACGCGATGTAAAGGCTTCCTTTTCTTTTTTTGTAAAAACCCTAATAATAATCTGGCTTATCAGGGGACACTAACTCCAGAGACTGTCTGAAAGGATGAATGATGTGGTTTTAAAACAACAGAAAATAGACGTTACGGACCGTGTAGTAGGAAAATTTAAAAATGGCGAGATTGAACTTTACTTA
This sequence comes from Neobacillus kokaensis, assembly GCF_014656545.1. GTDB lineage: Bacteria > Bacillota > Bacilli > Bacillales > Cytobacillaceae > Neobacillus > Neobacillus kokaensis. Next base: position 16,747 of record NZ_BNDS01000015.1, read on the forward strand.
GAAAATGAGAAAATCGGAAACATTCAATTGCCTAGTGGTTTTTCAATCCAAATGGACCATCATTTCGAAACAGACCAACAAAAAATATATCAGCATGTGACAACGACCGAACATCCACAAGCTAGATACACCGATTGTGATGAAGGCGGTTGGTGTTAAGAGAACAGCGGGAGGTTCCCGCTGTTTTTTTTTGCTGACTTTTATTAAAAGGGTCAATCCCCCGTGTACTAAACTTTAATTGCCAGGGGGGACTGACCCAAATGCCTTAAATCCAACTACTTTTGTTCCATTATTCTCCTCTTCCAGTTACAAGTAAGATTTATCGTAAATTTCCCATAGCAAAAATCAAAAAAAAGTATCAATAATATTATTTTTATATCAAATCCTTGCTAGCGCCGAAAGATTGTTACGATTTTCCTCTTCATCTCGTCATCAGCTTCCCCTGGTACCGCCTGAATTGCCCCCATGCCAAATCTTTCATGATATTTCTCTTGAAAATACCTTATACCATCTGCCTGTTCTGCTTTTGTGGGGGTTAGGATATAAACTTCTTTTACTGCTCTTTGGCCTGTTTGCCGATGGATAATTCCATCACGATATTTGTGCATCTCCCCAAGCGCAGTTCCTAGATTTGTTGGGACACGATATTTTGGATCAAATACAATGATTCCGGCTTCACTTTCTATTACAATATCGGGAATCATTTTTTGGGTAAAAGTAAAGAATTTCTTTGTATCATATTGATAGCTACGTTGATAAAAAAGCGACAAACCGGATAATAATTGAATATTACTTTCCTTATTTTCAGCCAGATTTAGAAAAATACCATCCTTTGATGTTTTATATAATCCGTTTGTATGGAGAACTAAGCCGGCTTCTCTAAAGATTTTGACAATCTTCATGAAACACCACATTTCATACAATTGGAAGGTATCCTTTAATGAAATGGGATAGTCAAAACCTAAGCTGTCCTGTTTATGCTTATAAAGCTGATCAAACCATTGATACCAAAGATGGTAAACCGGATGTTTTCGAAATTTTTGGGTGATGGTATAGTGACCTTTGTTTTCAGTTACCTCCTTCAAAAAGGAACTATTCAGCCAGCGTTTGACAGTCCCTTTATATTTGGCGGATTTTTTCACGACACCCTTATGCTCAACAGTTTCATATTTTCCAAGAAGCCTATACAATTCCTGCAGCTGTTGCTTTAGCACCTGGTTTTCATAAAGGTCCATGGTTTCAAGTTTCTTTTCATTTTGGACATGACCTGGAATTTTTTCTCCATAGCCCTTTGAATCAAGCCAGCGTAAAGTCATTTGTTCGGAATGTCGGACCTTCTCTCGTTTCATCATGACAGAAACCCTTTCCAATCGGCGGAAAGGCTGCCTTTCAATCTTTAAAAATATTTGTCTTAGTTGAAAAAAGGTTTGATCTATATAACTCCATTGTGTCCAGGAAATATCTCGATTCCGTCCAGATGTCGAAACCTTTGTCTCCAAACCGCTTAAGTGATAGCAGGCATTGGCCTCCTCAAGAATTTCCTCCAGCATACGATTGAATTGTTCCATTGTCAGTTTGCGGTCATCCGGATAAATATAGGTTTCATATTGCTGATCATTGATAGAAATTTTTACAACACCCGATTGAAATGAAGTTATAAAGTCTGCGTAAGACATGTCATTGTTACGATAAAAAGGCAACGGGATTCCATGAATCCTTACATCCGGTTGTTTTCCTTGGCATCTAATTCTATATTCGGTTCCTTCTGTTAGAAAAGCCTCCAAAAGCGGAACCCAGCCTTGCCTGACATCCCATACCTCAAGCATATTAGCGCCAGAATTGTGTTGCTCCATAGTATTCGAGCTCCTCTTTCATCCGTTTAACATGCTGTAAAGAGATAGATGAAGAACTTACATTCATTTCAAGCCATTGTTCTATTTCTGCCAGCATATATGCAATCCGTTCATCACCGCGAATCTTCGTTAACACTTTTTCAGCAATCACTCGGTCCAGTGCTTCCATTGAATCCATCTGATACTCTTCCGGAAGCTGATAATTAGCATATAATTTTTGTAGCATTTCGCCCATTGTCCGATAACCATAATGCAGATCATATGAAGATAAAGTATGGTGTAATGCCTTCAAAATCTGAAATTCCTTCACAAGGACTGATTTTACGTCTTGATCCACACCATACCAATACGATTCAAAATCTACATCAGATAAAGTCATAACGAAAGCACGATCCAACACTTTGTCTGAAATGGAATGAGTAGTTTCATCGACGTTAATCGTCCCCAAAACATATACATTCGGTGGAATCAACAATTTTTTCGGAATATCGGTAATCTGATCATCCTGATGCAGAGGAATTTCTTTGCGCGATTCAACAGCACTTAAATAGTCACTTAAGTAATACTCCACACGGGCAAGATTCATTTCATCAAGCAAAATAAAATGTGGCTTGTCCCGCTCCTTTAACGCATTTAATATAACAGTTAAAAATTCCGTTGTGACATAACGCTTTTCAAAGGAACTATAATATCCAAACATTGCAGATGCATCCGTCCAGTCAGGCCGAACGGGAATTATCGTAAAATATGGATTTTCACTTTCATATTCCAAACCATAAACAGCATTTGCATATAGGCGGCAAAGCTGCGTTTTTCCTGTTCCCGAAATCCCGCTTAGTAATACAAAATGCTTATCATCTAAAGCGGTTAAGTTCAGATGGAGGTCGCGAATGATTTCCTTGGAAAAAGTAAACTGACTATTTGAAATCATAGTTATAATTTCATGGAAGGTAAAATTTGGTTCCAAACTGTTTTCTGTTTCTTCGTCATTATCCATTCCTTTATCTGAAGTCTCCAATTCAGACGGCAGTTTCAGTTTTTTGCTGGCATGAGCAAACAATAATGCTGCATCAATAAATTTTTTCTTTACATTTTCCGAACCTTCCACAAACGACTGTGTTTCATTGTTAAAGGTGCCTACACAATATATACTTCCTTTTACTTGAAAGTCGTGCTTCATTAAGAGATTCATAGCCTCATTCATGACGGAGTGATTATCTTGACTGTGCGTTGCGAACACTTTCGATATCCACCATTCTTTTGTATCTGTTCCTAATATTTCTCTTGCACTCGTAAAAATATGATTATGTCCTTCTAATTGGGCAATAATAGTTTGGAACGGCGAATTCTTATCATGAAATTCAAGGTAATAAAGAAAACCTTTGGTAACCATTTGATTCCCATCATATAAATAAAAGGGCTGGCGTTTTCCGTGAGTTTTATGATCCTCCACAGCAGCTATTTCCAAAGAGTATTCCCGGCCTAATAATCGGGTTTGTTTAATATTTCTGGTTGCTGCCAATAACATTAGGGCATCATATGCTTTTTTGGAAATATCATTTTCTAGAATATAATATTGGCGGAATGGACCTAACTTCTCCCAGGTATCTATTAATTCTTCCAGCAATTCTTCCTCATCTAAATGACCTTCTAATGGCAGACTTTTTCCTATTTGGAACCAAGGACGTTTCCTTGGTTTAATACATCCCTTGATAAAAGGAACAAAATCATCCTTTGTTAGAATCGTTTTTTCCTTCCAACCAGTAAAAATGGAGTAATCGGACGGAATAGCGGATAAAACATTATGTATTTGGTCATTTCTTACCCATGCCCAAAATGGAATAAAATTTAACTCTAAATTTAGAATTATAATATTGGTAATTCCATCAAACTCCAAGGTGAAAAGGTTAAATTCTTTTTCATCAATTTTTCGATAGAGTTTAATATAATATTTACGGCCAATGTCAGACTCTTTTTTCTTCTCTGCATAGACAGGATTACGAGCATCATGATAGGTGGTAGTAAGCGTTGTATCATAGCTTTTAACAATGTATTCGCTCCCAATGGGAACCCCAATTTTTTCAACAAAACGTTGAAATAAAGGTTTCAATACAGGAGACATTTCATCAAGAACTTTCCGGCACCGAATCTCCGTATTATCTTCCTGAAATAAAGATTTAAAATATGTAAGATTTAACATTTGAGTCACCTGCTTTAAATTCATACTTTTACATCTTTTATTATTAATGAGGAACACAATAGTCTACCTAAATAATTCTTTCACTCACTATTATTTTACTAGAATTGTTAAAATCAGCCAACATCATATATCCTACTTAACTTATGAATGAGGTAATCATAATGGCAAAGCATTTGTTGAAAAGGAACAAGCAAAAATATTAATTGCTACTCCCTCATGCCGCCAGCAAATAGGGACACCTAAAAGAAGCGAAAAAGATTCAAATTAGTGGAAAAGATTCATTTGCAATGCCCTGAAGTTCAAAGTAGGACCCCAATTCCATTTATTAAAGTTTGCCATATTTGGAAAACCTATTAGCTGTGATATTTGAAGTGCATCAATATGCAGGAAAAGATCAAACATTTTACGGTACTTTACCTAAACTCAAGTCCCTGACATGTAAGAATACACCCGTATTCAGCAACTGAATTTTCATCAATTTACCATGTAGGTGTATTCCCAAGATTCTAGCTCATTTTTAAATCATAATATTCTTAAAGATTTAAGATTAGATAAGCTAATTGAAATAAATTTAGGTCGAACTGGGTGTAAACTAACAAAGAAAGGATACAATTTTATTGTCAAAAACAAACATACAATCCTATCCCTTTGTGTACAGGGAGACGACTTTATAACCTTCGTCACAGCTTGGGGATATTTTCTCATTGATCTTATTAATGTAACCATCTTTTCTTACAGCATCCCCCGCTAACCTCTTGACTCTTCCCAAATCACTTACTTCATATATTCCTTAGTAATTAGGTAGGGGGTTCCATTTCACGATTTCCATACGTATATTTTCGCACCCTGAAAAATACCTGCTAGAAAAATAATACTAAGATCCCAATTAACCACCCTTATTAATATCATTATCAGTTACATCGCAAAACTTTACTTCTTTCGGTAATGAGTTAGGAGCTTTCATATACAGCTTACTAAGAAATTACAAAAGTTTAATAGTTCTCTCAGACAATATGTATTTCCCTTTTTCTGCCCGTCTGTATTGTAGACTCTGGGATTAATTAGGAAATTCACTACGGATTCGATTAACTAAACATCTTCATCGATTAATTCACAATTTTTGATTTTAATAACTTCTAACCAAACAGGTCCTTTTATTTTTTCACCTATATAAGCATCAAATCATCTCTACTACTAAGATTAATCAGCTATATTAAACTATATATATTTTGTACAAGTTTAGATAACGGTTTTTTTAAGAAATCCTCTTGATCAAGAGTATCACCGTAAATTAAATGCCTTACTTCTTCTTTATTCTGAAATAGATCTTGAAAATCATTATATAGTTCTTTAACCTTGGAATCTGAATATATAATTTTTTTTCTAAAAATTTCTTGGACAACATCTTTATGTATTGCATACTGAGATTCTATATGAAAGAGTTCCTTATTCTTTTGTAATAGTGAAGAACAATCAAATGTAATATCTAAATATTTGCTATCATATAAAAATTCTATCGACTTAATATTAAAATTAAAATTACCTAAATCATTTGAACTTACCTTATTATTATATGGTGAATAACTAATATCTAAATTACTTTTTATATGGTTACAAGTGGAACAAGACGGAATTAAATTATAAAATGATATAGCTAAAAAAGGATATTTTTCCTTACAATAAAAATGATCGATTTGGCAAGTACGTTTTACTCCCTTTCTAGAGTAATTAATATTATTAATATAATTTCTATTGCAATATGGACAAACTTTAACGTCTAATAATTCAACTAGACTTGCAGCAGAGTAATTTTTTTGTCCAAGTCCTCTTTTAGAATCAGCAAAATAATTAGTATACAAGGTATTACTAATATATTTAATTTCATCAGGAAATGCGGAAAATTTATAACTCTCTTTTATTTTAGTAAGTTCATCAAAGTCAGCTAAAATTACATCTTGAAAACCTTTATGTGATCCGTTAGATTTAAACCAATTATCAATCTTCCCATAAGAATATTTTAAACGGGTATTTTTTAAGTGATCTAATATTGAATTATAGTGTATCGCAGCCATTACATCTAAATCAGTATTCTGAATTGGAATCATATGCCTCAAGCTCCCTTAATTGTGCTTTCAATTGTGCAATTTTTTCTTGTCTTTCCTTTTTTGTAGCGTATTTTTCATCTCTCATTTTCTTAAGTTTTTTCTTAATTAGAGGTTCTCCTACTATACTAATAATATAATCAATATAACCTTTACTAAATTCTTCGTTATTATTTTTATCGTTTAAGAACTTTATTACCTCATTTATTTTTCTTTTTGCAAAACTTCCTATTGTACTTGACATAAAAAATTCATTAGAAAGTAAAGTATGAATATCGCTTGCAAAGGTCTCACCCAAATCAATGGAATGAATTAGTTTCCCTTCTCCTTCATTGTCTTTTGTAACTGCAATAATATTTTCTGAAGGTATATCTGAAATTAGAAAAGGTGAATGAGTTGTTATAATAAGTTGATATGTTTCATATCCATTCTCGATATCATTTAAAAATTCAATTAAATTGTCTATTAAAACTCTATTCCATTCAGGATGGAGAGAGAGTTCCGGCTCATCAAGAAGAATAATCAATTTCTCTTTACGATTGCCCTTAGGTAGGGTTAAACCGAAATATAAAGCTGAAAAAAGCGAAAGTAAAGCACTCTCTCCCGAACTTAATGGAAAATAAGAAATCTTAAATATTTTTAGTATGGAATAAATTTCTTCATCATTGAGAAACTCTAAACTATCAATTCCCTGTAGAAATCGCAATACGTTATTATTAGTATTTTTTGCATCTAATGGTATGGTAAGTGTATCCTTTCCAAAGAAATCCTCATTAATTTTATTTAAGACTATTATATATTCTTTAAAAATGGAATTTATAGTATTTATATTTATAGAATTATTGTATTGTTTGAACCTTTCAAGTAAGTATTCAATAATTTTTGTATAGTAATGTTCAGGAATTTGTTTTATTTCGTTGCTGATATTATTTTCAAATTCTTTAAGTTCAGTTATAAGGTTTTGTATATTCTCTGAGGATGCGGTTGTAGCATATGAAGCAATATAATATGCAAAGTTATACATCATTTTATTTAGAAAATGTTCTTTTAATTCTTTTTTTGTCTTTGGCTTCCTATTTGACATTTTACGTAAAATATCTATACTAGTGTGGAATTTTTTGATCGGCAGTTCTAAATCCTCATTATACATAATATCTAAATTTATAATTAAGGAAGCCGCAGCATTGTATTTAAACCTTCCAGTAGTAGCTTTTTCTTCAGCATTACTATATTCCTTATGGTTTAACTCGACCAACATCTTGTAAATAGCTTGATTTCCTGTATTTTTTTTATTTAAATTTAATCTACTAAATAAAATATTATCTTCAATATCTACAGCAAAACTTCTATATGATTGATAACTATAATTATCGTAGTTATAACGAAACTGTAAAAAACTTAATGATTTATGATAATCAGTTTTCAAATTATTCAATTGTAAAAATCCATTATATATTAGTGAATCATCAATTTTCTTGACGACAATACTATAGGGGTTTGAAACAGAACCATAATAGCTACCTTCTTCTGGAAAATCATCTAAAGATGAACTAATTAATTCTGTACCACTGCCTTCGATAGCAAATAAATTTGCTTCCAAATGATATACAATAAAATATTTTGCTTTACCAAAACCAAATCTGTCCTCTCTTCTCATTCCTAGTAAATCGATTACATTTGTTTTCCCAGAGCCATTAATTCCAATAATAGCTGTAATATTTGTTACTTTATCATTAAAAATTGAAGGTTGAACATCCCTATCAGCAATTATCAAACCATCGGATAATCTATCTTTATTAAAATTAACCTTAAATCTATTTGAAAAGCTATAACCTGTTTGACTTATGTTACGATATTGTTCAATCCAAAGGTAAACTAATTCCATTTCCAATCCTCCAAAAATAATAGATCCTTCCATCTCGAACTTGATTAATTGTGCCTAAAATGGAACGAAATAAATAATAAAAAAGCGGCTCAAACCCTTTATATGAAGGTATTTCTTCAAATAGTTTAAAATGGATAATAATTGCAACTTGGCACGAACTTGGCATGGTGTGAAGCATTATAAAATAAGGTCTTTGCTCATAAATTTCAACCCATGCCAATATTAATATATGGTCAAGAAGCCAAACCAAGCAGCATTTTTTGGCTGCTTTTTATTTGGCAATTATCTTAAAAGTTCAACCTCTTCACCACATTTAGCTGGGTCAAAGGTAATATCCATACCATCTCGAGGTACTGCATTTAAATTACCCATTTTATATTGATTAACAGGGTCCTGTATAAGAAGTAATTTGATACTCCCATTTGTAACCATTAATCTGTATACATAGTACCTGTCATTAAAAGTTGTAGCTGAGCTCCACTCATTCGTTGTAAGGTGAAATCTTTTAAAATCTAGAGGCTTAGAACTTGCAGTGGTTTTAACCTCAATTAACCTTTTTTCTCATCAATTCACAGGAGTTAATATCATATCCTACCGCGTAAGCAGCAGGAATTAATTTTATCAAATGTTTAAGGTCAGGTCTGCCTTCACCAGATATCCTTATTCTTTCGTGCTTTATTATTAAGCTTTCACCAACAGAACCAATTGCACCCGTTGATTCAAATCCCTCTTCTATAATTGAATCTAAGTCGCTAATCGTCTCTTTTAATTCCTCATATTGTTCTGTTTCAAAATATCCAAAATAAACATCCGCATCTCTATCATGGAACACTGCTCTGTCAAATTTCGGGTCAAAATTCGTTTGTTCTAATAGACCAGTATCCTTATACTAAAGATATTTTATGCCATTTACGAAGTCTTCTGAATGAATAGTTCTTTCCTGCTGGAGCTTGGATTCTAAATTGCGTTGTTAAGTATCTATTTACAAAGTCTTTAGTTGCTTCATTAAATTGGGCACGTGTTATATTGGCAAGGCGAATAGCTTGCAATACGTCATACATTAACACAATTTGACGACCTAATTTTTTTAAAGCCTCCAAGTGGTTCTCATCCTGAGCAAATCTTCCTTTATACACACTGTTAAAAGGTGCCATTTGCTTAGGAAATTTTCTGGAAAGCTTATGGATTCGTGAACAATTACAACATCATAATTTTCATCAGCATTAATCAGCTGTGTCGAGGTTGCAATTTTCAGGTTACTGTTGTTCATTCCATATACTCTAAAGATATCCTTTGCCGTTTGAATCCAATTAGGCTGCAAAACGACTGCTATTCGCTGATTAGGTTTATCACTCAACAGCTTAGCGACCTAATGAGTCAGCAACACGGTTTTTCCAGTTCCTGCATCACCATTAATCACAAAGCTTTTATCAGGATTTGTTTCAATCAACCTTAAGATAGTCCAATTGCTGTTTTGTTATTTCTTTGATTGGGCTATATTTGACCAGTGCTTCATTGCGCAACTTTTCCTATAATCGGTGTGCTTACCCATCCATTAGGGTATAGCTCTTTTTCCCAAAAAGGCAAAATAACTTCTGTAGCAACCTTTTCTCGTTCTCGGTAGTCATTAACACCGTTGCCATTTGTCCGATTAATAATCTCATCATTATCAAATTGAACCCGCTACTTTCTAGATTTTGAATTGTCGGCCATAAAATAGGTTATCAACTGGCTTTCGACATCATCTAATATCAAACAGAAGCAATTGTTATTCCACTTCTGTCGTTCCAAAGTAAATGTTCTCTTTATCAAAAATGAGTTCGATTGGCTGATTATATAGTTTGTTAACTGTATTAATGTTTTCAACGAAAGGTCGGATGTAATCGTTCTGCTTTTCTTTAAATTGTTCCATAGTCCGCTCTGTTCTCTCTGAACCTTTCTTTTCTAGTTTTTTGCTAATAAATATAAAGGGCCCGCCTAATAATACTTTGCTAATGTCTCGTTCCTTTATTAAATTATCGCCTACATCTCTGCTAAAGCTTGTCAATCCCTTTAACCCTTTGGACTGTATTGAGGACTGAGAATAACCTTCAATTTGGTCATAGCACATAGTGTAGAGTTCACGATACTTAAGTGAATAATCATCTATTTTTTTAGAAATACCATCAAGATAGGCTGACTCAAAGTTTTCTAAAAGAATTACTTCAAGGAATGAAGAAAAGGAATACAAATATAAAGCAAGTAGGTAGTCTTTAAACTCAGACTGAATTTTTTTTAGTAGCTTTTCTACCCATTGATCCGAATAAACAAAAGACGACTTCTTATTTATTTCAGTAGTTATCAGGGCTCTGTATAAATCAATTTTTCTTTCTGCCTCCTGCTTGATACGCAGGACTATATTATAATTGCTATTTTTATATGTATCGTTGTTCCAGTTGTATTTATAATTATTAAGAACATCGATCAAAAAATTGAGATCACCTTTAAGATCGGACCTCTCTTTTTGAAGAAGAAAATCAAGGATCTCTTTCTGCATTTCTTGAATATTGTCGAGTTTTTTATCAATGGTCGCTAGAGTCGCAGCCATAAACAGCATTGTTGGATTGCAGACAAGAGGATTCAACACGGCCTGTCCGCCACCTACTGCACCGTTTTCCTTCAAAACGCTACCTAAGTATCCAGAACCATTTTTAAATTCTGCTAGGTGTCCACCTTTTGGGATCGTTACTTGATATAATCCACTTGTAGCTCCACCTCCATTTATGACATTTCGAAACGCCGCTGTCAAAGGCTCAAAGGCAGTCCCGAGGGTTTTAACTCGCGAGAGAGGCAGCTTTGTGTATTTAGCTACACAGATCTGTTCTTCTATAATGGCAGGGTAAAATTCAACATCTGTCATTGTCATTGCTTTTACAATTTCGCTTTTCCGCTTAGCGATTTCGTTAGTTGTTTCAAATTTATCTGACATATCTTACTCTCACCTTTTTCTTAATGTTCCGCAATTTATTCTATACCTTATGATTAACATTTTCTTAATGATTGCCAGATACCAGGACTAAATCTTTAATAAATTAACCACACTTCCCATTCTCCAAGAGATTATATCTAAACTGATTGCTATAATGACTAAACTTCCAACTTTTATAACCTCTAATTGTTCTTTATTCACAAATTTATCCCCAAATTAAATATCTTTGGGACTTGCCCTTAGCTAATAAGGGAATTCTCTAATTATTCGTCTCAAGGGTTATCATATAATGATTGGGAATATAGATTTCACAGCCGTCCATAGTTTTTAAAGCTAATAATCCGACTGGAAGTTTTATCCATTAAGACGTAATATAATTTAGCATCAATTTTAAATTTGTTACTGACGATTTATATATTTCAATGAAAACTTTGTACATATCATCCATATTCCAATACTTTTTTTATTTGAAAAACTGACATCAAGACCTCATAGTTAGCTGCAAACTTCATAAAATCTTCTATTTGTTTGTCAGTTTCATTTTGAATACTTGCCTCAGGAAATTACGTCACCTTCATTAGCCAAACTCCTTAAATATAGTAAAAGTTCGCCATCTTGAAGTAAAATCCTTCTTCAACTAAACTCCCTCTATATAGAAAGGGGAATTTCTCGATTTCTCTTGTTTTCTCCGAATTACGTAGTAGTCTATTTTAAAATTCATTTGAATGTTGGAAGAGTTGTGTACCAAGGGATAATTTTGGGTGCAAAGTGAAAAAACAATTAATAGCTACCAAACCAACCTCATCCAAAAGGTCGATATATAGGTAAAGTATGGTCGCACTGGTGGATCTCCACTTTTCTCATGGAGGTCAACCCTCCCATTTCTCACAGAGTCTTTGCTCCAAAATTCCTTCGTCCAACCTTTCCTTGAGGTGGATGTCAGTCATGCTGCCCGACAGGGTCTTTGCCGGTACTTTAGTTGTTTTACTGACTAATCCGTGCTCCAAATGTTTAAAACGATCACTCTACTAAATAATTTCAATCAAAAGAAATTTAAGCTGCTTTCTGTAATTCCGCCATATTAGGAATGTCCCTTAACATAGGCTCTTCACTAAATTCACATTGCTTTTAACCGATGGTAAACAAAATTCGTATAAGCTTGTTACATATTGCAATCAGCGATTGCATCTTTTTTAAAGGATTATTTGGGCGTTTTGTAAAATACTCATGTAAAGCTTTAAAAGCGGTATTCTTAGCCACCAGAGGCATAGCAACACGGAAGAAGAGAGCTCTTAAAGTCTTCCTTCCTCTCTTGGTAATTTTGGTTTGTCCTTTATGCTTACCTAATGTATTTTCCTTTAAACTAAGCCCAGCTAATGATAATCTGCCTTTGGGTGGGAATAGTAACTTAGGTCTCCTACCTCTGAAAAAAAGCCTGCAACCGTGTCTTTCTCTATTCCCTTAATCGCCAACATTTGTTCAACACCTGGAATGATTCATGCATATTTACTCTCTTTCTAATAAACTATTCCAATATCAACTCAATATTTTCTGAATATTCAATCATAGTTATTATTACCTATAATATTATATTAAGGTACTTCTATATTCAATCTTTTTCGCAAACGATGGGGCTAATTCTGAAGCAAAGATTCGTTCAAGGTAGGTTCACCCCTTTACTTTCATGGTACTAAAAAACCGACTGATTTATTAATAAAATCAGTCGGCTATATAAGAATATTAATATTGTTTTTGAGAAACACTCTATGCCAAAAAATTTGGCGGCTTTACAAAGTTTAGACTTTATTCCTTAAAATGAGTTTCCCAATTTCAAAAATTGCAGCAAACTCAACAGATGCAACTTCATCTACTTTTTGCTTATCTTTTATTCTCCTAAAGTATTGTCCATCAGTATATAATTCTTCGTAAATAGGTGCTAGATTTAATTCTGCCGTAACATACATAGGCGCTTCATTATTAATAATATTCATTACAGTTGAATGGTTACCATTGGTTACATATCCAATATTCAAAGGGTGAATAAGAACAACTCTATGATTCAAAGGGTCCTGTTTCCATTTATATCCTACCTTTTCACCGATATTATTAAACGCATCCAATAAGCGATTGCATTTCCAAGGAAAAGCAAATATAAGAGAGTCTGAGGGATGAATTGTAGTTTTTTTCTTGCAGCTAGTATAATTTATAAAATTGCCTGTTTCATCTGTTTTTTTAAATCGAAAATACTTATTTCCATTTTTGAAAAATAGATGTTCAATAAAAAAAGCCGAATTATTTGATAAAGGTACTCCTTTAATACACAAATTTACCACTTCAAATTGGTACGGCTTTCCTAAAGAATAAATAAGGTCGTATATACGATGAGGGTTATCACTTTTCAATATTGTAGTAGCAACGAATAAAATATTTTTATAATTTTGAAGGTGTTTTTCATTTTTAGTATTTTCTTCATTATTAATATTTATCTTTTTGGTTCGGAAAAAATTTAGCATGATTTTCTCCTTTTTACTTTTAATATAGTATGATTACAACCTTATTTTTAAAATTAATACAAATTGAGATTAATTTACCATTTTCTTTTGTTAATAGATTAAAAAGGTTTTGTTGAAATGAAAACATATTTATTAAGGAATTTTATAACCTATATTATTACTTCAATATTTACAACTATTTTTATAGCATCTCGATTTATTAATGAATATTCCGAAACATTTTATACATTGCTATTTGTGGCTTCTTATGTATTTCTACTTGTTTTTATGTATGGTTTACTATCATCATTAATTTCTGAAAGCCCTAAAATGAAAAATTGGTGCATATCCTTTTTTTGCAGGATAGCACCCTTTTCTTGAATAAACAAGAATGTTATATTACCTGGTATTTTGAAAGATCATTTATGTTATCTTATTATTAAACTTTTTGACTTTGAGTCCAAAATAGCTATTAACTCATCTTTTGTTCCATAGCACTGTTCAATTTCATTGTGTTGCATTGAATTTAATAAAAATCCCTACTCGATAAAGATAAATCGCATACAGCGAGTGTTACCTTGTTATCTCTTCTAGTTAATCCCTTTTAAAATCAAGCTCTTTTGCGATACCTCTTAGATGGCCGTTAAAAACCCCCTTTTCTTGTAGCAAATCCAAAACTGCTACTAGATGTTCCTGCGGGATATCCAATGTTGCGGATTGTTCACTGATTGTTGGAGCTTTTTCACCAGCTTCCGGCTCGTATGTGTACTCAATAGTTAATTTTGCGCTTTTAAATACTTCTTTCATGAATCATACCCCTTTTTTTAAATTATTTGATAAACTCTGCCTATTATTATAATGGAAAAAAGAAAGCTTTTATACTTTCTCTCTCTTATCCTATCAAATTTTTTATAATTTCAGATTGTTTTCCCTGATGTATTTTTCTAGCTCCAGCAGCGTTACTCCTGTTTCCTTCTCAATTTCAGAAGGAGTCTTATCTAATAATGAACACATAATGTAGGCCAGGTAAAAATTCTTTTCTCGATTTCCGAAAATCTCATCTTGGAAAAAAAATTCTTCCTGGGACTTTCTTCTTTATCCTTGATCCCATTGAAAAGATATTGAAATTCGTTTAAAAGTTCAGCCATTGTTTTATCGGTATTTAATCCATATTCTTCAGCATATTCCTTTTCAATTTTGGCCATCATTTCATCCCATCTCTTTTGTGAATCGCTCATTTTTGTAGCTCCTTTGTATTTTTTTCTTAATTACTGACCGGAATACTATGAAAAATACACCATCGCCAAGATACAATCCCTAACTTAGTATCACCTTCATAGTTTAACACTCGTTGATCCATCGGTTACTAGCTATGAAAATATCTTTTATCTGGTCAACACTATTAGAACTTTATTTGCTTTACTAGGATTCATTAATACATATAATAGTATTCTTGATGCGTTTTTATTTATATCAATCTCTAACCAATCACGTAATGTAATATTATTGATTACCTTCTTTATACTGGCTTTTTTAACTGTAGCATATGGAGGATATGCTTCCATACCTCACCCCAATTATCATTTTTAACATATTAAATAAGAAGCCACTATTTTATTGTTTAGTGGCTTCTTATTTTAAAATGGTTAGAATTTTTTAGTAACCCGTTCCTTTGTTGATTGCATTTACAACACCGAAAGAATCTTCACTTGATAAGAATGGGACCTGAGCAAAGATTAAATTAGATTCCCCTGAAAGCCTTGCTGCTAAATGACCCTTATCTAATAATCTTTCCGCACCTTTTTCTCCTAAAGCAATTTCAGAGGTGCCTGAACTTTCTACTTTAAGAATTAATCTGTTACCTAAATTATCTCTTAGCTGGACTGGTAATGCGTCTTTATCCGGTCTTTGTGCAGCAAATATGAGGTGGATTCCAGCAGCCCTTGCTTTTACACCTAACCTCTGAACAGATGAAGAAACAGTATTTTTATATTCATCTACTAGCATCCAATCAGCAAATTCATCATGTATCATAAATATTAAAGGCATTTTCTGACCTTCAGGGGCTTTCTTATTATATTCCTTAATATTTGGAACTTTATTTTCTCTAAATGTCAGATAACGACTTTCCATCTCTGTAACTAATGATTCTAAGACTGTAGCAGCTTTATCTTGGTCAATAATTATGCCTTCTGTTAAATGAGGTAAGTCCTCTAAGCTTTGGTAATCAACCCCAAATTTTGGGTCAATTAGATAAACCTGAGCCATTTCTTTTGAATTTGTAGCACAAATATCAAGAATAAGATTTTGTAGCAATATAGACTTACCACTCCCAGTAGCACCTGCTATAAGAGTATGGGGTGCGTGTTGTTGTAATCCTTCAAACGCCCCACCAAGGTTCAAATAAAGTAACTCCCCATCCACTTCCTTAACACCTATAAGGAAGTTCATATTCATACCAGGCATAATTTGTTCCACTTTACGTCTCTTCCAAAGATCTCGCAAATAAATAACTTCACGCTCTGGCCTTGCGATAAATACAACTATTTCACCAGGTCTTCCTACCACATTTAATACTTGTAGGGCATGAGTGGTCAATAACTGTGACTTCTTCCTCTCAATGTCCTCAACTTTGAGATTATCAGAACCTTTAAGTCTAATAATTCCTGAGTTAGGTGTTAATCGTGAGCCCAATACTTTTGCCTGTAAGTTATATGACATTAAAGCTGTTTTTAGTTTGCGTTCTACTTCGTTTAACCATTCCTCAGAACCATTTTCCACCATTTGTGAAACACCCGTATCTACCCATTCTTCCAAGTAAGAGCCTCCCCAAAATTCTGACGGCTCAACTCCAACAGATTCATCATTATCACTTTCTTCTGTTCCTGTAGACTTATTTTGCTCACTATTATTCATTACATCTGAAGATGTATTTTGTTGATTTTGCTCAGTTTGGCTCTGAAAAGACCCACTTTCATTTTCATCCTCTGTTTCTTCTGAATTACCCTCAGGTGGCAATTCTGCAAGTACAGTTTCCCATGGTCTTTCATCCCCAATTCCATTTCGGATAGGTGTTAACTGCTCATTTTTATTAATTCCTAATACAAGTTCTCTAACTTTTTCTCTATTGTATACCTCTTGATAACACCCTTCTAACTCAGTTATCTGTATTTGTTCACAATCTAAATTACTATCATCGGATGAACTCGACACAAATACATGGGAATAACCTTTTAAATCAATTGGTATATCTCCATTTCTAATCCCTTCCCTCCATTCCTCTAATGACAGGGAAGATTCTTTAGTAAATTCTACACCTTCAACTAGCAAATCACTTATTCTTGCAAGCCAGAGATCCTTGTCTAATCTCGTAGGGCTACCAAAGAGGGCATTATTAATTCTTAATACAGTATCTTTTAATTGTTTTCGAGATATTTTTTTGGAATTTGCTAATCCTTTAATATCAATATACTTGCATTCAGTAATTATCACTTGAAGATAGAAATTACCATTTTCTTCTTTAGGACATAAGGCTAATATATCTGCAATTTGCTCTTCTTTCTTACCTAACCAAGAAGCGTAATCATCTAGGAAGAACCAACCGATTGATTCTGACTGTCCAAGCTCAGATTTAACTAATGCTTTACTCAGTACCACTCCAAGAAGTTCACTAGCGAACTTCCCACGTTTGGCTGCTCTTAAAACAATATCTCCAGATAACATATTAGCTTCATTAATAAATGTTTCTGCAAGTTTTACAAGTTCAGATTCCGATAGGCCAAGATTTAAAGAGCTCAACCTTCTTTTAACTAAAATTTGCAATAGATTCAGTTTTGATTTTGTTGATACTACTAAGTTGGGACCATTTGATTGACTATGCTGATATTTTATAACATTAACACCCTGATTTCTTAATAACCTTTGATCAAGCAATTCATCATAATTAGCAACCCATTCTCCAATTTTATGGGCTTCGTCAAAAATGCTTCTTGTTTCGTCATTTTGAAATGATATCTGTCTTGATGGTAAGTAGTAATTATCCTGATCATATTCATTAACGTCACACACAGCTTGGATTGCTTTTAAATAAGACCATCCCACTGAAGGTTGGCTAGGACAAACTAAATAAGCTGTGGACTTTAATTCATCCTTTACAGAAGGTCTTCTTCTTGACCATCTTGTAGGATAATGTGTTAATAGATCCGGTATTGCACTCTTCTTTACAGGAGACCAAACAAATTTCGCTTCACGAGATATGACTTCTTGTAAAAACACAATATCTGAAGGCTTCTCTTCATTTAAACCATCTACTGGAGCTGTATCTGCCATTACACCAATTCTAAGCCTAGCCATAAAATCACGTGATATTTCACTAGCAACAAAAGTATCAGCATCTTCATCTGTGCTTTCAACCATCTTCATGTATAGTTCACTAAGTTTCTCTAAGTTACGATGACGTAATACAACTTGGCAACGAATATCGTCATTTTGGTCTCGAAGAGTTGATAAAGAATCCACAATTGCTTTAGGTAATCTTGTTGAATCGCAATTATAGAGAACCACACCTAGATTAGTACTTTCATGTGGTTGCAGCTCAACATATTTTTGAACTAGGTTATATACTTTTGAACTTGCCTCTTTTGGATCTTCATTAGTTTGTAGATTATTAAATTTCCTAACAGGTATCTCCATTAGGCTATACTCATTAACTGAATCCGATATTGACAAAAGTTCTGGCTCTTTACCTCTAAAACTATAAGTGACTTCAGGATAATATGGTTGGGTGAAGTCATGCCTTAAATCTGAAAAGAAAAGTTTCGAGTCACCAAAATCAACTTCTTCGGAATCAAGAATCGTTTTAATTAAATTCTTAAACTGAATTGCCTTAATTGCTAATGAAGCTAAACGCATTGGGTGCCAAGGAGTAATAATTGACATTGGTTGATCCCCATTAATATGAACATTACCTAAGTTAAGTATGGGTTGCCATAATTCAACCCTATTTATATCACTTGTAGCATGTAGTTGTAATGACTGAAGAAGTTTATCATATGCATTGCACTGTAATATTAATGATTCTGCTGAAAGCCCTTCTTCTATAAAATCATTTATCGACTGCTTATACTTTTGTGAGAATTGTTCCCAAGCGAATTTAACTTGTGTATATGCAGTATCTAATAAGCGACCTTCTTCAAAGGCTGTTTTAAGATTCTTATCAAAAAGTTTGCTTATATCGTTATTTGAATTATATTTTGCTATAAGAGACCCTCTATTTTGTCCATACACGGCTTGTAATGTACCGACATCATTTAAAGAAACTCCTTGTAATTTACCTTTTTTACTTATTGGGTTCTTAGATACTTTGGAAAGAGGAAATGGATGTTTCCTTAGTCTCGACAAATCCTTATGTAGTTCTGCGCCGATTTTATTTGGGTCACCTTTCCAAATTAATTGAACTTGATGTGAGGGATGGACTTCATCCTCATATTCTAACTCAACATAAAATTTTATCTGAGTAGCATTCTGTGATACCGAGTTATTTTCTTTATATTTGGGTTTACTCTTGGCATCTTCTATAAGCTCATCATAATTGAATAGCCAGTGTACGTCCCAATTCATATTTGGTTGCGTTAATCTATCTAAACCTCTATATCTTGTACAAAAAAACAGGCCAATGTCGGTGTTCAATTCAAGCCATGAACTTTTACTACTTTTTTTATGTGTTTTAATCCTTAATGTTTTTTTACCTGCAATACTTCCACTTTGTGAAAAAAGCCGTTCTATAGCTTCCAATAAGCCAGCAATAAAATCATCAGATTCTATTGGTTTACCATATACAAATCTATCCCACTTTGATTTTAAGGAACGGTTAGCATCCAGTTCTTGACGGTGACTTTCGAAAAACTCCATATCCTCCTCATTAGGTTCAGAACTTGTCCTCTTTGATAGAGTTTCTAAGTAATCGAAGTCATCTTGTGTAAGGGTATCGGAGTGTTCATCTATTAAATGTTCTAGCGTTTGGGTACCTAAATCTACTTTTTTGGCTTTTATTCCAGAGAAAAAAACATAAATATTGTCAAGCTCCCACTCATAATTTGCCAGTTCAGCTGCTTCCTGAGTCCAACCTGATTTTGCCTGAATAAATTTTTCAATAGATTCCTTGGCATAATCAGGAATGTCATCCTCAACCTTTTTATAAGAAGATTGCAAGTCATCATTATCAATTACTTCTCTGTTGGGATATTGTTTAACTAAGTAGCATGCTCGTTTTGTTATTGCAGATTGATAAAGATCTGCCCATCTTTTTTTGTGACCTAAGAATTTATCCGGAATGGCTTCAAAAAATGCTGAATCCCGCGGAAGTCTTAAAGATGGTAAAGCCCATCCTAATGCTGTTATTATTGGTACACTGTCACGAATAATCTTGCCTCTAACTTCAACAACATACTGACTAAAACGCTCTAAGCTATATTCACTAATTGACTGTAAGCCATTTATCGCCTGTTTCCATATTTTTTTCTGTTCGTCTGTAAGAGCTAAACCCGAACTTGCAACGTTAACCCATATATCTGGATTACTTTTTAAATCCTTGGCACCAATAGTTGTAATATCTCTTAATGATTGTCCTTGGTCATCGTTAGTGTTTGCCAAAATGATTGCTGGTTTATCTATTGGAGCATTTCTCCAATAAGTTGTTTTTTCTTCCGTAATAATATCTGGTGGTAATTGATACTCCTCTACTAGTTTACTTGGAACTTTAATCTCAATATAGGAGCTTAACTCTGCATCATCTAATATTTCTTTACAAATTCGAGCAACTTGTCTTCCCGTTAATCTATCTAAAAGAAAACGGGCTAAACCCTCAGATTCAACATCTGTCCTGAAGTTAGACCTGAGGTATTCAGTTGCTACTTTACCGATTAAATCTAACTCATTCATTTAATTTACTCCTCTAACATATGGATTTTCAACATAGGCGCAAGCATCCGATAACCTTTTCAAAAGTCCCATGCTTGATAGTCTCTGTTCAAGTCTAATTGCGTTTTCAGAAAATGCCTCTTGATCTGCATCCCCCTCTTCCCACAAAGACTTAGCTTGACGGTCACCAATTACAAAACCATATTTCTGAAATAGACAATCTAGAAATTCTTGAAACTCCATTTTTGAGCTAACATTACTTAAAACTAGTGCCTTCAATAAAGTATCCGTAGGGGCATACCTTAATCTTCTACTACTTCTTTTTGAAACTAAACCAATTTCTTTTCCCCACACTCTATGGAAATTTTGAACATGTTGTTTATGTCTTATTGCAACTTTTTTTGAGAGCTCTTCTAATAAGCCTTCTGGGGTTGTTGCTGATGAACTTTCTACATCTTTCCAATAGAAAACATTCTCGATTAACCCTTTTGCAGCTTCAAATGGTTCATCAGATAATTCCACTTGTTTCCAGGCATCGGTGTTCTTGATTCCAAATATATACTCTTCAATTGCTTGTTTGGATAGGTTATTGTTTTCTGAGTATGAATTAGCAGCTAAATCCCGTATTATTGTTTTTTGTGGTGCAATAATTTCTAAAACGAAAGATGTTTTTTTATTGTTAACTAATACCTCTTTAGAACGATTTAAAAAATAAATTAATAAATGCAATCCAGTGATATTTACCAAATGAGGAAAAACATCATAGTTTGGCATATTACATTTAAAAAGATTAAGCCAATCTTCTGATAACAAGTCATATTCCGATAAACTTGCAATTGGTAGATATCCACCGTCTCGCGGTTGTCCACCAAACCGTTCAACACTTGGTTGAAGTTTTGCAACAAGTCTATTAAGTGGTGATTTCCCATCGAGTATTTTTTCTCCTAAGTGCCTTAGGATTTCATTTTTGTTAGAACTTCTTGAGAGCATTAAATAAAGCAACTCACCTGTTCGTCCAAAAAATCTTCTATCATTACTAGTACTTGACCCTGTTACTCGGACATCTTCATATAAACAATCTGGGCCATAGGGAAAAATAAACTGAGAACTCCACCTCTTATTATTTTCTCCTTCGATTGTTGTTGTTTGTAGAAATTTAATTATATCTACAAAGTCTTGAAAATTAGGAAAGCTATCTTTTAAATAGGAAAAGTCTGCTGAACCCAATCCACCCTTTTTATCGTTCATTTCTTCAATCCACTTTTTCCATTGTGCATTATTATCATTTTCGTATTCCTTCTCAATTATCTGCATTTGAGGATTATTAAATAAAATATTTCTTAAATACATACGGGAGTAGGCAATATATTTTAGGGTGTTATAATTATCTTCCTGGAATGCCCGACCTTCGTTATATTCAGATTGAAGAACATTCAAAAATTCCATAAGACATAGCCAGGGTGTTTGTTCATCATAAAGACGATGGCCCCAGATAGCTTCGTCCACCCACATTCTAGGTGAATCGAAACCATTAGGTCGTGGTAATCTATCTATCATTCAAATTCAACCTCCACTGAACGGGTATAGAGCATCCCTTCGTTATTTAATCGAAGGAGTTCTAATACAAGTCGGTCCGAATCATATTCATCAGCGCCTTCTAATTTTCTACGAGCTTCTAGTTGATTTATTAATCTACTTTTAAATGCAAGGAGGTCCTCATAACATTCCCTTGAAAAACTTCCGGGAAGTTCACCTTCAGCTACCCTAGAAATAAACTCATATCTCACTAAATGCAATTTAAGGCTTACTGGTCTTATTTCAGGACTTAAGGACATTTTAACTGATAACAGCGGTTTCCCATTTTCAAGCGTAATATCTACACTCTCTCCTCTACTCGGTCTAACAGATATCTCAGATTCAAAGACTCTACTAATTTTGGATTGTGAATGACTTCCTGAAGTTGATAGAAAAATCTTATCTGTATCCTTAGTAAGTAATCCTGTTGATATTCTGTTTATTCCTTTTACTAACCTGGATAGGATTTTGGGCTGAACCCTTTTTTCATTCCCTAATCTTCGATAAACACTCTCTAGGAACTCTCCGGCATACTTGAAGGTAGTTAAATCCCATATTTTAATTTCTTCTACATCATTATCGTCAACAGAGAAAAATAATCTTTGTCTTTGTGATCTCAATCTACCTATAAATTCCTGGCTTTCTTCTTTATCTACATCGCCCTCTAGGTATGATTTTTGGTGCGCTTTAAATGTTTCATCTGCACCATAATAAGTATCAGATAGCATATATTTATCGTATAAGTTAAATAATTCAGGTTCGTCATTTCCATAAATGAGCATATTATCAATTAAATTATTACTTTCAGTACCAATACCAAAACGATTGAGAATTGAAAATATTTCGGTCTGTTCCCGTCTACGCGGATTTAAATTTTCTCCAAATATATTTCTATAGATACTCGCTTTTGAAGCTGAATTATCTTCTAATATTTTGGGTATTTGATTACAGCTCATCAGTTTATCTTTCGCCTCAGGATGACCTAATATCATATTCGAAACTAATAACAAAAGATGCCTTATTGGTATATGAACTTCATTTAGTTCACACAATTCTAGTAGGTTCGTTAATCTAGATTTAAGAACATTGTTATCATCTGTTCCTTTCAAGCGCTTCCTATTCTCCCAAATAGGACATGTACTTTCTCTGTATAAACAATTTCCACACTCATTCCAACCTGGATGCTCAACCACAGATTTAACAACTTTTTGGAAGGTCCTGGCGGAGTTTGTTCTACTTAAATTTATTAACTGCAAGTTGTAATCAGGGTGCTCTTCCTTTTCATTAACTAATAAATCCTCTATTATTCCGGTTACTTCAGCTACATCATATGTATAATCGGCCTTTTTCCAAGCCTCAATAAGCTGCCCATCGTTTGCCGCAACAAGAAATACTTTATTACCACCATTTTTAATTGAGTCGGCCAAATTATTAATAATGTTTTTATCTTCTTCTGATAATTCACTTAGATCCTTAATAAAGAATATTGTTTTTTCTGGTAATTCCAATGATTTTATTGTGTTCCCATTATCCCAAACTTCCTTTGGACCCCCGAGTGCAGTCCAGACTTCTCTACAATAGAATGTTTTCCCATCTCCAGCGGTTCCTGTAAGGATGATAGTCTGTGGGTAACCTGAATTAAAGTTTTCTATTAAATTTGGCAAGTACTCAGGTTCTACCTTAATTGGTTCCATTCCTTTTCTTTGTATAGAACGTTGGATTGCTTCGTCATACATATTATCATTCCTTGGTATTGGACCATATTGCCTAAGAAAGTTTATCCAACTTGACTGGTATGTTGTCACGTTTAGTCCCCCTTTATCCTTTTACTCTCGTATATTATTATTCTAACCATATTTTAACATATAAAACGCTTATTCTTTATATAAAAAAAAAAATAGACCTAGATATTTTATATCTAGGTCTACAAGCTCATACTTGTCCATATTTCCTATGCATAATGACATACACAAGGTACGTCATTTTCCTCAACAAGTTTTTTCGCAATCTCAGAGTCCTTATCTAATTCCCGCCTGTATTCTTCTAGGGTAAAGGGTTTTCCATCCCTTTTAAGGATAGTAACATCACCTAGTTGTACTCTTAACCTTTTTTCCATCTCTTCTTGTTCAATGTAAACATTCGGCCATGTTTCATAAAGGTGCTTGTAATGATTAAAGCCACCTCTAACACAACGTCCACCACAGTTGGCATGAGAAAAGCCTAGGTGATACATCTCAGGAAGTTGAATTTTCCACTCTTTTGTAATAATTTCCTTAATTTCATCATCTGAAATGTTACTTTCATAAAGTGGAAATACTGTTTTAATTGGTTCACCTAAAGGGAAATGACCATAAAGAGCTTCAATTCCTTCTCTTCGTCGCTTTTCATGTCTTCCAATACCGAAAAATAATATTGGTTCATATCCTTCATCACGTAAGTCTTCCAAATATATCATTGTTTGACGCACCTTTAATTCAGAAGAACATTTAGCTAATCTGGAATTTCCTAGAAAGCGTGTTTCCTCAAAAACTTCTTCAGGCGTTCTTCCATCTTTAATAGTAACAATATCTATTCCTATTTCTTCAGCTACCTCTATCATAAACCTCTTATTATCTTTATGCTCCCATAAGGTATCAGTAAAAAATAGAATAGAATTATCTTTACCATGTTTTTGAACCATTAAATAAGCCACATACGCACTTGCTGCACCACCACTAAACATTGCTATATAAATTGGCTTTTTATCACTCAAATTTATCACCTCTGTTTATCTGTTCTCATCATAATAGTCAACAAGTAATTTATACAGTAATGCCTTTATTTCTTCTTTTGGAAGTTTTCTTCCCATCAGTTGAAGATCCGTTTTAACATTTTCATATATTATTTTACCCTTTGAAGAAAGTTCTACTTTAGGAATTGCCATTGTCTTATTATCAACTTTAACTTCGAAATAGTCTTCTTTTAACTCAGCCTTCCTATTTGATTCAATAAGTGAAGTTATAGTTTTGAAAAAAACTTCATCAGTTGCATCCGACCATTCTTCTCTTTTCACTCCAACTAACTCTACTGTTAAGGAATCTATCCAATTCTCTTTATCAGATTTTGAAATTATAGCATAAAACTTGTTATCCATTTTTACTAATTCATTCTCTTTAAGAACAGCATCCATTAATTCATCATAATTTTGGGTATTAGTTAAGTTAAAAACTGTAGTTTCTATTAATTTTTTATGGTTAGAAGAGTATCCTTCACTTTCCTGTTTAACTGCTAGAATAGAATCTTTGTCTAGTTTTAATTGAAAAAGTTCATTTAAAGCCACATCAGGTTCAAACTCACCTTTTTTAATTAATTGTTTAAACTTAGATGCAATATTTGATAGCTTATTTGTCTTGTGAGTTATTTTGGGTAAGCTTCTCAACCATCTTAATAACATTCTATTTACACGAACACTCGGATGGTAGGACGCATCCTTTTTATCTGCATAATTCACAAAACAATTTTCAATTATTTCTATTATTTCTTTATACTTATTTCCCATAACTTGATATGCGAATGTGTAATTCTCTGGTTTGTCTAACATACGGTCGTATAAAATATCACCATCTACTTCATTGATATAAGAACCATCTTTATGGTAGAACATAATATACTTCCACTCATTTTTTAATATAGATGTTAGAAGAACCGGGATATTTGGCTCTCTTATACCAAAAGGTCTACTTTTAAATATTTCAATTATATTTTTAAATTCGCCTTTACCTAATTTAACTTCATCTATTAATCTTCTTCTTAGTTCGTTTACTTCATCGCTTTCATCTTGGCTATTAATGTGATTGTTTTTAACAACCGAAGCATATATTAATTTTGCAGCACCTTTAAAGCTCGATTCATCTTCATTACTTATAATTACATTTACAACCTCTTTAGCACCATTTAGCTGTTGTTTGGTGATTGATCTACGGTTAAAGGCCTCATTATTTATTACAGGGGTCTTATCATAAATTCTGTACATTATTTTTGACAATTCCTCACTTAATGAGACTCTACTTCTTATCTTTAAAAACTCTCCCTCATGTATCCAAAATGCATTTTGAAATTGAGTTATTGGCTCTAACAGTTCTTTCAGTATGAAGGTTGTATTTTCTTTAATTTTTAATAGTTCTTCTTCCACAATTGGGTCTTCATTTAATAAATACTTATCCTCTAATAATTTATTGATTGATGAGAGCTCTAAAACCTTTTCTTCAAAATCACCTAATGTCTTTTTTGGTAAAGCAAAAACAATACGATTATTACTCTTGCTTAAGTCTAAAATGGTATTTTTAACTTCTTCAATTTCTAAGTCTGGAATAACGTAATATATCCTCATGTCACACTGTTCATGATCATTAATACTGTTGTTAACAGTATCAGATGTTACATCACTCGCATAAATCGGGGAAATTGATGCAAATCTTATCATATTTTTTTCATCATTATAACGTTTTGGATATGCATATTGACTTTCTAAAACACTAGTAATCAACTCTAACTTTTGGGTCTTATCCACTCCGATTTCGTTGATTTCATCGATTTTCTTTTTAATATCTATGGTGCTACCTTCGAAAATTTCCCAATTATTATTAAATAATCTAAATCGAATAAGCTTTTTGTTTTCTAGTATCGTCATAATTTCATTAACTTTCTTAAGGTCCCAATTAAGAGAAAAAGAAATGAAGTCTTTTGTCAATTTGCGTTTATTATTTAGGCTTGCTATATCCCATAGTGTAATCAATTTAATTAGCTGCAACTCAGAAGAAGATGTTGGTGAACTTTCTATCCTTTTTTGGACTCTCAAATATTTAAGATAAGAATTACCTATTAGTGTATCACCCATAAACTCTTGAAAAGCTGGTTCAAAGTAGTCGAATAAATTATTAACGTGATACCATGTATTTTTTCTTTGAAAATAATTTGCTAATCCGCCTAACTCATTACTTTCTAAGAAAGTAAACAAAGTTCGTTCGTTTTGAGCTACTGCATTAGCTAATCTAGGAAGAGCGTACAGGGTTGCTGGGTGTATAGGGTAAGAATTCTCTACAACTATAGTCTTTATCTCCCGACCATTAAGCTCAGGAAATAAATCGTACTTAATAACTTCGCTTTCAAAATCAAATTTCTTATTCCAATTTTCTCGATAATCCAAAGTAACTTGGCTTGAAAGTCTTATAAAAGTAGCCGGATCGCTATAAGTATTATAGAATCTAAAGCGTCCCTGTATTCTTTTAAACTCATTCTGGAGTTCTTCTCCATAGCTGAGAAAGTATTGTTTTAAGTTTCTATGTGTTATTAATAAAATATTAAAGTTTCCACTTTTATGATGGTCTGCTAATTCAGCAATATCCTGTATGTCCTGCATGGCCTCTACAGTTTCATACTTATCTAAACTTTGCAAAAATCTCCCAAACTCATCGTAAACCAAATATAAACCACACCCTAATTTATCCAGCTCATTAAGGATATAAGTTAAATGTTCTGTAAGATCCTGGTCGTATGATATTGTTAGTTCAGCACCCGCCGTTAGAGATGGATAGATGTCTTTAAACCAATTGATAGCAACAATATCGTGCTCAGCAATATCATTTAAAAAACTGTCTATACTCCAATTTTCTTCGTTTACCTTTGAAAGAAATTGTTTATAAGTTTCAGAGTAACTATTCTCCCATAGGTTAATTTTTGATTTTATTTCTTCTGCAAAGGACGGGAGAGTTAATTCTGGTTTGATTTGTTTTATTGATTTGTGTATTGAAGAAATAACAGCTTCACGAAATCTACCTTGGTTCCCATTTATCACTATAGGGATATATGTTCTACTTAAGCTTTTTGCCTTTTCAAGAAGAGTGATTACTGTTTCTTCTTTAATATTTACTTTATCAAACTTATCAACTAAGTTGTCTATTGACTTAATAGATACATTTTTAGAAACAATGTTTGCTATTAAAGTCCCTATCATTGATTTTCCCGAACCGTATGAGCCAACCAATATATGGGATTTATTTCCTTTATCTAAAAAACCCTCTAATAATCCTGTTAAACTTTCAACATGAGTTGGTGTGGGTATATATCTATCTAGTATCCATTCATTTCCTAAATCTAGTTTTATATTTACACTAGTTTTAAACTTGCTCTTTGATGTTATCATCTCAATACCCTTTCTTGCCTAATGTACTCTTCTTTTAAAAACTCAATTGGATCGAGAAGTTTTACCCTTACTAAATCCAATCTATTAGTCCTGTCAAATTCTATAGGAAATCTAGTTGTAGATACAAGATTCTCTATCGCTCTTACAATTTCACTTCTCTGTAAATTAAACACTTTTCCCCATAACTTTCTACTTCTTTCTATTTCTTCAATTGAAACCTCTTTTTGCCCATTCTTTAATAACACGTACATGAGAGCAGTCAAACCTACTTCATCGTATTTAGGGGATTTTTTGAATATTTTCCCTTCCCTCTCTTCTAATAAATTCAGGGGAGTTAGAGGACTCTGAATAACCTCTTCCGGGTCATTTGATATATTTCTTGAATAATACTGTTTTATTAAACAATCTAAATCACGTTCTAATGTGTCTTCTGAGTTTTTAGTATCATAGTTTTTGTTTATCCAAGCCATAAAGTCATTTAATGCTTCTTCTTTACTAAATGATATTTTGTCATATTCGTTAAATAACCAATACCATGTAGTACAAGGCTCTTTCTCATCAACAATATGATAGTGAATTATACTTGCAGTGTCATTTAACTCTATATAAGGGTCGTATCCATTAAAAATAATTCCGAAAGGAGTAATATTATGAATGGCTTTACTATCAGATTCACGTTTTCCTACTTCACAAATGTCAGCTGCTTCTATCCAATGTTTTAGGGATTTAACCATATTGGGTCCTAAACCAATTAATTCCGATGCGTTCTTCTCATAAAAAAATCTATTATTTTTATTAATCTGTTGGATAGCTTTTCTTAACCAATAGATTCGTAAATAAAAACTTTGATGTTGTCCAAAACCCATTTCAATCTCTCCTTAATTTCTGGAGAAGAGTCTCCAGAAAGTATCATTTATTATTTTAACATACAACTAAGATTAATCTAGTGAGATTTAGAAAATATAACCATTTTTTATAACTTATTTATTTTGTAGCGATTAAAAAATAAAAGCGCCCACTTCCGATGTAAAAATTCGAAAGTGGGCACTATTACACTAATTTAAATTAAATGCACCTAAATTATGTAAGGCTTTTTAATTTCCTTTATTACTTTTCTCAAAAATTTGGTAGCGTTCCCAAATGTACCAAGGGCCATTTATCATGATCTCTGGCAAGTAGTATCTAATAATGAACCTGTTCATATATGTGAAAATTTTAATTGTAAATTGCCTTTTAAAAAGGTTAAGCGGCAAAAATACTGTTCAAATGCTTGTAAACAGGAGGCCTTTAGGATCAGAAAAGATCCCGAAAAGTATGGATTTACTAAAAAACAAGTGCAATAACAAAATCAATATTATGTATTCAATAAAGGAGATATCTTAACATGGCTAAATTCAAACAAAGAGGTAAGACATGGAGCTATCACATTTATTTAGGGATAGATCCACTTACCAAGAAACGGAAGGAAATTTCAAAAGGTGGATTTAAAACAAAAAAGGAGGCACAAGCAGCAGCGCGCCTCGTGGAACTTGCAAAAGATAATGGGACCTTAATCAAAGAATCTGATATGCCTTTTGAACAGTTCGCCCAGGATTGGTTAAAAACGTATAGCCGCAGTGGTGTGAAGATAAGCAGTGTGAGGGCTCGAGAAAAGGAAATGAAGCATTTTACCTCTGTTTGGGGACCTTTTCCAATCAGCCGTATTACTAAGGAAATGTATGAAGAAAGGATTCTGGAATTAAACGAAAAATACAGCCAAAATTATATGGACGGTATTCATGCTTGCGGAAGGATGATTTTTCGGAA
This sequence comes from Neobacillus kokaensis, assembly GCF_014656545.1. Classification (GTDB taxonomy): domain Bacteria; phylum Bacillota; class Bacilli; order Bacillales; family Cytobacillaceae; genus Neobacillus; species Neobacillus kokaensis. The sequence goes on from NZ_BNDS01000015.1 coordinate 46,727, forward strand.
AGCATTGACTCAAGGACTGATAAAAAATAATCCTACTGAGGAATTTAAAATACCTAAAAAGCAGCAGAGTGTTGAAGAACTGGAGAAAGCAGAAGAGAATATTGTTTTTCTTGAAAAAGAAGAGCTTGCACACTTTCTAAAATTAGCCTATACAGACGGGCTTGAAATGGATCATCTTGTCTTTACGTTACTTTCCTATACAGGAATGCGAATAGGTGAATTATTGGCCCTAAAATGGGGGGATTTTAACAAAAAGCAGGGTACTATCCGAGTTATTAAAACTCTTTATAACCCTACCAATCATTTTGAAAAATATCAGCTTTTAACGCCAAAGACAAAAGGCTCTGTCCGTACAATCAAGATTGATGAAATGCTTATCAGCATGTTAAAGAAGCATCGGCTTAAACAAAATGAAATTAAATTAAAAAATAGACCTATTTACCAAGAAAACGAGTTTATTTTTGCTCGAGAGGATGGGCATCCACAATTAAGAAAAGTTGTTGAGACCCGGCTTAAAAGACTTCTAAAAAAGCAGAGATAGAAAAGAACATTACTCCACACTCATTTAGACATACCCACACTTCATTATTGATTGAAGCTGGAGTTGGTATTAAAGAAATACAACAGCGGCTTGGACATACAGATATTAATACGACAATGAATATATTTGCTCATATGACCGCCAATATGGAAGAAAAGGCCTCCCAACAGTTTAGCAAATTGATGAAAGACCTTCTCCTATAGTTAGCTTTTTAGTCATAGGTTGCCCTGTTTTTTAAAACGAGGACAAGAAAAGCATATTATCATTTTAAACGTTGATAAAACAAGGTTTTAAAACCCCTATTACATCATGCCGCCCATGATGTATTCATAGTACAAATAGTATAAATTAATGATTTATATAAATAAACTGATATTACTCGATACTACCACCAAATATCGTCCCATTGATTATTTCTTTTAAATTATTTGCATCAAGCTTAAACATTTCTCCCCCATCTGATGCCTCACCGTCCCAAGTTAAAACATATACTTCTGCATCAGATAAATATTCTTCCATATTTCTCACCAATAATGCGTTATACTCTCCAAACAGTTTCATTTTACAAACTGCTATTGCATCATTAGTTTTAATTTCATCTGTATCAAAATCATCTTGTTTTAGTTCATTTATTAGGTTATTGGACAAAACCATTTCATCTAGGGAATTAAACGTTTGTTCAATTTTACCCCTTATAATACCAATACTAAAAACCAAGTAATTTGTAGGATTTCTTTTAGATCATAAAAAAAGCCCTACATTTTAGCAGAAAGGGCCCTAATCTTCCCAAACATCATTCATTAAATCTTCAACCTCTCGCCGCAGCTTCTCTGTTTCCTCTTTTAAAACCTTAACTTTATTATCGCTGATTTTAACAACATCACCAACTGCTGCATTCCTTGGAAAGATAGATTTAGGAAAACGCTTTGTGTTTCCGTCAATTTCCACAACAGCAATTTTTCCTTCAAAACGGTCAATTATACCTTTAACCAATTATTTCACCGTCTTTACACTTATTTTTGAACCATTGGTTGTAAAGATAATATGCCCACTCTGGTCAGTACGATATGTTTTTATCTTTTGTGCTTTTAGTCGATTCAATACAGTACTTGTTGGATGACCATAACGGTTCCCCTTTCCGACGCTGACTACAGCATATGTTGGTTTAACAGCCTTTAAGAAAGCTGCACTTGTTGAAGTTTTTGCCCCGTGGTGTCCAAGCTTTAAAACATCAGCTTTTAAGGCTTGCTTGGAGTTTATCATATCTTTCTCAGACCTTACCTCAGCGTCGCCAGTAAACAGGAATGATTTCTTGCCATATACAAGGCGTAGAACGGCGCTCCAATTGTTTAAATCACTTTTGGATTGAGCAATAGCCTGACTCCTGCTGATATCCACTTGCTGCGAATGGAGACTGACTGTCCGATAGCCTTTTAGATTAAAGAACCTCGATAAATAGTTTGCCTGTCGAATGGAGGAACAAAATGAAATGGTCCGGGTCTGCTTTCTTTCCTCCCAGGAATGGAGAATCTTTTGAGCCAGTTCCTCTTTCATTTGGACCTGTAGCAATTCCTCTTCATCATATCGATTTCCTAACCACGTGATTTGCGAATTATCGGTATCATCATAGACCCCATAGTATTTAAACGGTGCCAGCCACTTCCGTTCAATCGCATCCAAGAAATCCAGCCAAAACGCCACGTTCCCATCGCAAATCGCATAGACATCTTTATTGTCATTCGGATCTGGTGTTGCTGTTATTCCTAATAAGAAATTCGGTTTAAAGTAGTTTAACACCCGCTGATACATGTCAGCAGCGGCATGATGGAATTCATCTATAATGATAAGATCAAATTCATCCGGGCGGAATTGCTCCAGATGTGTTTTCATACTTAATGTATAAATAGAAGCAAAAATAGCATCAACGTTGATCTCTTTTATTTTTCCATTGTATATCCCAAATCGTCGTTCAGGCATGATTTTCTTAAAAGACTCTTTTGCTTGATAGAGGATCTCTTCCCTGTGTGCGATAAACAGTACCTTCTGAAAATTCTTCGAAAAGAAACCCGCTAGGTATGTTTTGCCCAAGCCCGTTGCCATCACTACAAGAGCCTTATTGTCTCTTCCTCTACCGTTTTATGAAGCTCCTCAAGTGCTTCTATTTGTGCAAATCTTGGGAGAATGTCACCATATTCTGCAGCCGACTCCTTAATTCTGTCAGGAATGTCCGGAGCCTTCCTATTCGAAGGTAACATAATTTCTAATTCTTCTTGCTCGCTCCATTTTTCCACCAAATTGGTATGCTTCTTATGGTACTCTTCATAATTTGCCTTGTACTCCTTCAGGTTTTCCGGATTAAGGGCAACGGTTTGATCAGCAAGAAACAGTTTAGAAAATTCCTCCAGCGCTTGATCAAATACCTCTTTCGCCTCGCTGATACCTATATTCCATTCAACCCCATGATTTAGGGCAGATTTTGAAAGATTGGAAGATCCAATGTACAAGACATCCTGTTCATTGTTCTTAAACATGTAGGCTTTTGGGTGAAAGGATGTGCCATTACTCTTCCACATCCGAATTCCAATCATGTCATCGATAGAGAGCAATGCTTCTAATGCTTCAGGCTGGGTAATGTATAAGTAATCACCAGTACAAATCTTGATATCGGCCCCGTTTTGAGCTGCTTTCTTTAATGCATCCGCTATAAATTGGACACCGGATTTCATCACAAAAGAGGTTAACACACAAATGGTCGAAGCCCCTTCCATTTTCTCTAGCAAATGCTTCCCAAGTTCGGATGTAATTAATTGAACCTTAGTCATCCTCGACCTAAATTAAGTAGATTTTTTCCTTGAAGCCGCCGCGTTTTTCGGCCTTCCGCCGCCTAACTTTTTCTAGGTCCTCAAACGTTGCCCCATGGCAGCTCCTCCACCGCATCCTGATCATTATCGGTATTCATATATTCATTTAATTCTTCAAAGCTTTTAGTTTTTAGTTCTTTTATGTATTCATTATCATTTAGAATTTTGGTAGAAAACTTTTTACCAGTTGCTTCAATGATTTCAGGTATACGGTCGCGGACTAATTAGTTATGTATTGGCATATTAGGTTCCTCCTAAAAAATAAATAGTTAATCTCATTATATCGAAAATGATGTTATGAAAAAGGTATGTACTAAAAAAAGTGCCAGATCCCCCTTTATTAATTATGGGATCTGGCACTCACCTAAGTTATGGCCTTTAAACAAATGGTTTGTAAACTTGACTTAACTTAATTTTATAGCACTTTGAAAGATGGATTAAATAATTCCTTCTCTGGCAGATGCTGATAATCTCTTTCCATATAACCAAGTCGCATCTTTTCAAAATAACGTTGACCTTTTTGCTGAATCCCATCAAGATCAATGTTTGGAATTTTTCTATCCTTCATAACTATACGCCCATTGATTATAGAAAGCTTCACATCTCTTCCGGATCCACTCATAACCATCGTCCGAATTGGGTCTTCTATTGGACCCATGTGGAACCCATCCAGATTAATTGCAATAATATCTGCTTTTGCACCGGGAGCCAGTCGTCCTAGATCCTCTCTTCCCAAGAATTGCGCCCCCCCTAAAGTTGCAGCACGGTAAAAATCAGCATAGGTAGAGTCTTTGACCTCACCTTCTAGGATTCGTGAAATCATGCTGCCTGATCGAATATTTTGGAACATATCCGGTGGGAATGTATCCGTCCCGAGAGCAAGATTAATACCACTCCTTTTATACCTGGCAAACGTTTCAAGGGCGGAACCATGCCGACCTATAACTAGAGGGCAGTGAATGATGGTTGTCTGAGTTTCCTTCAGTAATTTCAAATCATCACCTTCTCCGGTACTAACCCCGTTATAGCCTGCTACATAATGGCCATGTGGTATAGCAGTACCCTTCCCTAAAAAGCCCAAATCATAAAGGAAACGGATTGGGGTCTTGTGGTACCTACGTTGGATTTCGTTGTATTCAAATATCCCTTGTGCTGCATGCAGCTTAATCGGGCAGCCCAGTTCTTCGCTATATAGTTTTGTATTAATTAGATTTTCTGGTGTCTGTGTTTCAATTCGTTCCGGTGCAAGCATTCCACGAATCAACCCATCGTATGCCCCATCAAAATTTTTTACGAATTCAACCGCACGCTCAAGGCCATCTTCTCCCTCTTTTTCGTTCCAGTATAATTCAATTTCTCCATTAGGTTTGACAACTCTCATACCGGACTGGTAGCTCGGTCCCATATACATGCGGATTCCAAGCATTCCTGCATGATGGACAGCCGCAACCAATTCCTCGTAGGTTTCGGCCCAGCGTTTATAGAAAACGGATGTAATCGGCATGGCAGTTGTCACGCCGTGCATAATTAATTGCGTATACGCATATAAGGATTTGAATGCCTCTTCTTCTCCCGTCATCACTTCATGATGGCCCTTAAGAATATATTCTTCAGACCAAAGGAGATTCTTTGACTTTGCTGCATCTGCCTCCAAATGTATAATATCATGGTCAATATCCCCCAAAGCATTCAAATCAATAAAACCGGGGCTTACGACGGAATTCCCAGTATCAATGACCTGATCTACTTCCCCTTTATACTCACGACCAACGAATACGATGGTATCCCGTTCAAAAACCACTTCCCCGTCCTTGAGAATTACATGGTCCTGTCCATCAAATCCAATAACATATTTTCCTCTTACCTTTATTTTCATCTTAATTTCCTATCTCCTCTACTGGTTATTAGGATTAAATCTTCTTTCATCCACATACGCCCTGGCATGTCCCTCCAGTATTTTTCCGTTATGAATGGCTACGGAATGCGTCTTTGTTCATCCATGGTAATACCACACCATGAATTAACAGCAGGTCAATCATATGTATTCCCTCCCCTTTGATACCAACTTTCCCGAAATAATCATTAATTCCTCCAATTTGTCCATATTATGGCACAAACCACCTGTTTAACAGGTGGTTTGATTTAGCCTTGTATCAGATCCAGTAATGTACCTGATAACAGTGTGTATTCGTTCATCAATATCTCCAACAAGGCTCTGTGGAGACTGGGACAGCGGCATTCCTTTTGAAACCCATGTCGCCACCTCAGCTATTCCGATATCCGGATGTTCATCAAACCAACCTTCGTTCAAGAATGGTGTATCAAGTTCGGCGCGATGGATTTCCCCCCAATACCAAGCATTGGGGTCAGTTTCACCTATTCGAGCAATCAGTGCCGGCCAGTCGATGCACCCTTTACCCACAGGGCAGAGCAATCGGGAGTAGCCTCGGCCATTCCACAATAGGTGTGCATCGTCAACGTGAACTTGATAAATGAGGCCCGCAAGACGGTCCGCTGCTGCGATTGGATCCTCCATTCGAACAATAAGATTCACGGGATCGAAAGCCACACCGAAACTATTGGGGTCTAGTCCCTCGAGTAGTCGGCGTACCTCCCAAGATGTGATTTCCTCGTGAGTCTTGATAAGTACACGTGCCCCCAACGAACGGAGGTCGGGTTCAAGTTGCTTCAAGAAGGAGGAGACTTCTGCCAATTGGGTGGACCAGGGTACAGAACGATTAAATCGATCTTCCTCCATACCAACAACCATCATCACATTTGGTTGTCCGAGTTGGAGGGCTGCCTCCGTCAACTTAAGCAAACCTTTTGCAAGGTCCCCGTTCCCGACTTTCAATGCATCTGAAGATCGTTCAGGGCAATATGGATTATGCATTCCAAGCTGGAGTCCTAGCGTGATGCCTGATTCCTGTGCGACTTGCCGAATGTCTTCCAATTCCAACTTATCCAATGTCGGGCTGGCATTGAGCGCGGTACCAATAAAGGAACCTTTCAATCCGTGATAGCCTGCTTTCTGAACCGAATCCCGTACATCAAAGGATGAACCACAGAGATCCTTCGCGAAGATTCCAACTCTCTTTGGTAACTTATCAAGCATGGGCCTTATCTCCCCTTCAAATACCAAGCTCCTGACAGATATTTTCAAGATGTTGTTTTGAATACTCAATACACTGGAGAGCTTCGGGGTACTCAAAAGGCTCCGTGTTATGCTGCTTCCAAGGCTTAACCATCCCCTTACGGATGCGTTCAGTGTAGTCACGAACGAGTTCAACATATGCTGCAAATTCTTCTCGTGATAGGTCGGGATGACCTGCGATCCATTCCGGGTTATAAAGTTCTATAAAATGCGGCTCCCCTCTAACTGCTCCCAATCGTGGAGGATCACATTCAATTGTTAAGTTAAGGTCAGGACGATATTTATTTAGCTCAGAAAGTATCGCAGTAAAATCGACAAGACCTGATCCTATCATACGAGATTGGTAATATGCACCATCTTCCAAAAGTTCAACATATGCATCCTTTAGGTGTGTTTGACGGACGTATGGAGCAATGCGTTTGGCGGCAAAGACCGGATGTTCACCGCGTATATGGATGTTACCCGTATCAAAGACAACTCCTACAACATCCTCACCGATAGCCTCGATAAGGCGGAGAATTTCAAATGTCGTAATTTCCTCGTGTGTTTCAAAGTTCAAATGAATCCCGAGATCCAAAGCAATGGGCTTAAGCTTCAACATGAAACGCCGAGTGGCCTCAAGTTGGTCTTCCCAGGAAACATCAGTTCTGAAGCGGTCTGTTGTGAATCTCCCTCTGTATTGCTGCTTAATCCCTGCGGTGGAAATCCAAAGTTCTCTAATATCGAATTCTGCACATGCCTCCATCATTCTACGAAAACCGAGCAGTGTATCCCCGTCACCGACATCTCGGACCTCCGGTGTTTCAGGAAGTGCATAGGGATTAACCTTTCCAAGACCTGCTTCAAGATAGAGTCCGAGCTCGTCTGCACGTTGGCGTACCTCACGTATTATCCCTTTGTCGAGTTTCGGACTTATATCCAGGATAGTTCGGAAAAACACCCCTTCCATTCCTAGGCTTTTGGCATGATTGAGGATGCCTATCGGTCCTCTAAATTTTGCCTCAGGGATTTTTCTACCATCGATTCCAATACGCATAGATTTAACTTCCTCTCTTTTAAGGGATTTCCTGTTTATTCAGTTTTTTCCGACAATTTTAACTAACCCATGTTAATTTGTTGACGATCCAAATTCTTTTTATTTATCATGACGGGGTATAACGTTTTGACTAAAGAAAACCTACATATCCGAATATTATCATCTATAAAACTTGCATAAATTCCCGATTTTAAGGCTGCTATAAAGTTACATTTAGTAACTCATCAGCTCTAGTACATGAGCAGAAATGACTATTTCCAAAATCCTTGAGTTCTAAATCTTGCCCTACACATTTTTCTTGAGCGTACAAACATCGTTTTGCAAACCTGCAACCTGGTTCAGGATTAATAGGACTTGTAATTTCTCCAATAAGTTTTACTCGCTTCATCTTTTGGTGTATGTTTGGAACTGGTATTGCAGAAAGCAATGCTTGTGTATAGGGATGAATCGTCTTTTTAAACAATTCATCAGATTCTGCACCTTCAACAAGTTGGCCAAGATACATTACTGCTATCTTGTCTGAAAAATATTTTACGACAGATAAATCATGGGTAATAAATAGATAAGTCAGACCATATTCAGCCTGAAGGTCCTTAAGCAGATTCAGAACCTGAGCCTGAATAGAAACATCCAAAGAAGATACTGGTTCATCGCAAACAATAAACTGTGGGTTCAAGGAAAGTGCCCTTGCTATTCCAACACGCTGCCTGCGTCCTCCATCGAGTTCGTGGGGATAGGAATTTATAAATCTTTTACTCAATCCAACAACATCCATTAAACGTCTTACTTCGGAATCAAGTTCAGCCCTGCGTTTTACTTTTTTATAGATTAAAAGCGGTTCTCCAATGATTTCACCAATGGTCATCCTCGGATTTAGAGACGCAAACGGGTCTTGAAAAATAATCTGTAGTTCTTTTCGCAAGTTATGAATCTGTGCTTTATTCATTTTACAAATGTCTTGCCCGTTGAAGAGAATTTCCCCGCTTGTCGCCTGATGAAGCCCTAGTATTAAGCGGCCTATTGTTGATTTCCCACAACCAGATTCTCCTACAAGCCCTAAAGTTTGCCCGCGTTTAATACTGAAAGAGACATCATCAACAGCATGAAGAGTTCCATTTTTTGATTTAAAGTGCTTTTTAAGGTTCCTAACCTCCAGAATATTATCTACCATTATTTAACTTCCTCCATCAACTCAGTAGACTCGAACTTGCCCTCGTGAATAAAACATTTCACTATATGAGTTCCTTTAACATTCGTCATGGCCGGTTGTATTTTTGTACAGGCTTCAATCGCGTGCGGGCAACGCGGATGGAATTTACAACCAGACGGCAAGTTGGTGGGATCCGGCATCTGCCCTTTTATCGGCTTTAATCTATCAACCTTTTCATCCAGCTGAGGAATAGATCTAAAAAGGCCTACAGTATACGGATGTTTTGGATTTTCAAACACTTCTTCAACCGTTCCGATTTCCACAATTTCACCTGCATACATTATTGCGACTCTGTCACAAACCTGAGCAACGACACCGAGGTCATGCGTAATGAGAAGAAGCGAAGTGTTGAACTTTACTTTCAGATCGTTCATCAATTCCAGCACCTGTGCTTGAATAGTTACGTCAAGTGCTGTAGTTGGTTCATCCGCCAAAATAAGTTGTGGTGAACAAGCGATACTCATAGCGATGACTACGCGTTGCTTCATTCCCCCTGAAAATTGATGTGGATATTCATCATACCGTTCCTTAGGAATACCGACCGTTTCTAACATTTCAGCAGCCTTTTGCTGCGCTTCGGATTTACTGCATTTCTCATGCAGATATATTACTTCCGCAATTTGGTCACCAACGGAATAAACAGGATTAAGGCTAGTCATAGGATCTTGAAATATCATAGATATTTTGTTTCCTCTGATATGACGAAGAAAATCCTTTTTTGCTTTAAGAAGGTCTTCACCTTCAAATAAAATTTCACCGCTAGTTGTTTTGCCTGGAGGGTCAGCAACAAGCTGTAAAATGCTGAGAGCTGTTGTTGACTTACCTGCCCCTGTCTCCCCCACCAGACCAAGGCTTTCTCCGGAATTTAAACTCAAATCAAGGGAGTTAACTGCATAAACAATTTCATCATCAGTTCTATACTCAACATTAAGATTCCTAATTTCAAGTAGTTTTCTATCAGTCATAGTAGCCTCCTAATTTTTCAATTTAGGGTCCAATGCGTCACGCAGTCCATCCCCAAGTAGATTGAGAGAAAGAATGGTTAACATAATCGCTATGCCAGGGAAAGCGCAAATCCACCATGCATATCGTATATACTGCCGTCCACCACTAAGCATGGCTCCCCATTCCGGAGCAGGGGGTTGAATACCAAGACCGATAAAGCTTAAGGCGGCAATTTCTAATATCGAACCAGCGATACACAAAGTTGCTTGAACAATTACTGGAGCCATGGAATTGGGAATGATGTGTTTAAAAATAATTCGTACACCATTTGCACCAATCGCTCTTGCAGCTTCAATAAACTCTTCATTACGAATGGACAGAACAGAGGCTCTTACGATTCTAGCGAATGGAGGTATATTTGCTATACTTATAGCAATCAATAAATTCCTTAAACTTGGGCCAAGTGCCGCTACAATTGCAATAGATAATAAAATACCAGGGATGGCAAGAAAAATATCCATAATCCGCATAATAAAATTATCGACTCTTTTACTTCCATATCCGGAAATGGCTCCTATTAAGCCACCTACAACGGTAGCAATTAGAATGGTTGTAAACGCTATCGGAATTGAAATTCTCGCTCCATGAACAATTCTTGCAAGAATATCTCTCCCCAATTCATCAGTCCCAAGCCAATGTTTTGCTGATGGTGGCTGCAGCCTCTCTGCGGCATTTTGCTGAATTACTACTGTGTTATAATCAAATAAAACATTTGCAAAAGCAGCCGTTAGACCGATAAAAGATAATATGATTAAGCCAGCAACTGCCAGTTTATTTTTCTTTAGGCGTTTCCAGATAGAAACTAACTGGGACTTTTTTTTCTTTTCCGGTAATATTTCAGAGCCTTGGTTCTTACTAGGTATTATTGTTGTATTCATCCTCTACGCCCCCTTCGCCTTGTACTGTGCCCTAATACGAGGATCAAAAAATGCGTACATGATATCGGTGCCTAGATTAATAACCGTAAACATTGTTGCTTTAATAACGACAAGTGATAATACAATAGGGGTATCTTTTAATTGGATTGCCTCAACAAGAAGTCTGCCAATTCCTGGCCAAGAAAAAACAGTCTCTATAACCACAGCGCCGCTAATAAGAAAACCGAACTGCAATCCCGATATGGTAATGATCGGTATCATCGCATTGCGAAGCGCATGTTTAATAATTACTTTATACTCCTTAAGTCCTTTGGCACGTGCTGTTCTGACATAGTCCTGCCTAATTGTTTCCAAAAGGGAAGAACGCGTCATTCGTGTAATTATGGCAAGCGAGTTTGTACCTAAAGCAATTGCCGGTAGAACCAAGGACTTTACCCCACTAAATTCTGAAGATGGAAACCAGCCTAAACCTGCAGCAAATATTATGATTAACATTAATCCAAACCAAAAGTTTGGCATTGAAACCCCTATTAAAGCTGCAAATGTTGATGTTGAATCAAATATTGAATTTTGCTTAGCTGCTGAAATAGTTCCCAATATTATACCTGCCAAAATAGCAAAGAATAATGCAGCGATTGCAAGAACGAGGGTATTGGGGAATCTTGCCAGAATTTCATCAAGTACTCGTTGGTGTGTTGAATACGAAATACCAAAATCACCTTGAATCGCATTTCCGATAAAACTTAAATAACGGACAATAAACGGCTTATCAAGACCAAGTTCCTTTGTCATGGAAGCATGCGCCTCATCCGTGTAATTATCACCTAAATACATCTCAACAGGATCACCGGGAGTAAGATCCATAATTGAAAAGACAATGAAACTTACCCCTAATATTACGGGAATTAGCATGGCTAACCTGCGTAGAATAAATTTATGCATCTGGCACCCCCAACAAATTCTAATTTACTCTCCTAAAAAATCGGCTTTTACCAGACCGTTTGTATTTTCTTAGTTTCACGCCGTTGGATTACCGGCATGAAACTAAGATAAAAAAATTACTTTTCAAAATACGTGCCATAAATGTAATGAGTTTTTCCAGGATATAAGTCGAAGCCTTTAACCGTTGCCTTCATGCCGGCATTTAAGTGCTCAACTGCTATTGGTATAACTGGAAGCTCTCCAGCCACAGTTTTCTGTACCTCTGCATAAAGTTTGGTAGCCTCATCGGAATCAGTTGTTGTACTTGCTTTATCTAACATTGCATCAACTTCTTTAGTTGCCCAAAACGAACGATTGCCCGAAAGACCAAAAGCGTCAGAATGATATATCGCCCTAAGCATACTATCAGGATCGATAGATGTTTTTGTCGCTAAAAACATGTCATGTTTACCTTTTCCCGTATCGGAATAGAATGTTCCCGACTGCATCATCTTGACTTCAACATCAATACCAATCTTACTAAGCTGACCCTGAACTACTTCTGCAGCACTTTTTAGAACCTGGGTATCCGGAATCCAAAGTGTTGTCTTAAAGCCATCTTGGTGCCCAGCTTCAGCAAGTAAACTTTTCGCTTTGTCCAAGTTGTAATCATACGTAATGGTATCTGGCGTATAACCAGACAGGCTTGGTGCAAGCATCGTATTATGGGCTGGAGTTGCTACACCGTTAAAAACGATATCGATAATGTCCTGAGTGTTAAGTGCATAAGCGATTGCTTTTCTTACGCGAACATCATCAATGATAGGCTTTTTGGTATTGAACCCAAGATAATTTACTGTTGTACTGGTAACCTCTACTAACTTAAGGTTTTTGTCGTTCTTGACTTTATCGATATCAGTAATGGCTAAATCATAAGCTAGGTCAATTTCGCCAGTTTCAATACCGATCGATCTATTGATTGCTTCAGGAATATTCTTGAAAATCAATTTCTTAATTTTGGGCTCGCCCTTGTAATAATCAGGAAATGCCTCTAAAACAACATCGCCACCTAAATCCCAAGAGACAAACTTATATGGACCGGCGCCAACGGGATGTTTATTAAAATCCTTATCACTTGTAGCTGCCTTCTTGCTTATAATTGCTGCTGCATCAAGTGTTAGCCTGTACAATAGAGCATTAAAAGGTTGTTTTGTCACAATTTTAATTGTGTAATCATCAACAATAATGATGTCTTTGATAATGAGGTAATTGTAATTAACACCAGGAGCTGCTATAGTTCGTTCAAGGCTAAATTTCACATCATCAGCTTTCATTTCTTCCCGATTGTGAAACTTGACACCCTTACGAAGATGGAAAACGGTAGTGGTTTCATTTTCTACATCCCAAGATTCTGCAAGTGAAGGAACAAGCTTCATATCATTATCAAGAGATACAAGCCTGTCAAAAATCTGCGTTGTTATACGGTATGTACCAATCGCAGCCTGAATTTGGGGATCCATATACACTGGTGCTTCTGGAATTCCAATAGTTAAAGTATCCTTTTTACCGTCCGCGTCTGATGTACCATTTACGTCTTGATTAGAGCAGCCTGCAAAAACACTTACAATTAGAATTAAAATAATAAACAAAGCTGGAAACCTTTTCCTCATCCTCTATAATCCCTTCCTTTCTAATTCGTACTATTTAGTTTCGGAAAAATCCAAAAGCATTTTAAAAGTGGGCGGCTCAATCAATATCATTAACCTTATATAACATCAATAGGAGCCTAAAAAACTGGATTTACAATTTTATAAGTGTTATAGATTCTACTGTAATTGGGTGTTCTGCATTTTTCCTGCTCGACTTACCGGTTGTCTTCCAATTCACTAAGGCAACCTGTTAAACGTTAGCCTAATCTCTCCGCTTAATTATTTTGGTCAGGTCTGTAATCTTAGCATTTTCTGCTTGTAAGGTTCGCTTTTCTTTTGATCTTTCATACAGCGTATAGTAAGTAACATCTTTAAATTCACATGGCGGCCCATCCATAAGCGGCCATAAAACATCTGTAAGCTACAACGCCTGTGCCAAAAAGTCCTTGCAAGTTAATAGTTTGCCTGGAACCACCCCCTCATAAAAAGTGCAAACCATGTAGTATTCCCCTTCTTTAGCTGCAAGTGTTACTCCATTCTTTGTCGTGGTGCTAGTGATGAATCCTAGGGGTTTATCGATGTAGAATGTATTTCTCTAGATGAATCGTATGATTTTACTTTGTGGAGAGTTATTGATGTTTTTATGATAGGATTTTGTTTATAGATAAAATATTAAGATGAGAATCTCGCGCATGCTTTGTAACTATACTCTTGGCTAAACTTTCATTCTTTGTTTCAATGGCCTCGACGATTTGCAAATGTTCCTCCACCATAGTCTTTAAACTCGATTCTTTTAAGGCTTGGAATAATCCGTGCTGCATTTTCTGAATGGTATTTTTGAGTAGTTCTGCTAATTGCTTATTTCCGCTTACTTCCCCCAGATAAGAATGAAAATCGATGTTTACCTTCATAAATTCTTTCCTGGCCTCTACCGAATCCACATCAAATTCCCGAAGAGCCAGCGATTTGAAATGATCCAGCTGATTTTTTGTTATGTTCTGAATAGCCAATTCGACGGAGGCCTTTTCTAGAATAATTCGAAGTTCAAATAAATCCTTTAGGTCTATGTAGGAAAAACGTGAAACGATGTATCCTTTATAAGGAATTACATCCACGAATCCTTCAAACTTTAATCCATTCAAAGCCTCTCTTACCGGTGTTTTGCTGACATTTAGCTTAGTCGCCAAGTCGCCCTCGCGGAGTAAAGTTCCTGGAGTGAGTTCATCATAAATAATTTTTTCCTTTAAATACTGATATACACTTTCTACCCTTGATTTTTTTTCGTCTAAAATAGTAATCACTCCTAATGTTAAAGAATCATGCCCATCATTTTCTTTACCTTGGTATAAGTCAAAAGTTAGTGGCTTTTATCTACTAACTTTTCATTAAATTTCTGCCTTTCTATGAAGGACCATTAATTCTTGTAAAAAATATATAAAAATTTATAACAGTAAATCTGTGGGGTCTTTTTATAAAATCTTTAGTAGGCTGGGATAGGTTTTTTATGTAATCGGCTTAAATAAGCCGTTACTTGTTTAGGCTTTTAACTACCGCATAGAAGATTAAATTTTTATGTAGAAGAAGAAGAATCGTAGGAGCAATGTTTACAAGAATAATAAATGTATATGTTAGGATATGTAGATTATTGATAAGAAATTATTTAAAATATTTTAAATATATATCACTAATATATTTCGATTATATTTATTGTTCTGTATTTTGTCAATATTATAAATATTATAAATATTTTGATTAAGGTATGAGAATTCATAGGTGGAGAATTTCCTGCTAATGTATATACGGGAAGCTTAAGAAGCGGAAATAAACGGAGATATTCCGATTAACTGCTCTAAATAAGACAAAATCCAATGATTTGGATAATATAAACGGAAAAACTCCCCTTATTATTAAGGAAATATGGGTATTTCCCAATTTAGCCGGAATTTTACCGGTTATTTTTCATATACAGTGAAATCAACATTCGGTTATACCAGAACCTAACCTTAAAAATATTTTTCTGTATATCAATTTGCAAGTAAAAATGTAGTGCATTTTGCTGCGGTACACTGGCTATTGTACCTACACATTTTAAAATACAAATTGCACTACAAATTCCCCCAAAATAATTATCTAAATCCCTTTATATCAACAAAAATAGACCTCCAAATTACCATTCAATTTGAAGGACATTTTTAAAGTTTGGGATAGTTAACGGAACCCATTACCTTTTTTTCATTTCAAGAAAAAACTGGTTCAATATAAATTGAGCCTTCCCTTCAACCAATATCGCTAAAATATATAATGAATAGGGCATCGAATGAATGCCCTCTAAATGAAAAGTAAAAAGATTAATGGTCAGAAGAACTTCAGAGAAAAAGAGGTTAGTTAAAGTTAAAAAATTTGAAGAAGAAATGTAAATGATAAAAGAAATTTAACATATTTAATTAAATTCCCTCACTTAACGGTTACCTTTCACAAAATTGTCAAGATCCGATGGAACGCTATGGGGAAATGGGGACTCATCCAAAACAATCCAAAATAGTCCTTTAGAGATTTCCGTTTTTTGTTTATTGGCATATGATAATATACCGATTTCTTAAAATGGACAGGAGGAGTTTGAATGGAAGATGAGAAAAAGGAGAAAAAAAGTAAATCCCTGTGGCGACCTTTATTGGCAGCACCTTTGTTATTTTTCCTTCCCCCTCTTAGCATCGGTATGTATCTAACCCATCCATTCCCTGCAAAAACTTCGAAAAACCCGAAGGATTACGGTATAGTTTTCGAAGAAATCGAGTTTCACAGCAGAAAAGACCAAATTAAGCTGACTGGCTGGTGGATTCCCGCCGCTTCCAACCAAAGCGATAAAACGGTCATTACGGCACACGGTTATTTAAATGAACGTTCCATGGAAAGGATTGAAGGACTCAAGCTAGCTAGAGTTCTTTCGAGACAAGGATATAATGTGTTGATGTTTGATTTTCGAAATGCTGGCAAATCAAAAGGTAGAACGACGGGGTTGGGGTTCTTTGAAAAGCACGATTTATATGCAGCGATTGATTATGCAATTCAGAAAAAAAATCAGAAAAAGATTGCCCTTCTTGGCTGGAGTATGGGTGCTTCCACTGCACTTATTGCCGGATGCGAGCATCCTTCGGTCTCTGTTATTATTGCCGATAGTCCCTTTAGTGATTTAGAACCCTTTTTAAAAGAAAATCTTTCTTATTGGTCCAAATTACCGAAGAAGCCCTTTACACCGATTATTTATCATTCCATGCGAAAACTCCTTAAAATTGACCCCGCTAAAGTTTCACCCATCAATCATGTAAAAAACGCAAAAGGAAAATCCTTCTTTTTCATTCACAGTAAAACGGATGAAGCCATCCCTTATACCGAGAGCAAAAGTTTATTTCAATCGGTCTCAGCCGATAGTCATAAAGAATTATGGTTGACGGAGGAATGTCAACACATTCAGACTTATCCTATGAATAAAAAAGAGTATACGTCCCGTGTTGTGCGATTCCTTGATAAGTACCTAAGAGCTGTTGAAAACTGATACCGGCCACACAAGTTCTTATTACGATTCTTTTGGAGCTTTAAGTGCAAATTACTCTTAATTTTGCCATACAGTGATTCTAATCAAAAATGTGCCGGGCACCATTCAAAATTCAGTCTGGTGGCTGGCACTTTTTCTTTAAATTTCTCACTTTTCATTTTTAGCATCCAAATACAAATCAAAGGAATCCTAAGCTTCCTTTGCGGCAAGTTGAATAAGATCATCATATTCCTTTTGAGGTGTGCTTCTTTTTTATGTGGTTGTGTTATATAAAATTGGTTAATATCATTTGCAGGGATTAACCCGAAAATATAACCATTGCAGCCAATTTTCATTTTATCCTCACATGTTATTAATAAGCTATTCCTACGATACATGTTGACCTCTTTTTGATAGGAAAAGTATCGAATTGCTGTTTTCATATCACTTTGTGAATCTGGTCCTATAATGAAAATGAGCGCTTATCCTTATTCCAGAATTGCGCCCGTTTATGGAGGATCTTATTGAAGATAAACACCCAGTAACTTTAAGAGTAAATCCTCACAATCTGTTTCATAAATCTAACAAGAAAAAAAGCGATGCCTTTATTCAAGCATCGCACTTGTTAATTGAATAGAAATTCACTATTTTTCCATTACCGCAAAGTAATTATGTTCACTATCTGCAAAATTAAATACTCTACCAGAAGGCATATTTACAATTTCTCCGACTGTAACGTTTTTGTTTACTAATTCACTATATAAATTATCGAAGTTTTTCGAGAAGAACATTAAAGAAGGTGTGCCCAGATTTAATTCAGGCGACATTTTCGCAATAAATTCCTTATTATGGAGAATGATGCTTGTTTCTGCTTCTGTAGTTGGAGCAATTTCAATCCATCTCATACCTTGACCATTGTCTTCCTCTGAAATTACACTAAACCCTACTTTTTCTGTCCAAAACGCCTTTGCTTCATCTTGGTTATTAACATACAGCATGATTTGACCTACATTACTAATCATTGATATTCACTCCTTTATAACGACAAATCTTAAGGTTTTAAACTTTTCTAATGCTAGAATAAGCGTTGCGGCAACCCTACTTCAGTGACTCTACAAGCTCGTTCAAACGGTCCCAAGTTTCGGTGATGCCCTGCAGCATGCCCATGTCCATGACAGTCTTAAGGGCTTCTTCGGAAACATATTCAGCACGGTTTATTAGCTTTGTCTTTCCACCTAAATCGATGAATTCCAATGTGATTTCGGTCGACGGCATGGAGTCATTCAAATTACCCTCGGCATCCGAAAAGTAATCGGTATAGACGATCTTCTCTGGCTCGATAATCTCCTTATAAACCGCTTTGCCCCAAGATTCCATACCAAAAAATTGCCCCTGATTCTGATCGACACACTTCATACAGTAGTGCCAAACGCCTTCCGGACGGAAATCGACGGTGCAGACTGGAATCTCCCAGCCCCTCGGCCCCCACCAGCGTTTCAGATGCTCCGGCTCTTTAAACATCTTGAATACGAGATCACGTGGCGCATCGAAAACGCGCTCCAGTACCAGTACCCGATCGTTCTCTACTCTCGAAACCATTGTGTTGTTTGCCATTGTCTTTCCTCCTAGTTCATGAATAGTTTTATATTTTTTAAAGGAATTAACGCATTGCTACCAACTGTGCTTCAAGTCGATCGAGGGTTTGGCTAACTCCCTCAATGGCCCCAAACTCTTGAACAACCTGTTCCCTAATTTCTGCAGAAGGAAAGATTAATCGTTGAATAAGTAATGTTTTATTATCCTCTTCGACAAAAGTTACGATGGTCTGAAATTGTCCGGGATCACCCTCTATATCATCGGCGGATGTATAAACGAGACGCTCTGGCTTTACAATTTCCTTAAAGGTAATCTTATTTGGATATTCAACGCCATCTGGCCCTTTCATAATAAATCTCCAAATACCACCTGGTTTCATTTCAAATTCAGAAGTCGTAATGGAAAAACCTTTTGGCCCCCACCAGTTTTTTAGATGTTCCGGTTGGGTCCATGCTTTCCAGATTAGGTCACGGGATGCATTAAAAACTCGTTTTACAATTATTTCTTTTCCTTCAACCTCCACGGACGTTTGATTATTTGTAATCATTTTTAAAGCCTCCATTAATTTTAAATTTTATTTTTCTTGTTTTTCTTGCATTTCCTTTAAATAATCGTCCAAGCTATCAAATCTTTCTTCCCAAATTCGGCGATAAGACTCAAGCCAAGCATTTAATTGGATAAATGGCTCAGGGCGTAATTGGTAGATGCGCCGATTTGCATTAGCGTGTACTCTAACAATTCCGGCATTACTAAGTACACGAAGATGTTTTGAAACTTGTGGCTGACGGATTTGTAAACGTTCGGAAATTTCCCCCACTGTAAGAGGACCTTCTCGCAAAAGCTCTACAATCTGTAAACGATTGGGTTCGGAAAGAGCATTCAGTGTTGTAGTATCCATTTATTGAACCCACCCCTATCCATAAAACAGCTATATTTACTATTCATTTAACTACTTTCTAATTTAATTGTAACAAGTACTATATCTCAATATCCTCTCCCAACTGCACACAATCCTCCAAAAATAATATTGTGTTTTGGAGCTTTTACTTTTGTTTAATATTCCTTAAAAGAAATATAACATAATTGGAATATTCCCGTAAAGGAATATTGAGATTATTTTTTATTAAATTTTTATATGAAGACCTTTTGTTTCCTTTTTATAAGGAAGTGTATCGTAACTAATCTGCACTACTTATAGCATTTCCTACCTTAGCTATTCTGCCGTTCGTATTATAAGGTAAGCCAGAAAATATTTCTGGATGATCAATTTTTTATGTGGTTTTATTATAACAGTTGCCAGGGTAGAACGTATCTGCCCGTGGGCCTTGACCCCGTCAGCTAAACCGTTCGCCCCCTACTTGTAGTAACATGAAGGGATAAAGTATGATCCATCAATGAAATATCAGTCTCAATTGATAATCAAATATAAATCAAGGTCCATAAAAAAGAACAACGATGCCTCCGACGGGATTCGAACCCGCACTCCTTTCGTAAGCATAGGCTATGGGCAACACGCTTCCCTACGGTATTTCACCGGCTGGAATTTCACCAACCTCAGCTTTTTTGCTTTTCGGTGCTTCTGAAACCATTACCTTGCGACCCGGTGGCTACAATGTTTTCCGGCGCTCTTCCCTTCTAGAGCTACGGAGGCATTTTGTACATAATATGCTAATTAAGAATATTTTTTAACAAAATACTATTCTTGCAATCAATTACAAACTAGTTCAATTGCTGCCTTTCGTACTCATCCCTGTTTTATTCCAAAAACTTTTTACGGAAAAGAAATAAAAAATCCCACCCATCATCCAGTACGGTTCCCAGAAGATTAGTCTCCAAAAGGTAGCGTATGAATCCAGGTTAAATTCCAGAATATGAAACGCATGTAATAGAATCGTGACGAAATTAAGAAAGCCGTACAAGAACAATAATGCTCCACAAGTTTTTACAGTGTAATACAGCAATCTGTTCATGAATGTTTTTTTCCAGCGAACAAGCAGCATCAAAAGAAAGAAACCACCAAGTAATTTAACAAAGCCGGTTAACCAAACGATGACTACAAATGAGGGTGATGGGTTTAAAGACATTTCATAAATGGAACCGCCTAGAGACCGTACCCCCATCAAGCCACCCATTGCCCAATAAAAACTCATCCCTGAAAAAAGAAGCGTCCAAATGATTCCCAGACCTATACACCAAGGATTTCTTTTTAGAAAAAATTTCTGATTCATTCTATTCAAAAGTTCCTTCCCCGCTTACCATCTGTATTTAATCAAGATAACATCATTTCCAATATTATACATGTTTTTTTAAGAAATGGCGTCAGACCAAAAATTAAAAATATTTTTCTACCCCCATAGGAAGTTTATATTTGTAAGGTGATTTTGTTACTACTTTCAAAATCCTTTTGTTCTAGTTCATCCTCTATAAAAAAGGGGTCATCCCCCACAGCATTAAAGGATTAATACTGCGGGGAGGCTGACCCCAAATTTCATATAACCATCTATCAAACTTTCTGACTTGTTTTTATGCTTGATGCAGATTTTTTTATGTTATCAACTCTTTTTATCCCCCAATTTTCGGACAAAAATTGAACAATCCTCTCGACAGAGCGATTAACAAGTGCCTCTCCCTTCGCTGCCGTTCCTAAGGTGGCATTTCCAATGGTACCCGAGTCCGTTTTATGTGAGAAAGGAACATATTGAATAATATCGGGATATTGATCCTTTATTTTAGGCGGCTCATGGACCCAGTTGTCTAAGTCACATAGTTCTGGATGGAGATACATCATGACAGAGGTGCCTGCTTCACTTGCATGTGCATGGGCCAAGTCACCCGATTCAATAATGCCATCGCAATGATTTTTAATAAACCTCCAATAATCTATTTGAGCGCACTTAATTTCTGGATTACCTTGAAGATCCCGAGCTATTTGACTAATAATCGGGACATTTCCAGCGTGGGTATTGATAAAAAGGAATTGTTTAAAGCCCCACTTTTCTAAGCTTTTTACTGTGTCCCATAAATAGTGTTTAAAGTTTTCAGCTTTAATCGTCATTGTTCCAGGAAACTCTTCTAAGGCCGTAGAATCTCCGACTTCTAATGTTGGACCTATTATGGCATTAACATGATTGGCTAGGATTTCCGATATTTTAACGGCAACAATTGTATCCGTCCCTAATGGTAAATGGGGACCATATACTTCGAATGCACCTGAAGGGATAATCACTAAATCTGTTCCCTTTTTCCGTTCAATAAATTGTGTCCAGCTCATATCTTTTAAAAAATTTGATTTCCTAAACGTCATCCTACTAACCTCACTTTTTATTAATTTTTACTACTGATACAAGTGGCATGCGATGAAGCGTCCTTCCATTTCTGTAAACTCCGGTTTCACAGTCTTACAAATATCCATACACGCGCTGCATCTTGGATGAAACGAACAGCCAGCGGGTGGATTGGAAGGGCTTGGAACGTCTCCTTTCAGCATGATTCTTTCCCTTTTTACATCTGGATTAGGCAACGGAACAGCTGATAACAAAGCCTTTGTATAAGGATGCATTGGGTTTTGAAATAGCTCTTTCTTGTCCCCAAGTTCTACTATTTTCCCAAGGTACATTACGGCGACCCGATCACTAATATGTTTCACAACACTTAGGTCATGCGAGATAAATAAATAGGTTAAGTCTAGGCGCTCCTGCAAATCTTGAAATAGATTCACGATTTGTGATTGTATGGAAACATCCAAAGCTGATACCGGCTCATCCGCCACTATGAACTTCGGGTTTAGCGCCAGCGCACGAGCAATTCCAATTCTCTGTCGCTGGCCGCCGCTAAATTCATGGGGATATCGCTTCGCATGATAACTATTCAAACCTACAGTATCAAGCAGCTCTTCCACACGCTGATTTTTTTCCTTGCTTGAACCGATTTTATGAATTTTAAGGGGTTCTGCGATGATTTCACCTACGGTTAGTCTAGGGTCTAAAGATGCATAGGGATCTTGAAAAACCATTTGCATATTCCTTCGATATTTTTTCATCCTGCCTGTATTCATTCCTACCAGGTTTTCTCCTTCAAACAACACTTCCCCTTCAGTCGGCGGCTGTAATTGTAGAATCGCTCTTCCTGTTGTCGATTTGCCGCATCCGCTTTCCCCTACTAAACTTAATGTCTCGCCTTTAAAAATGGAGAAATTCAACCCATCTACTGCTTTTACGTGGCTAACCGCACGACTTAGAACACTTTTTTTCGAGGAATAATATTTTTTAAGATTCTTAATCTCAACTAATGTTTGCTTCATTCTGTACCTCCTCGTCTTCCACCTCATGGAGCCAGCACCGGCTAAAGTGTCCAGTCGCTACTTCCTTATAGGACGGTACTTCTGTATGACAAATATTCATGGCAAATTCACAGCGGGGAGCAAAATGGCAGCCGCCACGCAATGTTCCTGGAATCGGAACATTCCCTTCTATTGAATAAAGCCTTGTTTCTTCTTCCGAATCTATTAAAGAAGGTATTGATTTTAATAATCCTTGTGTATAAGGGTGTTTTGGATTATTGAAAATTTCATGAACATCACTTTCTTCCACAACTTTTCCTCCATACATGACGCATACACGGTCACATGTCTCCGCTACAACACCTAAATCGTGGGTAATCATCAAAATAGATGTGTTATGCTCTTTCTTTAGATCCCTCATTAGGTCTAATATTTGAGCCTGAATGGTAACATCTAAAGCTGTTGTCGGCTCATCTGCTATTAATAGACTAGGATTACAAGCCATTGCCATGGCAATCATCACCCTCTGACGCATGCCCCCGGATAACTGGTGTGGATATTCCTTTACAATTCTTTCCGGCCGTGGAATCCCAACAAGCTCTAGCAGCTCAATGGCCCTTTCATTTGCTTTTGTTTTGGTAAAGTTCATATGGGTTTTCAGTGCTTCAGCAATTTGATTGCCAATCGTGAAAACAGGATTTAGCGATGTCATTGGCTCTTGAAAAATCATCGCAATTTCTTTACCGCGAATTTTTCTCATCGCTTCATCTGACAATGTCAATAAATCCTTCCCGTTAAAGTTTATGGAACCTTCGACCACTTTTCCCGGAGTTAATCTCATTGCCGTTAATGCCGTTACACTTTTCCCTGAGCCAGATTCTCCAACAATCCCTAAGGTCTCACCCTTTTTTATCGTTATACTGACTCCGTCCACAGCTGGAACTACTCCATTTTCCGAATAAAAATATGTTTTCAGATTCTTGATCTCTAGTAAATTTTCCAAAATCAGTCTTCCTCCTGTCTATTTCAAGATTAGACTTTTTTCTATTAAATCTTCATTTGAGGGTCTAGGGCATCACGCAGACCATCCCCAAGCATATTGAACCCTAATACAACTAACATGATGATCAGTCCTGGAACAGTACTTAAATGAGTCGCTGATCGAATGTACTCTCTTCCTTCATTTAACATGGCTCCCCATTCTGGTGATGGCGGCTGGGCACCCAGTCCTAAAAAACTTAACCCTGCTGCGGTTAAAATGGCCGTCGCAATTCTCATCGTCGATAAAACAATGATGGGAGCAATACAATTTGGAATGACATGCTTCATGATAATAAAAAAATGACTTCCGCCAAGCGATTTTGTTGCTTCAATAAACTCTTTATATTTGACAGAAATAACTGAGCTTCGCATAATCCTAGCGAAAACAGGAATCGAGAAAATACCGATAGCAATCATGACATTTAACATATTCGGTCCAAGAATGCTTATGATGGCAAGTGCTAGCAGGAAACCCGGAAACGCCAATAGGATATCCATTATTCGCATAATAATCGAATCAATGATTCCGCCGAAATAGCCGGCAATCGTTCCTAATGAAACGCCGACAAGGATGGATATACCTACACCTACCATGCCAATCATTAAGGAAATACGTGAACCATGAATGATTCTCGACAATACGTCGCGTCCAAATTGATCAGTTCCAAATGGATGACTTAAACTAGGTGGTTGTAATAGTGCTTTCATGTTATAAGCATAAGGATCGTATGGGGAAATCCATGGAGCCAAAATAGCCACAATGATAAATAGAACGGTTATATATAAACCTATCATTGCACGTTTATTTTTCTTAAAGCGTTTGATCATCATTTGCCATGGTGAACGAGGTTCATAAGTAGTTGTCACATTCTGATTCTGTGAAATTACCTTCTCTGAAATTTCCATTGCACTGCTCCTTTCTAATTCTCGTACCTGACCCTTGGATCTACAACACTATAAGAAAGATCAACCAGCAGAATAATAAAAACAAAAAGGGTAGAAATAAACAGAATACTTCCTTGAATAGCTGGGAAATCCCTGAACTGAATAGATTCCACAACATATCTGCCAATTCCATTCATAGAGAAAACGGTCTCCGTTATAACCGCTCCGCCTAATAAAATTCCAAATTCCATCCCTACAATGGTGATAATCGGAATTAATGCATTTTTCAACGTATGCTTGTAGATCACATACTTCTCCTTTAACCCTTTCGCCCGTGCAGTTCGAATAAAATCTTGATTAACAATTTCAAGTATACTTGATCTGGTAAGTCTTGCTAAAACACCAGAGGCTGATAAACCCAACACAATGGATGGGAGAACAAAATGCTTAAATTCAGTGCTGCCTCCAGAAGGGAACCACGGAAGGTAATAGGAGAAAAGCAGGATAAACATGATCCCCATCCAAAAAACAGGCATCGAGATACCAAATAACGAAAACATCATCGATACGTTATCTCTTAGACTATTAGGTTTAGTAGCAGAGGCAATTCCAGCGATAAGACCAACAATAATCATAATAATTAGGGACATAACAGTAAGAATAAAGGATGTAGGAAAACGAGATAAGATTTCATCTAATACAGGCTGACTGGACCGTAAGGATGTACCTAAATCGCCATGGAGGATATTAACCACATAACTCATATATTGCTCATATAACGGTTTGTCAATTCCTAATTGAGATCTAATAATCTCTACCTCTTCAGGGCTAGCAGAATCTCCCGCTATAATTTGTGCTGGGTCACCGGGAACTGCAGCAACCAGTAAAAATGCAAATAAGGTGACGCCGATTAGAGTGGGTATTAATTGCAGCAACCGTTTAACTATATAACCTAACAAATTATCCACCTCACTATCTGAGACTTAATAAATTGGAATTGTTTCCCTAGGAACTCCACTTTAGTAAAAGACCCTAGGGAAACGAACTTATTTAGACGATTATTTTAATAGAGTTCATTTTAGGAAGTATAAATCCCTCCATCTTTATATAAGTTAGGCTGGCGATGCTGATGTGAAGGAAGTTTTTTGCGAACCTCTTGAACCCGTTCTAAGTCTATACGACAAGGAATCAAACACTCTGTTTCAGTACCTTGGGCTAAGACAACCCCCATTGGATCAACAATCATACTTTGGCCCATATAGTATTCATTCACCTGATCGCAGGCAACTATATAGACTGTATTTTCCAATGCCCTAGTAGTGACTAAGGTTCTCCAATGGTTTTCTTTTAATGGTCCTTTTACCCAGCCAGAAGGAACAATAATAATATCAGCTCCTTTTAACGCTTGATATCGAGCAATTTCAGGGAATCTTAATTCATAGCATACAAACAAACCAATTTTTCCAAATGGTGTATCAATAGGTTCAAACAAAGAGCTCCCTGGCTTAATATTCTGCGATTCTTTAGCGCCGAATGCATCATACAAATGCGTTTTTCTGTAAACGCTTTCTATTAATCCAGCGGAATTGATGATGACTGTTGTATTATAAATTCTCTTATCATCAATGATTTCGGTACTCTCACGCATACCAAAGACGAGCCAGACTCCATATTTACTAGCCATTTCACTCATCGCAGCGACAAATGGACCTTCAATTGGTTCTGCATCGTTTAGTTTTACTTCAGAAGGCGTACCGACTTCGAAGTAACTCATAAACGCTTCAGGAAAGACTACCATATCTGCACCATAAATATTGGTAGAATCTTTTATTGCCTTCTCCGCTTTTTGTAAATTTACTTGTTTACTATCCGTTGAGCCTAATTGAGCCATTACAATTTGAAAGGACATTATTTTTCACTCCAGTCTTTGGGGTTGCAGGAAGATACTAAATAGGTCTTCCTGATGTACTATCATTATTCTTTTTCTACCTTACTAAAATTCCAAAGGTGTGTCGGAGGGACAATTAGACCTTTAACATTTTTTCTCATACCGATATGCACGGTATCTTCATAGAGGAAAATCCATGGTGCGTCACTCCAAATCTGCTTAAATGCCTTCTCATAAATCTTCTTTCTATTATCCACATTAGACTCAATGGATCCTTCTTCTATCAGCTTATCCACATCAGGATTCACATATCGCGCATAATTAAATTTACTAGTTGAGTAGAATGAATCTTTTAGAATATCATAAGCATCATTCGTATTCGCGATCCCTCCTCTTAAAAATAGATCATATTTAGATGGATCCTCTAGTGTCTTCAAGTAATCATTAAGTTCTAACATTTGAAATTCCACATCAAATCCTAATTGTTGTAGACTTGTTTGAACGTATTGACCAGCCTTATGGTCTCGTACAGCATTGCCGGCAGCGACCAAGCGTACCTTCATTCCTTCTTTTACTCCTGCGTTTTTCAACATTTCCTTCGCTTTTTCCAGGTCATACGGGTAAGATCCTGCATTACTATACATGCCGTCCTTCTGCGCAACCATTGCTGAACTCACTTTCACCCGGCCTTCATATAAATCATTGGTTAGTGCATTCTTGTCAATGGCATAGTTTAATGCTTGACGAACCTCTGGTTTATTAAATGGTTCGACCGTGTTATTAATTCCAACATAAACTGTCCTGTTAATTTCAATGGATTCTACTTTTGTATCTTTACTTTTATTTAAACGTTCAATATCCGTTGTCGGTACGTCAGCAATGAGGTCCGCTTCTCCTGTTTCTAACATGAGAACTCGTGAAGCATTTTCTGGGACTACTTTAAAGGTAATTTGGTCTAGCTTAGGCTTGCCTCCCCAATAATCTTTATTTGCTTCAAAAATCGTATCGCTGCCAGGTGACCAATGTTTAATCTTATACGGCCCTGTGCCAATCGGGTTTTTCTTGATTGCCTCTGTACCTTGTGCAATGACTTTTGGACTGATTATGTTATTACCGGATGGAAAAGCTAAAATATTTAAAAATGGTCCCACTGGATTATTCAGATGAAATACCACTTCATAATCACCATTGGTTGTAATACTTTCAAGATATGGACCCAGCAATGGATATCTAGCTAATTTATTTTCTTCATTTGTCACTCGTTCAAAATTGATTTTGACTGCTTCTGCATTAAAAGGAGACCCGTCAGTGAATTTCACTCCTTCCTGCAGCTGTAATGTCCATGTTTTACCATCATCAGATTTCTTCCAGCTTTTTGCTAATAAAGGGACAATTTGTCCATCTGCATCCAAGCTTACTAACGTTTCAGCAACTACGGAATATATTTGTTTTGAAGCAGTATCCGTTGTATTATGAGGGTCTAAACTATTCGCTTCCCCCGTCAAAGCAACAACTAAACTTTTATTTTTTCCTTCTGGTGCTGAAGACTCTTTGGAGCTGCATGCAGTCAAGATGACGATAAACAATGTTAAAAACAGGAAACCTGCTTTTCGAAAGGTTTTATTTTTACCCATATAAAATGCCCTCCCTAATATTCAAATCTGTTTTCTTTTTGCAAAAACTAATTTGATGGAAAAAATCGATTTGCCTTACTAATTGAAGCTAGTGATATACCAGTATCAATTTTCTTTTTCGTTTCAGGTTCCCTTTGCTGCTTTTCGATCGCTATTTCCCCATACTTTCTCGCCGAGTTTGGATGGATGACGAATACACCGTCATTATCCGCAACTATTAAATCACCAGGATTGATGCTTACACCACAAACACTTATCGTTGTATTAATTTCCCCCTCAATACCAAGAATCCGGGTTGTTAAAGGACTTACTCCAAGTGAAAATACGGGTAATTTTATCTCCTTTATTTCGTCCACATCATTAATGCAGCCGGAAACAATGACACCAGCAACTTTTTTAACATGAGCAGCGTATGACACCATCCCACCGAAACATGATCGGTCGATATCACCTGACATATCAATAACAAGTACATCTCCTTGTTCCACGATATCTAATGCCTTATGGACAGCTGTGGAATCCATATGGGGAATGCGAACTGTAATCGCATTGCCGACAAATCTGATTGGTCTAAATAGTGGTTTTAATCCTTTGAGAAATCCAAAATCAGTTAGATGCCCAATAGTTGAGGTTCCAACATTTTGATATAAATTCATTAACTCCTCTGTAACACCTTGAACTCTTGGATTAACTATAAACAAGAAACAACCCCCTTTTTTAGAATATTAAAAATAGTTTTTCTATTTATATTAAATGCAAGTTCCATGCCAATAGGAAAAATCTGATTCTATAGGCAAACAGGCTATTCAAATTCCATTTTTTGTTCCAAAAATGAAATTTATGTTTCAAAAAAGGGATTTGAATGTAAATATCGAAATATTCCGTCTATAAAGCATGAAATTGAGGGGAGATTTAATGAAAACAAAAATTGCAATTGTTGGCCACGGAAATTTTATCGACTTAACGACGAGTTCTCTTCCAAATATAAAACATCACGATATTGAAATTACTGTGTTTGATAATAAAGGGGATTTGTTAAGTACGTTACCAAGATTTTTAGCGGAAATTGAGGAAAACGAGACAGATATTATTATAACAGGACATTTTATTAAAAAGCTTCTTGAAATGCGGACTAGTATTCCGGTAATAAAATTAAAAGTAACCCCAATTGATATTCTACTTGCCATACAGAAGTCGCTGCCCTTTTCAAACAGAATCTCTATTGCCCTGCCTGACCTGGAAGAGCTTCAATACGATTACTCTATTTTAGAAGAACTGTTACAGGTTCAACTCCATTACATCACTTACAATTCACAAGCAGAATTACGGCATAAAATTGAACAATTTTCAACTACAAAGGGAACTGTGATTAGTACAGGTATTGGGGTTGAATTTGCCAGAGAGAATGGCCTTTTCGGAACCTTAATTTATTCGGAAGCCAGTCTCAAAGCCTCTATTGATCGTGCCATTGAAATTATTCATTTTAAAAGACAAGAAGAAAGACAAAGACAGCAGCTTAAAGCTATCATTAATTCTGTTAGAGATGGCATTATTGCAACAGATGAACAAGATAAAATCACGACTTTGAACGAATCTGCATGGAAGCTCCTAAATATAGAAAAGGATAAAATCATAGGTAAACGGCTGTTTCAGGCTGTTCCAAATCGAACCTTTAGAGAAATGACACATGAGGAAAGTTTTCAAAATAAAATCATAGATTTTAATCATGTCACACTTAATACGAATAAAATAGCTATTTCTCAAAAGGGAAGAATAGTTGGAAATATTTTAACCTTCCAGGATATAACAGAAATACAAAAAATCGAACAAAAATACAGACAAGAAATTGAAACGAAAGGCCTTGTCGCCAAAAACGATGTGAAAGACATTATTTTTAACAGTGCTATCATGAATGATACATTGGAAAAGGTTAAGAAATATGCCAAAACAGATTCAACGATCCTCATTATTGGGGAAACCGGAACTGGAAAAGAAATGATTGCACAAAGTATCCATAACCTTAGTTATAGGAAATCATATCCTTTCGTTGCGGTAAATTGCGCTGCTCTCCCTGAAACACTATTAGAAAGCGAGCTTTTCGGATACGAAAAAGGGGCATTTACGGGTGCTGCTCAAAATGGGAAAAAGGGCCTTTTTGAATTGGCTCACCATGGAACTCTATTCTTAGATGAAATAAATTCTATTTCTCCTAATTTTCAAGCAAGACTTTTACGTGCAATACAAGAAAAGGAAATTGTACGTATTGGTGGACATAAAGTTATTCCTGTAAATATTAGAATTATTGCCGCAACAAATGAAAATTTAGTGAATTTAGTAAAGGAAAAGAAATTTCGAGCTGATTTATACTATCGTATCAATGTATTAACCGTAAATCTCCCACCTTTAAGAAATCGTGTACATGATATCCTTCCACTTACAAAACAATTTATTGTTGAAAAACGAAAAGAACTTTATTTACATATTGATCCTTTTTTTGATAAGCTTTTTTCCAATTTACTAACCTATCATTTTCCAGGGAATGTACGAGAACTTTATAATATTCTTGAAAGATTTATCATCTTGTCAGGCAACAACCAGAATGGGTTCGAGTGGTATGTAAATCTTCTTAAGGAATGTTTAGAGGAAATAAAAATTTATGATCCAGAGCATACCGAAAAAATTGAATTTCAACTAAAAGAAAATTATAAAGACAGTTTAGTAGAAGCTGAAAAGGCCATAATAAAGAAGTATCTAGAAATAAAGAAAGACAAGTCCACTTTAGCAGAAGAACTTGGCATCTCTCGAACTACATTATATAGAAAATTAAAGGATTTACATATTATCTTAAATTGATTTTTATTACATTGTCTGTCATTTTGAAAAAGGGAAGTTCGTCATATTTTACCAGCTTCCCTTCTTTTTATCTCTACTGCATTCACTTTCATCACCAATTAATCCAAATAAATTAGTGTTTTGATTGGAAACTAGAGTAAGCATTTTTCATGTGGTTATAGAACTATTTCCATGAAGATGAGCTTTTACAGTGGCTGCCGCTTCCTCATTTTGTTGGATCTTCCTATTTTTTTGGTGGCCTGCAAGTCTCCTTTAACCTAGGCAATACTGCCCCATACTGATGATAATTTTTTCTAGCTTCAATCAATGTTAAGCCATGGTTTTGATCACTTGCCTCATCACTACTTTGAATAAATAAATCGATCTCCCAAAAACATACTGGGCAGATGTAGGCGATGGCATCGCCACTATTCGGAATTGTCATAAATCCACAGCAGGGGCATGGGGAATTTCCAACTATATCAGATTCAATGTCATGATGATCGTTAGTTGTTTCTGCTGAGTTTATTTTTGGCAAGTATTTATTATATTTTTTATTTTTCATATACCTGCACACCTCTTTATATCCCTATTTAAATAATTGTTTTTCTAGTTCCGTGACCCTAGCTTCTAATTGTTCAACACGTACTAGCAATCTTTCAATGATGACTTCCTGCCCTCTTGTTAAAGGAGCTTCCTTTTTTTCAGATCTATTTGTATTATCAAAATTTGTAAATTTTTTCATCGCTTCAGGGACCGTTTTAATTTTTAAACGAGCATAATGAGCGCATAGGCTATCGAAAAGGCCTGTAATAAATTTCCTATCTGTTTTCAATACGATGAAATCGATAATAGCATTTACAACCCCGGGGGTTAACCTATACTTGATCATGATGTCTTCGATTGTTCGTATATCCTTCATTGATGGTTCTACACCCTGGAAACGGTCTCTGAAAAAATAAAATGGGCCTGTTTCCTCATAATATTTGATTATTTGATCCCTCTTCGTATTCGTTTGTTTAAAAGAGCATAACTCTTTTGGCTGGATCTCGAAAATATGAGTGAAACCTAACTTTTTATATTTTTCCTCCAGCAATTTATCAATAGCCTTTTCCGATTGTTCAAATTCCGCATTCTGTTTTTCCATCTACCTACACCCATTTCATTGAGTTATTAAAAACTACTACCAATTACCCCTCTGCGATTATTTTCCATTTCCTTCATCCTAAGAATATTATAGGCCGATATGTGTTGCTTGCAAAACATATCTTAATAGTGTTAATTACACTGCCGGTTACTTAATCAGCACCAAATAATTAATCCGTGACGTGCTATTTAAATTAAGTTCTGTTATAACTGAATGTTGATTTCACTGTGTTTGAAAAATAAACGGAAAAATTCCGTTTAAATTGGCAAATACCCATATTTCCTTGAAAATAAAGGAAGTTTTTCCGTTTATATGATCCAAATCTTTGGATTTTATCTTTTTAAAGCAGTTAATCGGAAAATCTCCGTTTATTTCTGCTTCATAAGCTTCCTCTAAATACATTAGCCGGAAATTCTCCGCCTATATAATTCTCTTACGTAAAAGAAATCAACAATGAATAATAACAGACCACAGGTTGATGTTCCTCTGTATAGTTTGTTGGTAGAAGTTGTTTTTTTTATTTCCTCAATGTGCTTTTCTTTGCCATTCCTAGTTTTGAATTTCCCCACTATCATTCTCTTAATAAATTTTTCCGCCCCCTGTCCATTTCACCCTAATTTTCCTATATAGAAAGTGAAAGGAGGTGAAAGACGATGGCGCAAGCATTATTAACCGGTACAAAGCTTCACTTAGTTTTCCAGGTCGGTATGGATGAAGAAGGCAAGCCAATCATGAAATCTAAAATGTTTAACAACATCAAAAAGGATTCAACAACAGACCAGTTATTCCAAGCCGGAACTGCAATTTCCAGCTTAACCAACGACATGCTGAACAACCTCGAGCGAAACGACAGCTCGGAAATCATCGCAGAATAACCTAGCAGCATATAGTGGTGATGCCGGAAAGCACAAACTGTCCACCACACGCGGACAAATGTCCACAAATGGTGCCTGACACCAAAGATTTACACCAAAGTGAAAACAATATCTGAATCTGAAGGAGGTGAAAAAAATGGCGAAAACATTAGAATTACAGTTTGGTACGGAGTTTGGGAAGACGGCTCGTATTGTGGTTGATAATCCGAAGGAGCCTATTGATGAGGCTGCGGTGAAGCAAGCGATGGAGCAGATTATTGCTGCTAACGTTTTCTACACTGCGAGCGGCAATCTTGCTGTTGTAAAGGGAGCTAGGGTCGTTGACCGTAATGTGACAGAATATGAAATGATCTAATAACGGGGGCTGGATTTCATGAAGAATCCAGCCTTTTTATTACATTTCAATTAAAGAAAGGAGGAAATAGCTGTGGAGCAAATCATTCCGATTATCAGCGAAGTTGGCTTCCCCATCGTGGTGACCCTCTACCTGCTTTACCGAATTGAGTCAAAGCTTGATTTAGTGGTTCAATCGATTCAAAGTCTGCCTGAACGTATGAAGGGATGATGCTGGGGATATGTTCGCAAGGGATCTTGTTGTAAGCAAAGATGGTGGAAAGCGTGGGAATGTTCTGCATAAGAACTTTCCCTGCCCCACCATCTTTGCATTTTTTGATATACATTTTTATTCACTTTTTTTTCTTTATAATTTCATCTGGTAAAAGAGCTGTTACTACTAATATACGAGGGGGCATTTGGATGGTAAGCACGGCCACAAGCATTTCTATGTTTGTACCTATAATCCCATTTGCTTGTGACTCTCCTAAATCATTCAAACGTTTTTGGGTTTATGGATTTCCTTTATTATATTAGGAAATTAATAGAAAACCGTTAAGATGTTTTTCCATTGCTTCCATTGCGCTGTCCGAATCATTTAGTTTAATGGACTCAACAATCTTTTCAGCAAATGCTGTAATTTCTTTTTTATTTTTATCATTCCAAAGTTTCAAATCCTCCTTAAGATATGACCGGGTGATAGCGTTAATCAATGTTTTAGTCAGCGGGTTTTGTGTACAGTCAGCGATGGCTAAGTGGAATTGCAAGTCTAAATGTAGTAATTCTTTTATTGAAAAGTCTTTGTCACTATCAAAGCAAGCAATAATCGCTTCCAGTTCTTCCATGTTTTTTTCCGTTCTTCTGCTAGCAGCTAATCCTGCACAAGGAACTTCAACCATCTTCCTTAATTCTAGTAAATGTTTTATTTCTGATCGGCATATTTTAAAGAGAACGTAATCATTTCATACATACTTTGTGCCAGTTTGTCTCCAAAGGACTCTGTGATAAAATATCCTCCGTTTCTCCCCTTTGTTGTCGATACCAAATCGGATTTTTGTAATAAATGAAGAGCCTGGCTTATTGTGGGTTTGCTGACACCAAGCCTGTCGGATAATTCTTCAAGTGGGGGAAGTTTACTGCCGGGTTTGAGTATCCCTGAGAAAATTTCCTGCTTAATCTGTTCGGCTATTTGTTCCGGAATCGTACGGACGGTTATTTGATCAAAAATATCATTCATAACAAAATCACCCTTACTATGTAATTTAGAAAAAGTAAACTTTTTTTCATATTTAAATAAAACGAATATTGTTAATATTATAATATCAAATTAAATTAATATTGAGAGGAGATATTCATTGACGTTTAAATTAGCTAACAGGTATTTTGCTTTATTTGACAATTAAATGAGATGATATTAGAAATTTTATTTTAACTTCAGGTTTCCACATTACCGAGAATCGCCATTTCTATTAAATTAATTTAATTGGGGGATGTTTATGGAAAAGAAAGGATTTTTTACTTATGAGAATCGTCTACTGATCATTTTGTTTTTTTCCATGGGTTTCGTGTTTCTCGATAGGCTCGCCATAACTTTTCTTTTTCCTTTTATTACAGCAGAATTCAACCTGACCAACTTCCAGATTGGGATTCTTGGAGCAGCGGTTTCATTGGCCTGGGCTGTATCTGGCCCTATGATCGGCTTGATGGCAGACAAGGCAAATAATAGAAAAAAATTTATGATATCTTTAATGCTAATATTTTCAGTTATCTCATTCGTACAAGGACTGGCTATGGGGTTTGCCGCATTGCTGATCCTTCGTCTTTTAATCGGTTTATTTGAAGGACCGTTCCTTCCAATCGCTCAATCGATGATGGCAATTGAGTCCACACCGAAACGGCGAGGATTCAATATGGGTTTTATCCAGGTTACACCTACTGGTCTGTTTGGCGGAGTACTCGCACCATTGGTCCTTGTGGCGCTGGCAAATGCATTTAATTGGCGGTTCGCGTTTTACTTTACCATTATTCCGGGGATTATCATGGCTTTGATCATGTTGAAATTTTTAAGGGAGCCAAACCTACCAAAGAATGAAGTAGTTTCTACTACTGTTCCAAATTCCGAATCAAAAATAAAAATTATGGATGTAATAAAAAACAGGAATATCTGGCTTTCGATGATCATTTGCGGATTTGCATTGACATGGTTTAATGTCTTTGCCGTATTTGCCCCTACCTATTTGGTTAACATTAAAGGATTTTCGACAAGTGAAATGAGTGTAATTATGAGCGTTGCAGGTGCAGCTGCGATGGTTTGGGGATTAGTTGTTCCTGCCATTTCGGATAAATTGGGAAGGAAACCGCTAATGACCCTATTTGCACTGATATCGGCATTGTCTCCATTGGTTATCTTATACTCCAATGCACCGATCGTTATCTTTGCACTACTAATCTTTCTTTTTCATACAGGACAAGGCTTTCATCCTATCTTCATGGCCATCGTCCCTGCGGAATCGACGTCTCCCTTATATGTAGGTTTTGCAATCGGATTAATCATGGGGTTCGGAGAAATCACCGGCGGCGTCATCGCTCCAATTTTGGCTGGGTACCTGGCAGATGTATTCGGGCTTGGTGCTCCTTTATGGATTTGTGTAGGAAGTGCCATTGGAGCAACTATTGTATCCTGTTTCATCAAGGAAACTGCACCGGTAAAAATAAAACATATATTACCAGAGGTATCAGAAGGAAAAGTAGCAATTAAGTAGAATTACTCTACAAAATATTGTAAATTTACTATCCTATTAAGCTATTTTTCCCCTGATTACCGGTTTCACTAAACCGTGAAATATAAACGTTCTTGCAAATCGCAAGAACGTTTTTTTCATAAAGACAAGATTATCTTTTCTGACTTCGATCTCTTACCATTACCATCTTTAATATTTGGATTCACTAACATAACCTTGTCTTAAACTGCTGAATTTCTGACAAATAATAAAGAAGCAGGAAAACTTGCTTCCTTGCTTCCTAACTTAACGCACTCACCAGTCTGTTGAGTTCCTCTGCCCCTTCTTTTAACAGCGGTAGAAAAGTCTCTTTGATTTTTTCTTCCGAACTTCTTTTTGAATTAGTGGAAACGTTGATTGCGGCGATTGGCTGGCCATTTTTATTGAAAATTGGAACAGCAATAGAACGTAGACCCACTTCTAATTCATCGTTCCCTTCTGCATAGCCATTTTTAATACAAACTTCAAAACAGGCTTCAAGTTGGTCGAAATCAGTAATTGTATGTTCTGTGTAAGCTTCTACGGTTGCTGCTTCCCAAATCGTCTTTCTATCCTCCGCTGGCAGCCACGCAACAAGTGCTTTCCCTAATGAAGTGGCATAATACGGTAGCCTTGAACCTACTCTTAAATTAGTTCCTATGATCCTTTTAGCAGCATTCACCCTTAATACGTAAACAATCTCAGCCTTATCCAATATGGCAAGATTGGTCGATTCCTTGATAGTAGAAGAAATTCTTTCAAGGATTGGATGTGCTAAATCTGGCAGATTAAGAGATTCCAAATAATGTGCAGCGAGATCCAATACTTTAGGACTCAGTTTAAATTTATTGTCCGCATTAGTAGTTAGATATCCCAAATCTACCAAGGTAAGAGCAAACCTTCTAACCGTTGCTTTATTTATCCCTGTTTTCTTTTCCAAATCACTCAGTGACATCATATTGGAACCAAAGTCAAAAGCCGTTAAAACTGCAAACGCCTTTGCAACAGAATTCACAAAGTAATTCGATTCTGCTTTTTCCATCAATTACCCCACTCCCCTTTGTTAAAAAAAATATTATTTCTAAAAAGTCAGACAATTCTGTTGCCTATTTTTCAAAAGGCTTTTATAATAAAATTATATTGCACTATTCGTATTATCATACACATAGTGTACACTGCAACCTAGCAAAACTCAACAAATTTTTAAGGATTCACATTAAGGGGGAAGAAAATGAATAAGATTATCTCTATTAAAGAAGCAATCTCGCATATAAAGAATGGAAATACCATCGCAGTCGGCGGATTTGGATTAGTTGGCTGTCCCTTGCGGTTAGTCGAAGTGTTAGGTGAACATCCTGTTTATGGTTTAACCGTAATTAGTAATAACCTTGGGGAGCCTGACGGAAAAGGACTTGGGAGAATATTGCTGCAAAACAAAATTACGAAAGCGATCGGTTCTTTCTTTACTAGCAATATTGATGCGGTCCGTTATGTAAATGAAGGTAAGCTGGAAGTGGAACTGGTTCCACAAGGGACGCTGGCAGAACGACTCCGCGCAGGTGGTGCCGGAATTGGTGGATTCTACACAAAAACCTCTGCTGGTACGCTCCTAGCAGAAAATAAAGAATCACGAACTATTAACGGCGAAGAATATGTTCTCGAATTTGCTCTATATCCAGATGTTGCCCTTATTAAAGCGAAAAAAGCAGACCGGTATGGCAATCTCTCTTTTTCAAAAACAGCACGTAACTTCAACCCAGACATGGCAAAGGCGGCGAAGATTACTATTGTAGAAGCCGAAGAAATTGTGGAAGTGGGAGAACTAACTCCAGAAGAAATTGTTGTCCCTCATTTATTTGTAAACTATATTGTGAAGGGGGAGAAATCAAATGAATTTTAAACAAAAAATGGCTATTAGAGCGGTACAGGAAATAAAGAATGGCAATATTGTTAATTTAGGAATTGGGATTCCCACTTTAGTCGCTGATTTCTTGCCAAAAGACAAAAACATATTTTTACACACGGAAAATGGGTTGCTTGGAGTAGGACCTACCCCTTCTAAGGAAGAGGTGGATTCAGATATCATTAATGCAGGTAAACTGCCTGTTACGGCTCAAGAGGGAGCCTCCTATTTTTCCTCTTCTGAATCATTCGCGATGATTCGCGGTGGCCATATCGATGTCGCAATCCTTGGTGCATTGCAAGTCGCTGAAAACGGGGATATCGCCAATTGGGCAATTCCAGGAAAAGATATACTTGGGGTCGGTGGTGCGATGGATCTTGTTGCCGGGGCAAGAAAGGTGATTGTCACCACCCAGCATTGTGCAAAAAACGGGGATCCAAAAATTCTTCGACGCTGTACGTTTCCGATTACAGCAAAAAATTTGGTTAGTCTCTTAATTACTGAATATGCCGTGTTTCGATTTGAAAACGGGAAAATGATTTTAGAAGAGTTAGCGGAGGAAATGACAGAATCTGAACTGAAAAAGATTACACCTGCCGAATATATCGTTTCTCCTAACTTATCAAAATATCAAATGAACGGAACGGAGCATCTATTAGAGAATTATTAGGGCGAAATGAAACTTACTGAACAAGAAAGAAGCGAACATTTTATAATGTTCGCTTCTTCTTTTCCATTATTGCAATTTTGTAAAACAAGTAATATTTATCCTGTTATTGTTAACTTCCTGTAGTTACTGTCAGCACCTGGTTTTCTTTACGCTCTGTTATCCCATGAATAAAAAAGTCAAAAATCTGCTGCCCTTGACTCCCTAGTAATTCTGGATGCCATTGAACTCCAAGTGCAAACCAATCTGTTTCAGATTGACAAGCTTCAATCATTCCATCGGAACTCCAGCCAATTACTTTGAACCCTTCCCCAACAGAAGAAACGCATTGATGGTGAAGTGAATTCACTGTTATTTCTTCTTTCCCATAAATAGCCTCTAGGGCACTATCCTTTTCAAGTATGACAGGATGTATTAAATGACTGTGCGGAGGTTCCTTCCCCATTTTCGGGTGTTCAGGATACGTATCATATATATCCTGCAGGAGATTTCCACCAAAGGCCACTTGTATGATTTGATGACCACGACAGATTCCCAATGTCGGGATTTGCCTTTTCCCGGCCTCTTGAATTAGAGCTCTTTCAAATTCATCCGCAATTGTACGAATTCCGAAAGATTGCCCCTTATTTACCTCGCCATATAGAACAGGATCCACATCTCCGCCACCGGTAATAACCAGGCCATCAAAGAATTGTAAATACTGTTGCAGGTCTGCTAGATTGGAATGAGGCAGAAGGAGGGCAATCCCCCCTGCCTCCTGTACTGCACGATGATAGTGAAAATGTAACGTGTATAGGTCATCTTCACTTGTAAAATTGGGAAGATCCCGTCTCCAGGTGGTAATTCCAATCACTGGCTTCTTTCTTGTATTTGCCATCGTCTATTACTCCCATCCTCTAATATTATGAGAATAGATTTCTTAATAAAAAACATCGTGTTAGGTGCTGTGACGTTTGATTACCTCAGTACTCCAAGGTCTCCATACATCAAGCCGAGATAACGCTTCCATAATTTCTTCATAATCATCCCGATCAATTGAAAGCCAATCACTTGGTATCTCTTCATAGATACTAAAATCCATCGTTTTTGCCGTACGGACGGTTTCCGCAAACTGACGATATTTTTCAATCGTTGCATGCAATTTTGTAATCTCAGTTACTAAACATTGGCGTTCCTTTTCCCATTGAAGTTCCTTTATCACATCCGCACCTTCCCTTTCCTTAATAGATTTCGAAATACTCCCTATGCTCCCATTCTGTCACGATATACCGATCATCTTGAATATTATTTTCCTTTAGAAACTGCTTATAGCGGTTGATTTCACTTTCTTTTAGCTTCACGAGATAATCGATAAATATTGTCCCCATCTTTTCTTTGAAAAAGGAATCTTCCTTTAAGACGCCAATTGCTTCTTCCAGGCTTTTTGGCAGTGGATCTCTATTATCATTGTATCCTTCCGCACTTGGCAGACCTGGATTGATTTTATTTAAAATTCCATCCAATCCAGCATAGATTTGAGAAGCTAAATATAAATATGGATTGGCTGCAGGCTCCCCTGCCCGATTTTCAAAACGGGCATTTTTCCTGTCTTCCATCACACGGATCATTGTGCCGCGGTTATCCGTCCCCCATCCGGCACGGTCTGGGGCAAGGGAATTTTCTTTAAACCGCTTATAGCCATTAACAGTTGGTGTCGTAAAGACAGCACTGGCCCGAGCATGCCTTAATATTCCGCCAATAAAATGTTTCCCTGTTTCTGACAACGGTTCATCGTCTGAATTCGATACAAATCCATTTTGTCCGGTATGAATATCGACTAATGATTGATGCATATGCCAGCCGTTTGCCGCCATTCCTGCAAAGGCAGGACGGCACATAAATGTTGCTATATACCCATTTCTCCGGCAAATTTGTTTAATGGCAGTCCGCAGGAGAACCATTGCATCAGCTGCTTGAATTCCATCCATCGGGGCAAATGTAAATTCAATTTGACTTGGACCAAATTCATCCTCAATCGTTCTTAGCGGCAAGCCCAATTTTTGAATATGACTGACAAGCACTTGTAGAATATCATCAATCTCGTCGTTATGGGATTCAAGCTGATACTGGTATCCCCTTGAAACCGGAGTTACGACCGGAGGAATGGTAGGCGACCCAGGCGCTCCCAAATTATCCATTCGTAAGTTGGAATCCTCAATTTTCGTTAACACCCATTCAACCTCTAGACCAACCTTCATATCATAACCTATGCTTCTAAGATCTCTTAAGGCCTGTTTACAAACCTGTCTTGTGTCGAACATAAGCGGCTTACCGTTTTTTAAATAGGCATCACAGAGAATCCAGCCGGTATTCTGTGTCCAAGGAAGAATACGAAATGTAAGGGGGTCTGGAATTAAACAATAGTTTGGACAACCAGTCATTTCATCTAATCCCACTCCTCCCCCCCATTCAAAAGGGTTGAAAACACCTGTATTTGCTGTATCAAAGAACAGCGGACCTGTGTTAAAGTCCATACCATTCTCCAGGATACTGTCGAAATTACCAGCAGTAATCGTTTTGGCACGGGAGATTCCATGCTGATCTGCCCATGCAATTCTTATAAGCTGTAAATCATGTTCCTTAACCGTTTGCTTAACACGGAGTGCGGCTTCTTTTTGTTCATCCGTCCAAAAAGAATGGTCTAATAAAGCGATTTGTTTCGTCATCTATTCATCCCCTTCTCATTGTTTTAATCTATTTTTATAATAATAGTGTTAAATTTTCATGGGCTTGATCGGAGTCCAAGAGATTATTTTGCTTGACCAATATCTTCCAATCATTATTTTCCTTGGTTAATAGAAAACCATACCAACCGGAAAGAAGCTTCATCTTACCGGCCCGTAATTCATTAAGCATAAAATTACAACGCACTCTATAAAGATTTGAATTATTTTCCTTCCAGACCTCAACGTTGCTGATGGAACGAATTGTACGTGAAGCTGGAATTTGTGACCAGGCATATCCTGTTCTCAAGCGATAAACACGGTCCTCCAGTCTTCTACGATCATCAAATGAAATCGTAATCTCCTTGGTTGGATCGCCACCGCCGGGTGTAACCGGTGTCCAATACAGACAATCCTTTGTAAATAATTGCAGCCAATCCTCCATTTTCCCTTCATCTAAAAGGCGGGCTTCGCGATATAAAAACTGTTTAATTTCAAAAACCGTTTCGCGATCTGCTTTGATGGTTTCCTCTCCCCAAGCCTTAATTTTTTGAGCCAGGTTGATATAATAGTTCAAATCCATATAATAGGAATACCTAGAAGTTTCCTCACGAACGTGACTTTCAACCATCACTTTCATCCTTTCCTTCTCAGTGATTTAATTACAAGAAACAGCTGTCAATTGAAGATTTGTCTTCATTAAGCGCTTCCATTCTTGAAAATAATTACGCATCGGCAATTCATCCGTTACGGGTCCTTTAATAACTCCCTTTTCATCTATCGTTTGACGGCCATCAATTCTATAGCCACGGCCTATATTCACCCATTCAACCTCCGGAATTGTCAACCCGAAATGACATTCTTCAAAATTGGTCATATCATCCGGCTCACCAAAGGAAGGAAAATCCTCTTGACTTCGAAGACGTAGAACATTGATTTCTTCCGGCAGTCCTTCTATCTGTGTGGAATACCAAATAAGTTCAGTCCGATTTACATCAACCGGCTGGATGACTTGAATTTGGTTCCCAATCAATAGCAAGTTCGGAAAGATACAGAGATTCATTTGTCCTCCAATTGCTTGGTCTAATAAATAGTCTGCTTGTTCCCCAAATTTGTTGCGAATCGCTTCTTCTAAAATTTCTCTTCCCGGCTGTGGTCGCTGCTGTTTCCATTTGTCCCCAACATTTTTATAA
This sequence comes from Neobacillus kokaensis, assembly GCF_014656545.1. Lineage (GTDB taxonomy): Bacteria > Bacillota > Bacilli > Bacillales > Cytobacillaceae > Neobacillus > Neobacillus kokaensis. Next base: position 89,248 of record NZ_BNDS01000015.1, read on the forward strand.
TTAGGACGTTGGTCAACAAAAGTATGACCATTTCCCAAATATTGAATCGTCATTTCACTGTTATCAGGATTTTGAGCAAAATACGTCATATCTTTGTTTTCACCAAGGCGCTGTCCGACTGCCAGCAAGGAACGGTGTGAAAAAGCTACATGATATCCATCCGCCCCATTATCATAAGAAAGCTTCCAGTTTCCGTTATATACCATACGATTAGGATTACGAACAATAATATTTTTTCCATCATAGCGGTCTAGCCATTGATCCATCAGCTCTGCCGCTGGTCCCAAATGGGTTAGTAAATCAGGTGCTTCCCTATTTAACGTTCCAAAAATAAAGCCGCGATAAGAATCGACTCGGATATGTGAAAGGTTCAAATCCGAACGGTCCATATCTTTGGAATAACCGCTTGGCCAAGGAAATCCTGCTAATTCCCCCGTATTTTTAAAAGTCCAGCCATGGTATGGACAAGAAAATACCTTGCTATTGCCCTTTTCTTCCCGGCAAATTGTTGCCCCGCGATGTGTACAGCGATTAAACATTGCACTAAAGCTGCCATTGTTATCCCGAACAATAATCACTGGCCGTTTGCCCATATAGCCTGTTTTAAAATCATTTGGTTTTGGAATCTCGCTTTCATGAGCAAGATACACCCACGTTCCTCCGAAAACTTTGATCATTTCCTGATCGAATATTTCCTTTTCAGTATAAAGTTTTCGGTGGATACGATGTGGCTGAACCATTTCATCTAAACTAAGGTATTGTTCCATTATGTTTCCTCCCACTCTATTGCATCGATTATTGACTTTTGGGATGTTTACTTTCTATTAATAATTTAGAAATTTATCGTAAACACAGTGACAATAGTGTAAATTAATTAAAAAATTTTCTTACTGATTCCGTCCTGAAGTTCACTCTATTTTCTACTAACTTAAACTACCTTACACTTTTTCTTTTAATCTAAAATCATACTGACAGATATAAAATGGAGTAGTGACTCCTCTTTTCTTACACTCTACTGGATCGGTTACTTTTTCTAATTTCATGATCAGAGGCTCTTTAACAGCTCCGATGGCATCTGAATCCAACCATGGTACATTAGGTGGAAACAGCTGTGTTGTAAGCGTTTTAAAACTTTCCCCCTCTATCTTAAAATGAATATGTGCGGGACGCATCGCATGGCGGCCTACTGCTTTCATCAGTTCTCCTACTGGCCCCCCTTTCCCAATATCATATCCTGCTGGAACAACAGTACGAAACTCATAGTAGCCATTATGATCAGCAAGAATTCTTGCTCTTAAATTATAGTCTGTTTGATTCTCGTCTTCATTTTCGTAATCCCCAATTGCATTTGCCTGCCAAACATCCAATAAGGCATTTGGTATTGGATTTCCCGTAGCAGCGGAAATAACTTTTCCCTGCATAAACAAAACATCCCCCGGTTCATCCAGTTCACAAAGACTTCCCGGAGATTGTTGGATTGGCGCTTCTTCCCGATATAATGGGCCTTCCACATTAAACAACGTGGTATCAGCGTCCGCATCATCTTGGTACGTGATGTTATCAACTAGGACTGATACCCCTAATACATCGGACAATAAATGAAATTCTCCTTTTTTACCCACTTCATTTAAAAAAGAAATAGCCTTAAGTAATTCCTCTTCTTTAATTTCACACTCGTTTACGACATCTTTAATAGCCATTGTTAATTTTTCGGTTACCTCAATTAACCTATGATTTTTAATTGCCGTTACAAGTTCTTTACTCATTCAAATTTCCCCCTTTAAATGTTGTTTGGGTTGCTATTAAACTGGGAGATAACACCGTATGATGGAAAAGGTTAAAATCAATGCTCAAGGATGTCTGCGTTTAAGGCTTACACCTTTCTTCCTTGAGCATTGATTGATTAATATGAATTTATCTGACTACTTCAGCCACACTACCTCTTTTAACATCTTTGATTTTTACGCCATATTGTTTTTCCGCTGTTTCTTTGGAGATATAGCCATATTTTACTTCTTTGGCAACTAATTCAACCGGGCGTTTTTTCGGATCACCATATCCGCCGCCCCCTCCTGCCAACTGCTTATAGATTGTTCCAGCAGGAATGTTAGAGATTAGATCCTTGGTTTTTGTCTGGTAGGTTTCCCCATTTGGATATTCAAATTTAACATAGTTTGCCACACCTGAAGAACCGCCCAAAATTCCCGGAGCCGCTGTTTCGTCTTTGTCTCCGTCTCCAAATACACTTGCTTGAGCTCCATCTGATAGGATGGTTAATTCAGTTTCGACTCCCAAACCTCCACGCCATTGCCCGGAACCTGCTGAATCCATAGCATATTCGTATTTATGAAGGAAAAACGGATTGGTAATTTCAAACATTTCTGGATCTTGTGCAGCCAATGCACCGCCAGAAGCAATTAACCCAATGTGATCGTACCCATCTGCACCGTAAGTTCCCCCGCTTCCTCCTTTACTTGCATTCAATAGAATATCAACATAAGGAGCATTCCTGCGTTCATCAAATCCATTCATTATGGTAGATAATAGCGGATTCCAGCCGGCCGTTATTCTTTCTGGCAGTGCTTCTGATAATGCCAGGAATACTGCTGAACAAATCTGGTCGCTTAAATGGTTTCCAAATCCTGATGCCGCCGGGAAACGAGGATTAAGCATCGATCCTTCCGGCACATTAATGGTAATGCATCGCTGAATCGCTTCATTTCGGGCAATTTCTTGTTCGCTCAACATAAAGAATGCAATCATCACTGAAGAAAGCGTTACTGGGAATGGTGCGTTTACATACCCTTTTGTTTGAGGATGGGTTCCAGTAAAATCAAATGTCAGATGCTGGTCTTCAACCTTAATCTTTAGATCAATATTCATCTTTGCGTCCGGATTGAATCCATCATCATTAACCCACCAACGGGATGAATAGACCCCATTAGGTATTCTTTCAATAATCTCATGTGCCATTTTTTCAGTAGAATCAAAGATTTCATTTACTGCCTGATTTAAGGTATTCACATCATATTGCTTAAGTAAGTTTACTAGTTCCCTTTCACCTACAACACAGCCGCCTATCATCGCCTGAATATCATCAGCAACAATTGGCAAGCGGATATTTCCAAAGATCAAGTCCCAAACATCTCTGCGTTTTTGCCCTTTTTCATAGACTTTAATTGGGGTTATCCGCAGTCCTTCCTGCCAGAGGTCTGTCGCATGAGGGTTATAAGAACCAGGTACCGCACCGCCAACATCAGCCTGATGACCGGTAACAACCGTCCAGGCAACGCATTCACCTTCAAAAAATACTGGCCTTAGTACCTTCCAATCAGAGTTTTGATTACCACCGCTGAAGGTATCGTTATGCAAAAATACATCGCCTTCATGAATATCGCCTTTAAAATAGTTAATTACAGCCTTTACTCCTGGAACAGCAGCGTAACCAAGAATCGGAATATACTCTGTTTGTTCAATCAATTGTCCATCTTTTGTGTAAATTCCTAAGGAAAAATCCCGGCCCTCGACAAGGAGTGGAGAATGTGCGCTTCGTTCAATCACAGCCCCCATTTGTCTTCCAATTGACCGTAATCGATTAGAGATGACTGACACTAATATTGGATCCATTAAGTTCCTCTCCCTTCTCAAATTCTGCTATTTTATCTTTCATGATAAAGGTTCCATTTTGATCCAAGAAAATCTCAAATTGGTACGGAACGACAATGGTTGTAGTTGTCATTTCAACAATAGCAGGACCTGATATTTTAGCGCCTGCCTTCATGTTATCGCCATCAAAAACTGGTGAATTGATTTCTTTTCTTAACACTGGATCAAAAATTTGACGCTCTGTTTTTGGAACTAGTCTTTCATCTCCAAGTAAATCAATCTGTTGAGGGGAGAATTGCGTATAATTCCCTAGGCAGGACAAACGTACATTCACTACTTCGATGTTATGTCCTTTTAAGTTAAAACCATACAATCTTTCATTCTCTTCATGGAACTTTTCTTCTACAAATACTTTATTGCCTGCCAAAATTTCATTTTCTGGCACCTCAATCGTAACCTCATAATGCTGACCGCTGTACCTCATATCTAGACCGACCATGATGATTTGGTCTTCCATAATAACACCTTCAGATAGTAGGGCCTCGGTACCATTTTTACGGTCATTTTCAAGCACTTTGATAACATCTGAAAATACCGTATTCTCCCAAGTTTTCTGGAAGCTCTTCACATAATCATGTCTCAATTGGGAAGCAAGCATGCCGACTGCACATAATACTGAGGAGAAAGTCGGAATGATAATCTCCTTCATCCCCAATTCTCTGGCAATCATTGCCGCGTGGATTGGCCCTGCTCCACCAGCTACAACTAGTGGAAAATCACGAGGATCATAGCCATTTTGGATTGTTACTTCTTTTACACCATTTGCCATATTTAAATTAGAAATCTGATAGATTCCATATGCAGCTTCTTCGACTGACATCTTGAGAGGCTGTGCAATATACTTTTCTATTGCTTGATTTGATAGATTGATATCAATTTCCATCGTTCCTCCTAAGAAGAAGTCAGGACTTAAATATCCTAAAACAAGATTAGCATCTGTACATGCCGGCTCGACGCCTCCTCTTCCATAGCAAGCAGGTCCTGGAGATGCACCGGCACTTTGTGGACCAACTCGCAGCAATCCGCCTGAATCGATCCAGGCAATACTTCCGCCACCTGAACCAATGGTATGAATAGAAGCCATTGGAAGTGAAATAAGGTTTCGATTAATTTCTCCTTCTTTTTTAATCGCTACTTGTCCATCTTCAATAATTGAAGCTTCAAATGACGTACCTCCCATATCAACAACAATCGCCTTATCATATCCGGAAGCTTGTGCAAAAGCACTTCCCGAAACTGGTCCTGCAGCAGGTCCAGATAATACGGTTGAAGCAGGAATTCTTGAAACCGTTAGCGGGTTTGTCACCCCTCCATTTGATTGCATGATGAGCAGTTCCCCATTGATAAATCCATTTTGTTTAAGCTTTTCGATTAAACGGTCCATATATTTTTTTAAGATTGGTCCAACATAGGCATTCATCGCAACCGTACTTACACGGTTATATAAACGGACAACCGGCGCAGCATCGGTCGATATGGTGACATAAGCTTCCGGCATATGTTTTTGCACAAGTTCTTTTGCCTTTTGTTCATTTTCAGGGTTCGCGTACGAATGCATGAAGCAGATGGATACAGACTGGACTTCTTCTTCTTTAAACCATTCTACTGCCTCTAAAATCTCTTCTTCTCTTACTTCCTTCATAATTTCCCCATTTAAATCTGTCCGCTCGTCAATACCGATTACTAAATCTCTTGTTACTAGTGGAGGCGGAGCTACATATTTATTGTTATATAAATGTTCCTTACTTCTTACTCCGCGTCTCATCTGTAGGATATCTCGGAACCCTTTGGTTGTCAGCAAGGCTGTTTTGGCACCTGTGCTTGTCAATACCGCATTGGTTGAAACGGTTGTTCCATGAACGATTAATTTCGTATTTTCTAGCAACTCTTTTGTTTCCATTTCTAGCTTTTTTGCAATCAATGATAATCCATTTAAAACACCAATAGATGGATCAGCCGGCGTAGAGGAGATTTTTTCTATCATTTGCGTCTGGTCTTCCGAGTTTAGAACTAAAAAGTCTGTAAATGTCCCTCCAACGTCAATTCCAATAGTATAAGATTTCAACAGATTCACCCTTTCTTTTTAGAGATACGTAATATCATAGGATAATTTGCTTAATGACTCTGCCCCGTCTTTTCTTACAACAAATACATCCGCAATACTGGCTCCAACTGTTTCGTTAGCATCAGAGAAGTTAGGATGAACACTGATTACCATTCCTTCTTCGAGCTTATCCTCACCGTTATCTCTAATAATCGGATTATCATGGTCAACCCCTACACCATGACCATGCCAAATTCCCATTTTCACATCAAGGCCATCTGTATGTTTATGGATGGCATCTGCCACCTCGCCTACAGTAATTCCAGCCTTTATAATTTGCTTTACTTCTTTCATTGCCGCTACACAGGCATTAGCCAGATTCATTGTTTCCTTCGGAGGTTCACCAAGAACAAATAATCCGCCTTTTTCAACCCAGTAGCCATTTTCATCGATTAACTCAACAAACGCAGTCACTAGAGCATTATTGCTTAGTGGTGTTTGTGTTGCTTTCCGTAAAAAGTAAGGACCCTCCTCAACAAAGATTAAAGTATCAATCGCTCCCCCTCCTCTTGCTACTCTTTCAATTTCACCAGCTATTTCAGAGGACGTTCTGCCGGAACGAATCGCATCTTTAAATGTTTCGTAGCTTTTTTCGGCTAGGGCAAAGGATTGACGAATCAGATCGATTTCTTCTTCTGATTTAATCAACTTAATATCTTCCATCATTCCAGTTGCATCCACTACATCCGCTTTAATATGCTTTGTAAAGTACTCATACTGCTCGAATTTCAAATAAGACTTTAACCCTACAATACCAACTCTGCTAGGATTCGCATCATTAATTTCTCGGGCGATCTCTACATATAATCCGTTCTCACTATGAACTACATCCCCCATACCAACGTAACGAACGTCCTCGATCGTGCCCATTTGCATTGCAAGATAGTAGTCAGCCCGTGTATTGTAATAAGCAATCGGCTTTTGTCCTTTTACATAAATAACAAACCCATGTCTAACAATCGGATAATAGCCGCCATAATAGAACAGGTTTCCGTATTCAGTTAGCATTCCTTTTCCATAAATTATGATTGCATCGAATTGGTTTACTTCCATTCCTTGATCAAGTTTCTTCCATCTTTGTTCCATAATTTTTGCTTTTTTGGTTTGTATTGCCGTATGCATTCTATACACCTCCGTAAAATTTACAATCCTTATTAATTTCCTATATTTTCGGTGTACGTAGTCAAAACCATTTGACAAGTGGGTTCAAGAAAATATTCTTATATAATTCGAAAATTAGGAATATTACGTAATTCATAATTTAGCAGTTATTCGATACCATGTAAACATTTTCAAATGTTCGAATTTCTTACATTTACCAAAAGTACACATTGTGAATTGTAAAAACTTTTCACTTTATGCTGATCTGGATGATCAATACAAACTAATAAAAATATTCACTATCAAGTCAGATTAAAAATCCCTCCTAGTTTAGGTAGAATATTTAGAAAATTCTATATCTAAAATGTATCATTTTCATTTAAATGTGTAAATAATACCATCTGTAAGAAATATTTACATTTAAAGATTGCTAACAGATGGAATTTCCGGTATTATTAAATTAAAAAAAGGGGAATATTATGAAGATTCTAAATAGGAAATTATTAACTCTCCCAGAACAAATTGTTGAACAAATAAAAGAGTCGATTGTTAGTGGAAAATTAAAGAAAGGAGATAAGCTTCCATCAGAGCAAGAGCTAGCAGATCTATTTCAGGTCAGCCGCCCTACGATTCGTGATGCAATCAAGCTTTTAACGGCATCGAAACTAATTGTGTCAAGACCAGGGGCTAAAGGAGGACATTTTATAACAGATATTTCCCCTGAGTCCTTTATCTATGAATTTAAAAATTACATTTCACTTTCTCTTGTCTTAAAAGGATTTTCTATCGAAGAATTAATAGATTATCGGATTGTAATGGAAACACAAACATGCGGACTTGCAGCCATCAGAAGGACGGAAGAAGATTTAAAGAAATTAAAAAATCTTTTACCCGATCCAACAGAGAATCTATCGGATTATGAATACTTTGAACGCGATTTTGAATTCCATCGGGCGATTGCGACAGCCACCCATAACTCATTAATTTTTGTGACAATGGAGTCAATCATGGATGTATTAAAACCGATGTTTCGATTATTATCCTCTACCGATGAATTTAAGGTTCAGCTGGCACGGGAACTGCAGGAAATCTATGAAGTGATTGAATACGGTGATCAAAGACTTGCAGAGAAGAAAATGGCTAGTCATCTAGAACACTTTAAACAGGATTTTTATTTAATTGGTCATAAGGGACTTACCATTTAATTGTAATCAGCAAACAAAAAAGAGTACCATTCATTAGTACTCCCCTTGTTCCAATAAATTTATATTATCAAAATTGGGTGTTAAAAATCGTGAGGGGTTCAGAAGAACCCCTTTTTTACTATGAATCGGGAAACATGCTCAAACTAAAGTACCCTCTGAATTCCTATTGAAGTATTGTCTCTACTTCTTGTTTGGAAATCTTATTCACCTCTATTTGCTTATCCGGTTTACAAAACAAAATAAACATCGTTCCAAAAATCACTAACATATAAGCTAAAAAGTGAAAAGCATTAATGAAGCCGGCTTCCAAACCTGAAGAGTTTTCAATAATATAACCGGTAATAATTGGACCAATAATTCCCGCTGTATAAACCAACGACATTAAGGTTCCAAGGATTTTTGCACGATGCTTATCCGGTACAAATGAATCTAATATAGCCGGCAGAAGAACAAAGAATACGGCTCCCATTCCGACTCCAAACGCAAATACGGCAACTGATAAAAGATTGGAACTAACCATTGGGGCAGCATAAAAGAGAATCCCGCAGGTAACAGCGATGGAACCAAGTACAAACACACGGGACTTTCGTACGCTACCTGTTTTGCGATACAAATGGTCTGAAAATAAAGCAATAACCACCTGTCCAAACGCTTGTGCCGCCCAAAGATAAGCAGTATTGGCCTCACTCATATTTCGAATGGTTGCTAAATAATTGGGTAACCATGTTAGCAAAACAGAAAAGATCCAATAGGATGAGAAGCCGATACAAACTAATAGAATAAAGTTTTTTGAACGTAAAATAGGCGAAATTTCTTGCCAGGTTGACTTGGATTGGGATGGCTGCTTGATAGATTCTCTAATATGTTTGACTCCCTCTGGATTTTCCTTTGCCAATAATGACCAAAGAATAATCCATATAACACCCATTAAACCTGTTAATATAAATCCCCAGCGCCAGCCATACTCTGCAATCACATATACCAATACTGGCATGAACAAGGCAACCCCGACATTCCCACCTAAATTTATAATGGTAAATCCGGCTCCTAGTTTATCCTTTGGCAGCCATTTTGCTCCTGCTGTCATTGATACCGTGTAGGCTGGACCTTCTCCAGCTCCAATAATCATTCTAGTGATAATCAAATATGGCAGACTGAAAGAAAATAGGGTCATAAACTGAACAAATGACCAAATACTTGTAATCCACGCTAATACCTTTTTTGGTCCAAAATAGTCAGTTAAAAATCCGCCTATAAAGCCTGTCAACGTAAAGGTCCAGAAAAATGAACTTCCGAGTATTCCCCATTGTGATGGGCTTAAATCTAATTCCTTCATTATCTGTACAGAAGCTAACCCAATGATTGACTTATCCGCAAAGTTAATCAAAAAGGAGAAAAATAAAAAGATAAGCATCATCCAGCCGGTTTTCGAAATCCTTCCACTTCTTTCATTTTCCAATAAATCATTATTTAACTGTTTCATTTTCTTGACCCCTTCTTTTCAATAAATTTCACTTGTCGTAATCATAGTTTGCTGAATACCTAAAGTGTTTGCTCCTGATAATCATTCAAGAGATTCTGTGTAAGGGAATAAAAGAATCGCTACAAATCTACAATTTTATTAAATAATGATTGGATTAGCGCAGGCCATACGGATGGCTGTACGGCCATTCTGTATTAATCACCTTTGTTAATTCCTTTTTAGAAACCTTATAACCTTGGGCTGAAGCACGCAGTGTTTTTCCATCTGTAGCCGGGTCGGCAAATCTTTCAGCCAGTACCTTCACTAATCTCCCCCTCCAGTCTTTTAACACATGTGTTTCAAGTCCGGAAAGATTCTTTATTTCATTTGGGTCCTCTCGCAGATTAAAAAGCAACTCCACTCCATCTTCTTCATACCAAATATACTTCCAATATCCGTCAGTTAGCATTAAGGAACGTTGTCCAACATGACCGAATTCCCCTAAGATTGTATTACGTATAGACTCCTTCGGTTCTATGACAATCGGGATTAAGCTTTTTCCATCTACTTGTTCAGGTGCATAGCCTTTTGCTATCTCCAAACATGTCGGTAATATATCCTGTAAGCCTACCACCGCTTCACTCACCTTTCCTGGAAGCCAGTTTGTATGGAATACTTGATCATAATCTCCGCTTAATGGCGGTGTAATGATAAATGGAATATTACATGCCCCTTGTAGAAAATTCGCTTTTTGCCAGAGGTGATGGTCGCCTAAATTATCACCGTGATCCGAAGTAAAAATAAACCACGTATTTTCTAATATCCCTTGTTCGCGTAAGGTTCCAATAATCCTGTTGACTTGGCGGTCAATTTGAGTAACCGAAGCATAATAAGCCTGCCTAGCAAGTGCAATCTGTTTGTCAGTTTTTCCTTCTCCAAAGGATAAGTTTAAAGCATGGAAGGAAGGGTGGTCCTGTGACCAATCACCGTACACTGGCATGGGAATCTCATCTTGCTGATACATGTATAAATCCTTCATAAGTGGAGTTAAAGGTGGATGTGGGGCTGTGAATGATGCCCATAGAAAAAGTGGTCTTGTCCAATCCCTTCTTCTTATTTCTTTACAAGCGTTGGTACCAATCCATTCCGTTGGATGTAAATGATCCGGAAGATTCCAAATGGTTGTTGCATATTCATTGACAGAAATTCCGTGGGAAAATGCCATACCAGCATATCCCTGTTCGGCTAACCATTGTTCATAATCGTCATAGCCTCGATTTTCCCCGAGATAATCCCCAAATCTTGCCCCTTCCTCACATAACAGCATTGTTTCAAAGCCATAATGACATCGTTCTGGAAAAACATGCATTTTTCCAACAACCTTTGTCTGGTAACCCTGATCCTTTAGCAGCTGTGGCAGGGTCTCTTTAACTGGAAGCTCAAAGCCTTTCTTAAAGGTTGTTAAACCCAGACTATGCCCTTCCATTCCTGTCATAATCGAAGCACGGGCTGGGATGCAGATTGGTGTAGCTGAATAAGCATTCTCAAAGCGTACCCCATTGCGGGCTAGCTGATCAATATGCGGGGTTTGAATAATGGGATGTCCCGCACATCCTAAGTGATCAGCTCTTAGGTGATCACAGGTAATAAATACGATATTGGGTTGCTGTTTTGTCATGTATTTCCTCCTATTGTTTTAATCTTTTGAAAATTCTATAATCAAATGTATCAAATCCCTTTAAATGTGTAAATAATATCTTTTGTAAGAAATATTTACATTTAAAAAAGAAAATTCATTGTTTTTATTATCGTGTAATAGTATTGCTTGTGAAAAATGCAAATCATTTCCGATTAACCACTTATTTAAATTGATAATTTAACAGGAAATAAACTGGAAAATAACAAAAAGCTTGCAAATAATAAATATCTGCAAGCACTTGTGTATGATTCTTTTCATTCTTATTCCGGCCTAATTCCATGGTACGCACGGTCAAGCAAATCCCTAATTGAACCTTTATCAATTGGACGAGGATTATAATATGGGTTTTTCACGGCTAATTCTGCTGCCTTTTCAATATCCTCTCTTTGGAAGCCGATACTTTCTAAAGAGACAGGGCCACCTAATGATTGAATCAGATCATAAAGCGTGGATGCTACATCATCTTTATTACATTGTAAGGATCTGGCAATTACCTCCATTGCTTCAGGGGCATAGTCTGAATTATATGATATCACATAGGAAATCAGCACTGTATGAGTTTCCGCATGTGGCAGCTTAAACGTCCCCCCCAATGTATGACAAAGCTTATGATGTAAGGCCATGCCAACTGAACCTAACACAGTCCCTCCTAACCAGGCACCGTAAAAGGCTTTTGAACGAGCTTCGAGATCATCCGGGTTCTCGACAATTCTTCGCAGGCTCCTCGCAATCGACCGAATCCCCTCTTCAGCCAAAAGAGATGTAATCGGATTACGGCTTTCTGAATACAAAGCCTCTACACAGTGGGCAACCGAGTTCACTCCACTTGTTACAGAGAGATTAGCTGGAATGCTTAAAGTTAGTTCAGGATCATAAATCACCGTTTTCGGCTTTACAATTGAATTTGTTCCTGTTCTTTTCACTCCATTTTCAGTAATACCCCATACAGATGTCATTTCAGAGCCTGCATAGGTTGTGGGAAGCGCCACAATCGGCAGCTCTGTTTCTAATGCAACCGCTTTGGCAAGTCCTATTGGAGAACCCCCGCCAACCGCCACCAAACCATCAATATTATTGCTTTTTACAAAATCTAACGCTTCATACACATTTTCAATTGGCACATGCTGGACCGCTTTCGAAAAGATACCCTTACATAGGTCCCTTAATAATACTGCCACATGCTCTGCTGTAGTGCTCCCACTCAACCCTGATGTTGAAATAACTAAAACATTTTTCAGATTTAATCGTTCTACTTCTTTACGAATATTCCTTCTAGTCCCTTCACCAAATACTGTTCTGCATGGCTGTGCTTCATATAAAAATTGTTTCAAACTTTAACCTCCCCACTTCAACCTAGTGATTTTTACTTGGAATAAATCCCCTGCTTCCTGAGTTGCCATTTAAGAATAGAGTCCTAAAAAACCAGAAAAGATAATTTCCCAAATGAACAGCAATTCTCCTTCACTTTATTAGGATATCATATTTTGTTTTACATTTAATTAAATATTTTGAATTGTAATTTTTTTATACAATTCAAGTGGTGAACACTTTTATAATTAGGCTGGTGTTTCTAATCTACTGATAAAATTGTTAAATAATAGTGTGGCTGCACGTCTTAGCTTGGTATCGTACCCCTCAGTTACCAAACATATTTACCAATTGGAAGAACTGTATTTTGCCTAGTTATTTAAGAGAACATCGGTAGTTCTTTTTTAAAGTTTTGATAATCTACCACAATCTCCAAGAATAATAATAAAGAAAACTTTTATTTAGCAATGAAAAGCGAAGGAAGGGCTTTCCCGACCTCTACATCCTGCACCCCCTAAAACCCTTACTCGTCACATACCTCGCTCGGCTCCAAATCTTTCGTTTGTGTTCCCTCGCTAACCTTTCATCAGACTGATATTCTTGTAAATATTTATATGGTGGATTAATGATATAGGCTACACGTGCCAGCCCTTCCTGAAGCAGCTGTTCCTGAACCGATTGCCCGTCGGCAAAAACATATGCTAGCAGCCGGCCATATGAATCTTTGGTGTTCCCTTGTTCGAGCTCAAGACTTAATTGACCTCCCTTTACAAGCTGCTCATTCCGTATTGCCGCTTCCCTGGCATAGGGCTGGACACACATACCTGGCTTTTTTGATTCTGGTGTATCTATTAATAGGTAACGTACCGTTTCTATTTTTCCCATGACTATTACTTTAATTGTGTCGCCATCAACCGTTTCTACTAATCTAGCAGGAATCCTGTCCGTTACATCAGCTGCTGACATTTCCATAACGGAATCTGTACTTTTTTGGACTTCTTCCGTTTCTTGATTTGAAAGAATTATAATAGCAGCTGATGTGAGTAAAGCAGTATTAATGAAAAACTTTCGCACGATATTTTCCTCCCGCCTATAAGAATGAAAAAAACTGTTGTAAACCCTATCAAAACCTAACTTAATCGTTCCATAAATCCGTTCTGTGAAAAAGGGGCAATCCCCTGCTGCATTAAAGTATTATTACGTCTGGTAACTGACCGCCAATTTCCAGATTCCTATCTAGCCCTTCGTAAAATATCCAGCGACAGCCGGGAAATTTTCATATTCTCTCCTCATATCCCGAAACGAAATCACCTCTTTTCCCCTCATAAGTTGGTAATCTAGCGAATATTCATGGCAGTTCAATGGGGGTTGCAGAAATGTTTCCGTATAGAATTGGACGGCCTCTTGCTTGCTGCCAGCAAAGATAAAAACAAAATTTCCCCGGTTCCTTTTAAGTGAATAAATGTCTACCTTATGAAAGCCCAAAACATTGTTTTGAATCATTTCTGTTACCTTCTGATGATCTGCCTGGTCAAAGTCTAATTTAGATACGTTGTCATCTAATGAAACTTTCTTTTCTGCCAGTAAATAGTAGATGTAATGGGCCAATGAGGATTCCTCAAAATGGATCGAATCCAGGTAAAGCTCTTTCACAAGCATATGAAAACACCTCGGTTTTTATTGCCCTGGGTTTTTTGTGCATATAAGGCGAATGAGAGGCGATCAAAGGCTAACAATTGTTCCCTTTTTGTCCTCAATCCTGCCGGTATGTTTGTTGAAATCCACCTCGATTGTTCCAACCGGACCATTGCGGTTTTTCGAAACAATAATTTCAAGTGTAGAATCCTTAGAGTCCTTGTCATAATAAGCTTCCCGATACAAGAACAAAATGACATCGGCATCCTGTTCCACACTGCCGGATTCTCGAATATCTGACATCATCGGCCGTTTATTGTTTCTTGATTCCACCGAACGATTAAGCTGTGCCAAACAAATAACCGGGCAGTCAAATTCCTTCGCCATTGTTTTGAGTGATTTGGAAATTTCCGTTACTTGTAAATGGGCATTTCCTCCGTAAGATTGACTTGGTTGAATCAATGTTAAATAATCGATAAAAACAATTGGTTTCCTGTTTGGAAATTGGTGTATCAGCTTTCTAGTTTTCGCCCTCATTTCAGCGATTGTTTGCCCAGCCCCATCAAAGATTTGCATATGGGTTTCATTGAGATCACCAATGACATCCGACCATTTATTCTTTTGACTTTGAGTTAGCAATCTTTTGGGATCCCGCATTTTTGCGCGGTTAAATCCCCCTGTCGAAGCCATTAATCGGGAGGTAATGAGCTTTTCAGGCATTTCTAAGGAAAAGACGATTGGCAGAAACCCTGCCCAGCCAGACATTTTTGCAAAATGAAGCATCACATCGGTTTTACCCATCGATGGCCTTGCTGCGATAATCGTTACTTCTCCGCCCTTAAAGCCTCCCGTCACAAAATCAAGCTTCTGGATACCCGTTGTCGCACTTTTCAGTTGTGGCTGCTCTTCCCATGGGGCTTCATAGATCCCGGCCAACGCTTGTTGTAAGGGTGTATGATCGTCCATTTTCGATTGGTTTATGTTATCCAATTCGGAAATGACCTTCGCAATCTCCCAATCATTCATAGCTGCAAGCGATAAGATGTTTTTCTTTTCCCGTTCCTTCCATTGCTCCAGAATGAGCTTCTCCATTCCATCAAATTTCTCCACATCCGCATACGATAACAGTTCCGATAAGTATGACATTCCCCCGAATGATTCGAGTTCGGGTAAGGTGGTCAAGGTAATCAAATCAATATTCTTACCAGCCTGCTTAAACTCCACCATCCTTCTCATTAACTCTCTGTGACGAATGCTTTCTAGCTGTTCCGGTTGAATCACGGTATCCATGAGTAAGTATTCCGCTTTCATCAAGCTGCCTAAGAACGCTTTCTCCGCTATACTCATTCCTCTTCACCTGCCGTTAGATCAAACTCAAAGCCACCTGGAATCGATCTCCCGCTAGGATACGCTTCTGTTGATTTCTTAGACTTACGTTCAGGCTTTTGGTTCTTAAGATACAAATCTATTTCATCTACGGTAGATAAAGATTCATTTTCCCAGTTTTTCAGAATGCCAACAATATAGTTCAGCTTTCGTTTGTTATTGGCACAGGCAATATTCATCGCCTTTAAAATCACCTCTTTCGGCTGCAGAAAGCTAGAATCATCTAACCAGGCTAACAGCTGCTGTTTCGCATTCACATTCGTAAAACCGAAACCATTGGAATCCCACAACTCAACAATTTCTTTTACATCTTCTGTTTTTTGATTACTCTCTAAGGTGTTCTCTATGTATGAGTTGTTCTCTTCATTTGGATGAAAAGCTTTTTGTTGTTGTTGTTGTTTTTCTTTTTTATTTTCTTCTTCTTTTTGCCCTCGCATCGTATCACGATACGCGAACGATTCGTCAAACGGTTCAGATTCAGAATCAAGAGTTGTTTTTTCGACTTGTGCTCCCGTATCCTTTTCAAGATGGCTTTCTTCTTGTCCACAAAAAGATTCAAATAAGCTGCGAATTTCACCTTTTTGTATAGCTTCCGAAACATAACGAATAAGCGATGTATCCTCGACCTCTTTTAATTCGGAATAGATACAATCCATAACCGGTTTCCCGCCTTTATGCAGGTTATCCTTCCCCCAGTTTTTTATAGCGAGTTCTCTTGTTTCTGGATTGTAGCGGATCAAATTATGGTGCCTCGTGAACCGTTCCATTAGCGAATGAACGCTCTCAATCGAATAGCCTAAATCAAATGCCATTTGTTTTTTTGTAATTTGGTAGATTCCGATTTGAGTCGTATTGGGATTCGTCAGCAGATAAAGGTAAAAATACTTATCCTCAGGAGTCATCTCTTCCGAAACAATTGGATTCTTCCAAAAATCAACACGTACCATTCTAAATTTTGCCATCATCAACCACTGCCCTTTCTTTATAGAGATTACTTCATAGTTTATATAGAGGGTTAGAAAGGCCATGGACAGTATGCTTTTTTAAAATAAGTGAATATTTTATGACAAAAAAAATACACTCACAAATGAATGTGAGTGCTTAATAATTCTGATTGGTGGTGCCTGGCACATATAATAAGAGTTTTTCTGTTTCTGTTTCAACTCGATAAATAAAACGAAAAAAAGTCCGTGCCGGGACTTTTTTAATTTTTAATACTGCTTATAAGTTTTTTTTACTTCAGAAACAAAAATAGTAAAAATAATAGGATGGAGACTCCCTGGCCCACTGCTAACGCGATGAGCCATTTTTTTATAAGCCCTTCTTTCTTTGCGGCGGCATCAACATGCAGCTCCCACTTTTCATCCCATTTTTCTTGAAGTACGCTTTGGTTCTGCCAAAACTGCTTTTTCCATTGCTCCGTCTCAGCCAATAGATTAGCTTCAACAGAGGAAAGGTTATTAATAATCACCGCTACTCTTTCGCTTAGCGATTCATATTTAAGATTTGTAATGGAAGCCTGTTCGTTCATCTCTTTAGTTAGCAGAACGTGGATTTGTTTTTGTGATGATTGAATCTCCTCGAGCACTTTTTCGGTTTGTAAATCGATAAACTTATAATCGTTCCGCTGGAGTTCTTTTAAATCAGCCAGCAGTATTTCCGTCATTGTAATATATTCTTGGTATTGCTGATGCCATAAGGATAACTTTTTTTCCATTATGACGATATTCTCATTGAACTGCTTCATGCCGCTTTCGAACAATTCTGTCTGGGGAGTTATGATTTCTTCATGTAGCTGTTGGCTAATATGCATGGGGACCCGCTTTAACGACTTTTGCATTTTTTCAACAGATCTATATACCTCCTCATTCATTTCAGCAATCGTTTGTTCACGTTCATTTAATAGATTCTTTAATTCATCATAAAATAAAAGGTTATTAATTTTTTTTAACGATTGAATCGCTTCTTTATATTTTTCATCCACGATTGTATTAGAAGTACTCATTTCCGATAATCCTTTCAGCTTGCTTTGAAATAATCTGGCAGTATTGATGATACACCCATCGTTCCACATCCGTCGTCTGTTTTGCGAACAATTTCTCCTGCCATACGGAGACGGCCTTCACAAATTCTTCCTTGAGTATTTCATCTAACATCCGTGGCCGTTCCAAATCGTGATTCCATTCCCATTGAGCCCTTGTTTTTTTTTCTTCCAATTTTGCAAGGCTCATTTCCTGTTGTATTTTTTGGTCTTGTTTTTCTTTTATTTTTTCTAAAGTCATACGCTTGTGCTGCTCTTTAACCCCACACAGCCTCATGAGTTCTGCTTTCACAAAAAGCTTAAAATGGCGTAATTGGTTATTATAATATTCGTAAACGAGGGTGTTATTTTCGTTTAACGTATCTAACACAATCTTATAATCTTCTTCAAAATGTTTAAACACTAAATATTGATCAAGCCCGCCAATGTGATTCAATGAAAGTGCCTTTACTTGAGGTTCGGTCTGAAAATCAAATTTTGCTGAAGAAATGATTTCGCGTAAAATTTGTTTTAACTTTCTTGCACGCTCGCCAAGCTGCTTCTTATAAAACTCCTCCATTTCCCATTCTACCTCGTTGAAACTTTCTATCAGCCTGGTCGTTTTCCTATCCTTAAACACGACTTGATCTTTTTTCGGATCAAATTCAAATTTTGTGTATAACCTACACCTGAATTTTTCCAATTGAATTTTATCTAAATCCGTTATCAACTCTTCATAATGGCCTAATTCCTCAAGCAGGTACTGTGAGGCCATAGTTAGGTTACTATAACTCTGCCCAGCTTCCTCTAAACTTTCCTTTATCTGATCAATGTCTTTATCGATCTGTTCTAAATCAACACTTTTCTGCCTGTAAATGCTGTGCTGCATGTTTTTTATCCGCATAATCTGATTTTCCGGTGTTTTTACATTTAGTAAGTCATTTAATAGTTCGATAAACAGATGATCAATCCAAGCTTTTGCCTTTTGATAGACAGTACTATTCCGTTGCTTTAATTCCAGCCATGAGTCACCACATTCCAGCGGATAAATTTGATTTGGAATCTCGATATCATTTCGATTTACATGATGCAGATAATTGGCGCGGAAATCCTCTAAAGTAGCAATTTCCCCCGATTCAATTGCATTTTTAACAGAAGTGGATTGAAGGCACCTTGTAATGACGAGTCTGAAGTTTTGGGGATAGTACATCCAATCTCTTACTGTCGGCTGATCCAATTGAAACAGCCTGACGACTTTTGATGAAATCTCCATAACCAGACAAACACTGCAATAAGGCATATACGTCGTTAGTATGTGATTAACATACTTTTCTTCCTTTTTTTCCTTTGTATCATCGCCAGGTAAATCTATGATAGAAATGGATCTACTTTTCTCAGCAAAACGTCTATTGGTAAAATACTGCCTGGCAATCCACAATATAATGGGCTTGTCGAAGGAGACTTCCCCTTCCTCTATTTGCTGCCGGATCATTGATATTTCCGTTTCCAGTTCATCCAGGCTGCTGCAGCAAATCCGCGTCTTATCCGGAAATATTAAATAAAAATTTTCATCCTCAGATCTTTTATAAATAAAGCTGGTGATGGTAGAAGAATTCCCCTTCTGACGTTTTCCGCGTAATGCTTTGGAAAGGTGAGCTATTTTCTCGTCCCCGATTCCCAGCATGGTTAAAATCAATGTTGTTTTGCCAACTTGAGTTGGCCCATACACGCCGACCAACACTTCGTCCTTTTTAAATTTTTGCCCGTCAAATCGGAGAAACCCTTCGTCAAAACGATCAATGGCTTTGTATATCCATTGGTCCTTTTCTTCCTCGAGTTTAGTAAGCAAATCGATGCTCATGCTTCATAACCTCTTTAATTAACTGCTTGTTCGTTTTTAATATACTATTGGCTTGGTATTGAAGCCTCATCAAGTCTTGGTCATAGCCTATCGCTGCCCGCTTCCACTCATGCTGCTCTCTGATTCTCTCTTCCATTTTTTCATAAATATTTCGAAGAACGTGACAGAAAGAGTCCGCATGCATTTCCGGAAGTTCATCGATTATTCTCCTGCCGGCATTGGCCATATTGATTTTCCGCTCATTATTCTGCAATGCCTGGCGATGGATCATTTCGACCGCCTTTACGCCAATGAGTCCTATTCCAATAACCGATAGCAGTGCCCCCGGTGATACAGTGATACCTACCTGTGCTAAAGCAGCAGCTGCACCTGTCAATAAATCAAAATCCCCATCCATTGCGACATCCACGCCTAGAATGATTGGGATGGATGATAAAATCGCCTTCGTTTTGGAGGAAGTTAAATCTAATTTGTTTTGCAGGGCTTCCAGTTCGTTCCTTGATTTTAACAGGCTTTGTTCTAATTTTTCACGGTTCTCTGCCAAAATTCCTTCCCGATTATAATCAATCTGGGCGGCGGCTTCAATGATTTCTGCGCCAACAAACGATTGTCTCCCTAACATGGAACCAATCAGAACTAGGCTTTTTAGTTCAGCCTCATCCAGCGTTACTAATTCATTCTCCGGATCCGCTTTAAAAAACTTATTAATCGTATCAAAAGATTGTTGGACTGTCGGACTAAGTTCTTGTTTTTCATTCTCTGCATTGATTAGAAGATGCTTCTTTTCCTCTTGACCCGATTCTAAACTGGCGGGGTTATCTGAGAATAGAGCTCTCTTCCTCTCTGCACTTCGCTCCACATTTTCCTCAAGCGATTCAATGGAGTGGGTAAGGACAACTGCTATATCTTCCGTTGAAGAAATTCCGCTCGCGTCCTCCCAGGCCTCTTCAATTTTTCGTTCAAATTTAATGGACTCCTCCAAGTCAGAGGATACAAAGAATTTTTTGATGTTACTTTTCAAATTAATATTCTCTGAAACATATTGGTTAAAACTTCTCGTTGCCGGTTCCTTACGATAACTTAATGATCTCATGATATCGTTCTTTACTTCCGTAAGATGTTTTTCATAAAGTTTTTGAAACTGGGCAATAAGCCCCCGTTCCTTAGAATCCTCTACCAATGATTTGGTTAACGTCCTTTCCTCATAGTGGTCCAAACGTTCTGTTAATTCCTCCATTGCTTCTAAAATGTCATCAGTAATCCCTAATAAAACCTCTTGCTTCTTCTCATCCAATTCTTCGGTTAAGTAGCCAAATTGGTTGATGGAATCCTTAAGAAGTTCCATCCACGGCTCTTTGTAATCATTGGGATCCCCTGTTACTATAACCTGCTTGGGATCTACGTCGAATTCATCGATGACTTGGTGTTTAATAGTCTCGTTTTCTTCCTGATTCACATCACCAAAAGATAGCACATAAATCGGCTCTACGTCTTTAAATACCCTTTTTACCTTGCGAATTGCATTGGCACTCGATTCCCGCGCAAATGTATCCTTACTGAAAACGACTAAACTGGATGATGACATATAGAGAATATGGTCCAGCAGCTGCTGTGATATGTGCCCCTTGTCCTTTTCAAACCCAGGCAAAAGGATGATGGATTTATTTTCACTTTTTAACAGCTTGTACGGAACCTCAAGCTCCAGCCATATTTCACCCGAAGGTTCTAAAGCGATGTTAAAAAACTCCTTTTTGCTGATTTTCTGTTTGACGATTGTATAAGTTCCGTTCTGAATATCGAGCTTTACTACATAACACTCAGGCTGCATTAATCCTTTTTTCTCTGTTATTAAAACCGGCAGCTGCTCGCCGCGGCTGTCGTTCTCCGGTAAATATCCCGGTTCCATTTCATATAATCGATTAACGAGAGTTGTTTTGCCGCTTCCCTGTTCTCCTGTGATGGTTAAAAGCTGCTTGTCATTCGTTAGTGCAATAAATGCCAGCTTGTTATGGATCTTTTTCAACCCTTCCAATAGGGCTTTTCCTTTTTCCGAATTCGTTACCTTTGGATCAAAAGCCCGGTACTCACTTAACATTACTTTAATTTTATTATAAAGGCTTTCCACTAAGTAGGCATAATTTGTATTAAGCATTGATTCCACTCCCGTGTGACAATATATGACGATTTTTTACAAGAATCTCTAAAATTTCTTATCTTTTATTTTACTCAATTTGCGATGGGGATTACTAGCAATTTTCATTTATTTTTATAAGAGAAAGGGGTACAAATTTTATTTAAGACTGTTGGTGCTAAAACACCAAACGATCTAATGCATGTGATGTTCGTATCAACACTTTTTTCTAATACCCACCTCCACAACCCACGTTTGGTTATTAGATGGTTTCATTTGTTGGGAGAAAAAGAAAAAAGATGTCAGGCGCCATGTGAAGAATTCACAGGGTGCCAGACACCTTAAAGGAAAATTTTCCTTTAGTTTAATTATTAGTCACTTCAATCAAATCAGTGTAAATACTAACAAAATAAGCTTCAAGTAATTCCGCTAATTTTCCATCTAACTGGTAATATTCATTGTCCGCTGCTTCTATCACTTGGTACAATTCTTCTTCCTTCGTCTCGTCATTTTCCAAGGCTTTGAACAATCCCCATATTTTTTCTAGGTACCTTTTTTCAATTGCTGCATATTCATGTGCACCAATCTTCTCAAGAATATCCTTTAACTCAGTCAAGAAGTTTGCAATTCCTGCTTCGTTAATATAATCTGCCATCCAATTAAATAAACTTTCATGGCCGCCGCTTTCTAGCTCAGAATGGTATTGAAATACGATGTATGCTTCATGTACCAGTTTATTTTCTTTTGGAAAATCAGTCGTACAAATCACCTTAATGACAGCGTTCCAAATATCATCTTTTGTTAATAAATTATTTCTATTCATTTTATGCTTCAAGGTATATTCCTCCCTGTTGATCTGTAAAAGAACTTTTATAATTCTATAGAAGAGAACGGATTATCTATCTCATTAATCATTCTACATTCAATGATTTTTTCCCTTTTAGATAATTAAAAGGAACGTCCAAAAAAAGTGCCATGCACCTTCCAGAATGATGGTCAGTACCTGGCACATATTTCCCTAAAAGAACCTTTCTTCTACAACCGCATGACGGCTTTGATTGAAAATACTCCTTTTTATAATCCACTTTTTACGTGCAAACTCCTCGAAAAAGTCACAAAATTTATAGTTTATTGTGCGTTCCTTAAATGTGATTTAGCAAAAGCCGCCTTGCTTTTCGTATTGTCCGTTTTAATCATTTTTTCCTTACTGATTCTCTCTTTAATACTTGAAACCAAGATGGAGCTAAATAACCAAATAATCAGTCCCAAACCCATACTGATTGTCAAATTATGGGTAAGTGTTAAGAACATCCAAACACTTGCTGCACAGAAAATGCCGCCAATCATTCCATAGACGGAGCCGTTCGCAATTTTTGCCGCATTCGTTGTTCCTGAAGATATTCCTGCCATTAAAACGGCTGTAATCATGACTGCTGGAAATGCCGCGAATATTCCACCGAGGATCTCCCAAGGTGAGATCACGATGATTAAATAGCTGGCCATGACCGCAGTCCCGCCCAGTAAGAAACGAATAAATAAATCCTTTTTCATTGCTAACACCCTTTTCTTAATAATAGGTGGTTACGCCGACTACGACCATTGAGACAATAAACCAGCAGCCTAACGCCTCCAGAAGCCCTTTTTTCCATCCATGTTTTTTTAATAGAAAGCCGGCCATAATGGCCACCAGAATATTGATCCCCATTCCAATCATTGCTCCTTTTGAAAGAACGATAGATTGAGAAATAAGATCCTCACCCTTAAGATCAAGACCAGCGGTTAATAATGCCGCTAAAAATACGGCAGGAAAAGCGGCAAATATGCCTCCCGCCTTTTCACCTAAGCGTCTTGCAACGACTGTGCAAACGACGACTGCCAATCCTCCTAAAACAAATCGTATTAGTAATCCGCTAATTGAAAGGTCCGCCATCCTTATCACCTCTATCTTTTATTTTGGTTCAAATACGACATAACAAATTAATGTTTGTGAAATTTTTCACATATTTTAATGACATGTTTATTGTACTCCTTTTTTCCCGCTGCTCGTGTGAACATTTAGGTAACATTTTTAAAGCGTTATCAAAATATACGAAAAAAGGGTCAGTCCCTCAGTGCATTAAAACTTTCGTGCGCTGGGGACTGACCCTAATATTCTTTTTATCTACAGAACTTTTAACTAGTAATGACGGAACCGTCATTTTGACGAATCCAGGTCTCAAATTGCCGGATTCCTGACTTCAATTTAATGACCCTTGCTCCCGTAGGAAAGTGATCATCCCGTTTACCATCGATATAACTAATATATCTTGTAGATCGACCGTAACAAAGATGAATCCCTTTATAGACCGCACAAAAATCATTTGCATGATCATGTCCAACAAATGTGCCCATCACATCGCCCATTTCAGACATTGCAGTGAACAAGCCTGTGTTAATACTAGGACGACTAATCATTTCATATTTATTCCCACTGCACATTTGAGAATTCCATGCATCATTATATTCGGGAAGCGGGATATGAAAAAATGCTAGGGAAGGAATTGGCTGCCCGCCATTTTGAGTCGTGATTTCATGGGAATTTGACCTATACCAGTCAACCTGATTTTTATTTACTCCATCAACACCACTATCCAAAAAGTAAAGAACCGCTCCAATATTGTCTTGTTTATCCTTCACTTTCAAGATAAAATTTCCGGCTCCACTAATATTCAAGGGATCCTCTTCTGCAACGCAATATTCATGTTTTAATTGTTCCTCATGCATTTCCTTTCTCGTTACACTGCCCTCCGAATCATGATTTCCGAAAACGGCGGCCCAAGGAATCTGATTTTCTTCTGCAGCAGCTACCGCTTTCCGAAAAGACTGCAACGGGTCTTTTGCTCTTGCACTTGCAATCAGATCGCCGGCAAATACAATGAAGTCCGGATGTTCAGCCTTTATAATCTTCTCCATCGTTTCTTTCGTCTCTTGGTCAAATTTGGGAGTGTCCGGGTCCCAATCTTCTGCATCAATCATTTCAATATCAGAGAATTGCACAATTACAAACGAATCATCATCACGAAACTTCAACTGCCTCTTCAATTTATTACCGCCTTATCCAATAATTTTAAATCATAAGGTGAAGCCGCCAACAATGTCGTGAGGACTTATATTCCCCACTCTCTCCTTGCTTCTGTTATCGTTTTAACCTTTCCTTTCCCCCAGGCATAGTGCCCTTTGGCGTCCTTTCCAAACCATCTTTCATCGACAGGTTCACTTTTCAATTGATAACGGGTATCCATGCTCAATCGATAGCGGTTGGTCATGTTATTAAGTGAGCCATGCAAGAAATACATCCCAAATATAATGGCGTCCCCTGCTTTAAAGGAACTGGTTGCCCATTTTCCGCCAAATTTTTCAACGATTTCATAAGGATTATCTGATAACCATCCATGTTCAACATTATCGCGGTCCACATCCATCTTCCCATATGTTTTTTTTACATTTTCAAAATGCTGTGAACCTAGGCAAACAACAAGTGGGCCTTGCTCCAAAGGAACATCTCCTAATGGGGTCCAAACGGTATATAGATTGTCTGTACCTCGCCCCATATAGACCGTGTCATAGTGTGCCCCTGTATTTCCTCCCTTTGCGACTGCACGCGGCCATTTATAATCATAAGTAAGAGACTCGCCTCCAAGTAATCGATTAAAGAAGCTCATTACTCTATCACTTTCACTTAACTCAACAACATCCGGTAATTCCTTTCTCAACTTTGTGGAAAATCCCATGAAGGCTGCACCTTGTCCTTCTGGGCCGATGACACCGTCTTCAAGCGGGGCAGAAGAATCTAATCTCCCCATTTCTTGTAATTTCACAAGTATGTTATGGCGGGCTTCCAAAACCTTCTTACGATCATGAAAATCGCGGATAAGCAAGTATCCATCTTGTTTTAACCGTTCTCTTAATGCTTCAGTGTTATCAAGAATGTCATTTGAACTGCGTAATTCTACTAAATAATCATTATTCATCTCTAACTCATGTTTTCCCATTTGAACCTTCATTTTATCAATCCTTCCCTTCATCACTTTTCACTCTTATTTTAGAAGGCCGGATGATAAATGTATTTAGGAAAAGCCGTTAAAAATTTAATCAAAAACGTCAAATGGATTTATATACCGGTTTGCTGTAATTTTTTCCATTCAGAAGGGTTGATATTTTCACTTTTCTTAAACCAAGATGAAAAAGAGTGCAACGAGAGAAAACCAACCTCTTCGCCAATTTCTTGAAGCGATTTGTCAGAGGTTCGAATCAGCCATTTCGCTTCAGCCATTCGATATTCCTGCTGGAATTGTTTCGGTGATACACCATATTCTTCTTTAAAATACCTTCTAAAGGTTGACTCGGATAACCCAGTCCTTTCAGCAAGATCATTTATAACTATTTTTTGGTTAAGATGATTGCGTATATAGTCAGCTGCTTGTGAAACCGAGATAACTTTTCCTTCAGTGTGAGCATGCTGCAATAGATGTAAGAGTAGGATATCCAGCCAGTTTTTTATAAGAAGATCTTTTTCTTTTAATAAAGGCTGCGAAATCGTTCTTAACCAATTTTTAAATAGCGACATATACCAGTAAAGTTCATAGGATGAAAGAGTAATAATTTTAGTTTGATTTGTTATCATTAATTGTTCAAAGAATTGTGCCGTTCCTTGAGGCAATTGGTTAATCATTAAGACACCGAACCGAATAGGTGTGATTGCTTTATAACAATGGTGGATATTCTTTTGGATTAGGACAATGCTTCCCTCTTGTATCTCTTTTGAAAGATTTTCCGTATAAAACATTCCTTTGCCTTCAAAAACAGCTGAAATCTCAAAGGAATTATGCTTATGTTCAATGCTCCAGCCAGGCTCGTGATTTGCTATTGCACTGCTCGTTTGAAAATTCACCATTAGCACCTCAGTTTATAATTATATCGGCTACAGTATTAATAGATATGCAAGGTACATAAACAAACCTAGAATTTCTGCTAGTATGTTCCTCATGGTGTGCTGTACTGTCACCCATCCAACATTTAGATGAAATTCGAAACGGGCTGACCTGTAGAGGACCAGCCCTTTGTTACACCTTTACCATGGACAACCGTAATTCATTTACTGCTTATTTACTATAATAAACTTCTAAACTAGAAATATTTGGCCACCATCTAGACTCTTTTATCGCGAACCGAATGAATCGAGATTTTATGACATCGAAACGGCATATCCGCTTACGTCCTATAACCGTCCCTTTGAAAAGCAGTTTCCATTCATCTCCATCCTTATATTCGAGCTCGAAGCTTTCGACCCTTTGACCCATCCGGTGTTCACTCAACATGATATGGTCAAATGCCTTTTCCTCCTGTAAATCCACTTCGATGGTCGCTCTTTCCGTGCCTTCCTCCGGGGCCCAAAACGTGTCTTGATTCCCATCCATTATGTTGGCCGTGTCATACCCGTTTTTCGTCTCAGAAGCTTCTGCCGTTTTGTTCTTGGCCAAATTGTTGCTAAAAGTATGTCGAAGCGTGCTGCCTAGCTCACGTAAGCGCTGTACGTCGTTTTCGTGAAATAACCCACGGCGATCAGGTGGAATATTGAGCAGAAATGACGCATTCCCCCCAACCGATCCATAATAAACATGCAGTAGTTCTTCCAGCGACTTCACCTTATCATCTTCGGCAGCATGATAAAACCAACCTTGACGGATTGACGTATTTACTTCTGCCGGATACCAAACCAGGTCACTCTCGTGCTCGATAATTTTACGACTACCCAAGTCTTCGTCCTCCGAGGAGTAGCGCTTGGAAAATTCGATGTCATCTGATTGCTGGGATTTTTCCTGGATTTTTTCATTGTCCGCAAGTGATGCCGGCACAACACTCCATTCTGATTGCCGGCAGTGGCCTGCTTCATTTCCACACCATCGAATGTCCGGACCGCAAACGGAAATTACCGCGTTTGGCTGTAATTCCCGAATTAAAGCATAATAGGCATCCCAATCGTATTCCTGGCGTTTACCGTTCGGCCCTTCACCACAAGCACCGTCAAACCAAACGCAAAAGATATCACCATAATGGGTCAACAGCTCTCTGAGTTGATTTTTGAAGTAATCGTTATATGCAGGAGAATCACCATACGTTTGTTCATGCCGATCCCATGGCGATAAATAAACACCGAATTTCAAATTGGCTTTGCGGCACGCTTCAGCAACTTCTTTTACCATATCGCCTTTACCATTTTTCCATGGACTATTTTTCACCGAATGCTCCGTATATTGGCTTGGCCATAAGCAAAATCCGTCATGATGCTTACATGTCAAAATAAGTCCTTTCATACCGGCATCGAGACAGGCATTTACCCATTGCTCTGCATTGAATTCGATGGGATTAAATATCGCCGGACTTTCCTCTCCGCTTCCCCATTCTTCGTCCGTGTATGTATTCACCGTAAAATGGACAAAAGCGTAAAACTCCAATTCCTGTAAAGCAAGTTGGCGCTCTGAAGGTTGAATCTTCGCTGCATATTGAATCCGATTATTCATAACAGCATCTCCTCATTTGTCTTGATTTTCTATCTAGACCTACACAGCAAGTTTTTGTCTCAGCCATTCCAACTATTCAGTCGTTATCTGGTCGATAATTTGCTTTCATTCGGTTAGTCATCCAATTACAAACTTTCCATAAATCAGCTACAGGCTGTCCGGTGAATGGCAATGTCTGCATATATCCCGGTGGTCCAAATTCCGGACAAAACGTAAGATATTTGGCACCTTGATCTGCTTTTTGTTTAATAATTTGATTCCACCATGATTCATGTACTTTTAATTCTCTTTCATATTCCGGTGCACTTGGATCAGAAACCTGCGGTCCCTCCGCATGCCCTACACGACCATGAATATGAATAGTTCGCTCGATTGCGATTGATAGATTTTCAACTTGGTCCTGAAGCAATGATTCACAAACACAGCACCAATGACTAAAATCGGCCGTTATTTTCAAGTCTTCAAATATATTTAGTAAACTTGCAGTATGCCATGGTGTAAACATCGCTCTGCCACGATGGGTTTCGTGGGCAATTGGCACCCCAGTCTGTTTCTCAATAATAAGTGCCTTCTCAAAAAAGTTCAGCTGTTCATCAAAAGTCATAGAGTCCTTTGCGCTGTGTGAATTAATTAATAAAGGATTAAACTCTTTCGCACGATTTGTTAGTTCTGTAAAGGATTCAATGTGATCACCATAAGTATGTATTTGCGCGATGTAATCGAATTGGTGTTTCTCAAGCAGCTCTTTAAACTGACTCTCTTCTTCCTTACTTGGAAGAAGTGCTTCTATCCCATCGTAACCTGCTTTTGCAATGTCAGAAAATTGCTCTTCAAGTGTGCCCGTCATTCCCCAAAGAGCTTTAAAATATTTAATGTTCATCTTTATCCCCCTTCCCATCTCTACCTAAAAATCTATAATTGCATTTTATAGTGTAACAATTGGCGAACGAAAGACAGGAGATGGATATTTGCCGAAATACGCGGGAAACGGAACTTTCACCTGTTAAATCAGCTATCCAGTAACCCCTTATCAAGCGCCTTCAGTACTAATTGGGAAAAGAGACTATTTGACCAGGCGAACCAAGGACGTGTGAACTTAGAAGGATCATCCGCATGGAAGCCTTCGTGCATAAATCCTGTGTCCGCATCAGTCGATTCCAGCACGGCAATCATCTCCAGCATTTCCGTATCATTGTCGGCTGTCAAACCTTGCATGGACAAAGCCATATGCCATACATAATTCGGCGGTGTATGCGGGCTACCAATACCTTTTGCCACTTTCCCTTCGTAGTAGTACGGATTTTCCTTACTTAAAATGAATCGACGCGTATTTTGGTAAATTTCATTATTCACATCCGTGTATTCAAGATACGGAATCGACAGCAGACCCGGTGTACCCGCATCATCCATCAAGCACTGATTGCCAAAGCCATCTGTCTCATAGGCATAAATTTTACCAAAGGTCGGATGATGATAGATGCCATACAATTCAATGCCATGCTGAATATCGTTCTCCAGCGCAGCAGCCTCTTTGACGAACGCCATATCACGAAAGACGTAACGGGCAATCTCGCCCATCTGACGCAGCGCTACGACGGCGAACATGTTGGAAGGGATATTGTAATGGAAATCACAAGCGTCATCACTTGGTCGGAAACCTGACCAAATCATCCCCGTGTAATTGACCGGCATTCCTAAGCCGTTGTTTCGAAGTGTATCGATGTCCGGGCAGTTGTATCGCATGAAACGGTATGGTGACTGTTCAAAGTGGCGCTGCTCTGTCTTCCATAGGTCGACGATTTTGCGCATTGCTGTTTTGAAGCTGCTGTCAAAAATATCGCTTAACCCAGTCTCTTTCCAGTAAAGATAGGCAAGTCTTATCGGAAAACACAGTGAGTCCAGCTCAAATTTCCTCTCCCACACCCAAGGGGACATCTCCGTCTCGTCATTGCTGTCCCAATGCCAGTCATTTGCTGTTTCATTAAATGCATTGGCATAAGGATCGATGTTTATGTACATCATCTGGCGTTTCACTAGCCCGCTGATGATGCGCTGTAAATCCTTATCTTCTTTTAAAAACGGTATGTATTGCTCCACCTGCTCAACAGAGTCCCGAAGCCACATAGCCGGAATATCCCCCGTTATGATGAAGGTCCTACCATCATCCAGTAACTTCGTCGTCGTCTCCAATGTATTCGGGAAGCAGTTACGGAACAGCTTTTGCAATTTAGGACGGTGGCTAAGCCGTGCATCTGTCTCCTCTATTACACGAGAAATGACGTGCGGCAATTCCAGCTCCTGCATATTAATTTGAGGTAATTTATGTTGTTGCATAATTTTTTGGTTCTCCTTCCACATCTTATGTATTCATCAATGACGCTACTAGTTTAGTAAAATCACTACTCGTATTTTACTAAAAATATTGTCCGCCTGTATATAGGGTGCAATGAATATAAAACATAAATAACAAAATTAACATGGATTAAAGAGCAGAATATTCTTCGCTTCCACCCTTTAATCCTGTTAATGACTGCTTTATATAAAATTATGAATCGGACTTCATACGCCAAACGGTAAATCCGGAGCTAATGGCTTTACAATGTCCAATCGCTCGCTCTGCTGAAGCATGGTCCTTGCTCCATTCAATGAAATAGCGGAATTCGTAAAACCCGCCTAAAGTCGCTTTAAAGTTCGTTTCCCAGTAGTTGCTCATTACCCAGGCATACAGCTGGCATTCATGTTCTTCACCCTGCTGCGTATGGAGCAGTCTTTTCCCATGTTCAAGGGATCCTAATTGTACAAGTGGAGTATCTGGCGTCGCAATCATAAGGGAATGGTTTTCCCCTACCAAAGCCAAGCCCTCTTGAATGCAATAATAATCAAGTAACGTTCCAGGGAGTTGATCGACCCAAGGGCGGACAGGCGCTCCTGCTTTATCCAGCCATAATGTCTCATTATCCTTCGCACCAGATGTGAACGGTAATGAGATATATACATTTTCTGGTTCCCATACGCTGTCTTTGTGGAGGCGAACAGCTACATCCACTCTGCTGCTGTTGGTGTAAAGCTTAAGGAACAGTGAATAGTAACTCATTCCACTTACTTCAAATTGAAGCTCAACGACCCCATATAACGGACCGCTGGAGACGGCCTTTGTCTTCTTTAATCGCCCGACGGACCGCTTCACGTTTAGCCCTTTACGATTGCGCCCCATTGTACTGCGCGCAGTGAAAATACTGCTTGGATTCTTCGGATCAACGGCAGGTGTCAATTCATATACAGGGGTGAAGGCACCGTGCTTGCGATGCTGATGAATTAATTCTTCTCCTGTTTCCTTATTAATCCATGAGACAATTCCTTCTTCAGTCCAGTTAATTTTTACAAAAGGAGATTCGGCTGAATGCTCTGAAATTGTAATTAATTCTTTCTCACTACTGGAAGGATACATATCCTGAATGTCATAGATCGTATCAGCACCTACCAGTTTCAAGTTGCTCGTTGTTCTAGCTTTCGATACTTTTGTCGGCCGGATCAAATAGTGTTTCTGCTCCTCTGGCTCAAGCTCTACCTCGACGGTAACACACTGATTACCCATTTGATGCGGTACCGCTTGACCACTTTGTTCCTCAATGACCTCCAGTCCATTTTTAAAATTCTCATGTTCAAAACCGTCCCATTTTAATTCAACTAATTGCTTGGAAACACTAGGTTCTGTATTGATAACCTGATAACGGAAAGCTCGGCCGGGATGCAGAAGTGACCCACCCTTGACATTGCTCAGTTTGTCCAACGCATGATGCGCCAATCGGCTTGCATTGGCAGCGTAGGCAAGCTTACGTACTTCAAGCATTTGCACGTTCCAATCCCAAGGAGAATGAATGGACGCATGATATCCCCATGTATGTTCAGCATACATTACAAGTTGATGTTCGATTTCATCCAGCTCGCTTAAACTGATAAACTGCTGCTGCGGATCCAATCGTTTAATTTTGCGCAAGGTCCGTTGCGCATCTCTGTAAATTTGTGTTTGCATGGGTGTCGAGCATACCCCGTCTGACCACCAGTCTGGCCAATCGCCGCGATATACCGGAATTTCGGAATTCTGCTGCTCCAGATGCTGGAAAAATTCACTTAACGACGACATCTGGATTTCTACTTTATCTCCATGTTCCGCATTCCATGAATGGATCACCTTCATGATGTCCCCATTCGGAGACCCATTATCAGTCGCCAAACCTGACACCATCACTGGAACAAAATCAAAAGGATATTGCTCCTCTTCCAGCTTGCTTAAATAACGTTCCATTCTAGTTGACATTATTTCGTTATGGTTATCTACGATTGCAGGTGTATGGAATTCATCTCGAATCATGTAGCTGCCGACACCGTCAGGACAAAGCCCAAGCTCGTTCCCGAACATGTAATGCTCCCCATTCCATACAAGAAGCCTGTCACCTTCAGACGTCTCCCACCAGAACGGAATCTGCTTGCGGCCGAGCGGAAACATGCCGTGGTGTGTGTGAATACATGAGAATAAATATCTGATCCCCGCATTCACCAAGCTTTTCGCATAACCCCAGCTGTAACCGTTAATGTCAGCTGTCATCGCAGCGTCAACCGGTGAACCGATAGACTGTCCGTATTGTACTGCCTTGGAATGAATTGTACGAAGCAAATCTTCATCAGCTAGCTCTGTCATATTAAGATAGGTGCCGGATAATGCAATGTCTCCATGGCGAATAGCCTCTGCAAAATCATGCTTCTCTTCTTCAGTCGCTTCTTTTAAAAATTGCTCGACCGCCCAAAATGTCTCACACGTCCATTTAAACCCTTTCCACTCATTGCGTTTTCCCATTCGTATCTCTTTAGAAATATTCAGCGCTTGGCGGATAAAATCAACATGGTATTGCTCAATTCTCTCTTGCCTTTCTGTATACCCAATATCTGTATGTGAATGATGAATCACAAATATGCGCCATTTTCGGTTCAGTTTATTCATATGTACAACCTCCGTCAGTATTTATGTTATTGAAAAAGCTTGAAGTATGTTTCGATTTCACTTTGGGATGAAAATACAAAACTTTTCCTCTCCCAACCATTTAGATGAAACAATTTTTGATGAAGTTCAACCTTTAGCTTTGTGAATTTTTGCCCATATAGTTTGGATTCCCATATACCATCCTCTTTTTAAAAAAATAGTTTCTTAGTGTTACTGCTGTTATTATAATAAATATAGCTAGTGATAATCTTTGGCTAAACAAGACATACCTTTGTCTTATTACGCCACCGTTTATGAAAGGTAGATTTTATGTATAACATTCATGAGAGTGAAACTCGTTTAAATCAATATGCTGGTTTATTGAGAAATCAAGAAGTATCATTTAAGGTTCTACATTGGGGGATGGAAACGCACTTAACCTACAATCCGGTTCATCGACACTCTTTCTATGAAATTTGTTACGTTATGGGAGGTGAAGGGACATACTTGGATGATGGTCGTTTATATTCCCTTCAAAAAGGGACGCTTTTCTGCTCTAAGCCCATGATTACACATCAAATTAAAAGTGATGAAGGGTTGTATTTATTGTGGATTTGCTTTGAGCTGGATCAGGAAAACTCAACAACCGAATACATCGATTATTTTTTGAAATTGGTACAACAGGGATCTACCATTGTTTATAATTGTGAGAGTTCTCCTACCGTATCATTGTGGAAATCTCTTCTTATTCCTGAAAATAAACAATGGACTATTCCGTCAGATGTATTACCTTCTATTGCTCATGCCTTAGTTCTTTCTTTTATAAATGTATTTTTAGGTCGAAAAGATGTAGATCGACCGAATATCATGAAGTCAAATCCTATTGTGTCCCGGGCAAAACAGTTTATTATTGATAACCTGGAGAAACAAATTACATTAGAAATGCTGGCTAGTTATCTTAATGTTTCATCACGGCACCTTTCTCGTTTGTTTTCTGAAGACGATCATGAAAGCTTTGTGTCATTCCTTCGAAAAGAAAGAGTTAAAAGTGCCCAAAATTTATTAAAAACTACCAATCTCCCACTTAAAGTGATTGCTGAAAAAACCGGTTTTGGAAGCATTCATTATTTTACTAGAGTATTTAGCATGGAAACGGGGTCCCCTCCTGGATTATTTCGTAACAACCATTGCCGGGAGAAGTGATTAAATTCAGTTTAGTTTGCCGGATCTCAGTCTACTTTTCAATATTGAACAATCCCCAATGAATAAAAAAGAAGAGTAAATGCATGCGCAATTTACTCTTCTTCATTATTCGTTTATAAATTGACACCATCTATGTGCACTTCATATGCTTTTCCAC
>NZ_BNDS01000016.1:0-121 GCF_014656545.1 Neobacillus kokaensis
TTGTCCCATAGGCGTTTTGTATGGGACAGAATGTTTGATTAGAACACTAGATTTGTCCCATAGGCGTCTTCTATGGGACAGTTTATTTGGTAAGAGCCCTAGATTTGTCCCAAAGGCGTTT
>NZ_BNDS01000016.1:289-116126 GCF_014656545.1 Neobacillus kokaensis
GCGGTTTGTATGGGACAGTATGTTTGGTTAGAGCACTAGATTTGTCCCATAGGCGTTTTGTATGGGACAGTATGTTTGATTAAAGCACAAGATTTGTCCCATAGGAGGTTTGTATGGGACAGTACGTTTGGTTAGAGCGCTAGATTTGTCCCATATGCGGTTTGTATGGGACAGTATGTTGATATTTAAGAGTGAATTGGTCTTTAAGAAGCTTGGTTTCCAAGACCAATTGGTCCTTAATCCATTACATTATAAAAAGCCGCTGCAAAGGGGCATTAACCTACCCTCTATGCAGCGGCTCCTTAACTTATAACCTAAATTCCATCTCTTCCTCCGCAATATGAAAACCTCTAGCCGCAATTTCCAGCCGAACCTCCAGATCCAGATCAATCGCTGGATTGGAATGATTTAAATGGGTAAAATAAATCTCGGTTTCTTCGGCTAAATCCTGAAGGCGGTCCATCGTTTCTGTCATAAGTGGATGGGGAATTTCCCGGTAATCCCGGCCAATCCTTTCAAGGTCCTTCTCTGAATGGAACGTACCGTCCAGTAAGCAGATATCCGCTTCCTTGCAAACCTTCCAAAGATCTTTATCCCATTCATGCCACCGGTCAATATCAGGAACATAAAGCACCTTCTTATTCGGACCTTCAATCCAAAAAGCAAACGTCTCCGAAAATTCATTTCGGTGCGGTACATCAATGGGCGTAATCGTAACGGAAGGAGCAATCTCCACTATCTCCCCATCATAAATCTCTTGAAGATTAATATTGCCAAGCTTCGTCAATTGACTCCAAGGGGCCTGATCTTCTAATAAATGCTTCATTTTCGTCCCGGCCATCACTGGAATTCGGCTTGCACCAATCGCTTCGCGTCCTAAAAACAACAATCCTGGATAATGCCCTAAATGAGCGTGTGTTAGAAAAATGCTTTCCATCAGCCGCCCCTCCATACCGTACTTCATTTGCAGTCTAGCCATTTGTTCCTTCAAATCAGGACTGGCATCAATTAAATGCCAAGCTTTCTCATTGGGATGGACAATCGCTAATGAAGCTGCAAGCCGCCGAAACTTCGGATTGCGGAGGGCCTCTGTACAATTTTTACAAAAACAATTTGGATGAGGAAGGCCGGCATCTTGAGCCGTTCCTAATACGCTTAAGATAACTTCACTCATATCACAGCCCTGCCTTTGTCATTCGTTGGATTGTCTTCAACTTTATATTGTTTCTTCGTAATCGTCCACCCTGTGAAGCCAAATAAAATATTCATGAGCGGCACAAGGAAGGCAAAGAAGGCATATGGAATGAATTCGCCTGGACTCACACCAAGTATTCCAGCGGCAAATACGGCAGGTACCCCCCACGGAACAAGATTAATCCCAACTGTTCCTGCTGCTTCCACACACCGAGAAAGATTTTTCGTATCAATTCCCATTTCCTTATAGGTTTTTACAAACGTTCTTGCTGGTAGAATAATCGCCAAAAACTGGGCACCGCTTGCAAAGGCAACAACAAAGGTTGAAAGAATGGTTGAACTAATCAAAGTACCAGTAGAATGGACCTTCGACATCATCTTTTTCGTTAAAACTTCAAAGGAGCCCGTTTCTTCTAAAATACCGCCAAGAGCTGTTGCCAGGATTAGTAAACCAATTGTTCCGAGCATGGACATGAGCCCGCCGCGGTTTAGCAAGGAATCTAACGCTTTGACTCCGGATTCAACGTGATAGCCGCTTGTCATGATTTGAACGATAGAGGTCACGGATGTCCCTTGAACAAGAACCGCTAGTACACCGCCTAAGATACTTACGCCCATCAATGCTGGGATGGCTGGTGTTTTTTTGATCATTAAAATAATCGTCAATATTGGCATTAGTAATAATAATGGATGAATAACGAATACATCATTTAAACCAGTTTTGATTGCCTCAATTGCTTTAATATCAGTACCGCCATTTGCGGCAGCGGAGGAACTAACAATCCAATACAACGCAATGGAAATTAAAAACGCCGGTATGGTATCCCACAGCATATGCTTTACATGGCTGAATAAATCCGTTTCAGCCATTGCCGGTGCAATATTCGTTGTATCAGAAAGCGGGGATAATTTATCGCCAAAATAAGCTCCTGAAATGACAGCCCCGGCAACAAGTCCAGGGGAGAACCCAAGCCCTTCTCCAATTACCATAAACGCAAGACCAATTGTCGCAATAGAAGTAAACGAACTTCCCAAAGTAATCGAGACAATCCCTGTTACTAGTGCCACAATCGGTACAAACAGAGCAGGGGTGATAATCGAAAGACCGTAATAGATCATCGTTGGGATGACACCGCTGGCAATCCATGTGCCGACAATCATGCCGATAATTAATAAAATAAACACAGCTGGTAATGCTCTTTCCACACCTTTAACCATCATTCGCTGGACTTCATCCCAGCTCCATCCGGCAATAATGGAAATGATGGCTGCGGCGATTACGCCAATCATTAACGGGACATGCATCCCTGCCTTCCAAATAAAAATAGAAAGGGCGGCTGCTCCAATTAGTGCAACAATTGGAATCAGCGACATCCCGATAGAAATTTCCTTTTTCATGCATACCTACCCCTTTAATGAAAAATGAATATAAAAAAAAGAGCTTTCCATCCCAAAAAAGGGACGGAAAGCTCCGCGGTACCACCCTAGTTAGCAGACAAATTGCTGCTCGCTTGTTTTAGATAACGGCCGAAACCGGACTGTCAGCTCCCTATGTGTAATTCACCATACAGCTTGTCTGTTTTGCACCGACCAACAGATCTCTCATTTCAAGGTTTGTATCAGCTACTTTAATAGTTCAACGCTTTTTTGCTTTTATGCAATTAAGTATAAAGCAATAGTAGCTGAAACCAACTCTATTAGTCAATCATTTTTTTTGAAAAAAATTGGCTGCCGCATCGTTGTAAAAGAACGCTGCTGGCAGCCAACTGAGGGAGTGTTATTCAGTTTCTTCCCCGGAAGGACGAGTATTTTGGACTGGAAGTGTATCCCAGAAGCTAGTATCCACGGTTTTAATTGAACCATCGGCAATGGCTCTTACTGAAGCATCTAGAGTAGTAATGGTTTGTTTAATCAAATAGCCATTACTTTTTTGTCCAATGGCATAAGATTCATAGTAATGGTCAGACATGCCGCGCATTTCGAAAAGTAATGTAGAAATATCATATTGGACAGCAGCACCATTTCGCCCGATATTTTCACCGTTACCGCCATCGTATTTGCCAAGATGTCCCCAGCCTGTAGAGTCAACAGCATTGAACACAATAGCGCCTAATTTTTTTGAGCGCTCCAGCACTTCTGGTTTTACATTTTTATTTGTTGGATAAAGAAGGGAACCGGAAACATATTTTCCGTCACGCTCACTTTGTGTTCCTTGATGATGCAGGTCAATCATATAATCAATCTTGTATTTTTTAAGTACATTGTTATGCAATGCTTGTGTTTCAGGATATTTTTTATCCACATGGTCACGATTTAAATCAGCACCGTCAGCATTGTAACGAGTTAAATGTCTGCCGCCGTCAGCAACATAATCATCTAATGAGAAATCGACATCCCCCATGGCTCCGTCTGCATTAAGCATTGGTATTACAAGGATATTGACGTTGTCGAGGACGCCTTTCATTTTACCTGTTCCTAAATGTTTAATAAATTCTAAAGCACCTTCTGTAGTCAATTGTTCGTTTCCATGCTGCTGAGTCAAGAAGAGGATGGTAGGATTGTTTGGGTTAGAAACATATTTGGCGAGGTAGATTTCCCGGCCTTTCAATGTTTTACCGATAACTTCTAACTGCATTGCGGTTTGTTTTGCATCCTGAGTTTTTAGGAAATCAACCATAGAATCGTATGTATGAAGGATGGAAGTCTGAATGGACTCATTGCCGCCATAGTT
Organism: Neobacillus kokaensis; assembly: GCF_014656545.1. GTDB lineage: Bacteria > Bacillota > Bacilli > Bacillales > Cytobacillaceae > Neobacillus > Neobacillus kokaensis. The sequence continues at coordinate 4,215 of NZ_BNDS01000016.1, forward strand.
TGGACCTTCTCCTACTGCGCCAACTGAAATGGGAGCGCTTGCAATTCCGCCAAGAGCCATTAAACCAGTTAATGATAAAGCAAGTACCTTCTTTTTCATCTAAAAACCCCCAAATAGATTTAGTTGTAATAATCTTCAAAAACTTTATTACAAGTTGAATATACAAGTAAATGGAGGGCATGTACATAGAGAGAAACTCCTAAAAGATATGGTCCGTTTTTCCTGTTTTAGGTCATATTTGGTTAAAATGGTATTAATACGGAATGTTTAGCGCAAAACAAAAATCTAGTAAATTTGTCCTACTAACAATAAAGAATCACACCTATATATAGGAAAAAGAGAATATTTCTTCGACTCTTATCTTCCTCTATAATTAGTATATTGTGGAAAAAACTTTCATTTTCACGGAAAAACGCGTGAATTTTTATAAAAGACATAAGGTGGTGTTCATCCATGGCCTCGAAAATCATTATTCATCCTGATACCGTCAAGAGCTCAATAGCTGGTTTGGATCAAAATATAGCCCGGTTGCTAAGTGTCCAAAACAACGCGGTCGGATTGCGCTATAGCGTTGATCCCAAAATACTAAACCGTAAGAATCTAGGGTATCGATTAGCGAAAGCCTGCGCTGAACTAGATGATACAGCGGCGCAGATGAAGCGGTTGAAATCATTTGCCACAGCTTCAGCCGAACAGTACCAGGCAGCGGAGAAAAGTTTGGATAAGAAATTTGATACGCTTACGGACAAACTTAATCCGGTGTATGAAGCGTTAAATAATCGTCTGGCAAGTGATACATATGAACTTTACAACGACACTGTCGGCCGGTTAGGAGACGTTTTACACGGATTGCAGTATATGGGCGGTGCGGGGATTATGCACCTGCTTGGCTTTAAATTTAATGATATCGATGGGGTGCTGCGCAAATTTGAAGTAGCAGAAGAAGTACTATATAAAAATAGGAAAATTCCAGTTGGTAAATTGATTCAAAAGGTAGAAGGCTCCAGGTTCAACTTTTTAGCCCGTTTGATGGTTAATTATAAAACCTTGTTTAAGTTTAAAGATAAATCATTGGCAGAATTGATTTATAAAAGGTTCTCCGGACTTTTTCCAAAAGATATCGTAAATCTGAGCAATAGTGTCAGCAAATTAAAGCATGATTGGTTGGATGCAGCCTCGTTAAAGGACGGTCTTAATGCAGTAAAAAATCAATCAGGCCAAGTTCTTAAATCTGCCTTAAAAGTAGGCAAAGCCAACATGTTAACAGCTGCTCTTATTACTGCTGGTGTTGAGACAGTTGGAGCTGGCATTAAAATTACTGAAAACTATTCCATCTATGGAGGAAATATCGAGAAATTAAAAGAGGAAAATGCAAAGGTCGTGGGCTCTGCTGTCTATAAAACTGGGGTTGTTACTGCAACATCTGTTGGAGGAGCAGTAATAGGCGGTGCAATTGGAAGTTTAGCCGGTCCAGTCGGGACGGTTATTGGCGCCAGCGCTGGTGGTTTCGTTGGAAGCCTCGTTGGTGATTGGGTTACAGAAAAAACACCAGAATTTGTGAATAAAACAGCCCTGCACTTTAAGGACAGTATTTATAATGTAACAGAGGGAATCGCCTCTGGAGTGAATAAGGTTAAAGATGGGTTTGAAAGTGTAAAAAGTCATGCTTCGAACCTTTTAAACGGCTCGAAAAAGTTTTTTGGTTTTGGTCACTAGGAGGATATGATGGAACAAATTTCCCTATCAATTGAAGAATTAATTTATAGTTTTTATAGTGAGGGCTTCTTTGAACAAGGAAATGCCCTGAAACAAGTTTATTTTGGAGATTTAGATGATGAAAAAATGGATTTGCTGCTGCAAATTAGCTGTCGCTCTCTTTTAGCAAAAAATTTATTAGATTATAAAAATCACAAATTTACTTTAACAGACAATCTAGCAAAAATAATTGCAATATTAAATTACTCAGAACAATCTATTAAACTATCTCGCCATTCTGCGGAACAGTCAGAGGAGACATATTCCTTTCATTTTGGAGAAGGGAGAATTATTAAGCATACCCTTCACTTTGATGAACAAGTGCATATGTTTACCACTGTTACAAGTGAGGAAGTTAGCTGTATGATTTCAGACTTCTATCGAATTGGAAAAGGAGAAGAGGCTGACAATACAACCATATCAATTACCCAAGAGGAATTCGAGGAACTGCTTTCGGCCTTGAATGATAATAAAAAACAATTTGATCTAAGGCTGCTTAGTGAGGAGAAAAAGAGATTTTATCAAATTTTAAAAGAGACTGATGGTTTCCTAAATACGCTTTTATTACTCGAATTTACCGATACAAAAGAGCCGTTAGCAAAAAATGTATGGATGTTTACCAATAGGCTGGAAAACAATTGGATGGTTGAAAAGCAGGGCGAGAATTTTATCATTAAACCTTGTGATGAGATGACAATTAAGAGCCTTTTAGAGAAGGATGTTTTTTTGAATAAAGAAAAGGAAATGACTAATTATGGATCACATTATTAAAGTAAAAGATAATAAGGTAGAAGTTGTATATACGAATATGGCAGCCGGCTGCATAGGTTCTGGCATGTTTATTATGACTTTGACTGGTCTGTTTATCCTTTTCATGGTAGTACCTCATTCTAGTATGGTAAGAGGTTTTTTTGGAATTCTAATTGGTATTCCTTGTACGCTGTTTTTTTTGACAAAATTACTACAGGTTCTCTCCGCACTTTTAAGGGGAAAGGTATTATTCACGATTGAAAATGGTTATATAAAAGGAAGAAAAAACAGCGTAGCGATAAATGAAATAAAAGACATGTATTTGGGGGGACTTTCTTTCAAGATTTTACATGTCCGCACCACTCAAAATAAAATCATAAAATTTAATACGTTTAACCTAGTTTCTGATAATGCAATTAACCTTGTAATTAATAACCACGTCATACCCAAAGCAACCCCTGAATTAAAGGCTAATTGGGAGAAGCGGCAGCGTGAAAAGAGTGCCTGACACGATAATCATGAATCTAAAAAGACCGTTAAACCTATCAATAGGTAACGGTCTTTTGTGTTTACGAACTTTTTTTGTTTCGCTTTTTTACTTTCTCAATCCATTCTGAAATTGTAACGTAAATAGCCCCGATTGTTATTAAAGCAATAATAACTGCAAAAATATACAAACCGATTCCTTTTAGCTTTTCTCCGTCATTCATAAATTCGCCCGCACTATAGAACGAAGCATACGTAGTAATTGGAAAACCAATGAATACAAACAGCGTCCCAAAAAACTCTTTAAACGCACGCCATGTTTTATCGATCCCTTCAAAGAACTTCTCAATAAACTTCAAACCATTCTCTCCTTTTTTATTGCTTTCCCTATTTACCATTTTACTAGGTACCGGGACATTTTTATACCTAAAGGTTGGTGTCAGGCAGTACCGATTTGCCTTGTTTGATAAATCTGAATTATGGGATAATAATACATGACATTCTTATTAAATTGGGGAGACTACTTGTAAAATATATATGAAACATACACAAGAATGATTAATTCTCAAATAGGAAGGAAGAGCAATTATTAGAAATATAAATAGTCAAGTATGGGCCATTGTTTTAGCTGCTGGTTTTTCAAAACGAATGGGGGAACCCAAATTACTTTTGCCCTATAAAGGGAAGACGCTTATTCGACATACGCTTGATGAATGCGTAAAAACACAGTTAGATGGAATTATTGTAGTAGTAAATTCACATGTAGAAAAACTGGCTAGGGAGGCACAAATTGAAGGAATCAGTAAAGTTATAGTTAACGATCGTTCAAACGAGGGAATGTCCTCCTCGGTTAAACTTGGATTACAGTCATTACCAGATTCTGTGCAAGCTGCTATCTTTTTATTGGGGGACCAGCCATTAATGTCATCGAAAGAAATCGATAAGATTATTAATGCTTATCATAGTCAATCGAACTTTTCTATTATTCAAGCTAAATATCAAGGCATTAAAGGGCATCCTGTCTTATTTAAAAGAAACCTGTTTCCTCATTTATTAAGTATCAATGGGGACGAAGGCGGAAAATCAGTTATAAAAAAATTTGAAAAGCATGTATATTACACTGAGATGAACAGAAAGATAATACCGGATATAGATACTCCGGAAGAATACAAGCTATTACTAGACGGAGGAATGGAGTAGTTTGTATTCCATGCTTAGTTAATTTAATATTTCGCAATATGAAAGAAGTAAGAGAAACTGTCCCCTTGCTTCTTTTTGGTGTCAGGGACCCTCATCTTGACAAAATGAGAGTTATTTACTAATATTTATTTAGACGTCTAAATACCTAGTGGTAGTTGTAAATAAATAAGGTGACCTTTATTACGAAGGAATAAAAGGAGCTGAATAGAATGGAAAGATTATTAAATAAAGTAGCGATTATTACCGGCGGTGCATCTGGTATTGGAGAAAACATGGTCGATTTATTTAGTAAAGAAGGGGCCATTGTTATCGCTGCAGATATAAATGAAGCAGCTCTCGAAAAAGCCAGCCAGAAGGAAAATGTTTACGGCATGAAGCTGAATGTTGCTTCTGAAGAGGATTGGCAGCAATTGTTACAAGAGGTTAAAGAACGCTTTGGAAGAATCGATATTCTCGTAAACAATGCTGGAATTTCCTCGGAAAAATCAGTAGAAGACATTCATATTGATGATTGGCAAAAAATGATGACAGTTAATAGTTTTGGACCATTTCTAGGAATAAAGCATGTTATTCCGTATATGAAAGAGCAAAAGCAAGGGGCAATTGTTAATATTTCCTCATTCACTGCACAAATTGGAATGGGCTTTAACCATTACTCAGCATCTAAGGGTGCAGTTCGTGCCATTTCAAAAGCGGCTGCAACACAATATGGCCGTTTAGGCATTCGTGTTAATGCCTTGTTCCCTGGAATCATTGAAACACCGATGACGAAAAACCTGGAGACATCTAAGGATTTAGTTAATCATATGGTGGCGGCTACTCCGCTGCAACGCCTTGGACGCCCAGACGATATCGCTAATGCTGCTTTATTTTTAGCATCAGATGAATCTTCTTTTATCACTGGAGCCGAGCTGGTCATTGATGGCGGTTATTCTGCGCAATAATAATAAAGTGAAAGACCTCTTTTCATAAAAGGGGTCTTTCTTATATGATTAATAATAGAACCTAATTAGAAAGAGGGGTACCATGGAAAATCCATCTATTTTTGAACTCATCCATTTGATGGATAAGATGAACAATCGATTAATAGTCGAGTGGAATCAAATGTTTAATGAAAATATTGGTATCACACATATTTTGGTGCTGGCTCATTTACGTGACCACGGCAAAAGCAGGCCATCAGATATCGCAAAAGCCTTAGGGTTAGCGCCGCCATCGATTACCCATTTAACTGAAAAACTAATTAAAAGGGAGCTGGCCGTTCGTGTATCAGATGAAAATGATAAAAGAGTTCTTTATTTGGAGATAAGGGACAAAGGGCGTGATCTTTTAAAAAAGGCACAAGAGGAAGGGAAAAAGCTGCGGACGCAATTACTTGAAAGATTAACTGAAGAAGAGCAACAGCAGTTGATCAGGATTTATACTAAGCTTATATAATTAACCCATATGGGCTAAGTGGACTTTACAAACAGTGGCCAAGCACTGTTTGTAAAGTCAAGCTTCGACGTTATCACGACCAAGTTCAGTAATCGGATCCTGAGATTCTTTTTTAGTAAAGGTCTTCATGCCAATGATTCCTGCTAATAAAATCATTAGAAAAAATATTTGGTCAAAAGAAAATGACTCGCCCAGAAAGATGCCTGTCAAAAAAGTGCCCACCGTTCCAATGCCTACAAATACAGTGTAAGCTGCTGCAACGGGAATCGTTTTATAAGAACGAATAAGTAAAATGAAACTGATAATGATCAAAATAATGGTGATGAGCCAATCTAAAAGTGAATCTGCATGTTTCAGACTTGATGCCCATGCCACTTCTAATATTCCTGCAATAAAAACCAAAACCCAATCCATTTTTACACACCTCTCGATCATGATGATTCAAATTAGGCTGTCATCTTTAATCCAATGACCCCTAATAATATAAGTAAAAGTGATATTATTTGAGAAAGATGAAGCTTTTCTTTAAACCAAAAGGTACCCACTAATGTGATTCCAATACTGCCAATACCCGTCCAAACTGCATAAGCAACCCCGGCAGTAAGAACTTGCATGGCACTTGCCAGGCAGTAAAAGGAAAATATAAATCCTACCGTCATGACCACTAACGGCAGTTTCTTTTTTGTTCCATTTACGTATTTCATTGCAATGGTTGCAATGACTTCTTCAATTCCAGCTAATACTAAAAGACCCCAAACCATCCATACGCACCTCTTGTTGTTTTATTTTTTAATAGTAATGAATGACTATCAGTCATTTTATAACTAAATAAAATATTGGATGAAATCCAATACTTTATGATGGGGTAATTAACGATCTTTTGATAAAGTTAAATACCTCTATCTTATATACTTCAATGGTATCATCCTGGACCTGGCTGATATAAAAGCGTTCAGACGCATTCTCGACGAGGTTTATAATTGTTTTGGCGGTCCATTTTAGATTAATGTCACTGATTATTTCGTTTTGCTGTATCGCTTTTTTTATAATATTCTCTAGCCAATCATAATATGGCTGATAAATAGCTTCCCATTTTTCCATTGAGTGATCGATGGCTAGCCCGGAATAACAGAGGATAATAATGTTTTTATATTCTTTTGTTATTCTAAATGTTTCATCAATCATAACCTCTAAAATGCTCCAAAATGTTTCTTTTCCCTGTATCTTTTCCTTCACACTTTCAAAAGTAATCGTAAGAAGATTATCTGCAATCGCTGGTATTAAGGCATTTTTTGATGAGAAATATAAATAAAAGGTTCCTTGCGCAACCCCAGCTTTTTTCACGATATCGGAAATGGAGGTCTTATCAAGACCTTTTTCAGAAATAACATCAATCGCAGCATGCAGGATTATATCATATTTTCCATCAGAGCTTTTTCCCATCCTATTTAACCCGCCTTTTACAAAATAAATGAATGACTATCATTCATTTTAGTGGAGTGCTGTAGAAATGTCAATTTTTTGGTATCAGGCGACAGTTTCTTAAAAAAATTTAAACCTCCTATTATAACCAGGTCATGAATTAATTTGTCCAACCTCTCTGAATTAGTTAAAATAGAAAAAAGGATTATATGATAGATAATAAAAAATGAGTAGGAGAGAGCTCATATGGGAAAAAGAGTTGTGATTACAGGAATAGGGGCTGTAACGCCTTTGGGGAATGATGCGCAATCAACATGGGATAACATAAAAAACGGTGTATCAGGGATAGGACCCGCAACCATTTATGATGCAGATAAAGTAGATATCAAAATCGCTGCAGAAGTTAAGGGATTTGCACCTGAAGAATTCATGGATAAAAAGGAATCCAGAAGAATGGGGCGTTACAGTCAATTTGCTGTGGCTGCAAGTAAAATGGCTGTCAAGGATGCGGGCGTTGAAATCGGTAAGGATGTTCAGCCGGAACGGGTCGGTGTTTGGATTGGTTCGGGAATTGGCGGATTAGCCGAGTTTGAGGAGCAGCATAAGAAATTTATTGAAAAAGGACAGCGCAGGGTCAACCCATTTACGATTCCAATGCTTATTCCGGACATGGCAGCGGGGCAGGTTTCGATTGAGATTGGGGCGAAAGGAATCAACAATTGTTCAGTTACGGCATGTGCATCCGGCGCTAACTCCATTGGCGATGCTTTCCGGGTCATTCAAAAAGGGGACGCCGATATGATCATCGCTGGCGGAACGGAGGCAACCATTACCGAGATGACTGTCGCTGGATTTTCCAATATGACGGCTCTTTCGAAAAATCCCGACCCGAACACCGCAAGCCGTCCTTTTGATAAAAATCGTGATGGATTTGTCATTGGTGAAGGTGCTGGAATCGTGGTATTAGAAGAGCTTGAACACGCATTAGGCAGGGGAGCGAAGATCTATGGAGAGCTGATTGGCTATGGTGCGACAGGTGATGCCCATCATATTACAACGCCTGCTCCAGAAGGTGAAGGTGCCCAGCGTGCTATGAAACTGGCAATAGAGGATGCCGGCATTGCTCCGGAACAAGTGGACTATATTAATGCACATGGTACTTCTACTTATTACAATGATTTGTATGAAACCTTGGCTATTAAAGAAGTCTTCGGGGAGCATGCTTATAAGCTATCAGTCAGCTCTACGAAATCGATGACAGGACATTTATTAGGAGCAACTGGTGCCATTGAGGCAATTTTCTCCGTGTTAGCAATGAAAGAAGGAATCATCCCGCCAACCATTAACTATGAAACACCAGATGAACAGCTGGACTTAGATTACGTCCCGAACGTGGCAAAGAGGAAGGACGTACAGGTGGTTCTATCCAACTCACTAGGATTTGGCGGCCACAATGTGTCATTGGTATTTCAAAAGTATTAGGAAAAAAAGTGGTGCCTGACACCTTTATTGGTGTCAGGCACCATTTCTTTTTTGTTGTGGAATGCCACAGCATCTGGAAAGTGCCCGATGAAGTCTACCTTGAAGAGTCCAATGAACGCAAGAGCAAGAGAAATCGCCGAAGAAGAGCCCATTGAAGCATCCAATGAACGCGAGAGCAAGAGAAATCGCCGAAAAAGTGCCCATTGAAGCGTCCAATGAACGCGAGAGCAAGAGAAATCCTCGAAAAAGTGCACATTGAAGCATCCAATGAACGCGAGAGCAAGAGAAGCCGCCGAAGAAGTACCCATTGAAGCATCCAATGAACGCGGGAGCAAGAGAAGCCGCCGAAGAAGTACCCATTGAAGCATCCAATGAACGCGGGAGCAAGAGAAATCGCCGAAGAAGTGCCCATTGAAGCGTCCAATGAACGCTATAGCAAGAGAAATCGCCGAAGAAGTGCCCATTGAAGCGTCCAATGAACGCGAGAACAAGTAAAATCCCGGAAGAAGTGCCCATTGAAGCGTCCAATGAACGCGAGAGCAAGAGAAATCCCGGAAGAAGTGCCCATTGAAGCGTTCAATGAACGCGAGAGCAAGAGAAATCGCCGAAGAAGTGCCCATTGAAGCGTCCAATGAACGCGAGAGCAAGAGAAATCCACAAAGAAGTGCCCATTGAAGTATCCAATGAACGGGCGAACAAGAGAAATCGCCGAAGAAGTGCCCATTGAAGCATCCAATGAACGCGAGAGCAAGAGAAATCCCGGAAGTAGTGCACCTTGAAGCGTCCAATGAACGCGAGAACGAGTAAAATCGCCGAAGAAGTGCCCATTGAAGCATGCAAAAAGACCGGGGCTACAATAAACATTTATGAATTCCCTAAAAACAACAACCACTATTAATTCATATACTTTTTCCTATCAGTTTTTCCGTGCTTTCGAATTGTCCCAATACTTCATCAATCTATGATTCCAGAATTGGTTAGTTCAAGTTGCAGGCGTGGTTTGATGGTGATGTTTTTTAGGGCAGTGTTTTTGTATTGTTTTTCCCAAAGCTTGTGATGATGGACTTTAATTTGTTCTTCGATGCCGAAGCCGTCGCAGTTGGCTTCTTGCATTTTGGTAATGGTTTGTTGTGCCAGCTGTGTTAGATTTTCCTTTATTGCTTTATTCAGTTCGTCCAAGAGCATAGGTGTGGTTAGATGGTTTTTCGGATATTCGGTGATCCGGTAATAAAGTTTTAGGGACAAATCTGCTGTAATCGATTTATTTTTCACATGCAGCTTTGTTTTTGGCTTCGTGCCGAGAACCTCAATGACCACATAATTTTTTTGTCTGTTTTTATAATGATTATTGGTTCTTACCAACAGAGAAACCTTTTGCTTCTTGGATCCGTCTAGCAGGATAAACATTTTTGATTCATCAATATTTAGCTTTCCGGTCATTTTCTCATTATTAAACATGGCCATCCCGACAGTCACTGCACGGTTTTGTGTTGGTTGAATTTGGAGCAGCGGCAGAAGCGGATCCTTTGTATGTTTAAGCAATAAAGGACAAACCGATTGAACGTTATAATTTGTATAAAAACCAGTGGCCCGCCCGCTCTTTAAAAATTCATCATAGTATCGTCCAATTATTTCTGCTTCTTCCTGTTTTAAGTTCACCGCCTCTGCTGTAGAACCTTCAACGATGGCGACTTTCGCGCCAAGCGCTCCTTTCGGGTTTCGGTAAATATGGTCAATGACTTGATATAGTCCCACTTTAGCGATTTTTTCACCGAAAAGGATAACTTGAGCTTTTGAAATATCAATCCGTTCGGAAATCTTTAGGTCCGCATGCATAAGTGAATCTAGAGCTGTTTTTCCATGTGTCGTTAAAATCGTACTTTGAGAGGAGGCGGATTGAGTGCCTGTCGTTACCCCGCCTTTTCGAACCGGGTAAGCCATACTGGCGATCACCTCGCCATTAGAATTCATATCATAGCCGACTAAGCTGATTAATTTTTGTTCCTTCAACAGCCGCTGATCCCAACAGCCAGTTAAGAAAATGGGAATAACGCTGCTAACAATCAGCCTTTTAATAGTTTTTCGCATTTAAATTACCCCTCTGCTGTTTTTTAAACAACAACGAAATGAGTAAGAGAAACACTGGCATAGCCAATAAGAAGATGAAACCAATATTTGTTGTAAATTTTGTTAATTTCTCAATTTCCTGTTCCCCATTAAAAAACAGGGCAAAAGCAAAGCAGAATAATGCGGTTAAATAAACAAAGGGCTGTCTCTTCCATTTTTTGATGACAAAGGAAGCTGCCAATGATGCACCGTATAGGTAGCTGATAAAGGAAGTTCCCACTAGGATGATCCACAAGGAAATGATCACGATATCAGGCCGTTCAATGATAGTGAAAGAAAATGATTTTAATAAATACAGAACAGGCTGCGGCATCAACATTATTTCATCGCCGCTAAAATAGATTAAACAAACAAAGGTAAGAAAGGTGTATAGTAATGTGACCAATATGTTGGCTAAAGTCACAGCCTTCAGTTTCTCTTTACTGCTAGCTGTTACAAACGGGGAGACAATTAGGAATAACTCTAATCCTTGCCATGCCAAGGTAGCATGTGTCGCTCCGTTTAAAATCTTCCATATGCCTGAATGACCGATTGGCATGATGTAATGAATGTTTCCGTCCTTGATGGCCATAGGTGTGACAAATATAAAGACCAATAACACAATCGTCGCAATAAAATAAAATCTGGCAATCACCGTTAGATTTTCAATGGCAATATATATTCCGACCGCACACATCAACATAAGGATTACCCAGTACGGCGTGTAGGGCAGCATCCATTTTTTTATGATATAGACGAATAAAATGAGAATGGTGGAACCGGTTAGCAGGAAATAGGCAAAATAAAAAAGGGTCAAGCATTTTCCGACAAATCTGCCTAACAGGGATTGCAGGATTTGAAATAAATCCTGCTTTGGGAACCGGTTACTTAATATAAAATAAAAAAAGACCAGCACTTGCATGACAACGCCAGTGATCAGCAGTGAAATCCAGCTGTCCCCTTTGGCGAATTTGTGAATGTCAAAGGGAAGAGATAGAAATGCTACCCCTATTTGTGTCTGTATGATAAAGGTGATTAACTGAAGCTTCGTCATTTGGTTATTATTCTTCATTTTCTTCCCATCTTCTTGGTCGATATAGTCGTCTTCTATTTTTCACTAGTAAATCACGCGGCCGGAATTTTAACAGCCAAATAGGGAAGCGCAGGATAGCATCTTTCATCCCTTGTACATCGAATGGAGCAACTGGGGAGAAATAAGGTGTCCCAAGTGATTCCAGTTTACAAAGGTGACCAACGATAAACATCAAAGAAAATATGATGCCTACAAATCCAAAGCTTGCGGCCAGAACCATAATGGGAAAGGTTAGAATCCTTACGGTGTTACTTAATTCATAAGAGGCAATCGTAAAAGATGAAATGGCAGTCATCGCTATGACAATCACCATTATGTTTGAAACCAATCCCGCAGAAATAATAGCATCTCCAATAATTAAACCGCCGACAATACCAATCGTCTGACCAATTGGCGTCGGCAGACGAATTCCAGCCTCACGGATTAATTCGATGGTAAACGCCATAATCATCGCCTCGATAAATGGAGGATAAGGGATATTGTCAACCGAGTTTTTAACAACAACTAATATATCGGTGGGAATAATCTCGAAATGAAATGCAATGATGGCAATATATAAACCAGGTAATAATAGAGTTAAGAGAAAACTCACCACCCGTAATAAACGAAAAACAGATCCGATTATGATTCGGCTGTTATAGTCATCCGTCGCTTGGAAAAAAGAAAAAAATGATACCGGTAGGATAATCGCATCTGAACTTCCTTCAGTCAATAACGCAATTCTTCCCTCCATTAATTGGGCAATGGTTCGGTCCGGCCTTTCCGTGTAAAGAATATGAGGGAATGGTGATAAGGGCGAATCCTCAATTAACTCTTCTAAATAACCTGGGCTAAAGGTCATATCTGTTGTAACGGCTTGAAGTCTGTTTGTTAGTTTTTCTACTAGACTCGGGTTTACAATTCCTTCGATATAGACCATTGCTGTCTGGGTATTGGTGTATTGACCGGTTTGGAAATAACGGATTTGAAGATGTCTGCTTGAAATCCCCCGTCTAATATAGCCTATATTGGTTGTTAGATTCTCAACATAGCCTAAGTGGGAGCCTCTAACCGTTTTTTCATTATCTGGTTCATTTGGACTCCGGGATAGGTCTTTAGCGGTATTAAAGGAAAAAATGTCGTCCCAGCCTTCCATACTGACAATGGCCTTTCCCTGTAACAAGGCATTTACAGCCTCTTGAAGGTCCACTCTATTATTATTTTCCGCTGTAAAAGGAATATCATGAAGGTTGAAATCCTGATATTTAATCAAAGGGAATAAAACCCCTTCTTGAATCTTTTCCGAATCTGCTATCGTGGATAAATAAATGATGGTTCCTTTTCTATCTCTAAATGAAATAGGGAGCATGAATAAGTCTTCGGTATTACCCATTGACTCCTTAAGGAAGTTAATACGGGATTCGAGCGAAGATTCATCCATGTCAAAGGACTGTTCATTTTTAAACAAATGTTTTTTCATAAAACGAACTCCTCAGGGGCGGTAGATATATTTTATGTTTTACCGGAATTTCTTTTATTATTCTTTGGAAGGATGGCTATTCTTAAATTGTTTAAGAGATTTCCATTATCGTTAAAAAGTGTTGTTAGGAGTATTGGTTATATGGGGGATTTTAAAAAGAAGAGTGAAAGACTGAGACTATGCAGTATATTGGAGGGGGAGGAGCGGGCTTTCCCCCTCTATAGTGCTTCCCTTATTTTGCTTTAACGCTGTCAACCTTTAATGTCCAACCAAATGGATCCTCCAAGGTTCCGAGCTGGATGCCTGTGATGGCGTCATACAGGCGCTGGGATACTTCTCCGATATGTTTCTCGTTAATGACAATCGAATCGCTATTCCAAGTTAATTCGCCAACTGGTGAGATAACGGCTGCAGTTCCAGCGCCAAATACTTCTTCCAATTCACCTCGTTCATGCGCTGCGAAAATCTCCTCAATCGAAATTCTTGTTTCACGAACCGGCACATTCCAATGTTGTAATAATTGAATTACCGAGTCACGGGTTACTCCAGGTAAGATACTGCCGTTTAATTGAGGCGTTATGACTTCACCGTTTATTTTAAAGAAAATATTCATGCTGCCGACTTCTTCCACATATTTATTTTCTTTGGCATCAAGCCAAAGAATTTGTGCATAGCCGTTTTCCTCTGCAATTTCCTGAGCCTTCATGCTTGCGGCATAATTTCCGGCAGTTTTTACATGACCGACGCCGCCAATAACCGCGCGGACATACTGCTCTTCAACATAGATTCTTACAGGACTTAATTGGTCTCCATAATAGGCTCCTGATGGAGACAGGATGACGAGTAATTTATATTGGTGGGAAGGCCGCACTCCAAGATAGGGTTCTGTTGAAAAAATAAACGGACGAATATAGAGTGATGTGCCTTCGCCTTGAGGTATCCAATCTTTCTCCACGATGACTAATTGCTTAATCGCTTCTAATAAGAATTCCTCATCAATTTGCGGAATACAAAGCCGGTCGCAGGAATCGTTTAACCGTTTCATGTTTTTCTCCGGGCGGAACAATTGAATCGTTCCATCACCTGTCTTATACGCCTTTAATCCTTCAAAAATGGCTTGTCCGTAATGAAAAACCATCGCGGCTGGTTCCATCATAAATGGCTCATAGGGAACAATTTTCGGATCATGCCACCCGTTTTCAACATTGTAATCCATCGAGAACATATAGTCGCAGTAATACTTCCCGAATCCTAGTGAAGTTTGGTCTGGCTTGGCCTTTAGCTCTGTTCTGGGAACAAATTGAATTTCTTGTTTCATAGCTGCACCTCATTCTTTCATATTATATAGAAGAGACTACCGTTTTTATGGGGGAAATACAATAGCTCGAGTTTAAAAGAGAAGCGTTTGTATCCAAATAAAACAAAAATTTACTATTTAGTATAGTTTTTTGTCTAATCTATTAATTTAACTAATATCGTTGGATTTCAGTAATATAATGGAAGCGCATACATATTTTACTTCATGTATTTTTAAAAAATGAGGGGGAAATTCAATGCCAAAAACTATGTTCAAGATTGATTTAAGTAAACCGATGGAGGAGCAGCTTCATCCTGGTCATAATCGGTGGCATCCGGATATTCCTGCGGCTTTTTCTGTTGACCCAGGAACTTCATTTCGGTTGGAATGTAAGGATTGGACAGACGGGCAAATAAAAAATGACGATAATCCGAATGATATTAGGGATGTGAACTTAGCACGCGTTCATGTGCTAAGCGGTCCTGTTTATGTAAATGGTGTGGAGCCTGGAGATCTATTAGTTGTTGATATTTTAGATATTGGTGCTTTTCAAGGGGATGAATGGGGATTTAATGGGATTTTTGCGCGTGAAAATGGCGGAAGCTTCTTAGTAGACGAGTTTCCAGAAGCCGCTAAGTCAATTTGGGATTTTGAAGGGATCTATACTACATCTAGACATGTACCCGGGGTGAAATTCGCAGGTATTATGCATCCGGGGCTCATAGGTGTGGCTCCTTCTATGGAACTGTTGCAAAAGTGGAATGAAAGAGAAAAAGCACTAAGAGAAACAGATCCAAATAGGGTCCCGGAACTAGCTACCACTCCAAACCCTGAGGCGGCCGTATTAGGAACACTTAAAGGGGCGGAGTTCGACCGTGTCGCCAAGGAAGGTGCTAGAACCGTACCCCCAAGGGAAAACGGGGGCAACTGTGACATTAAGAATCTATCAAAGGGATCCCGAATCTACTTTCCGGTATTTGTAAAAGGTGCCAAGCTTTCTGTCGGCGATCTTCATTTCTCACAAGGAGATGGTGAAATCACCTTCTGCGGGGGAATTGAAATGGCGGGCTGGATTGACTTGAAGGTTGATGTTATTAAAGGCGGTATGGAAAAATATAAAATAACTGAAAATCCTGTCTTTAAGCCGGGTCCTGTTGATCCTCATTATTCAGATTATCTAGTGTTTGAAGGCATTTCTGTAGATGAACGTAATGGAAAGCAGCATTATTTAGATGCGAATCTTGCTTATCGAAGAGCATGTTTGAATGCGATTGAATATTTAAAAACACTTGGATATACGGGCGAGCAGGCCTACATGATTTTGGGTACGGCACCGGTTGAAGGAAGAATTAATGGTATTGTGGACATTCCTAATGCCTGCTGCACAATAGCGATTCCGACACAAATTTTTGATAAGGATATTCTGCCGAAGAAATAAATAGCAGGGGAAGGATTACATGCCTAGTTATACATTTCATTGTCCTAACTGCGGCGAATTTACTTTATTCTTTAAGTCGATGGATGGAAATCGGGAGCAAGCAGCCTGCCCTGATTGTCAGTGTGAATCAGGCAGAATCTATTTTGCTCCGAATCTTTTTTCCTATTCAAAAGAAGTCCGGACCCGAATTGAAAGAGGAATGGAGCCGCGCCGGATGACACGAGGAGAATTAGGGCCCAAACAAGCGAGGAGAAAGCAAGCAACAGCCAATCGCCCATGGCAGGTGGGGAATTAAATTGAAAAAGAGACACTATTAGCTTTTTAGAGGCTAGGTGTCTCTTTTTTTGTGAATCTTCATATCGCCCTATTGTAACGGAATCCACATTTCAGGAATAATAATCTTGGTTAGGTCGCAACGGTGAATTTTTCTGCCTCTAGCCTCTATGGTCGCGTAGAACCTTTTTACGTGAACGAAACCTGTAAACTTTTTCAGTCTGTAGTCACATAGGTTGTAAACTATGTATGAACCATCCATAATGAAATAATACAGGGAGCAGCATCATTGCTTTTTTGGAAAGGGTGAATGAAATGGACAAATTTATGAAGAGAGCGGTTGAGCTTGCGGTCGAGAATGTTCGGGAAGGCGGCCAGCCATTTGGGGCAGTGCTTGTGAAGGAAGATGCGATTCTATCAGAGGGTGTGAATGAACTGCATAAAGCGTTTGATATTAGTGGACATGCGGAATTATTGGCAATCCGCCGAGCACAGGAACAATTGCAGACAAATGATTTGTCCGGCTGTGTCGTATATGCGAGCGGCGAACCTTGCGCCATGTGCTTAACTGCGATGTACTTTGCAGGGATTAACAAGGTCTATTATTGTGCTTCTGTAGAGGATGCCGCTGAAGCAGGATTGGGGAAATCAAAAGCAATCTATGAGGATCTAAAAAAGGAAAAGCCGGAAAGGGCCCTTCCTATGGTCCAAATGCCATTGACAGAAGTGCAGATTAATCCGATGAAGCTTTGGAAAGAGAAGTTATAAAATTGTTTTGAAATAAGTTGAAGGTAACAAATTAATTTTGCAGGGGTAACAGCAAAAGGGATAGTGACTGGGGATTACTTGTTATGAAAAGGCAACAGTGATTTAGTCGTCCTCCTCATAAGCTTCTGTTGTCGTATCCCTGCAATCCCAGCATTCAGCCCGCGTTCTCTCCATAATCGATAACTCCATTCCACAGGAAATACAGATATCCATAGTAGAAGCTCCTTTCTATAAAAAAATATGAATACCAATATATATGTTTGGTAAAATAGTTATATTCTTATATTTGGAAAAACGTGCAAATGGGATAGTTTAAACTAGGGGACAAATGAAGCAGGAGAGAACTGGGGGACCCTTGCTTTTCTTCATCTTTTTAATAATTTTCCTATTGGTTTGTAGATTAGTCTATTATGGGTGGTGCCTGGTATTTCTTTATACTTTCAGCGAAATCACCAGACAATACTTTTTCCATCATCAGCACATCGCCCATATTTTCTCAGCGTCAATGCTATCTGGTTTTGCTGATTTTATACAAAAATAGCGGCACCTTCTTTAGGAAGGTGCCGTTGCAATTTAATCGTGATTAAAGTCATAATCATAATCATAATCGTAGTCGAAACCATTACCATTGTTATTGTTATCATCATACCAAGGATGCGGATAATACCCGCCTGGTCCCGGATAGTAATATGGCTGATAATAAGGATGGTAATGATACGGGTAGTAATAAAGCCTTGGGTTATAAGGGATATACTCCTGATACCCATGCATTGGACTCACAGTTTGTAACGGGAATTGATGTTGCAACAGTTTAACCTCCCAATGGATTTTAATCCTTCCATAGCCAGAAGGCCACATTTTAAAATGGAATGATGATGCTATTGTATTCAGTCAACTTTTTCTGGAGCCTGTTCGCACTGCGATGTGCATTCGCGATCTTTTATAGATGTGTGTGTGCCTGACACTGCATGCAATTTTAACAATTGGTGTCAGGCACCAGAGGATCCGTCTCTTCCCTGAGTTGTTCCTTTGAAACTAAATTTGTTCTATTTCGTATAAGATAGTACAAAGTGTACAAGGAGTTGTATGTATTTATGTTTCTAGCTGAACTTCAGCAGGACGAGAGAGAAGCCTTTTTAGAATTGGCTGCTTTTATTGCTAAAATTGATGGAAGTGTATCCGTTTTTGAAACCTCTGTTTTGAGCAGATATAAAAAGGAAATGGAGCTTGAGGATTATAAGGAAAAAGGTCTGTCCATTGATGAAATTCTAACGAGTTTCAAAAGTGAACGTTCTAAAAATATTGTCTTAGCTGAACTTTTCCAGCTAATCTATGCAGATGGCGTTTTTCATGGTCAAGAAAGCGAAGTTGTAAATTTAATAAAAAACAACTTCGAGTTCAAGCCAAATGAATTCGGAAGCTTCAAAGCTTGGATTGATAAGATTAAAGAGTTATCTGTACCTTATAAGGAATAGTGAACGGTGTCAGCACTGTTCACTATGAACACGAGAACCATCTCCGTGCTTCAAGAGGGAATTATGTAATAATTGGGACTTTTCTCTCTATTGTTTTTTACTCTTTTTTCCTACTATGGATAGAGACCCCATAATAAAAGGGAGGAGGTTTCTATTATAGAGGGGGTAAAATAATATATAGAGAGAGGTCTGGAAAATGAGTTTATCAGTTTTTAAGAAAATAAGTCTATTAACAGCAATGATGCTTCTAGTGTTTTCATCCTTTGCTTTTGCTGCAACCAACCCAGGCGGCCCTTCCACAAATGGCCAAACCAATATCAGTTCAACTCTATCATTTGCGGATGTGGTAAAGATTCTTGGTGATATTGAGCATTCCAGCAAAGGGAAGGTAGAAGTCTTTACTCTGGACAAGTATGGTAAATCAGAAGCAGGAAGAAGCATTTATGTCGCGAAAGTCGGAAATGGTCCTGAAAAAGTTTGGATTCAGGCTCAAATACATGGAAATGAAAAATTAACGACAGAGGCCGCGCTTGAACTTTTAAAAACATATGCCAGCAGCAATAATAAAGAGGTCCAAAAAGTATTAACTGAGGCTACCCTCTATTTTATTCCAATGTACAATCCAGATGGAGCGGAAATGAATACCCGCGGAACGAAAATTATGTCAACCGGCAAACTGCTTGATTTGAACCGGGATTGGACCCTTGATGGCTTTGCCGGAAAGGAATCGCTGGTGGTTTACAAATATTGGGCTGATTTGAAGCCGGACTTTGCCATTGACCTGCATCATCAAGGACTGAAACAGGTGTACGGAACTAACGAAGCGACATCCTTCTCCTTAGGAATTTCGCTTGCTCCTGATGGTCCGACATTGCCGTCTTATAAAAACTATAACGATGTAACGCGGCAAATGCTTGCTTACGTATATGACAATATGAAGGGGTATGGATACACACATATCGACCGCTATCAAATTGTTGATTCGGCAAAACAAGTTGGATACGATATCGATATTAAAGGCGGTGTTGTATCAGCCATGATGATGGGCCTGAACTATAAAGGGCTAAATCCTGATAACCACAGCCATCCAGCCGTATTTTTCGAGACAAAAGGAAATACAAGTGAAGGAAGTCTCGGACAAAAATCAAATGGCTATTTAACAAAGCAAAATTATCTAGCTTTGAAATCTCTAATCTATGGTTATGTCACAGGGGAAATTCACGAGGTTGACCCGGACCACTGGAATGACATCCCGGCGTATCCGCTGGCAGGGTATTGGACAGATTACAATGGAATTGTTCCGGTCGGTGCATCGGGGTATTAATAATTTCAAAAAGAGTGTTTTTCTTAATGACCTTTTACTTAGGTCAGTGAGAAGGCACTCTTTTTTTTTCGGCAGCGAATGTTTCCATTTTTAGGAGAATATATTTTATTAATACTATGGTGGCATGGGGAAAAGGGGACCTTATGTTTAGAAAAAAATTAATCTACTACATAGATAATCGTCGGTCAAGCTATATGTCATTTTATAGGAGGGGATGTTTCATTTGTTTGGGCGCCCTGCTAGTAGCTATTTCATTGCAATTATTTTTAATCAAAAATTATGTAATTGACGGCGGGGTCATCGGAATTGGTATTATTCTATCCCATATTACCGGTCTTCAAATAGGCCTGCTATTGTTGTTATTAAATATTCCATTTTTCTTTATCGGTTATGCCTTCCTGGGGAAACGATTTTTCGCCTTAAGCTTTTTCGCTATATTTGTTCTAACAATAGGAACGAATTTACTCGAACCTATACCTGCCATCACTAATAATCCAGTCTTTGTCATTATTTTTGGCGGAATTTGTTTAGGATTGGGTGTAGGCATTATCATTCGCTTTGGCGGCTGCCTGGATGGGACAGAGGTTATGGCGATTCTATTTAGTAGACGTACAAGATTTACTATTGGCCAATATGTCCTTTTATTTAATGTTGTTATTTTTGGAAGTGCCATTTTTATTTTTGGCTTACAAGCGGCAGTATACTCATTAGCGACTTTTTGTGTAGCTTGTAAGACGATTGATATATTAATAAAAGACTAAGGAAGCAGGGGGTTCCGCTTCCTAAGACGACATGATCTGGCCGCCGTTTACGTGAAGTATTTGTCCGGTAACGAAGCGAGAGTCGTCGGAGGCAAGGTAGACAAAAGTCGGGGCGACTTCAAATGGCTGTCCTTGCCGTTTCATCGGATTGCCTGCGAGGGCAACTTGGTCGGCAGAGAAGCTTGATGGAATCAGTGGAGTCCATATGCGTCCGGGAGCAATGGCATTTACCCTGATGCCTTTGTCAATAAGATTATGTGCCAAAGCCCTGGTAAATCCAACATTTGCTGCTTTCGTCGCTGTGTAATCCAGCAATTGTTTATGACCATAATAGGCGACCACAGAAGCGGTGTTGATGATGGAACTGCCGGCTTTTAAGTACGGGAGTGCAGCACGGGTGGTGTAAAAATGGGAGTAGATGTTTACTTTAAAAGTATCGTCAAATTGCTCATCGGTAATATCCAGCAGGCTTGCTTGCTGAAATTGGATTCCGACATGGTTGCAAAGTACATCAAGTTTGCCGAATGTTTGAATCGTTTTTTCGACAATATGGATACACTGCTGTTTTTCTCTAAGATCCCCCGGTAATAATAAACACCGCTGCCCCAGTTCTTCAATCCGCGTTTTGGTTCGATTGGCATCCTCATGCTCATCTAAATAGGCAATGGCAACATCAGCGCCTTCTTTCGCAAAAGCAATCGCGGCTGCTGCCCCCATGCCGCTGTCTCCTCCGGTAATCAGCGAGACTTTTCCTTTCAGTTTTCCGCTTCCTTGATAATTTGGATTCTCGATAATTGGCCGCGGTACCATTAATTTTTCAACGCCCGGCTGGCGAAGCTGACGCTGTTCCGGAACCGTGATGGGAATATCTTCATAACGGGTTATTTTTCCATAGTGGGGGTACATCGGGTAATCCTGATTCGGCGGCGTCTGGTGATGATCATTAGTCATGGTGAGCCTCCTTTAAAAAACATATTCCCGTTACTGTATGTAATCTGGGCAGGTCAAGTGCCTGTCATACTGCTTGTGTACGGGCTCAATGCTGGGGGAAGTGGAATAGTGTAAAAAAAGAAGTTCTAGGAGGTTTTTGCTGTGCAGTATTATTATCAATTGAGCCGTGAAGCAAAGTTATTGTTAGTAAACGATTCAAAGGAAAAGGAGGAGGTTGTCTATAATTCTAATCAGCAGCCTGTGAAAATACCGCTAATTGGCCCGCGTCCGCCATATTATGCGAATCCAAGGTATGAGCCGTATTATCCGGTTATATAGCATTGGTGGAGGTACTGTTTTTAATAGTGACGTTTCAGAGACTGGTTTTGGTCTACGTGCCCCCGAACGGTTAGTTTTTTTTAGCAATTTGGGTCACGTAGAGCCTGTCTACGAGAGTATTGGTGCTTGACCCTTGATGTGCTAAAGCATTAACGCACCAGGACTCAGGCATTTACATTAAAGGTCATTCTTTTTACTATTTGTGCAATTTGGCTTATAATAACCAGAAATGGATAAAGATTCACAATGAATAAAGTTATTAAATAAACAACTTTTTAAGTTGTCTTTTTGTGGGTTCATTGCAAAAAGAATTAACAAGCGGGGGAAGATTAATGAGTCAATTGCCGAATTGCCCAAAATGTAATTCAGAATACACCTATGAGGATCGAGGCCTTTTGATTTGTCCAGAATGCAGTCATGAATGGGCTTTTGGACAAGCATCGGAAAATAGGGAAGATGAAAAGGTATTCAAAGACGTAAATGGAAATGTCTTAAATGATGGTGATACCGTAACAGTTATCAAAGATCTTAAAGTAAAAGGGAGTTCATCCGTTTTAAAACAAGGCACCAAAGTTAAAAACATCCGTTTGATTGATGGGGACCATGATATCGACTGCAAAATTGACGGATTTGGCGCAATGAAGTTAAAATCGGAATTTGTTAAAAAAGGGTAAATACGTTCAATAAAAAAGGAAAGCTGCTTATGACCAGCTTCCTTTTTTTATTTTCTCAGAGAATTGAAATTAATATCTTTTAGTGCTGTTTAATTATTAAACGAAATATTATAGGAGTAAAAAACGTTGTTGGGAGTGGATTATTATACCGATAGAGTGGAATAAACAGGATAGGATTTTTCATTTATATAACAGAGGGATAAGTTATGTCATTCAAATCGTCCATGGAAAATATCCTGCCCATTTGTATTGGGGAAGCCGGGTTCAGACGCTCCAGCCAGCTTCAATCCTTACCTGCAAGAGCCGGGCTTTTTCTCCAACCAACGAACCAAAGGATACACAATTTTCTTTAGATACTCTGCCGCAGGAGTATCCGGCATTTGGAAACGGGGATTTCAGGTCACCAGCATATCAGCTCCGAACCAGGGACGGCTCAACAATTACTGAATTTGTTTATGATTCTCATGAAATTTTTCAAGGAAAGCCTCGTTTAGATGGACTGCCGTCTGCCTATGTTGAAGACGAGGATGAGGCGGATACATTAGTCATCACCATGGTGGATTACCAGCTTGGGGTAGGGCTAAATCTCTTTTATACTATTTATCGGGACCTTGATGTCATCACCAGATCTGCTTCCTTTGAACATCGTGGTTCTCATCAAGTGAAAATACATAAATGTATGAGTATGTCCGTCGATTTTCACCACACTAATTGGGATTTACTGCATCTTCATGGAACATGGGCAAGGGAGCGCCATATCGAACGACAGCCGCTAATCCGCGGAACTCAACTGATTTCTTCTGCCAGAGGTGCAAGCAGCCACCAGCATAATCCCTTTCTAGCATTGCTCTCTAAGAATGCAAGCGAAGAGTATGGTGATGTTTATGGGGTTAGTTTAGTGTATAGCGGAAATTTCCAAGCAGCTATTGAAGTAGATCCATATGAAACTACTAGACTAGCAATTGGAATTAACCCGTTTGATTTTATCTGGATCTTAAAGCCAGGGGAAACATTTCAAGCGCCAGAAGCTCTTATGGTTTTTTCTAAAGAAGGACTCGGCGGCATGTCAAGAACGTTTCATCGATTATTGCGAACTAGACTGTGCCGCGGTAAATACCGTGATAAGGTCCGACCCGTTCTTTTCAATAACTGGGAGGCAACGCGGTTCAATTTTACTGAGGAAAAATTAAAACACCTTGCGGATACTGCAGCTAACTTGGGAATTGAGCTGTTTGTTCTTGATGACGGCTGGTTCGGACACCGCAGCAATGCAAAAAGCTCGCTGGGGGATTGGATGGTAAATCGGAAAAAGCTGCCCCATGGTTTAAAGGGATTAGCTGAATATGTTCAAGCAAAGGGGATGCAGTTTGGACTCTGGGTAGAGCCGGAAATGGTTTCGCCAGACAGCAATTTATATCGCAGCCACCCAGATTGGTGCCTGCATGTCCCAGGTCGAAATAGGACGCTATCGCGTCATCAGCTTGTGCTTGATTTAAGCCGGGAAGATGTTTGCGATTGGTTGATCGAAACCCTCACAACGCTCTTCCGCAGTGCGCCGATTACCTATGTGAAATGGGACATGAACCGAAATATGACGGAGGTCGGTTCTGCCGCGCTGCCTCCCGAAAGGCAAAAGGAAACCGCCCATCGCTATATGCTTGGCTTGTACCGAATTCTTGAAATATTGACAGACCGGTTTCCTGAGATTTTGTTTGAAAGCTGTTCGGGTGGTGGCGGGCGCTTTGATCCTGGGATGCTGTATTACATGCCGCAAACCTGGACGAGTGATGATACAGATGCAGTGGAAAGGTTAAAAATTCAATATGGAACAAGCCTTGTTTACCCAGCGATTACGATGGGAGCCCATGTTTCTGATGTGCCAAATCAGCAAGTAGGAAGGATCACTCCATTACAAATGAGATTAGCTGTCGCCATGGCGGCAAATTTAGGATTTGAAATGAAAGTCGATAAGCTTGGTGAGAAGGAAAGGAAGGAAATTAGGAGGGGAATTCAGTATTATCACCAAATCCAGAAGCTCGTTTGTTTCGGGGATTTGTTCAGGCTGATAAGCCCATTTGAAGGAATGGACACTGCCTGGATGTATGTGGCACCAACGCAGAACCTAGCGGTTGTTTTTTACTATAAAGTTCTTTCAACACCGAACCCGCGCTTGTTTCGTCTTAAGTTATCCGGGTTACATCCTTTGGTAAAATACCGAATAAATAATGGCGATCAGGCTTATTTCGGTGATGAGTTAATGAAGGTTGGGATAACGATGCCGCTGATAAAAAAAGACTTCTTCTCTGAGGTTTTTTTGGTCAAGGCAGTTGACGAAGCTTAGCAGTAAAGTCAATTAGGATTTTTTATGTAGGATGGTGCCTGTCCATATTTGTGGAATCATTCCATTGCCCAAACAAAAAATCCGGCTCTAGGCCGGAAGAAAAAAATATATAGGGGGTTGAAAGACTATGAAAAAGATCATATCCGTTTCATGTACTCATCTTACCTCCTAAAAATGAACAATTTATGAATAAACTATGAAATCAGTATTAAAGTTGCAAGAGTAATGGTGCCTGACACCAATGCAGTGTCAGGTACCATTTATTTATAAACTTCCTGCTTCGTTTGTCGTTTGATCATTATCGGGGCTTTATTTCTTTTTTTATTCACAGCTGTTATGCCGGCGGCGACAAGGAGGAGTGCGCCGACTGTGTTCATCGATAAATGTTCACCAGGCAGGAATATGGCTGATAGAATGGTTCCGGAAACAGGTACTACAAACTTATAAAGTGAAACTTCTCCAGCCTTATTGTACTTTAACAGCGAAGTCCACAAAGCAAAGGCTGCCGCGGATAAAAAAACTGCATAGAAAAGGAGCAGCCAAGCATTTGTTGTAAATGTCATCGCATTGGGGGCAACGTTTGGTATCCCAACGATCAGCATGAGGAGTGAACCGATAAGCATTTGCCATCCTGTCAAGGCGAAAGGATGTATCTTAGCGGCCAAGCGTTTAGATAAAAAGGTTCCAAAAGCACCTGCCAATCCCGATAACAGCATAAACCCTTCCCCGGTAAAGGTGAAAGTTAGTGAAGCATCCTGGCCCCAGTTTGCCAGGACAATACCTCCGAATCCGGTAAAAAAACCGAATAACTTGCGCCCGTCAAGCCGGTCATTCGAGTAAACAAAATGCGCTAGAAAAACAACGAAAAACACTCCGCTTGAATTTAGAATAGCCGCTTTCATTCCTGATGTATGAGCCAATCCGTTATAAAAAAAGAAATAAGATAAACTTGTTGATAGTAGTCCTAAACCAATAATGGCAGGCAGTTGTCGCCAGCTTATTTTTAGTGCCTTGCGATCAATAAAAAATACGATCAACAGCAGCAGCAGAGCTGACAGCATGAAACGCATACCGGCAAAAACAATTTTGGCAGATAAATCATCTCCCGCCATACCTAGCTCTTCATAACTTACTTTTAATACAGGAAAAGCGCTCCCCCATAAAATGGAGCAAAACACGGCAATAATAATAACCCAATATTTATTTGTCATGAAATGTGAAAAACCCAGTTGTTGTTTCATACTGGTCAACTCCAAATTCCTTCTATGAATCTAGTTTTTAATTATACACAAGGCTTCAATCGCCTGCCACTAAATGGAACTTTTAGGAGTGTTATACCTTGTCTCATTCATTGTCGTATTATTATTAGGAATCCATTGTAGGTATTGCATTATTTCTTGAAGTTACCATTGTATTATTAGTTCCAATTATTTTTTCAATCGCAAAAGAATTAAAAGTTTCTATTGTAAAGTTAGGTTTGCCGATGGTTACCACAGCTTATCAAGGAATTAATGGATTCTTGTTCTTCCACTGCTATTGCTCTAGGAATGCTGCTATTAATCATTGGGGCGAAAGCACAGCATCTTTTGCAGGTGGTGTTAATTTCAGCAAATCACGCATTGCGTAGGCAAAGCCATCTTCATCATTGGTCTTTGTGATTATATCTGCCTGTTGTTGAATAGACAGAGGGGCATTACCCATCGCGATCGATGTCGTTGCGACTTCGAATTGAGCGAGGTCATTTCCGCCGTCACCGATTGCAATAATTTCATCAAAGGAAAGATTCATCATTTGTTGATATCGCAAAATAGCCTTCCCTTTATGGGCATCGCTTGATGTGATCTCTAGATTATTCGGAAAGGAAGAAGCCTTGGTAATGTCAAACATATTGGCTAATGCCATTTTTACCGGCTCAATTTTTTCACATTCGTCCTCCGAAACCAAGGCGATGATTTTGAAAATTTTCAGGTTGTCTTGTTCTAGTATTTCATCATAATTGTAACCGCGGAAAAAGGCATTAAGCTCTTCTTTACTTTTACCGTGCAATGGCGGTAAAGTCGAAGGGAAACCGCCGTAATTGGTATAAACAAGTATGCCTGCGCCCAATTCTTTTAAAATCGAAAGGATTTCTTTATAAATAGAGACAGGGATCGTTGCTTCATATAACACCTCTCGAGTTTTGGAATATAAGACAGAGCCATTGATACAAAAAATCGGAACGTCTAATTGTTGTATGGCTTGATATTTAATCACATCCGCAAAAGCACGGCCAGTGTTTAAAATAATGCAGTGACCTTGATCCTGCAATTCGTTTAAGACTTTTAAATTTTCTTCCGATATGTCTTGCTGCGAGTTTAATAACGTACCGTCTAAATCAATCGAAATACATTTCATGGGATTCGTTTATTTCCTTTCTGTGCTTTTAGCTTTTGTAGGAACTAAATGTAATTTGCTTTGGTTACATACTACTATATTTATAAAAATTAAAACAGATTTGAGCAATGGATATTTCTTGAAATCCTTGTGGTTACCAACAAAGTGAAACCTAGGACAAAATAGCACTCAGTAAGATAAAGTTCTGTCCAGAAAATGAAGGGAAAGTTGAGATTAGGCAGCAGCTTAAGCTTATTATTGCCTCACTGCTGATATAGTAAATAATACCCGTGATTTCGACAATTCTTTACAAACTTCGGCGAAGGCTGCTTGACAGTATCACGAACATGTTATACGATATAATATATAAAATTTAATAGGACCTCACTTTTACTAGTGAGGTAGAGGCGCGTTATTTAACAGTCCCTTGGGGAGTTTGAGAAGCTATGATTCTAGGGAGAAGGAAATATCGCCGAAGCTTGTAATTATCTCAGGATTACTGGCTGGGTCTGCAGTGAAGAACTGCAGGACTGTCTCAATAAACAATTCCCGGTTTATTGAGGGGTGCTATCTCATTTGGGAGAAGAAGAGGACTTTAGGGCAGAAATGTACACGAGACCTAGGTTTATCTTAGGTCTCTTTTTGTTTTATAAATAATCAAAATAGATGAAATAGTCCAACTTATAGAATAATCTGCCGACTTAGGTTATAAAATCTATTAAACTACAAAGGAAAAGGAGAAATTGATTATGAGAAAAAAATTTCCATTAGTACTTGTGCTTTCTTTCGCCATGATGCTTCTGCTTGCAGCATGTGGTACAAGTGACAAGTCGGAAAAAACAAATGAATCAGCGAAAAAAGAAAAAGAAGTCTTTAGGGTAGGAATGGAAGCTGGATATGCACCATTTAACTGGACCCAAGTGGATGATTCTAACGGTGCGGTTAAAATTCAAGGCAATGCTGAATATGCGGGCGGATACGATGTTGAAATTGCGAAGAAGATTGCTGAAGGTTTAGGAAAAGAATTAGTGATTGTCAAAACAGAATGGGACGGCCTTGTACCAGCATTAACTTCAGGTAAATTGGATGCCATTATTGCCGGTATGTCCCCGACAGATGAGCGTAAGCAAACTATTGACTTTTCGGATAACTATTACACATCCCATTTTATCATGATGGTAAAAAAAGGCGGGCCATATGAAGGTGCAACTTCGATTCAAGACTTCAAAGGGGCAAAAGTAACAGGACAGTTAAATACATCTCACTATGCGGTAATCGACCAAATTAAAGGGGTTAAGAAACTCCCGGCAATGGACAATTTCCCGGCTATGCGTGTGGCGCTTGAATCTGGCATCATTGACGGGTATGTGTCTGAACGTCCTGAAGGAATCAGTGCATCTGCAGCTAACAAGAATTTTGCCATGATCGAATTTAAGGATGGATTTAAAGCAGATCCAGCTGATACAGCCGTAGCTGTCGGCCTTAAAAAAGGCAGCGATTTAACAGCGAAAATCAATGAAATTCTAGCAGGTATCTCCGAGGAAGAACGTCAAAGTATTATGGATACTGCGGTTAAGAACCAACCAGCTGCAGAATAATGAAGTAAATACCGGCTGCATCTTTTGCAGCCGATTTTTTTCAATTTAGGGGGAGAAGGATGAGCTTAGAGTATATATTAACCATGATTGCTAACAACTGGCCCATGTTTCTTCGCGGGGCAGGAATGACACTCTTTGTGTCAATCATTGGTACGATAGTTGGAGCTATTATAGGTTTATTGGCAGGGGTCATTCGGACAATACCGGTGCCTGAAAATAAGTCAAAACGGATTTTCTTAAAATTAGTAAATTTAATTCTTTCAATCTATATAGAATTTTTCCGCGGCACACCGATGATTGTCCAGGCAATGGTTATTTTTTATGGTTCTGCATTAGCCTTTGGCATCGATATGAACGTAACAGTAGCGGCCCTTGTGATTGTCTCCATTAATACGGGAGCTTACATGGCGGAAATTGTCCGCGGGGGGGTTATTTCTATCGACAGGGGGCAGTTTGAAGCAGCACAGGCAATTGGAATGAATCATATGCAGACGATGCTGAATGTTGTCCTGCCGCAAGTCATTCGCAATATTTTACCAGCAACTGGCAATCAATTTATTATTAATATTAAGGATACGTCCGTACTGAACGTCATTGGTGTAACGGAATTATATTTCCAGACCAAAACAGTGGCCGGCATCAGCTTCAAATATTTTGAACCATTCTTTGTTGCATGTGTTCTATATTTCGTTATGACGTTTAGCGTAACATTAATCCTGCGTTATTTTGAGAGAAAACTAGATGGACCGGAAAACTACAGCATGACGGGAACGAAAGCTTTGTAAATACGAAGGAGAGGCATACATGGAAAAAGTAATTGATATACAGCATTTAAGCAAATCCTACGGTTCACATGAGGTATTGAAGGACATTGATTTCTCAGTGAAAAAAGGAGAAGTTGTTTGTATCATTGGTTCTTCAGGGTCGGGGAAATCTACTCTTCTTCGTTGTATCAATCTATTAGAAAAACCAAGCGGCGGCCAAATTATCTACCATGGAGAAAAT
This sequence comes from Neobacillus kokaensis, assembly GCF_014656545.1. Lineage (GTDB taxonomy): Bacteria > Bacillota > Bacilli > Bacillales > Cytobacillaceae > Neobacillus > Neobacillus kokaensis. The sequence goes on from NZ_BNDS01000016.1 coordinate 34,001, forward strand.
ATTTTAGACCATAAACACGATATTCACGCTTATCGTACAAAACTTGGTATGGTTTTTCAGCAGTTTAATTTATTTAATAACCACAATGTTTTAAGTAACTGTGTGGTAGGACAGGTAAAAGTATTAAAGCGCTCGAAAGAAGAAGCAGAAACTGTAGCGAAAAAGTTTTTAAAAGTCGTTGGTATGGATCAATATGTGAATGCCAAGTCGAAACAGTTATCAGGCGGTCAAAAACAGCGGGTTGCTATTGCAAGAGCCCTTTCAATGGAGCCGGATGTGATGCTGTTTGATGAACCGACATCGGCTCTTGACCCTGAAATGGTAGGAGAAGTGTTGAAGGTCATGAAGGAACTGGCTGAAACAGGTCTGACCATGTTAATTGTTACACACGAAATGGAATTTGCAAGAGAGGTATCAGATCGTGTGGTATTTATGGATAAAGGTGTAATTGTGGAAGATGGAAGCCCCGAGCAAATTTTCAACAATCCAACCCATGAACGCACAAAGGCATTTTTAAAACGCACGATAAAATAGCAATGAAAAATCCCTTGAATCCCTACTCTTGATTAAGGGATTTTTCATTAGAGACCCAAATTTGTAGAATTTGTGTCAAATATAGGGGAAGTGGACGCGTAATAAAGAAAAAAGGTACAATGTATAGAAGGAAAGAAACAAGGAGTGAATCGAATGAAAGCTAAACTCATAATGGTTACTTTTTTTGCCGCCATTATGCTAGCTGCTTGCAGCGGTACAGGTAAGGAAGAAAGCCAGCCTGTAACGGAAAAGAATGCAGGTAATGTTAAGGAAATGGTCCAGGACTACAGTGCAGGCGATAAAAAAGCTCAAAATGCTTCGATTACCTTGCAGCAGCTTATTGTAACTGCCAGTAATGGAAGCGAGACGGCATATGACCTGCCGGAAAAGGAGTTTTTTGTTTCTATTGCTCCTTACATCAACGAAACCCATCCTTGAATGAACCATAGCTTGACAGGTTGTCAAGGTGAACTAGCAAATAAAGAATTTAAGTTATACATCGAAGACGAGGATGGTAATGTCATAAGAGATGAAATGGTTAAAACTCCAGCTAACGGCTTTATCGATTTATGGCTGCCGCGGGACAAATCATATCAGATCAAGATTGAGCATGAAGGAAAAAAGGTCGAGCAAGAAATCTCTACTTTTGAAAAAGACCCAACATGCATTACCACAATGCAGTTAATGTAATTCAAGCAAAAAGGCAAGAGGACGGACCTCTTGCCTTTTTGTATGTCATTAATAAATAACAACCGGGTCGTAAGTGCTAAGGGTATTATATACCACACTCATGATGTTGGATGGAGTATTGACGCAGCCGCCTGAGCCTGCTGTTAAGTAGGCATTGCTTCCCCAGTTGCTCCGCCAGCTGGCATCGTGAAATCCTTGTCCGCTGTTGGTGAATGGAGCCCAGTAATTAACCTTGACGGCATAATCGCCTTTGCCAACTGCCGTTCCTTTAAGTGTGTACTGCTGTCGTTTATAAAGGATATACCACACACCCTTTGAGGTATCTTCCCCCGTGATATGTTTGCCGGTCACTACATTGGTGGTGACGGCCAATTTTCCATTTTTGTAAATCCAAATTCGCTGTTCGGCAATGGACACTTCCGCATAGGTGCTGCCAATGCCATTATTCGATATGTTATCATAACCGATGCCTTCATTACTCCAGCCATGGCCGTATATATTTGAAGCAGAAACTGATTTTGTCCCTTCTTCAAAAGCACTTTGAAGCAGCGTTGCTTCTTTATCAACGTCTATTGCCCAGCCGTAGCCCTGTCCTTTAACTGAGATGACTCTTCCAGAATGGGTTTTAAAGGTAAAGTTTTTATCTAATGTTGACTGAGCATCATTTATTTCAGCAATCTTGTCCTTAATCCCGCTTGGGTCAATGGAAACCTCCATATTCTTGGAAACAGAGGCATCTTGAATTAACTCATGGGCTTTTAAAGAATACTCTTTATTTTGGACCTTATAAACAATCGTCTGCTGCAGCAGTTCTTGAAGCTTTTTCTCTTCGTTTTTTACAATGGAGCTGTCTTCTTTTATAGGCTTTAAAAATAATGCTTTCAGGTGGATATCGCTTTTATATTCCTGCTTTTGGTAATCCTTCATCAGGCTGGCGACATCATACTGTTCCCCGTTTTCGCTTTTAGTGATAACAATTTTGCCCTCCTCCAGCTTCGCTTTGGCATCTACGGGAGCTTTAAGGCTTTTATTCAAAGATAGGAGTTTTTTCTCAACAAGCTTTTTCATCGTATGGCTGCGGTATTGATCCGCCTCTTCAGGGATAAGCCAGAAATTTTTTGCTTTAAAGGAAGGAAAAAATGTCCACTGGCTTTTTAATAATTTCTTCACTTCCGGTAAGTCTTTATCTGTAAATCCCATTTGTGTATCTTCTTCATCTAAAATAAGCTGCTTCCCGACATAGACTCTGTTTGCTAGTTCAGCAGTTTTTAATTTTTTAATTGCTTGATCAGCAGTCAGGCCGCCGACGTTAGTGTCATTAATGGTAATCTGCGAATTGAACCGGGTTGCCTGAAAATAACTGATACCTCCAATTATGAGTGCAATAATAATAACACCAACTGTTATAAACTTCCTGTTTTTAGACCGCTTTTTTGAGTCTCCCCGCCGTGTTATATCAACCTCTTCAACTAATGCATTTGCCGTGTTACTCATAAACCTTCCCCCCGCATTAACCAAATAAACTATGTATCAACGTCCCGTGACTTTATCTAGTGTTTTTGAACCAAAACCACTGAATAGTTTACCTTATTATTATTAAATTATCACTAGTATTTTACTAGATTTTACAATTTCCTTGAAATAATTTTAACACAAATGAAATATAATTGATATTATATCCTGCTGCCCAAATATATGAAAGAAATAAAATCTTACAGTTTTAGGAAGCGAACATATAATCAGAACAGTTAGTTGATTCCACTTTTTAGGAAATCGGTTTCAAAAGGGATGATTATTTTATAACTTTTCAGTATAATTCAAATAAAAAGCTATTAGGGCGGTGAGAATTAGGTGAAAAAAATAACAGTTGAAAACTTAGTTCGGAAGTTTTCATTAAAAGTATTGGCTGGCGGCGATCAACTGCAGAAAAAAATTACACAATCACGTGTACATCGTCCAGGCCTGGAATTTGTGGGGCATTTTGATTTTTTTCCAACCGAACGAGTTCAAATACTAGGAAAAAAGGAAATTACCTATTTACATAAATTAAGTGAAGAGGAACGTAAATTTCGAATCGGGAATATTGTCCACTACCACCCGCCATGTTTTATTGTAACGGCAGGAGATGAAGGGCTTACCTATTTAAAACAGCATTGCATTGAAAAGGGGATTCCTCTGTTAATGACCAATCAGCCGGAGACAACTTCGGAGTTTATGATCAAATTGGATGCGTATTTGGTGAAGGAATTAGCACCAGAAATGACGGTGCATGGAGTTTGTGTGAATGTATCCGGTATTGGAATCTTACTTCGCGGTAACTCGGGGGTTGGAAAAAGCGAGACAGCACACACGTTAATTCGCCGCGGGCACCGGCTGGTTGCAGATGATGTCGTTGTCTTAAAGAAGCTGAGTCCGCAAACGATTCTTGGTACTCACGATGAAAAAACCAAAGAATTCTTAGCTCTTCGCAGTATTGGGCTGCTGAATGTCGTTCGCTTATACGGCCGCAGAGCATTTCAAGAGGAATCGCGGATTGCCCTGGATATTCATTTAACTAAGTGGCAGAAAGATGATTTGAATAATGAATTGGATCAAAAACCTCATTATATAGATTATATGGGAGTGAAGGTCCCATCTCTTGAAATCCAGCTTCAGCCTGGACGAGATGTCGGGGGATTAATCGAGGCAGCAGCGAATAACTGGTATTTACGCCAGCAAGGATATAGCGCGGCAGAAGAGTTCATGAGCCGGATTGAGGCTGATATTGAAGGTTCTGGGAAACATAATTAGCTAAAACACTTTTAAGTTCTATTTTAGGTATATATTCGGAATCAACTCATTAAAGATGTTTGCTGCTGTACTTCAGAAGAAAGCGGAAGGATTCAAGGAGGAATAAACATGATGAATCAGATTTCAGAGTTGACAGAAGAAATTAGTCAATCGCTAATCGAATGGCGTCGGGACTTTCATACATATGCAGAGTCTGGATGGGTTGAATTCCGTACGGCTTCTATTGTGGCATCTAAGCTCTCTTCTTGGGGTTACGATGTCAGCGTGGGACGGGAAGTTGTCGATGAGCAGTCACGGATGGGCGTTCCAGACGAAGCGGCCTTAGAACAGCATAAGCAAAGAGCCTTAAGCCAGGGCGGGCACCAGGAATGGATTGACCAAATGGCTGGAGGCTTTACGGGAGTGGTTGGTGTTTTAAACACAGGCCGGCCTGGACCAACAATCGGGTTACGTTTCGACATGGATGCATTAGACATTCAAGAATCATCAGATGGTAGCCATCGGCCATTGCAAGAAGGATTCTTCTCTTTAAATGAAAACATGATGCACGCATGCGGGCATGATGCTCATACAGCTATTGGCCTTGGGGCTGCATCCGTCTTGTCTAACATGAAAGATCAACTAAACGGCTGTTATAAACTCATTTTTCAACCTTCAGAAGAAGGGGTGCGCGGGGCTAAGTCGATGGTCAATGCTGGGGTTGTCGATGATGTTGACATCTTTATTGCCATGCATATTGGGCTTGGCGCTGAGCTTGGCGAGTTTATTTGCAGCGACCTTGGTTTTTTGGCAACGACAAAATTTGATGTGACCTTCACAGGGAAAGCCGCTCACGCGGGTGCTAATCCCGAAGAAGGAAATAATGCCCTCCTTGCTGCAGCAACGGCAACGTTAAATATGCACGCTATATCCTCTCACAGTCAGGGAAGCTCCCGTATTAATGTTGGTGTCTTTCAGGCTGGAAGCGGGAGGAACATTATACCCAATAAGGCTTTTCTTAAAGTGGAGACTCGCGGGGAAACGACGGAGGTAAATGAATATATGTGCAAACGAGCGTTTACCATCATTCAATCCGCAAGTGATATGTACGATGTTACCTCTAGTATAAAATTGACAGGTGAAGCTAAGACTGTTAAGCCAAGCACAGAACTGTTGTCTTTTCTTCGCAATCAAGCACGGTCTGTAACGGAAATACATACGATTAAAGGAGTTTTTCAATCAGGCGGCTCGGAGGATGCAACCTATATGATGTCCCGTGTACAGGAAAAGGGAGGCCAAGCAGCTTATGTGGTTTTTGGAACACCGCTTGCTGCCGGCCATCATAATGAGAAATTCGACATTGATGAAAAAGTAATGCCAATTGCCGTTAAAACGTTAATAAACTGTATTACAAATATAAATGGTAAGTTTCATTTCTAGGTAAGGGGATCTTAGTTAGTTGGAGGGGTGTAGTTGAGAACAAGAGTCGGTATTGTAGGTCCAAAGGATTCTGTACAGAAAATGAGTGAAGTGGCAAACGATTATAAGGATCAAATAGAACTTTTTCCGTTTATCTATCAGCACGCAGAAGAAACAACAAATATTGTGGAAGAAAATCAAGATCTAGTGGACCTTTGGATTTTTTCGGGTATGACACCTTATACATTGGCAAAAAAAAGCACATCAAAGCAGCCATTTTTTTATCTTATCCTAAATGATTCCAGTTTAATGAAAGCATTAATGCAAATTAGTTATAAAGATAAATTGGATATAAATAAAGCAAGCATTGATTTGCTTGAAGAACATGATATTTTTGAGACATATGGAGATTTGAAGATTTCATCAGAACACATTCACTGGTATAAATATTTAGGATTTACGCCAATTCAAGAGATCCATGATTATCATTTAAACCTATTTAAAAAAGGTAAAGTTTCTGTTTGTATCACCTGCTTAAGTGATGTGTATGAAAAGCTTCGTGCTAAGGGAGTGCCTGTTTACCGAATTACTCCAACACGTGCCAATATTAGATTGACCATAGATGCGGCACTCCAGTATTGGCAGACGGTGCATTTAAAATATTCGCAGATTGCTGTTATGTTAATCAAAACGGAAAGTACAGAAAAAATTGAAAGCCCGCATGTTTTGTCGTATGACCTGCATCGGTTAAATTTAGAGCTGCAATCGGCTATATTATCTTTCTGTGAATCAATATCTGGATCGTTTATCTCATTAGGGATCGGAACATATATGATTTTTTCTACAAGAGGCTCTTTACAGGAAGATGGGGAACAAAGTATTCATCTTTTAGAAAAGCTGGCTCTAATTACGGATTTACCTTCCAATATTGGAATCGGATATGGGGATACTTCTTTAGCCGCAGAGGAAAATGCGCGTCTAGCTTTACATCATGCACAAAATCATGGTACATACTGTGCTTTTTCGGTAGAAAATAATGGGGTAGTAAAAGGCCCATTAACCGAAAAAGAAAGCATCTCTTATGGGTTTAGAAATGAAAACAAAGAGATGGGGGAGAAGCTGAAGGAAAGCGGAGTCTCGATTACTACGTTTAATAAAATCATGTCTGTGCAAAAAAGATTAGGCAAGAACACGGTAACAGCTTCGGAAATAGCAGAATGGTTAAAAATGACACAAAGAAATGCCCGGCGGATTCTTACGGATTTAACAAAGGTTGGGATTGCGGAAGAGGTAGGAGAAGAAGCTCCTACTACCAGAGGGAGACCGCGGAAAATATACCGAGTGGGCTTAGATTTTTTAGCTAGTATTCAATTGAATTCAGAATGATGGTGTTAAGTATAAGATATTTTGATTAAGCGGCCGTCTTAACCAGGTTCCTCTTTGGTTGAGACAGCCGTTTTTTGATCAGTTCGTTAATGACGAGGTCTTTATTACCGTTTTTAATCTTTTCTAACAAAATAGAATTTTTAGAAAATTTGTTGACTTTTTAAAAAGAAGTTTGTATAGTTTTAATTAAGGAATATATAGAGAATAATTCCCTTATTGGAAAAGGAGGAAAATGAGATGAGTAACGTGTCTTCTCAAGAAAACAAACCTAATCAAGCAGTGAGTTCCGAGGAATTCAGAAATGTAATTGGCCATTTCGCCAGCGGAGTATCCATAATAACGGTTAGAGAAAATGAAGTGGATTATGGCATAACTGCCAGTGCAGTGAGTTCTGTTTCTCTTGATCCCCCTATGCTTCTAGTTTGTGCCAATAAGAGTACTGGTACGTGTCATGCAATTTCAAAAGCAGGTTCATTTACGGTAAATATCCTTGCCGATGGCCAGAGTGACCTTGCGCTGCAGTTTGCTAGAGCGAATACGGATAAGTTCAAGGATGTCAATATGTCTTATGGTGAGCTTGGCAACCCAGTATTGAACGACACTCTTGCTCAAATTGAATGCCGCGTCGTGGAAGAAGTAACAGGCGGCACTCATTCTGTATTTCTTGCGGAGGTTCAAAAGGCTGACGCAGCAGAAAACGACCCTTTAGTGTATTTCAGAGGGAAATTTGGCCAGTTTAAGCAGATTTCACGGTAATTGATAGAAAGCTATTTTTGAAAGCCTTTTCGATAGGTTGTATTAAAGGACTTTGTTGATTTTATCCCCCTGTTGATTGGAGCGGAAGGCGGAAGACTCCTGCGGAATGCTCCACGGACCGCCCGCGGAAAGCGAAGTGCCTGGTGTGGAAATCAACAGCCAGTTTAAGCCATTTCGATAAAAATAAAGAATAAAAGTTTAAAAGGAGGAAGCAGTTATGGCATTAAGGACAGGTAAGGAATATCGTGAATCATTGAATGACGGACGCGAAGTTTATATCGACGGAGAAAGAGTCACAAATATTACGGAGCATCCCGCATTTAAACCAATTATCGATGTGAAATCAAGAATGTATGACATGGCTTTTGAACCACAATATAAGGATATATTAACAACCACGTTGGATGATGGTGAAGTTGTTTCCCGCGCTTATAAACCGCCAACAACGAAAGAAGATTTAAAAGCTATCCGGACTCACGTAGAAACGGTACTAGATGATCTTGGCGGTGTTGTGTACCGAGTGGGTGATGAAACAATCGGTGAAATGTGGTCGCTATACGATGCGAAGGATCGATTAAATGAAATTGATCCTACCTATGCTAGAAATATTGATTATCATATTGATCGGATTGCAAGAGAAGACATTTTCCACGTTTCCGCGAACACAGATCCAAAAGGTGACCGCAGCAAATTATTCAGCGGCAAAGATGGCGGAACATTGCTTCATGTTGTCGAGGAAAATGATAAAGGGATTGTGGTGACAGGTGCTAAGTTTGAAACCGCTGCAGCCTATGCGAACCAAGCCTTCGTAAAACCGACTATTTTAGACTGGGCAGCTGGAGCTGACAGCATGGCGCCGTTTGCCTGCGGATTCATCGCAGATATGGGAGCGCCAGGATTAAAGCACATTTGCCGCAGCTCTCTAGGTACAACAAACAATAAAACGGATTATCCAATTTCAACAAAATTCCAGGAGATTGATACGTTGCTTGTTTTTGACAATGTGTTAATTCCATGGGAAAACGTGTTATTCCATCGTTCATTAGAATCTGCGGCCTATATTCGTGCGACAGTACACCGCTATTCTGCTTTCAACTATACGCTTAGACTATTGCGCAGAGCGGATTATTTACTTGGAACAGCTTTATTGAATGTTGAGCAGACCGGTCTTACACAGCTTCAGGCAGTAAAGGAGAAAATTTCACAGCTAATCAACTATAGAGAAGGAATTAATGCGCATTTAACAGCAGCTGTTGCGGAAGCAGAAGTAAGTGCCAGCGGTTTAATGATGCCAAATCAATCGCTGCTTTATACTGGCCGTGTATTCGCGCTAGAAAACTTCCCGGCAATGGCTCATTTAACAAGAGAACTTGTTGGCGGCCAATTAGCGGTTTCACCAGACTCTGATACAATGGCTGATCCGGCGATTCAACAATATATGGATAAGTACTATTCTGTAGGTCAGTGGACTCCTGAAGAGCGAGGAAAATTATTATACTTTGCAAGAGATCTTTTAAACTCTTCCTATGCAGGACATCTTACAACCTTTGAATTGTTTGCGCAGAGCCCTCCATTCGCGCAGCAAATGGCTGTCTTTAATAATTTTGATGCCGAAAAGCAGCGCGAATTAGTTCGTAAAGCGGCAGATCTGCAACCAAAAAAATCAGCAGTAACTGTGTAATTTTTTAAAATAGAAAGGGGAAGGTTTCATTGGAAATTCATATACCAGGTACTTTAAAGCTTTCTGCATCTGTTCTTACGATCGGTGCTCTCGACGGTATTCATAGGGGTCATCAGGCATTATTATTAAAAGCAAAAGAACGAGCCGAAAAGCTTGGAGTTCCTTTTGTAGTATATACCTTTGATCCTCCCCCGAAAATATTCTTTACAGGCTGCAGGCTGTTAATGTCTGTGGAAGAAAAGCTGCAGCGTCTTAAAATGATTGGAGCTGACCATGTGATTGTCGGTCCATTTAATGAAGCGTTTATGAAACAGGAAGTGCCGGATTTCATTGCCGAACTACAAGAAATGAATCCCGTTGAAATTTGGGAAGGTCCAAACTTCCTATTTGGAAAAAATCGTAAAGGCACAATCGAAGTGTTACGACGTTATTTTACAGTAGAAGTGGTAGAGCCATTAACCTGCGAACATGGTGATATGATATCTTCAACACGGATACGGCAGCTGTTAAAGGAAGGCAACTACACCCAAGCCCAAAGACTACTGGGAGAGGAATATTTTACTTCCTTCGTAGCAGCAGGTTCCTTTACTTTAAAGGTATAAGAAAAAAATTTAATGACAGGAGCAGCAGCCATTATGATTGTCGCTCCTTATTTATTCTAAGGAGGAAATTTCAAATGACATTTTCAGTAGCAGGCCGCTGTGCTAAAACAGGGGCTCTAGGAGCAATCGTTACTTCCAGCAGTCCTTCAGTTGGAGCAAGATGTCCTTGGGTTAAATCTGATGTAGGAGCAATTCTTACTCAGAACGTAACCGATCCACGCCTTGCGGATATTGGAATTGGTACATTGGAGCAAGGGTATGATGCAGAATCAGCTATTCGGACAATGAAAGCAGCTTCTGATTATCCAGAATTCAGACAGCTGGCTGTTGTCGATAGAGATGGCAGATCAAGTGTGTTTACAGGAGAAAGAGCGCTCGGTACAAATGGCGAATTTTACGCTCAAGATGTAGCAAGCATCGGCAACCTGTTAAGTGATCCTGCCATTCCAACAGCGATGGGGCAGCGTTTCCTTGAACTAAGCGATCTATCATTGCCTGAACGCTTGATTGCGGCCATCGAGTGTGGTTTTAACATGGGTGGAGAACTCGACCAAGAACGTTCCATTGGTTTATTAGTCTATCATCCAGACGTATCCTTTGCGTTTGTGGATTTGCGTGTGGATTACAGTGATAATCCACTTGGGGATTTGAAAAAATTATGGGAAATTTACGGCCCGCAGGCAAACGATTATAAAACGAGAGCGATCGAACCGGAACTAGCGCCTGCTTATGGAGTCAAAGGAGACGAATAAACAGCAGGTTTTATAGGACTCTACATATTTAAGGCGATTTGAGGTGAACATTCATCATGCAAGTAAACATTCAACGATTAATGGCAGACATTGAAGCCTATGCCGATTATGGAAAAAGCGCTCATGGGGGGGTCACAAGACCAAGTTTTTCCCCTGCTGATTATGAAGTACGGGAGCGCTTTATTAAAGAAATAGAAGCCATGGGTTTAGAGGTTACGATTGATGGGGCAGCTAATATTTGGGGAAGGCTCAAAGGGACGGGGAAAAGAGAAGGAAGCCTTGTCATTGGGTCTCATTTGGATTCCGTTCCAAATGGCGGCAAATTCGATGGCCCGCTAGGTACTTTGATGGCAAAAGAAATTATTAAAACACTCCTTGAACATAATGTAACACTTGATCATGATCTAGAAATTGTTTCCTTTACAGCAGAAGAGTCGAATGATTTCAATTTATCTACATTTGGCAGCCGGTCGTTTGTCGGCCGGTTAACTGCCGGCATGCTGGAGCATGCATGTGATTCCACAGGAAGAAGCCTAAATGCGGAATTAACAAAGGCGGGCGGGGGCTTGGAGCATTTTCCTTTGATGCAGGAAATGTGGAAAAAGAAACGTGCGTTTATTGAATTGCACATTGAGCAGGGGCAGCGCTTAGAAAGTGCGGATATTGCCGTTGCAGTGATCGACAAGGTTGTAGGTGCTTACCGCAGCAACGTGCGGGTAATCGGGCAGTCGAATCACTCGGGTACCACTATGATGGAACACAGGCAGGATGCCTTAACAGCAGCAGCGGAAATGGTCCTGGCAGTGGAGCGTCAATGCAAGCAGTCTAATAGCGGTGTGGTAGGAACAGTCGGTAAATTAAATGTTTCACCGAACGCTGCTAATATTGTTCCGGGGCAGGTCGATTTTATCTTTGAAGTCAGGGGCGAAACAGAGGAGAAAATTCAACAGACCATAGCCGCTGTTCAAAAGGCTTGGAATGAAATCGCTGGGAGAAGACAGGTAAAGGTAGAGCAGCAAACCTTCCTGGATCAAAAACCAGTTATGCTGGATAAGGAGATTGTCCATCTTTTACAAAAGACAGCTAAGCAGATGAGAGAACCTTATATGATATTACCAAGCATGGCGGTCCATGATGCGGCACATATGGCTAAGATCACAAAGTCTGCCATGGTGTTCGTAAAGAGCATTGATGGAAAAAGCCATTGTCCTGAAGAATTAAGTCTGCCTGAAGATATTGAAAAGGCCGGGAACTTAATTCTGCAGGGAATCATCAATATTGATCGAGAATTGTCTCAAAAACCACTAGTCTATCAAGGAAATCAAGAAACATAGTATCTGTATCCATTTTCGATAAAGGGTGCTTTCGTTTTCAAGAAACCGGCACCCTGTTTTTATTTAGTGATTAATCAAATTGCTAAACAACTATAATAGTAAAATTATTTAAAATGTTCTAAAAATACAATTGACAATTTTTTTCTCGGACTGTATCATTCTTTTAAGGAATATTTAAGGATATATTCCATTTATTTTACATATAAAACAATATAAAGAAGGTGGAAATATGGGGAACACTCATAGGCAGCAAGAACCCTCTTCAGAGGGGCAATTGCAAAACACACTGAAAAATCGGCACGTAACTATGATCGCGCTAGGCGGGATTATAGGCGCTGGGCTTTTCGTAGGAAGTGGAGCCGTTATTAATTCAACCGGACCAGCAGCAGTGATTAGTTATATTTTGTCTGGTACACTCATGTTTTTGGTTATGCGTATGATTGGTGAAATGGCAGTAGCGCATCCGACAGCAGGTTCTATCTCTGAATATGCTCGTGCGGGTTTAGGCAACTGGGCTGGTTTTAGTGTTGGCTGGCTGTATTGGTATATGTGGGTGATCGTTGCGGCAATCGAGGCAGTTGCAGGAGCTGGTATTCTAGTAAATTATTTTCCGAATATACCTCCTTGGGTTTTATGCCTGGTATTATTAGTGATACTTACTTTAACTAACCTGTATTCTGTAAAGTCCTTCGCCGAAACTGAATTTTGGTTCGCTTCAATCAAAATATTTGCCATCATCTTCTTTATTGCATTTGGGGCTATTTATCTTTTAGGCTTTTGGCCTGGAGAAGCATCTCCTGGTTTTTCAAATCTATATTCAACTGGCGGATTTTTTCCAAATGGAATGGTTGCGGCTCTAATTGGAAGCGTTACCGTGCTTTTCTCGATGGGCGGCGCAGAAATTGCTACCATTGCGGCTGCTGAGTCTGACCAGCCTGCTAAATATGCAGCAAAAGCCACTAATCAAGTGATGTATCGCATCTTTCTCTTTTATGTTGTCTCTGTCTTCATTATTGTAGCCATTGTTCCTTGGAATTTTGAATTTGCCGGAGTTGCCATTCAAAGTCCGTTTGCTATTGCACTTAAACAATTAGGTCTTCCTTTCGCCCCTTTCATAATGGAAGTTGTTGTTCTTACAGCCGTACTCAGCTCGCTTAATTCTTGTTTGTACATTACCTCTAGAAGCTTGTTTACATTAACAAAGCAAGGAGACGCACCTAAATTTCTCGTAAAACTTAATAAGAGAGGCGTTCCGGTAAGGGCAATATTGGCAGGGACAGCCTTTGGTTACGTAGGTGTTGTTTTAAACTACTTTTTTCCTGAAACAGTTTTTCTGTTTTTGATTAATTCAGCAGGAGCAACCATGCTATTCTACTATTTAATCCTCGCTTTTGCTCAAGTTCGTTTACGGCGCCGACTGGAAAAGGAATCACCTGAGAAATTAAAGCTAAAAATGTGGCTCTTTCCTTACCTCTCTTACGTAACGATCCTCTGGATGTTCGGAGTGATTGCAGCGATGATATGGATACCAGGGACACGATCGCAAGTCTATCTTAGCCTGGTAAGCTTCGGGGCCATTCTAGTGGCTTATATGATCCGATCAAAAAACAGTAAGCAGGCTCAAGAGATGGATGAATTTGTTGACCAACCACTTAAAGTGGTGAAATAAACGCAGGGAATTAAAAAAGATGCCGATTGCAATGATGGATTTATAGAATTCTTATGCATTCGAGCATCTTTTGTTTTCTGAAAATTAAAAGTGTTAGAACTATATTGACTTTTTAGAAGGTCGGTAGTATATTTTATTTAGGGAACAATTAAGGATATATTCCTTAATTGGCTAAAAAAAGGATATAGGAGGATTCAATTACGATGACAGTACAAGAAGATATTAAAAAGGGACCACCAATTAAGAGAATTAGAAAATTCAAGACGGATCAATATTATCCTTCCAATCTAGGAAAGCCCGAGCATCATATTAAAAACGAATTGAGCATGGCCGTACGTGCTGGAAACCGTATCTTTTTAAGAGGCCAAACAGGTTTTGATTTAGAAGGCAACTTCCATGGAATCGGGGATGTTGCAGCACAAACAGAGCAAGCATGTAAGTGTGTGAAGCAGCTGCTTGAAGAAGCTGGCGGCTCCGTTAAAGATATTTGTAAAATGACAGTTTATATACTTAAAAGAGAAGACCGCAGTAAGGTTTATCCGGTCTTGGCTAAACACTTTAAAGATGTCTATCCTTGCAGCACTGGTTTAATTGTCAGTGGCTTTGCGATGCCAGAAATGTTAATGGAAATTGATATTGAAGCTGTTATTAGTGAAGAAAGTACGGAAGATTAATAGCCGGCATTTAACATAATTGATCAAAAAAATCGCAAATCTTTTAAACTTAAAGATTTGCGATTTTTTTAAATTTCTTATAAAGGAAATTCCGATTTTAATAAAAAAATTAATACGGGGAGTTATTTTTATGACCTTAGTGCAAACAGTTAATGTGGAACAGATCCAATCCCATGTGGAGTCCATTAAGGAATTTCAGAGCTTTGCTAAAGAATTGTTTGTTTCGGTAGGGGAAGAGGCGAAACTAAGACTTTCTTCACGATATGAGGGAGTTAGCTATAAGTATCAGTTAGCACGGTTGCCGGATGTGATTGCAAAGTTTGAGAAAGAATATGGTGAGGCCCCTATTATTGGCTGGGTGGCCATGTCCTTTGCAGGTCATGACCAACCTCGAGTACATATAGGGACATTGCTCAATTACGGTTCATGGCCGCTTACCTATACTGTCGGCTTCCATCTGCTTGAGGATGAATACCAGCAGGTAACGACGGAAGTTCATGCATTGGACTGGGATGAATTAGTCGGTTTGCAAACAGCGTATGAATACTCCAAACCAAATGGTGAACATATGTTTAATAGCCTGGAACTCGAGTTGGATCTGCAGTCCTTGACTGAGAGCAAAGAAAAATTGGTTGAACAAATCGTAAAATATTATGAGCAAGGTGCTCTCATTGTCGAAAGGCTGAAGAGAAAGAGGTAGCTGAAGGCATTTACTGGTGAATTTTTAAAGGGTATCGGCGGCTCCGGGTGTTTATCTGCGGATTTTAGAAGGATATCGGCGAATCTGGCTATTTATCGGCGATTCCCGGATATTTATCGGCGAATCAAAAAAAACAATAATCTTTTTTTAAAAAAATAGAGCCTAACAATAAATGTTGACCGTTCCGCTAATGCTGAACGGTTTTGATGTTAGATTTAATTCTGCGATTCCATAAAAAAACAGTATTAGAAAGTTAGTAAACTTCTCTAATACTGGATAAACTGATAGAAGATATCTTTTGTTGTTCATCTTTCAGTGAAAGGATCTGTTCGCGCAAGTTAAGGCAATAGACGCGTCCTTTCATGGTTTGTACGATGCCATTTTTATCATAGACAATTGTAACAAGTTTTTTCATCGCTAAATTTTTTAAAAACATTGAAATCCCTTCCTTTAGGAGAAATGATTGATACAATGCTATTGTAAACTATACATATTAAGACACTATGAAGTTGTTGTTAAGGAAAGATAAAAGTACACAATATAGAAATCTTGTAGAAATTGCTGAAGAAGCAAATACCAATGGCCACTATTATTTTTTTATTTAAAGTATTTTTACAATTCTTTAAACTTATTTACCTAATCCATACAGAATTTCCATTAATCCTTAATGTTTGCCAGTTAAACTATCAATAGATAGGAAAAGCATTAAGAGGAGGAAGATTTACATTATGGAAAGTAAAAATGGCATGAATAGACGGGATTTCTTAAAAGCAGGTGGAATGAGCACACTTGCACTTACGCTTGGAACAACTGGAGTGTTAGCAGTCGGTTCAAAAGCATTTGCGGATACTACTAGTAATCCGACCAGCGGTTTTGGTGAGTATGGTCCTTTGGTTCCAGACCCGAATGGAATTCTTGATCTTCCAAAAGGATTCCGTTACAAAATTATCTCCGTAGAGGGCAATCAGATGTCAAACGGGGCAAAAATCCCGGGAGCCTTTGATGGGATGGCAGCTTTCGAGGGACCTAACAATACAACCATTCTTGTACGTAACCATGAATTGGGGGCAGGCGCAGCACTTGGAAGCAATCCTTATGATGCGGCAGCTCAAGGTGGTACAACAGCTCTAGTTGTAGGTCCAAATCGAGAAGTCATCAAAGAATATGTAACCTCTTCAGGTACAATCCGAAATTGTGCTGGTGGTGCGACACCTTGGGGGACTTGGCTGACTTGTGAAGAAACACGTTCCGCGACACACGGATATGTGTTCGAAGTGGATCCAACACAGCCGGAGAACGAAATGTCCAGAACTCCAATCAAGGAAATGGGGCGCTTTTCCCATGAGGCCTGCGCGATTGACCCAGCGACAGGATATGTATATTTAACTGAGGATGCAAGCCCAAGTTACTTTTACCGTTTTATTCCAAATGACACCAACCAAAAGCCGGGTGCGTTACAAAAAGGCGGAAAGCTTTATGCAGCGGCTATTGAAGCGGTACAACGTCCAGCAGCAAGCACCTTTAAAACAGGACAAAAATTTGAGATTGTTTGGAAGGAACTAGATCCTCATTTGTGTCGCGAAGATGCCAAGGCACAAGGTTGCATTGAGTTCAGTAGACTAGAGGGGGCGTTCTTCCAAGAGGGAGTATTCTGGTTCGACGACACCTCCGCCGGTGAGAAAAAGCTTGGACGCGTATACCGTTATATTCCTCACACTAATACATTAGAGCTTTTCTATGAGGGGAATGATGCACGAGAAATGGAATATCCAGATAATATCTGTATGACTCCATGGGGTGACCTTTGGTTTGCAGAAGATGGTTCAGGCCAAGATCGACTTATGGGAATTACCCCTGAAGGCAAAGTCTATCCTTTTGCCGCCAACCGTCAAAGTGGATCTGAACTGGCAGGACCGACATTCTCGCCTGATGGAAACACGCTATTTGTCAATATTCAAGAACCAGGCCAAACCTTTGCCGTTTGGGGACCGTTCCAACGAAGAAACTCTGCGCGAGCAAGGGAAATGTCCTATGCTGCTCCTGAGAATCTTGCACCACAAGTTTCGGATAAAATGGCTAAGGCTGCCGAGGAACAAGGTATGTCCGTTTTAGAGGCGGCTGCATTTGAGCGCCACGGAGTGAAGATATAAACTTTATACGAATCTATAAAAGGATGTAAACCGCTGGTGTCTGGTTTACATCTTTTCTTTTAGACTTTTGTTTTATTTGATTGTTTGCTCTTAAGGTAAAGATAATTGATTGTTTCATAAAAAGAAGTCTTAGCAAATTGACTAAGACTTTTGTTAATTTTTACGCAGCTAGATTCAATTGTTGTTTTCGCCGATAAACGATCTTTGATAATCCGACGCTGCATTCATATAGGAAAATCAAAGGGATGACTACCAATATGTCTGATAGAAAATCCGGTGGGGTGATGAAAATTGCAATTAAAATTAGGACAAAATAAGCGTATTTTCGAATTTTTTGTAATCGATACGGGTTCAGTACTCCGACACTTGTTAGGAACATGATGATCACAGGAAGCTCGAATAAAAATCCAAATGGCAGCGTCATATGAATTAAAAACGTAAAGTACTTTTCTGTTGTAAAAAAGGCCATAAACATATCCTCCGACATAGATAGGAGAAATTGAAATACCGTAGGAAAAATGACAAAATAACCGAAACAAATCCCGATTATAAATAAAATGAATAGTGCTGGGATATATGCCAGTGTTACTCTACGTTCCGATTCTTTCAATCCTGGACGGACAAACAGCCAAGTTTGATAGGCGGCCATTGGGATAGTTCCTGCAATAGCGGCAACACTTGCTAGGATCATATAGACCCATAAAATATCGCTCGGTCCTAATATGGCCAGCTTCACCTGTAAATCCTTTACTAGCCAGTGATAAATGTCTTGTACATAGATAAAGGACAAAATGAAGAGCAGGATAAAGGTTCCTAATATGAGAATGAGACGTTTGCGTAATTCTTCAAAATGACCAATCAGGTCCATATCATGGTTTTTCATGGGGCTTCCCTCCTTATAAAAAAGAAGATGCAAGCCTCTTACATCTTCCTAAAAATGATACGAATTAAATAGCTTTTTCTTCTTTTTTAGGTTGTGTTTTTGCCGGCTCTTCATCGGAAACTAAATCTCTTGTTGATTTTTTGAATTCCTTTAATGTTGAGCCTACGGCTCTTCCTAATTCCGGTAATTTCGAAGGACCGAAAATGATTAAGGCGATTACAAGAATAAGGATTAAACCCGGAACCCCAATATTTTGAAGCATTTAAAATTCCTCCTCATATATGGCTTCTGTTTTCTTTTCTTTTGTTAGCTGTAATTAAAAAGCTGTTATTAAGTATTGCAGCTGCATAAAAGGCAAATCTAACTGCTATTTTTTTCCCCCTTTTGAGTTTCTTAACTATGATTATAGGTAACTACCTTTATTATGTTAATTAAGGGAGTGTAAAGAATTGTTAATAAACTATTAATTTTTTTAAAAAACAGTTCATGGATCAGGGGAATTGATAAATGGCTAGCTTGGAGCGTTAATTTTAATAAATCATGAAAGTGCCGAATTGGTTCCTGACACCTTGCGCTATAATTGGATTTATTTGGATTCTCGAGTATATTAATATCAGGAAGAAGTAGTAAAGATTTTAGGAGGTTCTTATGCAAAAAATAGTTCCGCATTTATGGTATGACAAAGAAGCGAAAGAAGCCGCATTGTTTTATATCAGCTTATTTGAGAACTCAACACTATTAAATGAAACAGTTATTGAAAACACTCCTTCTGGAGATTCCGAATTGGTCAGCTTTAAATTGGCTGGACTAGAATTCATGGCAATAAGTGCAGGTCCTTACTTTAACTTTAACCCATCTGCATCCTTGATGGTTGCTTGTGAATCTGTCGAAGAAGTGAATACCAAATGGAAAGCCTTGCTAGAAGGCGGTACTGAAATAATGCCATTAGGGGAATATCCTTTCAGTAAATGGTATGGCTGGGTACAGGATCGATTTGGTTTGTCATGGCAGCTAATGCTAACAGATAATGCTCAAACTGTCCAAAAAATTACACCAAACTTGCTTTTCTCGGGAGAATCATGTGGGAAGGCTGAAGAAGCGGTAAATTACTACAAAGACATATTTAAGGATTCAGAAATGGGATTTATCAGCCGATATGGAGCAGGAGAAGCTATTTCATCAAAAGCAAAGGTGAATTATGCTGATTTCAAACTTTGTGGCATGCACCTTTCAGCCATGGACAATGCATATGATGTAGACTTCAATTTTAATGAAGCATTTTCATTAATTGTAAACTGTAAGGACCAGAAGGAGATTGATTACTTTTGGGACAAGCTTTCTGCCAAGCCTGACGCAGAACAATGCGGCTGGGTAAAGGATCAATTCGGATTTTCATGGCAGATTGCGCCGGATAACATGAATGAGGTTATGTATAAAGGTTCACGAGAGGAAAACCTAAGAGTGATGGAAGCGCTCTTCAAGATGAAGAAAATTGATGTAAAAGCTTTAGAAAATGCCCGTCTTGAAAAACGGTAAAAGTGGGAAATCATTAGAGATATGAAGGCCAAAACTTAGTGGTTAAACAAGAAAAATGGTCTTCATAGGTGTGATGAAGACCAAAACTGGGTTGTGCCCCAAGAAAAATGGTCTTCATGGGTGTGATGAAGACCAAAACTTGGTTGTGCCCCAAGAAAAATGGTCTTCATTTGTGTGATGAAGGCCAAAATTTGGTTGTGCCCCAAGAAAAATGGTCTTCAAAGGTGTAATGAAGACCAAAACTGGGTTGTGCCCCAAGAAAAATGGTTTTCATGGGTGTGATGAAGGCCAAAATTTAGTTGTGAAATCAAAAAACTGTCCCATAGCAACGGCCTATGGGACAAAACGAGCGGACAAACCAAAGAAACTGTCCCATAGCAACGGCCTATGGGACAAAACGAGCGGACAAACCAAAGAAACTGTTCCATAGCAACGGCCTATGGGACAAGACGAGCGGATAAATCAAAGAAACGTCCCATAGCAACGGCCTATGGGACAAAACGAGCGGCCAAATCAAAGAAACTGTCCCATAGAAACTGCCTATGGGACAAAACGAGCGGACAAATCAAAGAAACTGTCCCATAGAAGCCGCCTATGGGACAAAGCAGCGCTAAAATCAAAGAAACTTGTCCCATAGAAGCCGCCTATGTGAAAAAGAAAGCCGCCTTTCATCCGGGCAAGAAAATAAATTCCCTACATCTTTATCCAGCGTTTGAACACAAAATACTGAAAGATACCATGTTGACATCTCAGTTATAGAAAAAACCTGTCAAAAGGAAGTCGACTTAAGAAACGTAAGAGGGATGAATCCGTATTTATCATTATGAAATTACTCGTTTTTCAACTTTATATAGGGCCGGAGTAAATAACTCGCAATTTTTAATGGATTAATCCTATGGGATTGAAACAATTTATCAGCCCAATCTCCTTGAAGGGAATGGATAATTCGATCTAATCCTTCATTGGATAATTGCTCCATTGCTTTTCGTAAAACGAGAGAATTTTCATAACTTTGGCGAAGCGGCTTCATTAGCTCTTCATAATTCCCCATACCGCAAAGATCATAGGCAGCATACACTCCACTCAAAATAGCTGCATATTGTCCAAATCCCATGAAAGGCATCATACTTCCATAACAATTCCCTACAAAATACGTATTTCCAATGCGTGGGGAGTTACAAATTCCAATAGGATATTGAGTAATTTGAAACTGATCGGTTATGGGCAAATTTTGAACAAGCTGAGAACGAACCTTTTGGTAAAAGACGTCCCACAAATCAGAAATGTGAACATGGGCATTTTTAGGAATATCAGGAATGGCGATAGAGAGATTCGCTTCTTTTTCGGAGTAGGGGATTAGAAATCCGTATCCAAAAGGAGCAAGGTCATAATCTAACCAAGACATAACTGTATACCTATCAAATTTCCCGCTAATTGTGACTCCTTTTATAGATACCGTAAAATCTTCTCTAAAGTTTTTCATGCTTTTTGAATAAGCACCATCACCTGCAGCAAGGACGACATGAGTATAATCGCTTAGCAATTGCTCATACGTTTCTTCTGAGTGAAACTTAATGGTTGATTTGGTTTGACGCTCTAGTTGAGCTTCAAAAGAATCCTGTTCTCTTCCTCGAATGTTTGAGAACCCAAGATGGCCTTCTATGACTGCCTTTTTATTTTTTGAAAAGAGTTCCATTCTTTGAATGTGTGACGTGGGACTTAGATAAATCCCATATTGGTCTGAAAACGTGGCAATATTATCCCGATCCGGATGAGTAAATATCGAAAGTAATGCTTCACCGTTCACAAACCTGTCTCCCACTTGGCTGCGTTTTTCAAATATGGCAGGTCGTATTCCAGCTTTTTCAAGTGTAATGGCACATGCTAACCCTGAGAGTCCTGCTCCCATAATGGCAATATTCATATAAAAATCTCCCTGTAGTTAAATCATTTAGTATTTATTATTACTTATTTGAAAAAGTAAAAAACCTCCTAAAAATGGTAAAATAGATGATGGTTTGAACAGTAAAAGCTGAATGTATAATGTTTGCTATTAAGTAGGCATGATAATTAGGAGGATTCATCCATGCAATTAATTGAGAATATTGGAGGGCGCTTTTGGTATATGACGCCAGTATCGGAAACCGACCGGCCCATACTTGGAATGGTTGTTGGTAATGATAAGACATTAATGATTGACGCCGGCAACTCAGAACAACACGCCAAATATTTTTTAGAAGAACTTTCAAAAAGCCAAGTCCCCAATCCTGATATCGTTGTACTGACTCACTGGCATTGGGATCATATCTTTGGACTTGCGGCTTTAACTAAGACAGTATCGATTGCTTCTAACAAAACGAAAAAGGAAATGGAAAAATTGCTTCCTCTTTCGTGGTCAGATGCAGCATTAGATGCCAGAGTAAAAGCAGGAACAGAGATTGAATTTTGCGCGAACGCGATTCAAAAGGAATTTACTGAACATCGAGATATCAAGATTGTCTTGCCTGATGTAACCTTTGAAAAACAAGTGGAAATAGACCTTGGAGGAGTAACCTGCATCGTACAGCACGTTGGAGGGGATCACGCTGCTGACTCCGTCATTGTGTATATACCAGAAGAGAAGATCCTATTTCTAGGAGACTGCATTTATCCCGATATATTCTCCGAAAAAGAAAACTATACAATCAACGAAACACTTCAGCTTCTAGATAGACTAGAAGCATTTGATGCAGATACATACATCCTTTCCCATTGGAAGCCGATTTCAAAAGAGGAATTTAATCAGGAAGTTACTATGCTTAGAACCATTGCAAAATATACAGAAACGTATAAAGGTAATAAACAGAAAATAATAGATGAATATGAGAAATACGAAAATCGTAACCTTACAGATGACGAAATGGCAACAATCATCAATTTTGTGAATGGATATTAAATTTCAGGAATACCACTACATATAGGAATATGACTAACATGTGTCGAAATTAGTAATATACTAATCTGATTATTATTCATATGTAGGAGTGGAAATAGTGAGAGATCATTTGGTTGACCATGATGAGCTTTTTCAACAGGAAGAGCTGGAAATAGGCCGCAGGATGAAGACTGACTTTGATGCTTTACTTTATTCCACCACCTTGAAGGAGGCGGCGGAATTTTTTATAACAACCAAACTAAATGAAGTTTCCGTTGTGGACCATGATCGGCATTATTTAGGGGAATTATCAACAGCTATGGTAATGGAGGCTGTTATCCAAGGTACTCCGCTAGAAGAAACAGTTGAATTATATTATGACAGCACGGTGGAGCCGATTGGCTTTCATGAAATTCTTTCTGACATTTCTCCATTGAAAAAGGCGAGCGTTCCAGTTGTAAATCATGAAAATATTTTAATAGGGATGCTAACCCAAAGCGATGTGCTCGAGGGCTTCTCCCAAACCTACCAGAAACTGAAACAGCTTGAAAATACCGTAGAATGGTTTCATATCAGCTATGATAATATCTATGAAGGTATTGTAGTGGTAGATGAAAATGGTTATGTGAAGATGATTAACAAGGCGTATTGCAGTTATCTTGGAATTGATCGGGAATGGGCTATTGGGCAGCATATCATCAATGTCATTGAAGGTACTCGATTACATATTGTTCTTCAAACCGGTATTCCGGAACATAATCAAGTGCAATTCTTAAAAGGTCAAGAAGTGGTTGCTCATCGTATTCCTATTTGGAAAAATAATAAAATTATCGGTGGCATTGGGATTCTAGTATTTCGCGGGGTCTCAGAATTATATCGTATTTTTGATAAAATTCAGGATCTACTTAATAAAAACGATCTAAAACATCTACATATTGTACAGCCAAAGTCAAAGGATGAGCGGATTACTTTTAACCATATTATTGGGGAAAGTAAAAGCATTATCCATTCAAAATATTTGGCACGCCGAGCTGCAAAATCACCAGCCACCATTTTGATAACGGGGGAAAGCGGTGTAGGAAAGGAAATTTTCACTAAAGCAATTCATTCCATGAGCAGCTACCAAGAGGGACCTTTTATCAGTGTGAACTGTTCATCCATTCCAGAACATCTGCTGGAATCTGAGTTGTTTGGCTACGAAGAAGGAGCCTTTACGGGATCGAGAAGAAAAGGAAAGCCAGGGAAATTTCTTTTAGCGCATAAAGGAACGATTTTTTTAGATGAGATCGGAGATATGCCTTTGGAGATGCAGGCTAAAATACTAAGGGTACTTCAAGAACGAGAAGTGGAACCCGTAGGCGGGACAAAGCCGATATCCGTTGATTTTCGCTTAATTGCGGCAACAAATCGACCGCTGCAAGAAATGGTAAAACAGAATAAATTTAGAGAGGATCTTTATTACCGTTTGAATGTTATTCCAATTTATATTCCGCCATTAAGGGAAAGAAAAGAAGACATTCCTCTATTAATTGGACATTATATGAAGACAATTTGTCAAAAACATCGTATTCCCATAAAAGATATTAGTAAAGAAACTGTTTCCGCCATGATGAATTATGAATGGAAGGGAAATATTAGGGAATTGGTGAATGCTTTAGAAAGATTGATTGCATTAGTCGATGGACCTGTTATTCATTATAATGATTTTAAGAGTTATATCCTAGAATGGAACCTCTCCCTTCCACAGATGGAAACACAGGAGTCCTTGTCAGACATCGATAAAATGAGGGAACTCAGCCCTTTGGAAAACATAAAACAAGCAGAAATGAAGAAAGAAAAAGAGCTGTACCTTCGTGTTATACGTGAAGAAAATGGAAATAAGACAAAGGCAGCACAACGCTTGGGAATATGCAGGGCAACATTGTATAACAAATTACAGGAATTTAAGAATAAGGATATCTAATTAATAGACAACTGTATAAGGGGCAGACAAACTGTATAAACAGATAGACAAACTGTCTATTTGTTTATACAGTTTTTTATTTTAATTTTCTAAACTATCCAATATTTCCGAATAAATACAAGTTGGCACAATATTTGCATTGATATATAGCAAGGAAAATAATAGGGGGTGCCTAATGCTAACAAGTTTTGTTGGGTTTTTTGCCGGTCTTATTTTATTAATCATTTTTACGATGCGTGGAGTGAATATTATTATCGCTGCGTTGGTATGCTCTGTTGTTCTTGCCTTAACAAGTGGTTTGCCTTTGGAGAAAGCGCTTACCGGGAGTTATATGAGCGGATTTGTTGGTTACTTTTCTTCTTGGTTTCTCGTGTATTTGTTGGGGGCTATCTTTGGAAAGGTGATGGAGGAAACAAAAGCTGCAGACGCGATTGCAGAGTGGGTAAAGCATAAAATTGGTGCAAAGCGAGCTGTATTTGCTGTTGTTGCTGCCTGTGCGCTGATGACCTATGGTGGAGTCAGTATTGCTATTGTTGGCTTCTCTGTTTATCCAATTGCTGTTTCTCTATTTCGAGTAGCAAATTTACCGCATCGATTCATTCCTGGAGCCATCGTGTTTGGGTCAATTTCGTTTACAATGACGTCACCTGGGTCACCCGAGGTTCAAAACCTTATTCCAATGGAATTTTTCCATACTCAGCCAACAGCTGGGGGCTTAATTGGTTACTTAATCGGTATCTTTATCATGGTTCTCGGAGGCTTTTGGTTGAAGTATATGGTAACCAAGGCAGTAAGAAATGGAGAAGTATTTAAACTGCCCGGCTCTCACGCGGCAGGCTCAGCATTAGCAGAAACAGCAGCAGCGATTGAGGCAGGCGAAGTTAAAAAGAATTTACCGAATATCTTCCTGGCGATATTGCCTTTAGTTGTCGTCGTGGCGACTTTAAATATTGCTTCAAAGTTTATGTCCCCAACAGGTGCAGCATTATTTGCCTTATTTTTAGGGGTTATCGCCGCCTTAGTTTTGATGAACAAGTATTCTCGTAACTATGGGACAATTTTTGGAAAAGGCAGTGAAAACGCTATTGTTGCAACTGCTAATATTTGTGCCGTAGTTGGCTTTGGTTCTGTAGCAAAAGAGGCACCGGCGTTTCAGGCGATTGTAGATTCTCTTGTTAGTATGCCGGGAATGGCATATGCAGGCTTAGCTGCCGCTGTAACGATTATTGCAGGAGTTACCGGTTCGGCCTCTGGCGGCCTTGGGATTGCCCTCCCTATTCTTGCACCGCTTTACAATGCACAAGGTTTGGACCCTGGGGCCATGCACCGCATTTCATCACTTGCTTCTGGCGGTTTGGATTCATTGCCGCATAACGGTTATGTGGTGACGACAATTCGAGCGGTATGTAATGAAACACACCAGCAGTCCTATAAGCCAATTTTTATCCTAAGTGTGGTTTTACCGATGATTGCTTTAGTAATCGCGGTCATTTTATATACAATCTTTTATTAAATAAATGGAGGGAAAAAGATGTCGCAGATAAAAACAATTGCCTTTATTGGATTAGGTAATATGGGGCTTCCGATGGCAATCAATCTAGTAAATTCGGGATATAGCGTTTATGGTGTTGATACAAATCCAGGTGCTGAAGAGCAATTTCGTCAGGCAGGAGGAAAAACGGGAATTCCAGCCGAGATGTTAGCTAAACAGGTGGATATAGTTTTAACTAGCCTTCCTACACCACGAGTAGTTGAAAATGTTTACTTAAGTGAAAATGGAATCATTGAAAATGGTCATTCCTCCCTAACAATTATTGATTTCAGTACGATATCGCCTCAGTTGAATGAAAGGGTATATGAGAAAGCCCGTGAAAAAGGAATTGATTATCTTGGGGCGCCTGTAAGTGGAAGCGTTTCCGGAGCTGTAAACGGTACTCTTACGATCATGGTTGGCGGCGAAAAAAGAGTATATGAAGAATCTCTTCCGGTATTGAATATTCTGGGGGAAAATCTTTTCCATTTAGGAGAAAGCCCAGGGGTTGGAACGGTTATTAAACTATTAAATAATTTAATGATTGGTTTTTATACACAGGCTGTTGCAGAGGGAGTGGCCCTTGGAGAGCAATTAGGGGTAAACCCGGATACGATCTATGATGTTCTAAGTGTCAGCTTTGGTCAAAGCAGGATTTATGAAAGAAACTATAAAAGCTTTATGGCACACAATAACTATGAAGGTGGATTCTCTACAAATCTATTATTAAAGGATTTAAAGCTCGCTAAACAAATGGCTCTTGAAAGCGGCGGATCATTGCCAATAGGTGATCAGTTAATCGAGCTTTATACAAAGGCAGTAGAAAATGGATATGGTCCTATGGATATGTCTTCAGTTTATTTAATGGTAAAGGAACTAAATAATCATAAAGCAGTAACACAATCATAAGGAGGAAGGAAAATGACTATTACAAATCAAGAAACAGCGACTCAAACTTTAACTCATTTTATTGGCGGAGAGATGATAGCAGGAAAAAGCGAACGTTTTGGGAAGGTTTATAATCCATCAACTGGTGAAGTAACAGCCCTTTGTCCGTTAGCCTCTAGAGAAGAGGTAAATGAAGCGGTGGAAATTGCACAAAAAGCATTTCCTGCATGGAAAAATACCTCTGTTGCCAAAAGGGTAGAGGTCATCTTTAATTTTAGAAATCTATTAGTTGAGAAAACCGACTGTTTAGCGAACATAATCGGTTTAGAAAACGGCAAAACTATTTCAGATGCAAAAGGAGAAGTGTTAAGAGGCATTGAAGCTGTTGATTTTGCGTTAAACGCCCCACACCTGTTAAAGGGGGAATATTCCATAAACGTCGGCGGCAAGATTAACTCGTATTCTATCAAACAGCCTTTAGGAGTAGTGGCAGCGATATCGCCGTTTAATTTTCCAGTCATGGTCCCTCTTGCTATGACGATGATGGCCGTTGCTTGTGGTAATGCGGTCATTTTAAAACCGTCTGAGCGTGTTCCAAATTCAGCGCTATTTATCTCGGAATTATGGAAAAAAGCAGGTTTGCCTGATGGTATATGGACAGTCATTAATGGTGATAAGGAAGCAGTGGATACCCTTCTTGCTAATCCAAAAGTACATGCTATTTCATTTGTAGGGTCTACGAGAGTGGCGGAATATGTATACCACGAGGGAACTCGTCATAATAAGCGGGTGGCTGCTTTTGGCGGTGGGAAGAATCATATGGTAATCATGCCGGATGCCGATCTAGATCAAGCGGTAACTGCATTCCTCGGTGCAGCCTATGGCTCCGCTTCCCAGCGCTGTATGGCTATTTCAGTGGCAATGCCAGTTGGTAAAGGAACAGCAGAAGCCTTTGTAGAAAAATTAAAAACTCGTGTTGAAGAACTAAAGGTGGGGGCATATGACGATGCGGACGCCGATTTTGGTGCCGTCATTTCACAAGAATCAAAAGAAACTGTGATTCGTTATATTAACGAAAGTCTGAGTGAAGGTGCACAACTATGTGTGGATGGGCGCCACCCGGAAATAAACGAGAAAGAAAAAGGATATTATCTAGGAGCTACGCTCTTAACCGGTGTAACGACTGAAATGAAAATATATCAAGATGAAGTGTTCGGCCCAGCACGAATTGTCGTCGGTGTTAACAGTTTAGATGAAGCAATTCAACTAATTAATGATCATGAATATGGAAATGGAGTAACAATCTTCACAGAAAATGGAGCAGCAGCAAGAAGATTTACGGAACAAATTGAAGTGGGGATGGTTGGAGTAAATGTTCCGATTCCAATCCCGGTCGGCTACCATAACTTTGGAGGATGGAAAAACTCTAGATTTGGAGAAGGCCAAATGTTCGGTCCCGACACCGTCCGCTTCTTTACAAAAACGAAAACCATTTCCGAGAGATGGAACGATACAAAGGATATCGTAAATAAGACTGAATTTTCGTTTCCTAGTAATCAATGATTGTTAGGTTTTTAAGAAAATAAGGAATTTTACCATATAAAATATGGCTTTTACAATAAAAAGGATAAATTTAACGGACAATAACTATTATTGTCCGTTAAATTTTGTCTTTCTATATGACCGCAAAATAAATTGATGAATATTTAGATTATTCATGCAACTTTGTTGACATCACCATATATTACAATCTATGATAAAAAAAGTCATTAGTAAGGTGGCTATATAATAATGATAGAGGAGGAAGGAAATTGAAAAAACTGAGTGTTATATTTACTTTGTTCTTACTTTTTAGCATGGTGTCTGGTACTACATTTGCTTCTAATTTTAAAGAAAAGGAAGAAATGGCTGATACTGTATATTTAAACGGCAATATTTATACAGTAGATAAAAAGTTCTCAAAAGCAAAAGCAATGGCAATCAAAGGACAAAAACTTATCTATGTAGGGAATAAAGGGCAAGCTAAGAAATACATAGGTGCAAACACGAAGGTAGTTGATTTAGAGGGGAAAACCGTCATTCCGGGATTAAATGATGGTCATTTGCATTTTCCTAGAATAGGCATAAATTTACTTAAAATTGACGGCTTTAATAAACCAAAGGAAGAGATCTTGAATTTGGTAAAAGAAGAAGCCAATCGATTAAAGCCAGGAGAGTGGATTTTGGGATTTGGCTGGAACCATGAACTTTGGCCCGATAAGAAATTTCCAACCAAAGAGGAGCTTGACGCTGTTGCACCTGACAATCCCGTCGTGCTTACCAGAGTAGATGCACACTCAATTTGGGTAAACTCGCAGGCATTAGTAATTGGTGGAATAACGAAAGAAACTCCCGACCCTCAAGGTGGTGAGATTATACGAGATTCCAACGGTGAACCAACCGGCGTTCTGATAGATACGGCCGGTACACCAGTTACTTCAAAGATTCCACCTTATAGTACGGAGCGCGTAGAGGAAGGTTTATTAAAAGCTCAGGAAGAACTATTTAAAAATGGGATTACAAGCGCTACAGATGCTGGTTCACATCTAATTGATATAAACAGCATGAAGAACCTCTATAAGCAAGGAGATCTAAAAGTTAGATTAAATGTAATGGTGGCCAATGGTGTAGGTGGAGCAACAGGTGAAAGCCTTGAACATTATTACAAACATGGACCCGAAATCGGTTTATTCGGTGACCGATTAACAGTTAGATCCCTTAAACTTGTCGGTGATGGTTCTCTAGGTTCCCGAAGTGCAGCACTTTTGGAGGATTATAGTGATCGACCAGGACATAAAGGGAATTATAGATTCACAGATGAAGAGTTATATAGACTTGTTAAAGAAGCTCGTAAGTATGGCTGGCAGGTGGCTGCTCATGCTATCGGGGATGGTGCGATTGAACAAGTCATTAACACTTACGAGAGAGTATTGAAGGAAGAACCGCTGAAGGATCACCGCTGGAGAATCGAACATTTCCAAGTTGCTAACGCGAGCGAAATTCAACGTATTGCCGAGCTTGGTATCCTTCCATCCATGCAGCCTGTTCATGCGACTTCCGATAAAAATATGGCGGAGGATCGAGTTGGACCTGAAAGAATAAAATATTCCTATGCGTGGCGAAAGGTAATTGATGCTGGCTCACATATTGTTGGAGGTTCAGATGCTCCGGTTGAATTGGTCAATCCTTTTCATGGATTATATGCAGCTGTTACACGTATGGACCGTGATGGGGAACCTGACGGAGGCTGGTATTCTGAAGAGAGTATGACAAGAGAGGAAGCTCTAAAAGCATTTACAATCTGGGCTGCAGAAGGAAGTTTCGAAGAGAAAATCAAAGGATCATTGGAGGCAGGAAAATTAGCTGACTTTCTGGTAGTTGACAGAGATCCTATGGAATGCCCAGAAGAACTATTGAAAGACATTCAAGTGCTCTCTACAGTATTAGGTGGAGATGTTGTATATAAAAAATAAATTCAAACAAGACTGCTGAGCAATCAGCAGTCTTTTGAATGGGATTTAGGTCCATATTTTAATTGGATGTCAAATTGTATATATACTAGACGCTATAATTTTTTGATATTTACAAACGTGTCATACAATGCCGGTTCTAACGCTATACCTTTTGGCCCTGCAGGCACCAAATAGTTAATGGTGACTTGGGAGTGGGGGTACCACCTTTGATAAATAATGACAATATCTTTTGGAACTTGATGACTATATACGGCTTTAATCTCTATCGAAGATTGTTCATTGAAAACAGTGACGATTTCCCCATTAAAAATATTTAATTCCTTTGCTGCTTTTGGATTTATTTCTACTATGGCCTCTTCTTCACCAGATAGATGTAAAAAATGAAATTGAGAATTAATGGCATATGGATGGTGAGGGGTCATCAGCCAGAATGGATAATCGTTTGTCGGCATTTTCACTTCAGTAAAGATCCCCATCGGTTGTTGATTCGCTTGCTTTGCTGCTTCTGAATAGAACTGAAACTTTCCTGTTTTCGTATCAAATTGCCTGTCGTCCCAAGCCGTTTTTGGAAGATTGGCAGCTACAGTGGAACTTCCTCTCAAATCAGAAACAGACTGAACCGAATAACGGCTAAATACCTTATCGTTAAATTGTGCATTTAAATATTCCTCTTCTGAATAATGGATTGGAAATGAACATAGTTCAGGGGAAAGCTGTTGAAGCCTTAACGCCAGTTCTTTCATCATACTCCATTCACTTTTGCTTTCATAATAAGGTGAAATTGCCTTTTCATTCAAGGCTAATTCGTTATGCCACCAACTCATTACAACGTCCATTTCTTCAAAATGGGTGGTGGTCGGTAAAACGAGATTGGACATTTGGGCTGTAGGTGTCAAAAAATGATCCACAGTTACAACAAAAGGAATATCCTTCATAACCTGCTCCATATATTTCGAATTAGGTTCTTGGGTTAAAGGATTTGCACATGAAATCCACATCATGTCAATCGGTAATGATTCTTGCAGCTGACTCGTATGGACAAGCCGGTTGCTCCCATTTAACCTGTTAAAGTCTTGATTATTAAATAGCAGTGAATCATTTCCTCTAAAAAAGATACCCCCGCCTGTTTTTCCAATATCACCGCGGACAACAGCTAAAGCTTCAATGGCGCGAATGGCTTGACCACCATTAGAGTGCTTTGAAAGTCCATCCCCAATTACGTAAGAAACGGCTTCGGCTTCCGTCAGCCATTTCAACAATAAATCAATGGCTTCGTGAGGAACACTGCATTTTAGTAAATATTCTCTTACATTTATTCCATCAATCATCTTGAAAAACGCATCAACTCCATAGGAATGAGGGGTTAAAAAATCCTTATCAACAGCATTTTTCTCGAATAAGCCTTTCGTTAACACAGTGGCTAATGCTCCATCCGTACTTGGCCGCAGTTGAATATATAAATCAGCCAGTTCGGCTGTTTGGGTATAAACTGGATCGATGACGACAATTTTTGCACCTTTTATCTTTGCCTCAATGATAAATGGAATAAGGTGAATATTGGTTGCCGCCGGATTGGCTCCCCAGATGATCACCATAGAGGAATCCATTATCGAGGCTGGATCAGACATTTTAACGGCACCGAGATCATAGTCAATTGCTTTAAAACTAGCTGAGAAGGATGGTGATGCTATGATTCTAGTCGTTTCCCCTAGACTTGAAAAAAACTCATCCGTTACAAAATGATGTACGCCTATATTTCCGGTCCCTTTATATAAAGAAAGCGGGAGGAAGCTTCCATAGCGTCTATGAATGTTTATCATTTCACTAATAATTAGATCGAAGGCTTTTTCCCAAGTGATTGGTCTAAATTTACCTGATCCCTTCACTTTTTGATAGTAAGGAAACTTTAATCGGTCTCGATGACTATTTTTTTCGATATAAGAAAATCCTTTTGCACATAGTTTCCCCTTTGTATAAGGGTGAGCAGGATCTCCTGTTATATGAGCGAGGGACGCATTTTCTACATAGGTATTCATTGTGCACGAGCTGGGACAGTTTCTAGGACAAACATTCTTATAAATCCTCGTTGCCTGTTTATTCATGTTTGCTCACCTCGAAATAATCTTCATGATGATTAGTGGACACAAAATTGTCGGTAAAAGTTCATCGAATAGTAGAATAGGTGTCAATTAATCCTTTAGATATATTTTAAACTATAAATAGATTGGAATTGTGTCTAAAAAAGGAATCTAAATCAAGGAGGAAATGACACGATGACCGCTCATATCGTATTTTCCATCGATCTTAATCGATGTATTAATTGTAAAACCTGTGAGATGGCATGTAATGACCATTACGGTTTAATGGGCATCCATCGTAGAAATGTGTTCACGTATGAATCAGAATCTGATGAAAAGCAGCGCCTCCATGTTTCGATGTCGTGTAATCATTGTCTAAATCCTGTTTGTGTCTATATATGTCCGGAGAATAATTTTCAAAAACGCGGGGATGGTATTGTTATTCATGAACCAAGCCGCTGCAAAGGCTGCAAGCTTTGTATTAATGCTTGCCCTTTTCACGCTCCTAAGTTTAATCCTAAAACAAATAGAGTAGATAAATGTAATTTCTGCGTAGAAAGAATTGATCAGGGCTTGAGGCCCATTTGTGTGGAAAACTGTACGACAGGTGCTCTCAGCATAATGATGCTGGATACAAATGAAATTGAATCTAATAGTTTGAAAAGTGCAGAGTTACCAATTGCAGGATACACCAAGCCTTCTATCAATATTTTAAAAAAACAACAAGGGTACACTTTTTTTAGAGAAGGATGATCGCAGAATGAAGGTTTCATTACAAGATTTACTATATTGTATACCATTGTATCAGCTGACCTTTTTAACTTCGTTGCCAAAGAATCAGGTCTATTATGACAACATTGCAACCTCTATTGAAGATAAGAGGTTTGAAAGTCCAACCTTATTAGTAATCCAATCAAGTGAAGAGTGTTTAAAGTTAAACCAAAAAGAACGTGCCCACCAATTGATACAAGATCATCATTTAATGGGCATCATTATAGGTATTCATACGACTATACCAATACTTGATGAAGCCTTGTCCCTTTTTCAACAATGCCGGGTACCTATTATACAAGTAGAGAATGCTTCTGCATTGACAATATTTCAGCAAAAGAATAATCCTCATTATTCATTTTGTCAGATAAGTATGGAGTTAAATGGATTTATGAATAAGGGGTTTATGAATATAGCTGCTGGTTTATCTTTGGCTTTAGAAACGCCATTTCTATACTTAAACGAACATGATGAACTTCTTTGGCAGGTTGGTCCAGAGGCAGAATTGCAAAAAGCTCTTTGCTTTCTTAAATTATATAAAAAATTCAGGAATAACGCTCTACAAGCTCGTTCTGTCAATGATGAAGCGCATTCGTTTGAAGCATACCCGATTAATATTGCAGGGCAAATTAGTCTAACGTTGATCGCATCAGTCCATTTAGTGGATTGGCAGAAAAAGATGATTGATAAATTAATTGGATTGACGGCCCTTTTTTTTCAAACAGAAGAAATGTTTCGGGAACAGCAGGAAAGATTTAAGGAGCACTTTTTATACGATCTTCTCTATCATAAGTTTGAATCCAAAAAGGTCATGGTTACGCAAGGAAAAGTGTGGGGGTGGAACTTGGAAAAGCCGCACCACTTATTTGTCATAAACGTCCACCCATCTAATGATGTCATGGAGAATATGGAGTGGCTGGATGAAATGATCGTTCATATAGAGACAGAAAAACAAGAATTAAATGAGAACATCATTATTTTTCCATTTCAAGACCAGATTGTCATGTTATTAGAGGATAGTTTACCAAGAAGCCAAAGTGAAAGAAAGGGAGCTGCTCTTGAAATTGCCGGACAAATAGAGAAGGGGCTAACAAGCAAATGGCCTGACTGCCAATTCTGGATTGGGATAGGGAAATGGTACCAAGATTCTATTAATCTGAATAAAAGCTATCAAGAAGCGAAAATAGCATTACAATTTGGGCAGGTTTGGTTTGAGAAAAAACGGATTTTTCATATGAGTGACCTGGGCCTGCTCTACCTGCTAACCCATGTTCACCGCGAGATCCTCTATGATTATAGTAAAGAATATTTGTCATCACTTATTGAGAGTGACGAGGAAAATGGAACAGAATATGTGAAAACACTGAAAGCATTTATTCAGCATCAAGGTATTATAACTGACGTATCCGAAGCGCTGTTTGTCCACCCTAATACCTTAAGGAATCGGCTGAAGAAAATTGAAAATCTTACGGGTGTCGATCTCCAAAAGCCGGAAGAATTTATGAACTTGATGACAGCAGTGAAAATTCATTTCTCCATGTCTCTTTAACATATTAGAAAGCAGCTTCTAAGTTTTAAAGGCTGCTTTTTCTTTCGTTATTAAGTAATAATCACTCTTACCGTTCAAAAGTTTTTCACTTTTGCTCATAAATTTTGGAAAAAGGACTGTTAAAAGTGAACAATTAGGGCTGCTTAAGTATGGAGAAGTCTACACTCCTCATTACAGGTTGTGAGCAGTAAAATGAAGCTGTAGATAACAGTTGAGGTATTCTTATAGATTACTCACCCAACTTATTAATAAGAAAAACTAGTGAAAGGAGAGTCATTATGAAGATATCTAGAAGAGATTTTATTAAGGCTGGTGCAGTTGGAACAGCATCTATGGGCTTGTCCGGCTCTCTATTTTCAAGTAATAAATGGTTTCAACCTGTTAGTGCAAAAGGAAAATCTCAGGAAAAAATCGCGTTCACGTATCACACCACAAACTGTGGCGGCCGCTGTGCGTTTAAATGTACAGTACGGGACGGCAAGCTTTCCATGATTCAACCGAACACCTGGACGGATAAGCGGTTTTCAACGGTTTGTTTAAAAGGCTTAAGCGAGATAGAACGAATTTATAGTCCAGATCGGCTGCAAACACCGTTAAAGCGGGTTGGCGAAAGAGGGGAAGGTAAATTTGTTCCGATTTCTTGGAATGAGGCCCTTACAACAATCGCCGATAAGTTAAAAGAGTTAAAACGGAAATACGGAGGGAAATCCATATTATTTAGCTGTTCATCGGGGATTGAATATACGTATCCATTCCTGCCATCCTTATTAGGAGCACAGTTTGCCATTGAAAGCGGTATTGATATTGGTTTAGCAAATGGTTTAGAAGAATGTATCGGCTCGAAAGCGTATGGGTATGTCCAAAATGAAACTTCCGATTGGGTGAATTCCAGCACGATCATTCTTTTAGGCTGCAATATATTAGAGACAACACTGACTGATTCTAAATTCTTTTTTAAAGCAAAGGATGCCGGGGCAAAAATTATTACAATTGACCCCAACTGTTCGACAACGGCGTCAAAGTCTGACCAGTGGATCAGAATCAAACCGGGTACGGATGGTGCTTTACTTCTTGGAATGATTAGTGTCATCCTTGATAATCAATGGTATCAGCACGATTACTTAGTTAAAAATACATCATCACCATTTCTGATTAGAGCAGATAATCAAAAGTTACTCAAGCAAAATGATACTCACGAGGGATCAACCACAAACCCTTACTTAGTTTGGGATGAAAACAGTAATTCGTTAAAGCCTTTTAATGCTCCTGGTGTAAAAGCAAAATTAGAAGGTGAGTTTACTGTCGATGGAGTAAAAGTAAAGACTGTATTTACAGCTCTAAAGGAAAATCAGAAGCAGTATACACTTAAATGGGCTGCAGAGAAATCAGAAATCGGAGAAGATATCATATTCGAATTAACAAGAGATTATGCAACACGTGGT
This sequence comes from Neobacillus kokaensis, assembly GCF_014656545.1. GTDB lineage: Bacteria > Bacillota > Bacilli > Bacillales > Cytobacillaceae > Neobacillus > Neobacillus kokaensis. The sequence goes on from NZ_BNDS01000016.1 coordinate 70,184, forward strand.
CCAGCAGTTCTCGGCTGGGGATTTGGAGGTGGCGATAAATGGGCGAATGCCGACATCACTGGGCATTCAGGCGGAATACTCGGAGCATTAACCGGAAATATCGGCCGAGTTGGCGGAGGAGTCGGTGTTGCCTTATATCATGGTACTTCTTGGAGTGCCCAGCTAAGTTCATGGGAGCTGCCTTCACAGTTTAAAGCAACACCGCTGGAAATGACGACTCCGGATATGCGCGAAAAACCAAACTCAGTTAAAGCTGTGATTAACCTAGGCAATACCCTGCAGCAGCATTTTGCGAACCTGCATAAAACGGAAAAATGGATTAAACAATTAGATTTCATAGTAACCATCGACCCGTTCCATAATCCGAGTGTCGATTATTCAGATATCGTCCTCCCAGCATGTACGGCCTTTGAAAGTGAATATGATATTGTCAACATGCAAATAAATCGATCCCATGTTCTTCTATCACAAAAAGTTATTGAACCTTTACATGAAAGTAAATCAGATTTTCGAATTGAAAAAGAATTGGCGGCTAAACTGGGGCTGGATCAATACTTACCTAAAACCCCGGAGGAGTACCAAAAGGCACGCCTGAATTCGCCAGATCCGAGGCTAAAAGGAATTAATTTGAACACCCTTAAAGAAAATAATTGCATAATGCGTTTACAGGTACCTGACGAACCTTACCGTGGGTATATGGACCAGATTTATCCGACACCATCTACGAAACTGGAACTTTATCATGAAAAATTAGCAGAGGATCACCAAGCGCTTCCAACGTTTGAAGAGCCGGGAGAGGCATCTCCAAATAACCCGTTATTTAAAAAATATCCGCTGCAATTTAGTTCAGCACATACAAAGTATCGGGTACATTCGCAATTTACTAATGCAAAGTGGATTAATCAGTATCAGCCTGAGCCAAGGCTGGAAATGAATCCGCTTGATGCGAGCAGCCGCGGTTTACAAAATGGCGATTTGGTCGAGGTATTTAATGATCGCGGAACATTCAAGGCACGCTGCCTGCTGACAGAAGCATACAGGCCAGGACAAATCAGGCTTCATGAAGGCTGGTGGTCAAAGCATATGGCTGCCGGGAACCTGCAAAATGTCACAAATGATGTCCTAAATCCTCGTCAGTATAAGCTTAGGTATGGTCCTGTCATTCCTTATAATGATACGTTAGTTGAAGTGAAGAAAGTTTAGGAGATGGTGGTATGACAAAGCTAGGAATGGTTATCGACTTAAATCGCTGCGTAGGCTGCCAAACCTGCGCGAATGCATGTAAAATGCAAAATAATGTGCCAATGGGAATGCTGTGGAACCGGGTCCTTACGGAAGGTTCAGAAGAGATGGATGGTGTCAGCGGGATTTATCCGCATGTTAAGAAGAAGTATATCCCAGTCTCCTGTCAGCATTGTGAAAATGCTCCATGTGTAAAGGTTTGCCCAGTTGGTGCCACTTACAAAGCAGAGGATGGAAGAGTATTAATTGACTATGACCGCTGTATCGGCTGCCGGTATTGTATGGCAGCCTGCCCATATAATGTACGTGTTTTCAATTGGACGGAGGCCGTACGCCATCCAGGCTTTAACTATGGAGACAGCAAGGTGCCTGTCCGTAAGGTTGGGGTTGTTGAAAAATGCTCGATGTGTAAAGAGAGAACGGATGAAGGATTAGATCCAATGTGTGTCGTTTGCTGTCCGGCAGAAGCCAGAACGTTTGGAGATTTGGATGACCCGAACAGTGAAGTATCCCGTTTAATTCGCGAGAAAAATGGCGAAACATTATTGAAAGAAAAAGGGACGAAGCCGCAAGTCTATTATTTGGGCTTGTCATGAATGGAGGGAACTGATCGATGAAAAATAAGGCAAACATCTATTGCTGGATGGGAGCTTTAGGCTTACTTTCCCTAATGGGATTTGGGGCTTTAGGCTATCAGCTCGTCAATGGGCTGGGTGTAACGGGGATGAATAACGCCGTTTCCTGGGGTTTATATATTACGATGTTTATGTTCTTTGTTGGTTTATCGGCAGGCGGCTTGATTGTTTCTTCTTCGGCAACCGTGTTTAATATTCCTGCTTTTAAAGTAGTGGCTAAGCCTGCCACGATTCTATCCACCGTATGTATCATGGTGGCCGGAATTTTTATCATGGTAGATATAGGGAGTCCTGAACGCGTCTTAAATCTCATACTGCACTCCCAGTTTAAGTCGCCATTAATGTGGGATGTTTGTGTCATTACGCTTTATCTAACTATAAATGTCACCTACCTTTATTTAATGACCCGGCCAAGCTCGGATCAAAAGAAGCTAAAAGTCATGTCAAGTATTGCACTGCCAGTGGCAATTCTCGTTCACTCTGTTACAGCTTGGATTTTTGGATTGCAAATCGCTCGTGAAGGATGGCATAGTGCCCTAATGGCTCCTCTGTTCGTAGCGTCTGCTTTAGACTCAGGACTTGCGCTGTTAATCATTGTTCTTGTCCTTTTGATCAAATATAAACTTTTTACAGTCGATAAAAAGCTCATTACGAGTTTAGCTGGTCTCTTGGTAACGTGTGTAGCAGTTGATGCATACTTTGTCTTCTCAGAAATATTAACGATGCTTTATCCGCAAGAAGAATCTGTCATGCTTGTCCTAGATGAGATGCTGAAAGGATCGATGGCGCCATTCTTCTGGGGAGAGGTAATTTTAGGATTTGTTATACCGCTTGCGATTCTCCTATTTAGAAAAAATAGAGAGAAAACAGGCCTCATCATCTTTTCATCTGTGTTAATTGTCATAGGAGTCTTTTTTAAACGGGTATGGTTATTGTTTACGTCGTTTATTTACCCGCATGTGGAAGGGGCTCCCGGCATTACGCTTGGTAAATATCTTCCAGGTGAAAATCCGAATGTTGTTCCGCATTTTTGGCTGCTGCATGGTCAATATGCGCCAACTCTTATCGAATTAATGATTGTAGTAGGAATGATTGCCTTTGGTACCCTGTTATTTATTGTACTTTCTCGAAAGATTCTTATAGAGAAGGCACAAGAAACAAAACGCACCAATCAAAACCAATCCTTTGAGAGTCCAACAGCAGTGTAATGATAGGGGGAATCGTTATGACCAATTCATGGAGCGAGATATGGAATCTCAGAGCATCATTATATGGCTTTTTGGCTAATAGTTTGCTAGACCCTATACAGGGGGATAATACAGTGTTCACGCAAAAGTTCTGGAGAAACTTTCCGCTGGATGCGGCTAATGATCAGATAAAATCGGGATTAGAACAGTTGATATTATGTTCGGCGAGCTTAGAAGAGCTTTCTGAAGAAAAAGCAATTGAAAATGTAATGGTAGAATATACAAGCCTTTTTCTTGGGCCTGGTCATCCTAAAGCACCTCCTTGTGAATCATTCTATCGGAATGGAGAACGACTTTTCTTTGGCAGGACGGCGTTTGCAATGAAAGAAACGCTGTACCAAAATGGCTTAGAGAGTAAAAGAAAAAATAAACAGCCCGAGGACCATATCGGTATAGAGCTCATGCTGCTTTCCGTATTAAGTAGTCAATTAATCGGACTTGAGGAGAGCAAACAAGTTTCACTAGTAAAAGAGCAGCTTTTTTTAATAGATGAACACTTACTTTCTTGGATTAACGAGTTTTGTGAACAGGTAAAGCTCCATGGGAGTACAGGTTTTTATGGAGGATTAATTGAGCTTGCATGGGGAATTCTCCTTTGGGACCGGGAACTGTTAGAAGAGTTTATGGCCAGCAATGAGCAAGTTGGATGAAGTGAAAGCGAATTTTAAAAAAATATAGCAGTAAAAAGAGGTGGCTTTGATGGGCTTATTTAGCAAGTGGGTAGAAAGCTTAGACTATGAATTCGAGATAGAATCTTCCTGTACCCGTCATCAGAGCCATTATTCAACTTGTGAAAAATGTCTAACCGCTTGTGAGGAAAATGCGATTTCTTTCGTAAATGGACAGCCTGTATTAAATCAAAGCAATTGTGTGCAATGCGGAAAGTGTATCGTTGCCTGCCCTGTTCACGCCATTGCCGGGATCCTTCCGGAGAGGGAAATCAGCCAAAATCAACTCGTGATTTCGGGGCAGCATATCCCAACGTCCAAGGAATTGCTTATTTATTATAAAAAAGGGATTACCTCCATAATCGGGAAAGATGAAGCTAGCATGCAATTGTGGAAGAAGCCAATTGAAGAAGCAAACACCATGCTGAGGGAACTTGATGAACGTCCCTTTACCCTATCAATTAAGTCTATCGGGCAAGAAGAATATTATTCAAGAAGAGCGCTTTTCTCCCTATGGAAAAATGAAAGCAAGTCGATCATGAAACAGGTTACTCCGTCAAAGTGGCGTTTTAATCATAATGTGTTTGAACTGCAGAAGTATTATACGGGTTATCAGTTTACCGAACTTTCAGTGGATATTGAAAAATGTACGTTATGTACTGTTTGCGAAAGATTATGTGCTACTAAGTGTTTTGCTATTCAAGAAGGAAATTTTTCACTATCCTTGCAAGGTTGTTCAGCTTGCGGCCTTTGTGCCGATATTTGCCCTGAAAAGGCAATTACGCTGAAAGATCAGATTGTAAGCTTGGAAGAAATCAATCATCCCATTTATGAGAAGGTTTGTCAGTCGTGTAATCAAACCTTTAAAACTTTGCGCGACCAGGATGAAGAGTGTACACCCTGTAAAAAGCTGAAAAGTTTTAACTAGAAAGGAGCGAAAAAAGATGCTTTCAAACATTGGAATTCCCGGTCTAATTATCGTTTTAGTTCTTGCGCTGATCATTTTTGGACCTAAGAAACTCCCAGAACTTGGACGTGCTGTCGGCCAAACATTGAAGGAATTTAAGCATTCGGCTAAAGGGGTTCTATCTGAGGAAGATGAGCCTGTTAAAGAAACGACTTTATCAACAGATGATAAAAAGATTGTTTAATGATAGATAAGGATAGTAACAAAAGAAGCTAACCTTTAGGTAGAGGAGTTAGCTTCTTTTTTTAACATAGTCGTTTTCAGTGTTCTCGGACAAGGATGTCAGACTCCTTGTTACTGCAATAATTGAAAAGCAGATTGAATCATCCATTTTACACCGATTTTGATGGCTTCTTCGTCGACCATAAATTCTGGGTGGTGTAAGCCATGGATGATACCTTTTTCTTCATTTCTTGAACCAAGCCATACATAGCAGCCAGGTACTTCTTTTTGATAGTAGGAGAAATCCTCGCCGCCCATGGTTGAATCAGTGAGAAGCGTGTTTTCTTCACCGATAATTGATTCGGCAACGGAGCGAACAATTTCTGTCACTTTTGCATCATTCACGACCGCCGGGAGTAAAAATTTGTAATCAATTTCAACCTCTCCGCCGTGTGCTGTTACTGTATTAGTGACGATTTTTTTAAACGCTTCATAGATGTTCTGCCTTACTTCTTCATTAGAGGTCCGAACAGTCCCTTTCAAAATGGCTGTATCAGGGATGACATTATTGGTAGCCCCTGCTTGAAAGGCACCAATGCTGACAACAGCAGATTCTTTAGCTGGAACGGTACGGCTGACGATCGTTTGCAGCTGGCTGACAACTGCACTGCCGATCATAATAGGATCGATTGTTCTTTCTGGTAATGCAGCATGTCCGCCTTTTCCTTTAATCGTAAGCGTAAAATCATCCACACTAGCCATAAAGAATCCTTCTTTTATCCCCATTGTTCCCGTTGGAATATCAGGTGAGTTATGCAGACCGATGATCGATTTTACCCCTTCTAATAATCCCTGTTCAATAACGGAAACGGCACCGCCTTCGGTTTCTTCTGCAGGCTGGAATAAAACCCGGACATTCCCTGGCAGGATGTCACGCAGCTCTTGCAGGATAATCCCAGCGCCTAAGGCAATCGTTGTGTGGACATCGTGACCGCACATATGACTGACCCCATCGATTTTAGAACGGAAAGGGAGATTAGATGCTTCTTGAATTGGCAGTGCATCAATATCAGCGCGCAAAGCAATCGTTGGTCCTTGTTCTTTTCCGGCAATTTCAGCTGCCGTTCCTGTTTTTAAGGTGGTTGGGATTTGAGTGATGCCAAATTCTTTTAACCATCCATTTATGCGTTTGGTCGTTTCAAATTCCATATTGCTAATCTCAGGAAACATATGAAGCTCTCTGCGAATTTCCACTAACCGCGGGAATAGGCGCTCTATTTTTTCATCTAGGATGGCAGAAAGTTCTTGATTTAACACTTCATTCATTATGACTCGTCTCCTATTTTAAATGTCCTAAAAATTCCTTCGTTCTTTCATGCTGTGGTGTTTCAAAAATCATTTTTGGAGACCCTTGTTCAATAATATAGCCTCCATCCATAAAAATGACGCGATCGGCAACTTCCTTGGCAAACCCCATTTCGTGTGTTACGACGACCATGGTCATTCCTTCTTTAGCCAATTGTTTCATAACAGTGAGTACTTCACCTACTAATTCGGGATCAAGGGCAGATGTCGGTTCATCAAACAGCATAATTTTTGGTTCCATCGCTAAAGCTCTGGCGATCGCCACACGCTGCTTTTGTCCCCCGGAAAGGCGGTTAGGATATTCATTTGCTTTTTCTTCAAGTCCCACTTTTTTTAGCAGCTCTAAGCCTTTTTTCTTTGCTTGATCTTTCGTCATTTTTTTCAGTAAAACGGGTGCTTCGATAATATTTTCCATCACCGTCATATGAGGAAATAAATTGAATTGCTGAAACACCATGCCGATATCCTGGCGCAGTTTATTTAATGAAGATTCCTTTGTCTCTACTAGTTTACCATTAATTGTGATTGTTCCGCTATCTGCTGCTTCTAGGTGATTCATGCAGCGAAGAAACGTACTTTTCCCCGAGCCGCTTGGTCCGATGATAACGACAACTTCACCAGGAGCAACGTCCAAATCGATGCCTTTTAATACTTCCAATTTCCCGAATGTCTTCACTACATCTTTGCAAGTAATCATTCATACGCACCTACTTTTCTCTCAATTTTCCCGACAATAAAGGACATGATAGTCGTTAATAGTAAGTAGATTAAGCCGACTAATAGAAAGACCTCCATGTAACGGTACGTGCTGCTGATGATTTGCTGGCCTGTGCGAAGCAAATCATATAAGGCAATCGTCGAAACTAGAGAAGATTCTTTAATTAAAGCAATAAATTCGTTCCCTAAAGGCGGCAGCATTCGGCGGAAAGCCTGAGGGATAATAACACGTCTCATGGCTTGGCTTGAGCTTAACCCAAGTGATCTGGCCGCTTCCATTTGTCCTTTATCAATGGATTGAATGGCACCTCTGGCAATTTCCGCAATATAGGCAGCTGCATTGATCGAAAGGGCAATGCAGGCTGAAACGAACGGCGGCAGCGTAAGGGCGCTGAATACAGACGGAATGGCAAAGTGAATCACAAATAATTGCAGCAATAGGGGGGTGCCGCGAATAACCCAAATATAAAACCGGCTAATCTGGGATAGTAGAGGATTCTTAGAAATTCGTCCAAGTCCGACTAATAAACCCAAAATACTTCCAAAAATGATTCCAATAACAGCAATTTCTATTGTAACTAGTGCACCTTGTAATAGATAGGGTAAATATGTGGTCGCAAATGATAAAAACTCGCTCATTGCTATCGCTCCTTCCCGAAAATAAAACGGATAAAACGGGAGTCCGCTTTATCCGTCATTTTTATTGTTTCGTAATATCCGATCCAAACCATTTTTTACTAATCTTGCTTAATGTTCCATTGTCTTCAACCGTTCTTACAGCTTTTTCAATGGCATCACGAAGTTCCGTATCGCCTTTTCTAACAGCAATACCCATTGGCTGTACGTTGAATGCCTTACCAACTACTTCAAACTGTCCAGGCTTGGTGGTCATATAATATCGACCAATCATTTCTCCTACAACAGCGGCCTCTACACGTCCAAGTCCCATATCATTAAATACATCAGTAGTTAAATCATATTTTTTTATTTCTTTAACTCCATTGATAGAATTCGCAGCAGTTTCACCTGTGGAACCTAATTGGACGCCAACCACTTTTCCTTTTAAGTCATCGATTGTTTGGATTTTTAAAGGATTACCGGTTTTTACCGCTAAAATTTGTCCAACACCAAAATATTCAACAAAATCAACTTTTTTCTTTCGTTCATCTGTTACATTCATGGAAGATAGAATAATGTCAAATCGTTTCGCATCTAAGCCTGGAATGATACCATCCCACGCGGACGGAACAAATTTTACTTTAACGCCAAGCTCCTTCGAGATGGCAGCGGCAAAATCGATATCAAATCCAACTAACTCATTTTTATCATTCCGATACTCCATCGGCGGGAGTGTATCATCTAAGCCAATGGTAATTTCACCTTTTTCTTTAATTTGGGCTAAGGTATTGCCGCCGGCAGCATTGGCGGTCTTTGTATTTTTAGATGTATCCGGTAATTTAGGCTGCGTGCCGCATGCGGTAGCCAGTATAACAAGTGCAGCCATCAATAGTAGTGAAATGACTTTTTTCAAGGCTGTATCCCCCTCATATGTCTTTAGTTCTTTATTTGTTTAGCAAGATAAAGTATTTTGATAGAGTTTATTTTATTAGAATAAACGAAGAATTGCAAGATAATTTTACTAATATATTATTTTCCTATTATAGGAAAGTGGTTTTCGCTTATGAAAGCAGAGAATTGGATTTATTTGGATTATCGGGTATAGTAATATCAACACGGTTTTTAAAGAAGGAGCTTTCTTGAGCGAGGAAAAGGCCCTGTTTTGACGAAAATAAAAAACCTTATCGATTTGTGTTAATCTTGAACTTAACTTTTAGGAGAAAAAGATGAAAATTTATGTTGATGCAGATGCTTGCCCGGTAAAAGACATTATTATTTCTGAAGCTTTACGTGCGGATATCCCTGTCACTTTGGTAACAAGTTTTTCTCATTTTTCAAGTGCGGAGCAGCCTGCAGGAGTGGAGACAATTTACGTGGATTCCGGGGCAGATGCTGCGGATTACCGAATCATGAAGTTAGCGGAATCGGGAGATGTGATTGTGACGCAGGATTATGGCCTGGCATCACTAGGTTTGGCAAAAGGATGTATAGTGCTTCATCATAAAGGATTTACCTATACTAATGAAAACATTGACCAATTATTACAAACACGTTATTTAAGTGCAATGGCCCGGAAAAGCGGCAAGCGGACCAAGGGACCAAAGCCTTTTACACAGGAAGACCGGGAGCAATTTAGGGCGCTTTTTAAAAAAGTGATTTCTCGATAAACATTGTCATGTAAAAAAAGCAGAAATACACATATTTGTATTTCTGCTGGATTCATGAAAAACATTCATTCCTTTCGATTGAAAGATTAGTTTTTACAAAACCAAAGGTATTAAGGTTTAAAAAATCCTACTCTTTTTGAAGGAAACTATTTTTTTGAAAAATGAACTCCATCAAGAGTCGTTAGCGCCTCATGCATTATGGAGAATGGATAATCTAGTTTTCTTCCTCTAGGCGGGTAAATACTAGTTGTAAGATACCAGCCCCATGCTACCTCACCGCTTTTTTTGCCAATTGTACCGTTCATTTTAATGCCTGGCATAATTAATTCAGTGGGCAGACCTTTAATGTAATAAGTACAATTAGAATTCATTTCACTGACAACAACGGTATTCCCAATTATGGTGGTTACTTTAAATATGCCATCTGCTCTTTCCGTACATTGGTTAAAATTTTCCTCGAATCTATCTAAATCTTGTTCAAGATTCCAGTCTTTATGATGAATTCGGGGAAAGTCGTTTAATGTAAGTCTATTGATGATACGTTCGCAGATTTTCAGGTCAGGGAAAGCTTCCAGCGTGTATTGCTCAACAGCCTTATACCAAGAGGTTCCAACACGCTTATCAAGCCAGCGGACAAATTTTTTTAATTCGTAGAGGAAGGTATCAACGTCTTTTTCTTCTGGTGAAATTTTGATGTGATCTGGATAGAAGGAATAAATAAGATCTTCCCAAAATGGCTGCTGACATTGTTTCCAAGAGGGTGGACAATCATCTTCTAGATAGTGGGTCATATATTTTGAAATCACACGGAGAAATTCATTGCGGATCTTGTCAGAAGGTTTTTCTTTCTTATAGGCAATAAAGTCCTTTCCATAATATTCAAGGAGACCGCGATATCTCATTTCAAACTCAGAGCTAATGGCCAAATCCATCAACATTTGCTGGCGTTCCTGGGGATTGGCAAAATGGTGCATTCGTATACTTATTTCCGGACCATTTTTCCTGCGAATATCTTTGATTTTCATTCTGTTTGACATAAAAATAAACCAACTCACTTTCGAATTTATTTTGGAAAAAAAAGAGAAGTTATAAAGTGGGGAATCGTGGATGTGATATGGATATTATAGCGCTTACTTCATGTCGAATAATGATAGAAATTTGAAGTTTTTGTGAATTTTTGGGAATTAGCGTTATATCCAAGAGATTTTGATTTCAAAAAAGGTTTATTAGATATGTATGTTGGAATTTTGGATAGCAGCAAGAACACAAATTACTGAAGGTAGCTGCTAGTTACGCGAACATGATAAAGAAAGGTAAATACGTGCAAGTAGAAAGCTTCTAGTTAACCGAACGGTTTGAAAAATGTAATTTCGCGAAAATACAAGGATTCATCCCTCCATGCTATAAAAATAAATAAATAGGGTGAATTGATGCAATGAAAAATAACTTAGAGCTGCTTGAAGGGCTTTTACTTAATGATGATGGGTTATTAAAATCCCTCCGCATGGGAGATGGACTGGATAAAGAAAAGGCAAATCAAGTTTACAAAGTTCTAGCCGACTTGGCCGCTGAATGGAAAGGACAGGAGAAGATTCATAAAAAAGCAGTAGACTTGTTCATTGATGTTTACCCAGCAATGTTGTCTTCCAGTGATTATTACAGTGATAAAGTTGCAAACGAAATAATGGACTGTTGTGACAAAATCATAGATCTGATAAGAGATTGTCTTTCCTATTAATATAGGTGGAAGCCAATAGCAGCCATTGGAAAGACTTACGGAGTTTTATCTTAAAGCAATCAACCATACGAAAGGATATGCTTATTTTAAGGCATGATTATGTCAAGAATGTAGTTGAAAATTTGGAAAGAGTGAATTAGAGGTTTATGAATTCGGCTATGATTCTACAATTATTGATTTCATGCAAAATAAATCAATGATAAATTATGAGTACTTCGAAAAGCATTTGGAATGCAGTTCTCAGATTATTTATCTGTTAATGAAGGATCGGCGGGATTTCTTAAATCGATTTTATAGTTAGTATATATAAAAATCACTGATCAATCTTGAAAGGAATGAAAGACGAATTGAAATATAAATATTCTGTTGTAGAAGTTCCCAATAGTGGATATAAAAGAATTAAATTACCTGATGAGATTTCGGCAGTTGAACTTTTAATTTATGACATGGAATCCTTCAGAGAGCCAATATTCATTGATTTCATTAACAAGGTATTAAGTGGAGAAAGCAACGGAGAATGCATCGGCGGGAATGTTTGCGCCTTGATGATTAGTAGTGATTTTACCAAAGTAACGAATAACTTTATTACAGACGGAATGCAGGAATCATGTATGATTGAAACCACTGAGTTAAAAAAGATCATTGAAATCTGGATAACCGAAAATAAAGAGGTATTAAGATGATATTTTGTCCTTTTTGCGACGGCCAAGGAGTTATTTGTAAAGCTGAAATCAAAGCGCTAGGTCGCATTATTTATATTTGCGATGAATGCGACACGATTTGGCTAGATGGCGAAGAAATTAATGAAGAAAACTGTAAGAGATTCGATGATTTTATGAATCAATATGGGTTGCAGCCCGAATGGACCGAGTTATCTGATATTGAAAGAGGTTGGCAAAAACATTAATCATTTGAACTTGTAGTATGGGAAGGAGATTCTGCTATGCATATTATCAACCAGCAAGAAATTGAAAAATTAATTGAAATAATGCGTTCAAAATTAGATGAATCTAACTCAATCATTATAGAAGATGAAGGCTTATCAGCAATATTAAAATATTGTTTGTTTTTACAACAATATGCCCTAGATATTGTCACTAACTCTTCATTTACATACGAAGATATACTATATAGCGAGTACTATTGGTTTGCTAATTTTAAAAATATGTATTTTTCCAAAGCAGGTTATGATGCTGGAATTGAGCAGCAGGAATTTCTTCTTATGGAGAAATTAAGTTATGAACTAGACGGGGAGATTGAATGGGACTTTATTGAAAAACTGTGCCGTATTGAATAGTTTTTCTAAATATCTTTAAAAAGAAGCTGCATTACAGTTCATCCTATATGATTCAATTATCAATTAAAAGCCTTGAGGAACGTAGATATTATGCGTTAGAAGAATGTAAACATCAATAGAGATACCCTTTATATCCTCTAGTTGGAAGAAGTGAGTAATATGGGGTATATGGTAAAAGAAAAGTTATATGACAAAGGAATCCTTGCAGATCCACGCTAAAATGGGACGAACACAAGGTGTCAGGCACTAATTTCCGTTAGTCTCCTGGACGCGGCATCAATTAATATCTTATTATAAATCAATTGGAGAATTTGAGAATGATTATCCTTAACCGGCAGCTTTAACAAAAAAATTGAAGAGGGGTGTCTTTGATGACAACTGGTAGACTGAATCCTAAGGTTGATGGATTTTTAGGTAAAGCTAAAAAGTGGAAAGAAGAATTTGAGAAACTGAGAGATATCGTTCTTGATTGTGAGGAACTAACCGAAGAATTTAAATGGATGCATCCTTGTTACACGTTTGAGAATAAAAACATCGTTATAATTCATGGTTTTAAAGAATATTGTGCGCTTCTGTTTCAAAAAGGTGCCTTGTTAAAGGATACCCACGGGATTCTAATCCAGCAAACGGAGAATGTACAGGCGGCCCGCCAAATTCGGTTCACCACTGTTCAAGAAATTTCTGAAATGGAAACCATCTTGAAGGCCTATATTCATGAAGCCATTGAAGTGGAAAAAGCCGGTTTGGAAGTGAATTTTAAAAAGCATACAGAATACATAATTCCTGATGAATTTAAACATAAATTAGATGTGAACCCTGCCTTGAAAACTGCTTTTGAAGCGTTGACACCGGGACGGCAAAGAGCATACATACTTTATTTTTCTCAACCTAAACAATCCAAAACGCGAGTGTCAAGGGTTGAAAAATACATGCAGCAAATTCTCGATGGAAAGGGATTAAATGATTAGTATCTTTTGATAGGAAATAATTTAATCAAACTTCAAGATATTATAAACAATAATAAAAGCTAGCCGAGTTATATTACTCAGAGCTAGCTTTTTTGTTGCTAATAATAAAGTTCAGACGATTTCTGATACATTTCGCATGGTGCAGAGGCATCTGTCATGAAAATTCCTTTACTATTTCATGAAGTTTTTCAGGTTTTAAAAAAGATGATATAGATTTCTCAGTCTGAAGGGTAAGTGCGGCACCAGCAAGTCCTAGCTTACAAGCACTAACCAGTGATTCTCCGTTCATGATTCCATATATCGCACATGAAGCAAAAGCCTCACCAGATCCTGTGACATCAACAACATCCGTTTTGAATGGTGGCAGATGTCCTGATTCTTCAGAAGAAAAATAATAAGCCCCCTGATCCCCAAGCGTAATAATAACGTTTTGAACGCCCCGCTGTCTAATTTTTTCACAGGCTGATTGACAATCCTGGATAGAGTCGATTACTGTGTCAGCAAGTATCTCTGCTTCTTTCCGATTAGGAACTAGCAGCTCTACACCGTCAAGACGAATAGGAAGTTTTCCTGCCTTGACTGAGGATACAGGATCAATGTAAATAGGGATTTTTTCATCGCTGCAGCGTTTAATAATATAACTGATACATTCCTCAGGAATATTGGTGTCTAAAAAAACAGCAGTTGCAGTAGTAATATAGGACCATTTTTCCTCGAACATGGAAATGGTTAATTTTTCGTATATATTCATGTCGGCCATTGAGACAATGCTTTCACCAGTAATATCCAGCAAGGTCGTAAAGGTTCCTGTCCTTTCTGTTGGTAAAACCCATACTTGGCTGACATCCACGCCTTGGCTTTTCGTTTCCTTCAATATCCATTGTCCTTCTTTATCATCTCCGACACATGTCATAAGAGAAGTGCTAAGCCCTAACTGGCTTAAGTTTTCTGCAAAGTTGCGTGCTACACCCCCGCAGGCTTCAGTAATATTTACTGGATTGGAAGAATATAGGACCACTTTTTGGTTTGTTCGAGCTTTTCGGTCTGCGTTTGCTCCTCCTATACAAACGATGGCCGACTTTTCTCGGAGAATATAGCCTCGCCCTTTAATTTGACCGCGCTTCGTCAAGTTAGCAATATAATTAGCAACCGCAGGACGAGAAAGTCCGACTTTATTTGATAATTCTTGCTGCGAAATGAAAGGATTCATTTTTATGTAATGTAAAATTTGATTCTCTTTATCCATGAAACAACCCCATTTCTTTTGAACAAAAGTTTTCCATATAAACAAATGTTTGATATATGTTTAATTATATACTATAATTTTGAAAAGTTATCTTATAGATTGTCTAAATAATATAGTCAATCCATTATAACGCAAAATATAAATTGCAAAAAAGTCAATCTTTGTTTTATGTTCCAGGTTATGATTTTTTACCTTAGAAAAAAATAAATTGGAGGAACTAGAATATGAAGAAATATCTGTACCCTCTCTTGGTGATTATAGCAGCGAGCAGTTATGGTGTAGTTTCAACCATTATAAAACTGGCAATGGGCAGGGGTTTTTCAGCCTCGGAAGCTGTTACAAGTCAATTTTTTATCGGTTTTTGCATCGCTGTCGGTATTTTTTTCCTGACAAACAGAGCAAAAATAAGCTTTAAAGGTGTTAAAATGCTGATTTTTGCAGGTGTTTTAACGGGGTTTACAAATATTGTATATGGTCATTCTTT
The DNA here is from genome assembly GCF_014656545.1 of Neobacillus kokaensis. Taxonomy (GTDB): domain Bacteria; phylum Bacillota; class Bacilli; order Bacillales; family Cytobacillaceae; genus Neobacillus; species Neobacillus kokaensis. The sequence continues at coordinate 85,205 of NZ_BNDS01000016.1, forward strand.
GAACTATTTACCAGCCTCTTTGGCAGTTGTTCTTCTATTTCAATTTACATGGATCGGTATGTTGATTTCCTGTATATCAAAGCGCCAGCTTCCTACTCGGATTGAATTCATTTCTTTACTATTCTTGGTTTTGGGAACCATTCCAGCAGCTGGGTTGATTGACGTTGATATAACTAAAATACCTCTACAAGGGTGGATATGGGGGTTAGCGGCAGCCCTTTGTTATTCACTATTTTTATTCGTAAATGGTCGAGCAGCTGCAAGTATGAACACCTCTGGCCGTTTAGTGTTTGTTTCTTTCTTTGCGTTTATGATGTCTGCTTTATTTCAATCTCCAGAAATTATTTGGAATGGTACTTTGTTTAACGAAGGACTTTGGTTGTATGGTTTGGCATTAGGGTTATTTGGCATGATTATTCCTGTGTTTTTATTCACTATTGCTGTTCCTAAAGTTGGATTAGGCATGACATCCATTTTAAGTGCTATTGAATTGCCGATTGCGGTGATGGTGTCGGTTATATTACTAAGTGAAACTGTTACAACGATACAAATTGCTGGGATCGTTATCATCCTCCTAGGTATAAGTCTACCAACAATATTAACTGGTAATTTATTGATGAGAAAAAATAGAGCAGCAAAACAAAAAATAAAAAATAAATCTTATATGTTTCGTGAAATTAAAAAACACATTAGTTGAGGCTTACTCAGTTCTCTGTCTTTTAACATTCGCTATGCGCATTTTCGGTATCTAAATAGATTGCTATTAATTGAGAATACTAATTAAAAGAATATTTTTTATTAATATCTATTGACAATACGATATGAAAGCGTATACTGAAATTAATTAAACAAACGTTTATTTAATAAACAAACGTTTGTTGAAAGTGAGGTGTATACATGACAAATGGTATGAATGAAAATGAAGAATTAATCTTAAGCAAGATTAAGGAAAATCCATTTATTTCCCAACAAGAGCTGTCAGAAATTGTAGGGATTTCAAAATCGTCAATTGCCAATATTATTTCTGAACTAATTAAGAAAGAGTATGTTATGGGCAAGGCTTATGTCTTAAATGAAACGAACCCTATTATTTGCATAGGGGGAGCTAATGTAGATAGAAAATATTATGCGAAATATGAAATAACCAATGAAACTTCAAATCCAGTAATCTCTTCCAGCTCAGTTGGTGGGGTTGCAAGAAATATTGCTGAAAACTTAGGAAGACTTGGCGAGGAAGTTGTTTTAATTTCAGCAAGCGGTCAGGATTCCGCTTGGGAAGAGATTTACAATTTATCTTCACCTTTTATGAATTTAGAGCATGTTACACAATTTGAGAATTCATCAACAGGATCCTATACAGCAGTTTTGGATAAAAATGGAGATTTATCACTGGCATTAGCAGATATGGATGTTTATGAAAATATTACTCCGGAATTAATGATAAAAAAAAGCAATTTACTTAAAAGAGCTAAATGTATAGTAGTAGATTTGAATTGTCCAAGTGAAACGATTGATTATATTTGTTCTTTTACATCTAAATATAGTATTCCATTAGTCATTATCCCTGTATCGTCTCCGAAAATGACCAGGCTTCCAAAAACTTTGAGTGCAGTGACCTGGCTTATCGTAAATAAAGATGAAACCGAAACTTTTATGAATATGAAAATAAATGATAGGAAAGATTGGGAGAATTCGGTTAAGAAATGGTTAGAGTTAGGAGTAAAAAATGTGATTGTGACGAATGGATCCAAAGGTGTAATGTCAGGTGTTGAAAATGGCGAGATTCAACATTTTCCAGCTATCGAAACACCAATGGTTGCTGATGTGACAGGTGCGGGAGATTCATTCTGTTCAGGTGTTATTTATTCCTGGCTGCAAAAGAAAGACATAGATTATATTATTAAATCTGGTTTGGTTAATGCGCATAAGACCATTATGTCAAAGTATACAGTTAGACAAGAACTATCACAAAAACAATTTATGATTGATATGGAGGAATTTATAAAATGAAACAATATATCGAGTTATCTGCAGAGGTCCAACAAGCAAAAGCTGAAGGAAAAGCAATCGTTGCATTAGAATCTACAATTATCTCTCATGGGATGCCTTATCCGCAAAATGTACAAATGGCTCGTGAAGTAGAACAAATTGTTCGTGACAACGGTGCTGTTCCAGCAACAATAGCCATCATTGATGGAAAAATTAAAATTGGATTAACAGATGAAGAATTAGAGTTATTTGGTAAAAGTTCGGATGTGGCAAAAGTATCAAGACGTGACTTGGCCCACATTATTGCAACGAAAAAACTTGGGGCTACGACTGTTGCATCCACAATGATTTGTGCTGATTTAGCAGACATCAAAATCTTTGTAACCGGTGGTATTGGCGGCGTTCATAAAGGCGCTGAAACAACAATGGATATTTCAGCTGACCTAGAGGAATTGGCGCAAACGGATGTAGCAGTAGTTTGTGCAGGTGCAAAATCGATCCTAGATTTAGCTCTTACACTAGAATACCTTGAAACAAAAGGAGTTCCTGTGATTGGATATGAAACTGAGGTCTTGCCAGCATTTTATACAAGAAAAAGTGAACATAAATTAAATACCTCTACTTATTCCATCGATACAATTGCTGAAACATTAAAAACGAAATGGGAATTAAACCTTAAGGGTGGAGCAGTAATCGCTAATCCGATTCCTGAAGAGCACGCAATGGATGAAGAATATATTAATGGAATTATTGACCAAGCAATCAAGGAAGCAGAGGAAAATCACATTATTGGTAAGGACAGTACACCATTCCTATTAGGAAAAATTAAAGAATTAACTGGCGGTAAAAGCCTTGAAGCCAACATTGAATTAGTAAAACACAATGCTAAAGTAGGAACCCAGCTGGCAGTTAGCTTCAATAATAAAACAAAATAATACTAAACTGGATTCGCGATAAGACAAATTCAACTTCTATAAAGGGTACTATGTAGATATTTTCAATTCAACCATACTTTATAGAAGTTGTTTTTTTCAGATATTTGAAAGCGCCACCAAATAAAGGGAGAGGCTGCATATGAATTTTATTTTCTTAATAACAGGCGTTTTATTTGTTTTTGGTATAGGTGTTTTAGTTAGTAATAATAGAAAACAAATTAAATATAAACGTATTCTAATCATGCTTGCTGTGCAAATTATTTTAGTTTACTTCATGATGAATACTAGTCTTGGTTTAATTGCTATTACAGAGGTTGGTGTATTTTTTGAAAAATTAATGAAGCTAGCTGATTCAGGAATTCAATTTGTATTTGGCGGAATGTTGAATAAAGGTGAATTTTCATTTTTCCTTGGTGTGTTAATGCCTCTTGTTTTTATGTCTGTGTTAATAGGAATCTTAAATTATATAAAAGTATTGCCATTCATAATCAAATATATAGGCCTAATATTAAGTAAGATTACAGGAATGGGTAAACTGGAAAGTTATTTTGCTGTTTCTACAGCCGCACTTGGACAACCAGAAGTGTTCTTAACGATTATCAAACAAATTCCGCTTTTATCTCCTAATAGATTATATACCATCTGTACTTCAGCAATGAGTGCCGTCAGTATGGCGATGGTTGGATCTTATATGAAAATGTTAGAGCCCAAATTTGTTGTAACAGCTGTTGTATTGAATATTTTTAGTGCACTTATCGTTGCTAATATTATTAATCCATATGATTTAGACGAAAATGAGGATTTAATACAGATTGAGAAGAATGAAAGAGTTCCTTTCTTCCAAATGATTGGCGATAGCGTAATGGATGGTTTTAAAATTGCGATCATCGTTGCTGCTATGCTATTAGGATTTATTTCCTTAATGGAATTGATTAATGTCATTTTTTTAGGTGTATTCCATGTTTCTTTCCAAACAGTTATCGGTTATATTTTTGCGCCAATCGCTTTCTTAATGGGTATTCCATGGGCAGAAGCTGTAAGGGCTGGTGGTATTATGGCGACAAAACTTGTTACGAATGAATTTGTTGCCATGTTAAGTTTTGGCGATGTCGCAAATCATCTTTCTGATAAAACAATTGCCATTGTATCCGTTTATTTAGTTAGTTTTGCGAACTTTGGTACAGTTGGTATTGTTTCAGGTTCAATTAAATCCATCAGTGAAAAACAAGGTGGTTATGTTTCAAAAGTAGCTTTAAAGCTTTTGTTAGGTGCAACACTTGCTTCTGTTATTTCAGGGACAATTATAGGGATCGTAATGTAGTTTAATAGAGGAGTGGGAAATGATGACTGCTAGAAAGATTATTATGGATTGTGATCCAGGACATGATGACGCCATTGCCATTATTTTAGCTGCTGCACGCCGGGATTTGGAAATTCTAGCAATAACAACGGTTTCTGGAAATGCAGAAATTGAAAAAACGACGATGAATGCATTAAAGATTTGCGACTTAGTTTCATTAAAAGAAGTGGTAGTTTCAAAAGGTGCTAGTGAGCCATTGATCCGCTTACGTGAAACAGCACCTGGTATTCATGGAGAATCAGGTTTGGATGGTCCGGAGCTGCCGGAACCATCCCGCAGCTGGAGTGCGGAACACGGTTCTGATACCATTATTCGACTTGTAAAAGAATCAAATGAGCCTATTACGCTTCTTCCAACTGGACCTTTAACAAATATTGCTTTAGCTTTAACAAAAGCACCAGAAATAAAGGATAACATTCAAGAGATTGTCCTTATGGGCGGCGGAACAATTGGCAACTGGACTCCAACTGCTGAATTTAATATTTGGGCTGACCCGGAAGCGGCAAAGAAAGTATTTGATAGCGGCATTCCTTTAGTAGTTATGGGACTAGATATTACTCATCAAGCCCTGGCGACAAAAGAAGTGATCAATCAGGTAAATAAAATTGACAACAAAGTGGCTAAAATTGTTGGTGAATTATTAGTGTTTTTTGCATCAACCTATAAAGAAATGTTTGATTTTGATGGCGCCCCAGTACACGATGTGTTAACTGTAGCATATTGTGTTGCTCCAGAATTGTTTAAGCTGAAAGAGGTAAATATTACAGTTGAAACAAAAGGAGAATTTACGGCAGGAACCACGTTAGTTGACCTGCATGGGGTCACTGGCAGAAAAGTTAATGCCAAGTTTGGCTTAGAACTGGATGTCGAAGGTTTTTGGAAGCTAATGATTGAAGCGCTTAAGCAATACTAAAATCGAAGCAGCACGGTGAACCGTACCATAGTAAATGAGGTTTTTAAGTATAAAACTAGCATTAGGGTCTTTCTCCCAATGCTAGTTTTTTTCACTTAAGTAAAACTTTAATACAAAATCATTTTAATAAAAGCATCCCAAAACTCTACCCGTTAATATGCTTCCTAATTCTAAAAAGACTACTGCCGAGTTCATTTAACGCAATCGCTGCTAGTATAATTGCCGTGCCTAACCACTGAAGCGGCGTTACCGCTTCTGACAAAATCAGGCTGGCTGATAGGATGGCGATTGGTAATTCAATGGATGTTAATATATTGGCAATGCCGCCTGAAACTAATGGTGCGCCCACTGCGAAAAATAGCGGGGGAAGGACTGCTCCAAATAGCGAAACACCAACGGCAGCCGTTAATAAGTTTGGCTCCAATGGCAGCACAGTTGGAATGTCACGCATGAATAGGACAAGAACTAAGATGGTTGACCCAGTTGACATTAAAGAAGTTCGAGTCCATGGGTCAACATTTACAGCGACCTTTCCGCTGAAAAAAATAAATCCTGCATAAGTGAATGCGGAGAGAATACCAAATAGGAAACCTTTAAAAGGCAGTCCCTGTATGTTGCCATTTACTATATTGGATGCAAAAAAGACCCCGATCAAAATTAATATGATGGACAATATGGTTACGGGCGCAGGTTTTATTTTGCTGAAAATCCATTCTAACATAATTCCAATCCAAACGAATTGAAACATTAAAATGATGGCCAATGAGGCAGGCAGATATTGCATTGCACCATAATAAAAAATACTTGTTAATCCGATAAAACAACCGGTTATCATAATTTGAGGAACATTCTTCCGATTAAGCCCTTTAAAGCTCGAGCGTTTAATTAGTGTAAAAGACCATAATAAAAATGAGGAAATCATCATTTGAACGATATTAATTTGGCCAAGTGAGTAGCCGAAGCTAAACCCCAATTTGGCAAATATCGGGGTAAACCCAAAACATCCAGCACCTAATAGTATAAATAAAATTCCTTTGTTAACTTTCATGATGAAACCTCCAAAAAGCTAAAAAACTACCAAACTATTATATCATGGATAGAAAAATAATTGCCGCAGAATCACCCTTTTGATAAAACAAATGCTGCCGTTATCATGTATTGTGGGGAAAAATTGTTATACTTCACTTTTACAAATTTAATTGGTTTTCAATTAGAACAGTCTTCCGCAATCGGGAATAAGGCAGATGAGTTTCAGAAGGGCATCGAAATAGCTAGGATAATTAGTGATGTAAATTTATGTCTTTTATGTAATAATTATATTTGTGGAGAAATATAAATTTACAATTCATACATAGTGAAAGTGGGTATCATAATGGCAACGGGAACGCATACAGTAGAAATTCCAGTAGATGTACAAGCAGTATGGGAATACGTCAGTGATCTTGAAAAATGGGCAACGACAGTACCAGCCTATAAAGAACATAAAATTATTAATGACAGGCAATCAATTTGGACATTTGAAGGTAATGTAAAAGGGATTAAAAAAACAATACAAGCGCAGGTTGATATTACCGAATGGAATGAGCCTTCAAATATTAAGTTTGAACTAAAAGGTTTATCAGATAATTTTACAGGAAGCGGTCAGTTTACTGCAGAAGGTGCTAATGGGAAGACAATAATGACTTGTAGAGTGGAAGTTCTTGCAGGCGGATTATCGGGTGCGGTGTTAGCACCAATTATTAAATGGGCTGTTCCCAAAGTAGCATCTCGTTTAACAGAATCTATCGCACGTAAAGTTGTAGTATTCTCATAGTTTTCAAAGATTGAAGCAAAAGCGTAATCAAATGGACACCCCGCAATCGTTAGTCTTAACTAACGACAACGGGGTGTTTTTTTATGTCTAGGCATTTTTTAAAAGCTTCACACCTAATTGGATATCCTCACGACTAAGATTACTGAATCCAAGTTTAATTATTGCCTCAGCAGAATGATTTTTTATGAAATAGATAAAGGCAGGATACACTTTAACTCCATAAATGGAAGCACGCTCGATTAACCATTCTTCCGAGTGATTTAGATGAAAATTTTACTCATAGTCTTTTATAAAATTAACACAATTTTGAGAGATAAAGAACTTTAAATATAAAATGATAATTCTTAATAGAGTTTAATTCAATAGTGAATTGACCATTTCAGAAATGATTCAACTGAATCAAGTGAAAAAAGAAATGAATGATTTAGTTTTGAATCTTTAAAATTTAAGGCTAATGAATAAATCCGTATTTCTCTGTATTTGATCCTCATTAAACTTTTGGCATAATTTTTGCATTAAAAGATGAATGAAAGGAAAATTGCTTCTATTATCTTATATCAAAGAAAAATTCTAAGGAGGGAAAAATGGATGAACAAAGCGGTTATCGTCTCTGTGGCAAGAACCCCATTTGCAAAATTTCGCGGGGCGTTAAAAGATATCCATCCATCTATTTATGGAGGACTCGTTATCAAGGAAGTACTTCAACGAGCCCAAATTGCCGGTGAGGAAGTAGATGATGTCATATTTGGAAACTGTAATGCGGGTGGAGGGAATATCGCACGATTATCTTTATTACAGGCTGAATTACCGATATCGTTACCAGGAATTACGATTGACCGGCAATGTGGATCAGGGATTAATAGTGTAGCGTTAGCTGCTGATGCTATCAGTGCCGGAAGTGGGAGAATTCTAGTTGCCGGGGGAACGGAAAGCTTGACCAGGGCGCCTTATCTAATGGAACCTCCGAATCAAGCTTTTGATCGGGTTCCACCTAAGTTTATATCGAAGAGGCCGTTATCACCGGAACATCTCGGAGATCCCCCGATGGGGATTACCGCCGAAAATCTTGCTGAACGCTATAACATCAGCAGGGAGGAACAGGATGCGTTTGCCTTAAGAAGCCAGCAAAACATGAAACGAGCAGTGGAACAAGGGTTTTATAAGGAACAGATTGTTCCTGTACCTATTACAGGGAAAAAAGGGGAAACTACTCTATTCTCTGAAGATGAACACCCCAGACCAGAAACGACCTTTGAAGGGTTAGCCCAGCTTCGCCCATCATTTAAGAAAGACGGATCAGTGACTGCGGGTAACGCATCAGGTATCGTTGACGGAGCTTCAGCACTGCTTTTGATGTCAGAAAAGGAAGCAGAAAAAAGAGGGTTGGAACCGATTGCAAGGGTTGCGGATTGGGCACTCGCCGGTGTGGATCCGAACATTATGGGGATAGGTCCAGTCCCAGCCATAAACAAGCTGTTGGATAAAAATAGATTGACTTTAGAGGATGTGGATTTGATTGAAATCAATGAAGCCTTTGCTTGCCAAGTGTTAGCGTGTGAACGTGAACTTCATCTGGATTGGGAGAAGGTCAATGTCAATGGAGGAGCGATTGCTCATGGGCATCCCATTGCCGCCACTGGAGGGATGCTGGTAATGAAGCTGGCATATGAAATGAAGCGCCGAGGTGTGAAACGTGGGATCGTAACAGCTTGTATCGGTGGGGGTCAAGGAATTGCTCTGATGCTTGAAAGGTAATGGGAAATGCATTAGAAAAACACGGATTGTTTTAGACATATGGAAATATTCTAGGGAGGTCGTCTAATGAGTCGTTTAGGAGATAGGATTGCTATTGTCACTGGTGCAGGCCGAGGGATTGGTGCTGAAACAGCCAAAAGATTGGCGCAGGACGGGGCAAAGGTGGCACTATTTGATCTGAATTCTGATTTTTGTCGTGAAACGGTTCAAGCTATCCAGTCCACAGGTAAAGAAGCAATTGGAATCAGTTGTGACATTTCGGACAACGAGCAAGTCAATGAAGCGGTTGAAAAGGTTGCTTCTCATTTTGGAGGGATTGACATTTTGGTGAATAACGCCGGAGTGACTCGTGATAATCTTCTTTTTAAAATGTCGGTAGAAGACTGGGACATGGTCATGAATGTGCATCTAAAGGGTAGCTTTTTATGCGCAAAAGCTGTACAGAAATTTATGGTTCAAAAACGCTATGGAAAGATTATCAATATTAGCAGCACATCAGCCTTAGGAAACCGCGGACAAGCCAACTATTCTACAGCAAAGGCGGGTTTGCAAGGGTTTACAAGAAGCTTGGCGATGGAACTGGGCCCTTTCAATATTAACGTTAATTCTGTTGCTCCCGGATATATTGTAACGGAAATGACAAAAGCGACTTCAGAGCGGATGGGCTTAGAATTCGAGGAACAGCAAAGAAAAGTTGCTGAGGGGAATCCGCTTAGAAGAGTAGGGAGACCGGAGGATATTGCCAACGTCATTGCTTTTTTAGCCAGTGAAGATGCTAGTTATGTGAATGGGCAGATTATTTATGTCAACGGGGGCGCTCGCTAAATCTGTGAAAATTGAAGAAGTCGGTTAAAGTCCAAAAAGAACCAGGATGTTCTGGAAGGGGGAAAAAGGGTTGCTGATAGATCCAAGTATCATCGGAAGCACAAGTGAATCGAAAATATTCGAGATTGAGAAAGGAGCCATCCGTACTTTCGCTGAAGCCATCGGTGATGATAATCTCCTATACAAAGATGAGGCATTCGCAAAGGAATGCGGACATCGAAGTATCGTGGCTCCTCCGACATTTCCAACTACGATCCGAGTGGCAAATCCCAAGGTCAAATTTGATCCAAGTCGGGTTTTACATGGGCAGCAGGAATACATTTATGAAAGATCAATTGTTGCCGGAGATGTCTTGCGCTGTTTCAGTACCGTTGTTGATGTTTTAGAAAAAGAAGGAAACACTGGCAAGATGACATTTCTTGTACAGGAAATACGCGGTGAAGATTTGGCCGGTAACTTGGTATATCGTGCAAAAAGCACACTGATTATACGTTGACAGGAGGAAAGTAAATGAATGGGATAGACTGGACGCGTGCGGAAACCGGGCAGGAGTTGGAAGCTCTCGTTAAACCAGCGATTGAAAAAGTTCAATTAGTGAAATACGCCGGAGCATCGGGGGATTTTAATTTGATTCATACCGATGATGAAACAGCCAGACGTGTCGGTTTACCTGGCGTCATTGCACATGGAATGCTAAGCATGGGATTTTTGGGTCAACTTTGCGGTCAATTGGTTGGGAAAAATGGATTTGTTAGCCAGTTGATGGTTCGGTTTTCAGGGATGGTATTTCCCGGGGATGTGCTTACGTGTCGGGCAAAGGTTAAGAAAAAGAATGAGAACGAGCGTACTCTCGATTTAGAACTTTCTGTCGAGCGGGAACCTGGCAAAACTTTGACATCAGGTAAGGCAATTTTAAAGTTTTACTAAATATAAAGCCAAATGCAGCCAGGATTCTTTTGGGAACGGCTGCATTTTGTTTCCTTGATAAACTTATTGCTTATTAAATTTGAACCTATCAATAAAAATTTGGTTAGGAAAGGATGGGCATTTATGCTGGTATTTATTAATTTTATAGCCTTTCTGACAGTAATGGGCTATGCGGTCTATTTATTTACTAATCTGGTATACAGTCGCATTTTATTTATTAAGTTAGGAAAGAAATCTAACTTAAAAGAAGACACTTGGAAACGTGTTCAGGAAGTTCTAATCAATGTGTTCGGCCAGCGAAAATTGTTTAAGGACAAGAAAAGCGGTCTTATGCATTTAGTATTATTTTATACCTTTTTTATCATTCAAGTAGGACTTATTGAACTTATCATAAAAGGATTTATTAAAGGATTTGAATTTCCTTTAGGGGATGAACATAAATATTTTAGTCTTCTGCAGGAGTGGGCTACATTCCTTATGCTGTTAGCTGTCGTATATGGGTTTTATCGTCGTTATGGGGAAAAGGTAAAGAGATTGCAATTAAAGCGTGATGGCAAGGCTGCTTTTGTCTATATCGCTTTAGGTATTCTAACCTCATCAATCCTGCTTACATTAGGATTCGAAAAGATTATGTTAGAACATGAACCGAACCTGGCCTATGCTCCATTCTCTGGTGCTATTGCGTTATTGTTTTCCAGCATCGGATCAACGGCAGGAACTGTGTTGTTCTATATATTTTGGTGGGTGCATATGATAACCGTCTTTTCATTCATGGTTTTCGTACCGCAGTCGAAGCAAGCGCATGAGCTTTTCGCTATGTTTAACATCTTTTTCAAAAAGAGCGGTCCTGTTGGAAAATTGAGAAAGATTGATTTTGAGGATGAGGAGGTCGAGGAATACGGCGTCGGAAAAATTGAAAGTTTTACCCAAAGGCAGCTCATCGATTTTTATGCATGTGCGGAATGTGGACGATGCACGAATATGTGCCCAGCTTCAGTAACAGGTAAGACGTTATCTCCGATGCAATTGATCGTTAAAATGAGAGATCATTTGACAGAAAAAGGAGCGGCGATAACATCCCGTAGTCCGTGGATGCCTAGCCCTATTATTGGATCTTCTGCCTTATCTCCTGGAGCTGCAGCTCAAGAAACTGCGTCCACACTGGAAATGCCTAATTTGATTGGCGATGTCATTACCGAGGAAGAATTATGGGCCTGCACGACCTGCCGAAATTGTGAAGACCAATGTCCGGTAGGGAACGAACATGTCGATAAAATCATTGATTTGAGGCGTTATTTGGTTATGACCGAAGGAAGTATGCCTCACGAGGCAACCCGTTATTTTCAAAACATTGAGAGGCAGAGCAATCCATGGGGGATTAATCGCAAGGAACGTATTAAATGGCGTGAAGAATGTGATGATCTTGTGGTTCCAACGGTAAATGAAGTAGAAGAATTTGACTATCTATTTTGGGTAGGATCGATGGGTTCCTTTGATAAAAGAAGCCAAAAGATTGTGCAATCCTTTGTGAAAATTATGAACGCTGCTGGAATCCGCTTTGCCGTACTCGGTAACGAAGAACGCAATTCTGGAGACACGGCACGCAGGATGGGAAATGAATTTTTATTCCAACAATTATGTCAGGAGAATATTGTGAATTTTCAGGCGCTTGGTGTGAAGAAAATTGTAACCATCGATCCCCATGCTTACAACACCTTTAAACATGAATATTCGGAGTTTGGTTTGGAAGCAGAGGTGTATCATCATACGGAACTGATTTGGAAGTGGATACAAGAAGGCCGCATTCGGCCGAAGAAGGAAGTCAAGGAATCGATTGCTTATCATGATTCCTGTTATTTAGGCCGCTATAACAACATTTTTGATATTCCCCGAAAAATTCTTACATCTATTCCAGGCGTAAAAATCCTGGAGATAGAACGGAACAAGGAAGATGCCATGTGCTGTGGCGCCGGCGGGGGTATGATGTGGATCGAGGAAACCCAGGGGAAACGGATTAATGTAGAACGTGTCGAGCAAGCGCTTCAACTTAGTCCAACAATGATTGGCAGTAATTGTCCCTATTGTCTAACTATGATGAGTGATGGGACGAAGGCAAAAGAGGTCGAAGAACAAGTAAAAACCATGGATATTGCCGAAATCGTAGAAAAATCCTTATTTCACTAAACAACATTTAGTCATTAATCTCATCTAACAATGAAGGCTTTAGATGGAAATGGAGATAGAGTGAAGATTCATTATTGAATTGTTCGATTCAAAAATAAATGATGATGTAAATCGCCATGGTTAACGGTGTCTTAGAAAGAATAAATCTCCTTTGAATCAGGGTGTAGACTTTAAAATCAGGTATATCAAGTAGTTTGCAGCATTTTAATTTGGCATGAAAATTGCACTTGTTTAGTATGTGAAATATTTTATAGGAAAGGGGCAAGAGCATGAAAATCCTGGTGTTGTTAAAGCAGACGTTTGATACAGAAGAGAAAATTTCCCTCCAGAACGGCAAGATTAATGAACAAGGGGTCGAATTCATTATCAATCCGTATGATGAGTATGCTGTGGAGGAAGCGATGAAGTTAAAAGAGGAATTGGGGGCAGAAGTAACCATACTTACCGTAGGTCCGTCCCGGACGGAAAGCGCCCTTCGAACAGCCTTAGCAATGGGGGCTGATAAGGCTTTAATGATTGAATACAATGGGTCTGAAGCGGATGAATATGTGATTTCGAATCTCATTGCCGCCGCTATCAGGAATCAGGGCTTTGATCTTATTCTAGGCGGGTATATGGCGGTTGATTCAGGAGCTGGCCAAATAGCCATACGTGTAGCCGAAATTCTGGGGATTCCCCAAATAGCCGCCATTACCAAATTATCGATCGTTGGAAGGAACGCAACCGCTGAAAGAGATGTGGAAGGAGATTTAGAGACAATCGAAGTGGAGCTACCCTTCCTAGCGACTGCCCAACAAGGGTTAAATGAACCACGGTACCCTTCCCTTCCCGGGATTATGAAGGCAAAAAAAAAGCCGATTGAGAAAGTATTAGCCGATGAACTGGAAATCTCTAATGAGGAACGTAGTGTCCGAACGGAAATTCTTGACCAATATTTGCCCCCTAAAAAGCAGGCAGGACAAATTCTAACTGGAGAAATGGATCACCAGGTGAGCGAATTGGTTCAGCTGCTTCGTACAAAGGCAAAAGTCATTTAAAAGGAGAGGACTGAAAAGATGAGCAAAAATGTACTTGTAGTAGCAGAGACAAAAAACGGAAAGTTGAGAAATGTATCATTTGAAGCATTGACAATTGCTCAATCTGTGGCGGATGGTGGAGAAGTGGCTGCAGTCCTATTTGGATCTGGTGCAGCCGCCTATTTGGAAGAAATTAGCCGATATGGGGCCGCCCGGCTGTATGTGTCCGATCACGAGGCTCTATCCACTTATACTGCGGAAGCGTATACCCAAGCATTGGCCAGCTTGATTCAAGAAGTACAGGCAGATATCATCCTAATGGGGAATACAGCCATAGGGAAAGAAGTGGCACCGCGGGTTGCCGCCCGAATGGGGATGGGGTTGATTTCCGATTGTACGAGTGTCGAAACAAATGAGGGCAATCTTGTGTTTACTCGTCCAATTTATGCGGGTAAAGCATTTGAAAAGAAAACATTCTGTAAAGGGAAAGAATTTGCTACCCTTCGTCCAAATAATTTTGAGAAGGTCATCAAACCAGCACAGACGGAATTGGTTTCCTTTCAACCAGAAATACAAGATTTGCGAAAGATTGTAAAGGAAATCGTGAAAAAAACAGCAGGCGGGGTCGATCTCAGTGAGGCTAAAATCATTGTTTCCGGAGGTAGAGGGGTGAAAAGTGCAGAAGGATTTCAGCCGCTCAGGGAGCTGGCGGAAGTTCTAGGTGGAGCGGTCGGGGCCTCACGGGGAGCTTGTGACGCTGAATATTGTGATTACTCCCTACAAATTGGGCAAACGGGAAAAGTAGTCACACCTGACCTCTATATCGCCTGCGGAATCTCGGGGGCCATTCAGCATTTGGCCGGCATGTCTAGTTCTAAAATTATTGTTGCAATTAATAAAGACCCGGAGGCCCCCATTTTTCAAGTGGCTGATTACGGGATAGTCGGGGATTTATTTGAGGTTGTCCCTATGTTGACGAAAGAATTCAAAAAGGCATTAGTAACTAGCTAAAAGGAACAACATCTCCCTGGATAAGGGGAGATGTTGCTATTTGAAGGTCAAGAACGGAGAGATTAAATATTAGGAGGGTTGAATCATGAGCCCAATAGATTTCCGTGTTCAAATGCAGATAAAAGCTACGGAAATTTTAGCGAAACTATTAGCGGAAAGTAAAAAGAAGGAAAGGTATAAATTATGCGGCCATTTACTGGAAATCTATGAAGAGCTAGATATTAATGTGTTTCAAAATTCATTATTTTGGGAGTTGATACAAATCAGTCTTAATGAATTTATCATAAATGATGTTGATGAAAGGGTATCTAGACTAGATACCCTCTGATCTTTGTTTTCACCTATTGATTTCCTTTAGAAAATCATCGTGATTAAGGTAGAAAATGAGGTTAATAGCTAAGGGGGGACTGGGGTGACAATGTACTTCCCACATACCACATCTTATCTACATAGATTTGATATCTTCTAAATTTTCCTCTTTGATTTAGTATAGCCTTAATCCCTTACCTATGTTTTTTAGTTTTTGGAAATGTGGTTCTAAATTTTCCCTGGTTGATCGACACGATGATCAAGAAGGACCTTGCAAGTTATTGCTAAAAAGGTAAATAAACGATATAATTTTAAAAATCTGACTTTTCGTAATAATCAATACATCGCTATACAAAGGTCAAAAATAATTCATTGGGTGAAACCATTTATAAATCGTTTATTGAGGGAGGCAGAACTGTGGAGGATTTTCCTAATTGGCTTGAATCTATTCCTTTTCCTATGATTATCACAAATCAACAAGATGAAATAGAAAATTACAATTCTTTATTATTCAAACTATTTGGCGAAGTATCGATTGGAGCGAATTTAAAAGAGTTATTTCATCAATGGGAAGCACGGGGAGATCTTTTTATTTCGGCTAAAAAAGGGGATCAAGCCTATTTACTACAGTATAATAATGTAGAGTATCAGACACAAACATCGGTGCTATACATTGTCTCTAAAGATACTTATTTTCAAGAAAAAATAAATAAATTGGAGATTGAGAATAAAGAACTAGAGGCTGTTTTTGAGAACTCTACCGAGGGCATTTACATTACTGACTGTGATGGTGTGACGCTAAAAGTAAATGCCACTGTGGAGAGAGGGCTTTGTCAGAAGAAGGAATCTCTTATTGGCAAGAATATGAAGCAGTTACTCCTAGAAGGAATTGTGAAGGAGACCATCACTTCCAAGGTGCTTGCCCAAGGAAAGACGATTCATTCTACGCCGACCAACCAGTTCAACACACTCATAAAAACTGCTGTTCCAATTTTAAATGAATTGGGAGAAATCAAGAAGGTAGTCACCTACATTCGGAATTTATCAGAATTAAACCATCTTTATCAAGAGCTAAAAAAGGCATTGGAAATGAATAAACGATATAAGGATGAGTTAGAAAAATTAAAGAGCAATACATGGTGGGATCCGAATGTCATAGTGGAAAGCAAATTATTAATAGATGTTTATGAGATGGCAAATCGAATTGCTAATTTCGATGCTACCGTACTAGTCCTTGGGGAAACAGGAGTGGGGAAAGATGTATTGGCACGGCATATTTATCAAGCCAGCCACAGGGGGACGAAGGGAGAGTTCATCAAAATCAATTGTGGAGCCATTCCGAAAGATCTTTTGGAATCAGAATTATTCGGTTATGAGGCGGGCTCCTTTACAGGGGCAGACCGGAGAGGAAAACCCGGGTTGTTTGAACTCGCTGATCAAGGGGTTTTGTTTTTGGATGAAGTGGGTGAACTGCCTTTGGTTTTACAGGTTAAATTGCTTCGGGTCTTGCAGGATAAACAGGTTCAGCGGATTGGCGGAACCAGACCAAAAAGCATTGACGTAAGGTTAATAGCAGCAACGAATCGAAATTTAAAAGAGATGGTCGAAAAGGGAGAGTTTAGGGAAGATTTGTATTATCGCCTAAATGTGCTTCCAATCTCTATCCCTCCTTTGCGGGAAAGAAGGGAGGATATATTACCACTGGTTAAATCAATCCTTAACAAAGTAAATGAAAAATACGGAATAACTAAGGAATTCGATACTAGTTTAGAAAATTTTTTCTACAGCTATAAGTGGCCGGGAAATGTAAGAGAACTGTCCAACCTTGTAGAAAGGCTAATCATGACTGTACCTCATAAATTTATCACGGCGGCGGATCTCCCTGAAGAATATATGGAGCAGAAGGCTGTTACTAACGAAATAACATTGAAGGAAGCGATTGAGAAAGTTGAACGTGAGATATTATCCCAAGCAGTTCAAAAATTCAAGAATACATATGAAATGGCAGAAAGGCTGGGTACGAGCCAAGCAACAATCGTAAGAAGACTCAAAAAATATGATTTGTCTTCCTCCGCCTTGTCAGAAATTTAAATACTAGGGTTTAAAAAGATAAGCCTAATCGATTTTCTTGTTACTAAGATTAAATCGGTTAGGCTTTTTTTTCATGAATTCCCTGCTTTTTCAAAAAGGTGAATTTCCTCCACGAGTTATCCTGTAGGTTTAATTCGATTCAATAATGAATTGAATGTTTCAAGAATGATTCAACTAATTCTAAGGGAAGCAGAACTATACGATTTAATTTTGAATCTGTCGAAATGAGAAATGATAAATCAATCCCTGAATGTTGGCTTTTAAATGGTTCTTAATATTGGCATTATTCTTGCAAAAGGATAATTATAGGGAACATTGCCTGTTATTCCTTATTAAGACGACAAATAAGGGGGAGCTGATGAGTTTATCCGTAAGTAGATAAGAAGATGGTGAATGCAGGAGTAGTGATTTTGGAAGAAGAAATAATCAAAGAGGTGATTAATATGAAGAAAAAACTGAATTTAGAACCTATGTTTTCTCCCAAGTCTATTACTATCATCGGTGCATCAGCAGGAGTAGGAAAAATAAGCGCTAGACCGTTATTTCTTTTACGAAAGTTGGGGTATCAAGGAACTATTTACCCTGTTAATGCGAAATACACAGAAATAGAAGGATACCCCTGCATTCAGGAAATTGAAGAATTGCCAAAGGATATTGATCTGGCCATTATTTCGATTAGAGCCAGTGAGGTGCTGCCGACCTTAGAGAGATTGGCAAAGAGGTCAGTGAAAAGCGCAGTAGTTTTCAGCTCAGGTTTTTCAGAAGCTGGAGAAAGTGGAGAGGAACTTCAACAGCGTTTAAATAAATTTGTTGAAGAAACGGGTATTCCCGTTTGCGGACCTAATTCTTTAGGATTTTTTAATCTAAAAGAGAGCGTCATTGCTTCATTTCTACAACTTGAACCTAGTCGTATGGATCCCATAGCATTTATTACACAAAGCGGAGCTTTTGGAACCCTTTCTTACAAAATGTTAAATGACATGGGGACTGGCTATCAGTATTTTGTTTCATCCGGAAACGAGGCTACCGTTGATTTTTTTGATTATGTTCAATACTTTGCTAAGCAGGAAGATATCAAGGTGATTGGCGGTTATATTGAAGGGGCAAGGGATCTGGAAAAAATGAATGAAGCTATCCGTCTGTGTCAACATCAAGATAAGCCGCTAATATTAATGAAAGTTGGAAAGTCCGAAAAGGGAGCAGAAGCAGCGATTTCTCACACCGCTTCTCTGACTGGGGATGCATCCATTTACTCCGGTTTTTTTAAACAAAAGAATGTCATTCAAGTAGATGATGAAGAAGAATTAATTGATACAGTAAATTTGTTTAATAAAGCAAAAACGAGTTCACAAAGAGGTGGCGTTGCTTTGGTCACCATTTCGGGTGGAGCAGGAATTGTAATGGCTGATAAATGTGAACAGTATGGAATTGAGTTAGCTGAGTTGATGCCTGAAACCACTTCGAAACTAAAAGAACTTTTACCCGCTTTTGCATCCGTGAAAAATCCAATTGATGTGACAGCGCAAATCATGCAGGATCTTGAAAAGCTCTTCGAGAGCATCAGGGTGACATTAGAAGATGATGGAGTAGAAGCTCTTGTGGTTTACAACCAGTTGGGGGATTTTCTGGCTCCCAAAATAATCCCTGGTTTATCGGAAATCGCCCAACAAACGAATAAAACTTTTGTTGTTTGCTGGGCTGGAGCTTCAGAACAAACGAAAGATGCGCTATTTGCCGGAGGTGTTTGTTGGCTGCCTACTCCAAGCCGTTCCATTCGAGCTCTAAAAAATCTGCTGCATTATAAACGACGAAAGGGACTGTTGCCAAAACAAGATTTTACTGTTACAGAAAGATTAACGAATCGGATTGTAATGGAAGCTTTTGAAGGGATCACAAACGAATATACGAGCAAACAACATTTGAAGAACTATGGAATCTCTGTGCCAGCAGGCAGTATCGTCAAAAATGTCGAAAGCGCCGTCAAAGTTGCTGAAGAAATAGGATACCCTATTGTTTTAAAAGTTTTGTCCCGGCAAATCGTTCATAAAAGCGATGCTGGTGTTGTGAAAGTCAATTTAAAGTCAGAGGATGAGGTGAGAAATTCTTTTGAAGAAATCCTAATCAATGCCGGAAAATACAACCCTCAAGTTCAAATAGAAGGCGTAGTTGTAGAGAAGATGATGAAAGAGGGACTTGAGATGATGATTGGTTCCATACAAGATCCATTATTCGGACCTTGTATCCTGTTAGGCTCAGGAGGCGTCTTTGTTGAAGTGTTAAACGATACGGTTATCAGGCCAGCTCCGTTAACCATGGAAGATGCCTGGGAGATGATTCGATCTTTAAAAGGATATGCAGTATTAAAAGGCATCCGCGGTCAAGGGCCTTATGATATCCAAGCATTGGCTGAAACACTCGTTAAGGTTTCGGAATTTTGCCTGGATCAACAAGATTGGCTGCAAGAATTGGATATAAATCCAGTCTTGGTACAGGCTGCAAAAAAAGGTGTAACGGCTCTTGATTGTTTACTCGTAGGAAAGCGAACAGCCAAACATTTATCTTATTTATAACACCGATTCAAAAGGAGTGATTGTTCCTATGCGCTGGATGATACTTGTATTTTTGTTTTTTGGTACGTTGCTTAACTTTGCAGATAAGTCGGTGGCCGGATATGCAGCAGTCCCGATTATAAACGAGTTTAATCTTTCCTATACTCAATGGGGATTGGTTGGAAGCAGCTTTTTCTGGCTTTTCGCGGTTTCTGGTGTGTTTGGATCCGCATTATCCGACCGGTTCGGAACAAAAAAGGTACTAGCCATTTTGGTATTATCTTGGGTGTTTATACAATCTGGAGCGTTTGCCGTTAAGGGGTTAACTGGGCTCATCTTGATGAGAGTGCTGTTGGGTGCTTTCGAAGGACCGTATTTTGCAACTGCTGCTAACCATATAACCAAGTGGTTCCCACCGGAACGCCGTAGTTTTGCCATCGCCATTATGAACTCCGGCGGTACGGTCGGCGCGTTAGTTATAGCTCCTTTACTAGTTGCAGGTATTGAGGGAATCGGCTGGAGAGAGACTTATGGTAGTTTGGGGCTCTTAGGTGTGATTTGGTTCATTCTATGGATATGGAAAGGAAAGGAGAAACCTGAGCATGAGAACTTTGCGCGTGTCGAAACGCAGTCAGCTCCAAAAATAAAAGGACCGGAAATTTATCGAGTTTTACTGTCTCGAAGTTTTATTTTGGTTTGTCTAGCTGTTTTTGCATCTTATTGGTTTTTGGCCTGGATTCAAACCTTTCTCCCTGCATATTTTGTCAAATCAATCCATTTGTCGCCAAAGGAGATGGGTAATTATGCATCAATCCTAGGGATAGTTTCTGCAACTGGAACATTGTTAATTGCTTGGTTTTCCGATCGTTTATATAAAAAAAGCCAAAACCTTCGCAGATCCCGTGTATTTGTTGGCGGAGGTGGGGTGATTCTGGCGGGTTTTCTTTTCTATTCTATTACGATTATTCATCACCCTATATATGTATTAGTGGTTATGTGTGTCGGTAAATCAATGACGTCTGCCATGTTCGTCCTGTGGCCGCCGATTGCTACTAGTTTATTGCCTCAAAGGGGAGGTTTAATACTCGGAGTTGGGTCAGGATTTGCCCAATTGGCAGGAATTATCGGCCCTATAGTGACTGGAGCTATTGTGGAATCCTCTGGATCTAATGTTGGGCTTGGATTTGATCATGCGATTTTATTTGTTGGCACATTATTAGTATTATTTGGCGCACTATTCTTGCTGTTCTGCAAGCCTGATAAGCAAGCGGGAACCTTGGTATACCCACTTGAAGGTAAGACAGTAAGTTAATAGTACTAGGAATACCTTTTTTAGATACACAATGAAAATTATAAATGATAAATTTGGAGGGAATAAAAATGTCAGTAAGTACCATTTCGGATTTTCGAAAAAAATCTCGTCCCTTTTTTACTCAAGAACACTTGATGTTTCGGGATTCATTGCGGAAATTCCTTGAAAAAGAAGCTGTTCCTTATTTCGATCAGTGGGAGAAAGACCGTCTCGTGCCTCGATCTTTTTGGAAGAAGATGGGTGAGCAAGGTTTTCTTTGCTCGTGGGTTGATGAACGTTACGGGGGGCTTGGGCTCGATTTCGGCTTTGCTATCATCCTAGCCGAAGAATCAATACGAATCGGGTATGGATTAGGTGGCGGACACCTGCATAGCTCGATCGTAGCGCCTTACATTGCCTCATACGGTACTGAAGAGCAGAAGCATAAATATTTGCCGGGCTGCATCAATGGAGACATCCTCACGGCTATTGCCATGAGTGAGCCTGGAACAGGTTCAAATCTAGCTGGACTTCGCACTACTGCTGTAAAGGATGGAGATGAATATATCATTAACGGTCAAAAAACCTTTATCTCCAATGGAATTCAATCGGACTTGGTGGTGGTAGCCTGCAAAACCAATCCGAATGCTAACCCACCGCATAAAGGAGTTAGTCTCTTCCTTATAGAAGATGGTACGCCCGGATTTTCCCGCGGCCGGAAGTTGGACAAAATAGGGTTGGACGCACAAGATACTGCAGAATTGGTTTTTGAGGATGTACGAGTGCCTGCTTCTAATCTTCTTGGGGAGGAAGGAAAGGGATTCACATATTTGATGAGCAAGCTTCAGCAGGAAAGACTCCTGGTTGCCCTTGGTGCCCAAGTAGCTGCTGAGGATATGCTCAGTTTGACTATAGATTATGTAAAAGAGCGTGAAGCATTTGGAAAGAAGATTAGTGAATTCCAAAATACTCAATTCAAGCTAGCGGAGATTGCCACTCAAGTTCAAATTGGTCGTACCTTTATTGATGATCTCGTTGTCAAATACATGCAGGGACAAGATGTGATTACAGAGGTATCTATGGCTAAATATTGGATCACGGATATGGCAAGAAAAAATGCGGCTGAATGCCTTCAGCTTCATGGTGGTTATGGTTTTATGGAAGAATATAAAATCGCCCGCCGTTACCGGGATATTGCCGTTGCCCCGATTTTTGGCGGAACGAACGAAATCATGAAGGTCATTATCGCGAAAAAATTAGGTTTAAGTGGATAGAAGGTAGCCAAGGCACGGGTCTTTATTGGTCCGAGAAGACTGGGCAAACACGATAAATTGTTTTACTTATGACTCTTGTTCAATAAAATAAAGCCGGTGTTTCCTTAGCGTAGGAAACAATCGGCTTTTATTATGTCGAAACTTTCTTAGTGTATGTTCCGGGCAGGTTGTGATATAAATATTTTTCATACTTGTAAAATCGTATTTCACCAATCTTTCAACTCCCTCATAACGGTTTGGATGATGTGCTCATTTACGCCGTTGAAGAAGGAAATTTCAGTATTGCCGGCTTTGATTGTGCAAGTATGATTCGAGGAAACCACTGCTGGATTTGATACGGGAATTTTTTCGCTTTGGTATGTAATGTAACGGGAGGATGTTTAGTTTTTGTTGCGGCATATGAAAAGCACCTGCTTAAATTCATACCTTGATCGTACCAGGAGATGCTGCTGTTTTATATGCGTAGTTTGAATACGGGCTTACTTTTTAAAAGCTTCACACCTAATTGGATATCCTCACGACTAAGATTACTGAATTTAAAAGTTACAGACTTGGTAATATTCCTTGCTTCCAAGCATGCGAGCATATTACTGAAAGCGAAATCTATATTGATGGGGCGGAGTTTCTTTTATAGGTTGAAAGTATATATTGTGATCATTCTTCTCCGGGAGAGACGCGGATTGGTCTCCTTCGGATTATTATTTACAGGCATTATTAGCATAATATTATGTTTAATTATATCCATTCATACTGATTGAACTCCACTTTTTTACACATTTTAAAATATTTCACCATAATTGAGACAATTTCATCTTCGAGAAACGAATTGTTTGTTGGGCATTGTTTTTTTAGAATCGTGAATGATAGAAATTAATTAAATTTGCGGAAATTTTTGTAATTAAATAATATAATAGTGAAATAAACGGGTTTAAAAGGACATTAAACATAATATTTCTAACATATGTGAATCCCCAAACAATAATTGAAGATAGGTGACATCTGTGAGGAAAAGTATACTTACAAAAATTATTCTATCCTTCCTGCTTGTACTAATATTACCCACGACAGCCATCAGTGTAACAAACTATTATATTTCATCCAAAATGTTAGCGCAAAAGGTTAGTGAGTCATTTATAACAAACTTAACCTTTATCTCTACTAATATTGAAAAAGAACTTGGTCAATGGGAGCTTATTTCAAAGTATTTTGTTGCTAATCCCGTGATAAGAGAGGTTCTAGGCACGACTTATGCAAGGGACGTCGATTTTCATTTAGATATGAAACGTGTCTATCGAGAATTAGATAGTTATTCTATTAATACAAATATATTTGCCTATATATCATCACTTGTGATATTTGGTAATAAAGGTAGAAATATACTCTATGGAGATAATGTCAGTACTCTAAAAATAAATAAAATTAAAGAACAACCGTGGTTCCAAGGTTTAGGTAGTTCACATGAGCAAGTTGTTTGGTTAGGTTCCCATAAAAATTATGCAGATTATCGGGTACAAGATGAAGATGTTATTGGATTAGCCAGGGTTATCAAAGGCAATTCTAATTATCAGAATTTAGGAGTTTTGTATCTTGCGATTAGCCCTAAATATTTTTTTGATTTACTTGGTAAAGTTAACTTACATGCAGGCAGCCGTCTGTATGTAATTGACAATAACGACCGAGTTGTCTTTGATTCTGAAAATGAGTTAACGAACCAACTTTATAATAAAATGGACGACATTCGTGCTAAATCCAATGAGCATTACATTGTGGAGAAGAATGAAAATGGCGAGAAAATTTTATTGGCATATACACCCATTAAGAAATATGGCTGGTGGACGGTACAAACGATTGCGTATGATTCACTAATGGAAGGGAAAAAAGACATCTTCAGGAGTACCCTAGTCGTCTTTCTTGTATCTTTCCTTTTTGCTACTTGTGTTTGGTACTTTGTCTCATTGAATATTTTACAACCTATTAAGCAATTGACCGATACAATGAAAAAGGTTGAGAACGGTAATTTACATGCTAGGGCTACTATTAAACGCTCAGATGAAATAGGACTAATGAGTCAACATTTTAATAACATGATTGATAAAATTCAAGAGCTTTTCATTTCGAATATGAAAGAGCAGGAAAAGAAAAAAATAGCAGAATATCGAGCACTTCAGGCGCAAATCAATCCACACTTTTTATATAACACATTAAATACTATACGTTGGATGGCTATCATCCAAAAGGCTAGTTCAATCCAAGAGGTTGTTGAAGTATTAGGTAGACTTTTAAAAGGCATATTTAAATCGGAGGCCCCATTTATTACACTTGAGGAAGAAATTTCAAATTTAAGGGATTATATTTATATTCAAAAACTTCGCTATAATAATAAATTTTCTGTTCGATATGATTTGGAGCATGAAGTATTATCAGAAGCCTGTATTAAATTTATCTTGCAGCCTATCGTTGAAAATTCAATATTTCACGGCATCCAACCGAAGGAAACAAATGGGGAAATCGTCATATCTGCTCACCGTAAACATGATCAAATAATCCTTTCAATTTGGGATAATGGGATTGGAATGACGAAAGAAGAAATAGACAGAGCAATGAATAATATTTCTAATACCTGTGGAATTGGACTTGGTAATGTGGCTGAGAGATTAAAGCTAACATATGGCGAGAAATATGGATTAACTATACAGAGCAAAAAGGATATTTTCACCAAAATAGAAATCGTTTATCCTGTAATCATTGATATTAACGATGAGTCGAATTAGCTGGGGGTGAGTATTATTTACAAAGTACTGATTGTTGATGATGAAATGCTTGCTAGAGTAGGGATTAAATCATTAATTCCGTGGGAGGAGAATGGATTCGTCATTGAAGGTGAAATGGAAAATGGGAAACAGGCTTATGAATGGATGTTTGACAATGAAGTTGATATTGTCATTACGGATATTAAAATGCCAGTCATGAATGGAATTGAATTGATTCGTAAAACGAGTAAACAAAATATTGCTACCAAATTTGTCGTGCTTAGTTCCTATGATGATTATGAATATGTAAGAGAAGCTCTTAAAAACGGTGCTGTCGATTATTTAATCAAATTAGAGTTGACACCAAAGCTTTTGTTGGATCTATTAAAAAAAGTTACTCTAACAATTGAGCAAGAACGTCCCCTAAATAAGCAAAGTTTGTCCGTAAAAAAAACAGGGAGTAAAGAATTAACCCTCTTGAAAGAAACTTTCTTTAGGGATTTATTATTTGGCTGGATTAGGTCACACCAAGAATATAATCAAAGACTCAAAGACCTTAATATCGAGATTCCAGAGGGGCAGATTGTGTGTCTTATGTTTCTAACAGAAGAATTAGAGATATATGAAAGGTATAAAGATGAAGAGACACATCTTTTGAATCATTCTATCCTTAATATGCTAAATGAAATTATTAGTGAATACAAATTTTCATATGCTGTATCTACTCAGACAAAGGAGTTTGTAATACTTCACTATGCTGGAAATGTTGATAAAGAGGAAGCCATGAATCATGCAGACCTGGTAGCAAATACAATTAGAACGGCATTGAATCAATATTTAAATATTTCTATAACGATAGGTGTTAGTGAGTCTGTCCAGCGATTCGATGAAGTTAAGCAGGCCTATAGACAGGTGAACCAAATAGTAAGTCAATGCTCTGCCTTTCACGAAGGTAGAACGGTCCATTTTGAGATGCTTAACAAACTATATGAGCCACCGAATAAAATTGATTTGACATCAGAATTTAAACAACTTGAAACAGCGATAAAATTATATGAGGATGAGGACGTTACCAAAATTCTACAACAATTAAAACAATCAATACTACATGCTAACTTACTATCCTATGATATGCTAAGGGTCTATTGTTCTACGATTATCTATCATTTGTCTTCCAGAATAGAAGAAAACTTACCTTCTTGGATGGAGAATCAATTACTACGGTTGAATAAGTTGACAAAATATTCCGATTTTATAGCATGGTTCGAACAGTTGGAATTAGATTGGAGCAAAGAACGGAATAAGATAACGAAATGTTCCCGATTGATTATCACTGCTCAAAGGTTTATACGAACCAATTATTCAAATGATCTTACACTTGAAAGCATAGCAGATTATTTAAATCTTTCTCCTTCCTACTTTAGCAATTTATTTAAAAAAGAAACAGGGGAGAACTTTATTGAATATTTGACAAATATTAGAATTAATCAAGCGAAAATCCTTCTTCGAACGACTGATCTTAAAATCTATGAGGTTGGAAGAAATGTCGGTTATGATAACGAACATTACTTTAGCAGGGTATTTAAGAAAGTTTCTGGGCAGTCACCGCTTTTATATAAATCACAATTATAAGTATAATTTTAATACTGTAAAGCAAGGAATGATTATGAAATACCTTGTTTTACAGTTTTTTGTTCTTAATGGGATAAAACATAGTTTCATTAAAAAGTGTATGGAAGAAAATCTTAAAAGCTAAAAAAAGGATAAAATCTAAAAAAATTATGCATTCAATATTTTTACTATTTTTAATATTATGATTATGCACAAAAATTTTTTCTTGAAAGTTTATATAGATTAATAAATAGGTTTTAATCTACAGTAACAAATTGTCACTTCCATACTATGTAGAATTAATAACCTATATCTATATAAAACTTTCACAAATACATGGATGGGAGGAAGGCTAGAATATGAAATATTTTTAATCATATCAGCAGGCTGCTTTTTATGTAACCGTATTCATAAATCGAACTTCTGGAGGGATCTTTATTAAAAGGAAAATTTCACTCTTATTCGTTTTCGTATTGTTAGTGTCAATCATTTCGCCAATTTCAAGAGTTGCTTTTGGATCTGAGGAAGGTAATGACATAAATGCTAGTCATAATGTTGCATTACAGGCAATAGCAAGCACAACCGCACCAACAGGACAAAATGATATTAGTAACATTATTGATGGTAATGATCAATTTGGGTGGGCAAGCTCTGACCATCAGCTGCCCCAATTTATAGAACTTGATTTTGGGTTCAAAACAGTAAAAACAGACAAAATATCCTTACTTTCCAACTATGGACCTGGTCAAGGTATTACAAAATTAAATATTGAATATTTCGACGGAATCTCTTGGAAGATTGCTAGACAAGACGTAATCATTGATTGGAAAAAAAATGAGCAAACGGCGGAAACTATAGATATTACTTTCCCTGTTGTAGAAGCGAAAAAGATTCGCTTAAATGTAAAAGGTGCTAATTTAAAATGGGCAGGCTTTGCAATTTTGGAATTAAAGGTTTGGGGTGTGATTTTGTTGACTACAGCAGATGTGGCAAGTTCTATCACAACTATTGAGCAACCGAGCAGATCCCAAACGAATTTAGCACTTCCTAAAGTGCCGGATGGTTACTCAGTATCTATATTTTCCTCGGACAATGAAAGTGTTATCGCAGTCGATGGTACGATTCGTCCACAGCAATCGGATACTAACGTTTCCATCACACTAGAAATTTTAAATGAAAGTGATCATTCAAAAGCTGTCACTTCTCCAGTAAATGTTATGGTTCCAGGGGTTCCACCATCCAATTATGTGAAAGTCGTACCAAAAGAGGATGAGACAAGTATCATAAAAAATCCCGCAATGGGCTGGGTTGTGTATCTTGAAGAATTCGGTAGCCCCTTTCCGGACGCAAAAACATTCTGGAATCAAGTAGACCCCTATCTTGAACCAGCAAGCATATTATATATAAGAGTGCCTTGGTCGCGACTAGAGCCTACGGAGGGGCATTATGCATGGAACGAAGATGAAAACTACCAAAAATTAATTCAAATGGCACTTGATAGAGGTTTAAAACTGGCATTTAGAGTGTTTGTTGACAGCCAAGATTCTCATATGCAAGCTACACCACAATTTGTCTTTGATGGAGGGGCAGGTGGTTATGGTGCCCAGTCTAACCCTGATTATAAAACTCCATATGTAAATGATCCGGTCTTCCGAAAGAAATTTGAAAATTTTATAAAAGCGTTTGGTAAACAATACGATGATCCCCAAGTTGTCGATTATATTGATGGACAAGGGCTTGGTTGGTGGGGTGAAATGCATAATATGGGATATTTAAATACCTACGAAAAGCAGAAGGATACTTTAGAGTGGATTACTAATTTGTATAGTTCAAATTTCCAAAAGGTTTTGTTAGGTTTGCAGTACGGTGGTAATCAATTTAACTATTCTCTACAAGACTGGGCTATCCAATCAAAAGGTTATATGATTCGTAGGGACAGTTTGGGTAGTATTCAATGGTTTCCACAAGCAGACAAAGATAAAATCAACCTACATTGGCCAAAAGTCCCTGTCTTTGCCGAAAACTGTTACCAAAATTTCGTTAGCAGGCCAAATGCGTGTGATGGTTATACGAGACCCATCCATGATATGTTGTCCCGTGTTGTTAATGACGCAATTGAAATACATGCTAATACTTTAGATTTAAGACATCCGGAAGATGTACAAGAATGGGTAACTAATAATTATGATTTAGTGCAGAAATTTGCCATCAATGGTGGATATCGTTTTGTACTAAACGATGTTTCTTATCCAAATAAAATGACTTCAGGAAAGAAATATAACATCTATTATTCTTGGAAAAATACAGCAGTAGGTAAGCTGCCAAATGATCTTCCTAATTGGAACCATAAATATAAGGTTTCCTTTGCCCTGCTGAACAAAAAGACAGGTGTCCCTGTTTACCAATCTATTCACTCCCCGGAACCATCCAATTGGATTAAGGGGAAAAACTTTGATTATATTGAAGCTCTTGACTTAGAAGGGGTTAAAAATGGTACTTATAATTTGGCTGTTGCGATTGTGAATAGTGAAAATAAAAATAATCCAGAAATAAATCTTGCAATTAAAAACGACAAAACAAAGGCTGGGTGGTATGAAATAGGAAAGGTTGTCATTAACAATAGCCGCCATTAAGGAAAGGAAATCGATGCAATCGATCATAAATAGTAAATATAAATGAATAGTTGATTATAACAAAACTGTAAAGTAAGGATCAATCATAGATATTCTTGCTTTACAGTTTCTTTGTTCAAAACGATAATTTTTAGTTTCATTAAAAAGTGTACGGAGTTAAGTCTTAAAAAATAAAAAAAGATAAAATATAAAAAATATTATGCATTCTTTAAAGGCCCTATTTATTTTAATATATAAATTATAAATAAAATAAAATTAAAAAGAGGGGGATTTTATGAAAAAGAATACCAAGCTTCTTTTGTTTACAATTTTAAGCGTTTTCATAGTGTTTTCTGCAGCATGTAGTAATACAACAACAGATACACCTAAAGATGATGGGAAAGGCGCTAATAAAGATGGCAGTAAAAAAGTAGTGACAATTTATGACGACGCAAAGCGAGCTGAAGAAAAGAGTGTACAGAAAATGTATGATGATTTCACTGCTGAGACAGGTATTGAAGTTCAGAGGAATATAGTCCCGGGGGATGGGATTGAAATCTACAAAAAAATCGATGTCGATTTAATTGCGGGTGAAAAAACAGATATTATTCGTCTTTCTAATCCAATTCTAATACAGAAGTATGCTTCCAATGGCTGGCTGGCGCCTCTAGACGACTTCATGGCAAAAGATAATTATGATGCAAAAAAGGTATTTGGGGATTATCTGCCTGTATCATCCGACCAAAAGACTTATGTCCTTCCGTATCAAGCAGGAAAATGGGCGGTCTTTTACAATAAGAAAATATTCGATGATGCTGGTGTACCTTACCCAAAAGGGGATTGGACTTGGGATCAATATATTGAAACAGCAAAAAAATTAACTAACAAAGAAAAAGGGATTTATGGTTCCTATATGCTAGACTACGATTTCTATATATACATGCTGGCAAGACAATATGATGTTAGCGGTTATAAGGCTGACGGTACTTCTAACTATGATGACCCGAAATTTGCAGAGGCATTGAAATTCTTCGGTGATTTAGGAAATAAGCACAAAATTCAACCTAGCTGGTTAGAATTCTCCTCTAAGAAGCTTTCATGGGACGGATTTATGTCAGGCAATTATGGTATGCATTTTATTGGAACCTGGTATAGTGGACTTTTTTCAGATAAAGAAACTTACCCGCGTGATTGGAATGTAGGGGTTACCAAAATCCCAGTACCTGCTGATGGAAAAGCAAGCAACAATTTTGGTGTAGTAGCAGGACATGGGATTAACAAAAATGCAGCACATCCAGAAGAAGCATACATCTTTGTCAAATGGATGGCGGAAAACCTCTATAAATATTCAGGTGATTTACCGGCGCGTGTTGATTTAACAGATGAGGATCTCATTGAGCATTTCCGAGGATTCGAAGAACAAGTAAACGGGGAAATCACAGCCGAAGATTTAAATAATGCCTTTATCAATGATGGTCTTGGGTTTGTGGATGAGAAGCTGCTTGGACCAGCTGCTGCTGAATATAGTCAAATCATCCTGCAAGAAGCAGAGTTGTATTTGGTTGGCCAAAAATCTTTAAAAGATACTGTAAAAGCAATTAAAGAACGAGCAGATAAAGCAATCAAAGAAGCAGGAAAGTAACGAAAACTTAGGATTCCTTTTTTTAATAAAGGAATCCTTCTTTCAAGCCCAGTGGTAATATGTCA
>NZ_BNDS01000017.1 GCF_014656545.1 Neobacillus kokaensis
AGCTAGTTTTGGCCCAGCCTCCATATTGTTGCTTACACATATTTCCGGTTGTAATCATAGAGAAGACCCAATAGACCAGCAAGTCCAATTAACATCATGCCCAGTTCCATTTTTCCTACCGCCTTTTGCCCAATGAAAATCAATGCCAAACTCAGAACAAGAACAATCAGTTTGATCATAATTATAAGACTAGCCTTCATATGAAACATCCTCCCAGCGGATTTCACTAGGTGCTAATGTCACTTCTTTACTGTTGCCGTTTCCATCATAAACGAGTGTTGTCTGTTCTCTCATCGAATTGTTGACCAGCGCCGCTTTTCCGATTGATGGATAGGCATGAACCTCACAATATATATTGCTGGCATGCCATTTATGGAACTCTTCTTCCTTATGCGCCGCATAATATAATGCCCGCATCAATAATCTAGTATTTTCTTCGCTGTACGGAAGCCCGGCTATATAGACGGTTCTGCCGCTGCCAAACGGATGGCTTGCCAAATGAACCTCTCCGTTCGAATACTCAATGATTTCCGTTTCCTCTGACAGGGCGTAAATATTCTTCATCCCTTCCCCGAAATCAAATGTGGTGCTGTCAGCAGAAATAAAATGTTCAACGACAGGTGTGGTAAAATATTTGTCAGTCGATAAGCTATAACCAAGTTCCTTGTCTATGCCTAAGGCTGATGCCAGTTGGAAATAATGTCCCTCGTGCTGGCAGGCTGTTGGTTCTCCAATACCAATGAAGCCGCCGCCATTATAAATCCAGGCTCTTAAAGCAGTTAGTAATCTAGGATTCTTCCAATACTCTCCGCCGGAAAAAGCAGTTCCTACGTCACCTGCATTGATAATCACATCCACGTCTTCTGGCACACCATTGTGGAGGACATCATCAAAGCTGATAAACGTAACATCAACGGATGCCCCGCTTAAAGATTCCAGCACACCGAGATAGGAATAGATTTGCTTATACCATAAAGCATGTGCGACCATATGAGTCTGCCAGGTCCTCAGACCGCCCCATGCATTTAAAATGGCTACCTTCAAGCCGCAATATGGCTTTACTCCTTTGATGGTGTCATAAATGTCACGGAATTCATCCGTCACCTGCTCAATATAGGAGACGAAATCCGGGAATTTATAAGCCAGGCTCAAATAACCTCCATAGCCGATCCGGTCAACAGGATTCCTAAGTATCGCTCTTCGGGCTGTCAGCCAGTTTTCGTTGGCTTCTATAACAGGGTTGTTACCTTCATAAAATGTATCAGGGAAGAAATATGGCAAGAATCTTCCTTCCGTATAGCTGACATGTGGAATATCAGCAATCATTCTTAATGTGGCTCCGCCGCCGACACTGCCAACAACGGCATCTAAGCCAATCTGTTCAAAATATTTCCCATATGGTTCGGTTCCAATCCAGTTATCGCCAAGAAACATCATCGCTTCTTTTCCGCTTTCATGGACGATGTCGACAAGCTTTTTGGCTTCTTCGGCAACAAATTTCTGGACAAAATCCATATACTCTAAATACGTTTTTGTCGGGACACGGAAGGCAGTATTATAATACCCTTGATCAACAATGTCCTCTGGTCGTAAGCGATAGCCCTTTTCCTTCTCAAACGCGTCCATTGCAGCTACAGAGATACTTGCTCCGTATCCAAACCAATCGACAAATTTCTCCTTGCCGAGATTGTTGAAGACGAGGGTAAAATGGTAGAAGAATGTTGTGAATCTGACCACATCGGTATCTGGATTGTCCTGCAGCCATTGTTTAAGATAGCTCGCCATATATTGATTAGAGTGCGGCCCTCTGACATCAAACGGAATGTCATGCGGCTTATCGCCCCAGTTATTCGTGATATGATTGTACATTTGGGTCGGATCCCAAATGGCAAAAACAAGGAAGGAAACCGTATATTCATGCCATGGAATCGCATTTGTAATCACAACTCGATTGGTCCTTGCATTTACGTCCCAATCGCTGACATTCACTACTTCTCCGGTGGTCCGGTCAATGACCTCCCAATACTTCTTCGGATCATGAAGATAATCAGGCTGTAATTGCTCAGCAAAATAACCTTTCATAAAATCAATTTCGAGCGTGCTATCAAGTGCAGTATTGAACAAACTCATCAAGTAAAGCTGCTGGCATTCTTCCATATGCTGCTCGGCAAACTCATTATGACCACGGGCAACAAAATACGTCGTATAAATCTTTGCATCCAGTTGTTTAATCTCATTGTCCAGCTTCGTCCCGTCACTGTCACGAATGGCATCTGCACCCCAACGCTCCATCAATTCCTTCGTTTCCGCCAAGAAGTTTTCTTCACTCGGCAGTGTCACACGACCATTTTTCTTCATGTAGTTCGCCCTCCTAGTCTTTTAGTCCG
The DNA here is from genome assembly GCF_014656545.1 of Neobacillus kokaensis. Taxonomy (GTDB): domain Bacteria; phylum Bacillota; class Bacilli; order Bacillales; family Cytobacillaceae; genus Neobacillus; species Neobacillus kokaensis. The sequence goes on from NZ_BNDS01000017.1 coordinate 2,388, forward strand.
CCAAGGGTCATCCCTTGTGTCAATTTCTTTTGAACAATCATATACAAAATCAACGTCGGCAGCATGACGAGAACCATCCCTGCATACATTTGCCCATAATTAGCTGCTGACTTTTGCGCTGCCATTAAGTTCATCAGCCCAACCGGCAATGTTTTATTTGGACCGGGAATCAAGGTTAAAGCAATAATATATTCATTCCAGAAGGCAAGAAAATTAAATAAGATGACCGCAATGATACTCGGACGGGCCATTGGAATCATAATCGAAATCATGGTTTTAAAATAACCTGCCCCATCGACCAATGCTGCTTCCTCATAGGTCGTTGGCAGCGACTGAAAATAACTCGATAATAAGTAAATCGTAAATGGTAATGCAGTTGCTGCATAGACCACTGCTAAGACAAATAAATTATCCAGCAGAAATCCATCGCCGAGTTGGGTGCGAAAAAAATTATCTCCGTCCAATAACATTAAGAAAATCGGTACAACAATATAATTCACGTTGATAAATAATCCTGCTTTAAATAAGGAATTCATGAATTTGCTGCCTCTAAAGGTATAGCGGGCAAGCACATATGCGGCCGGCAAGGCTACTACTAGTAAAATCAACAGTGCCAAAGCAGTAACCATGACAGAATTCAGCATATACGTCCCCATGTTTGCCTTTTGAAACGCATCTATGAAGTTTTGAAAATAGAAACCTTCCGGCACGGACCATGGGCTTCCGTAAAATTCCTTGTTTTGCTTAATGGAAGCAAGGAACACCCATCCGACCGGAACGATGATTGAAATCGCTAAAGTAACCAATGCAACATATATAAATATTCGATAAATTTTCTCAGCACTTGCTGCTTTTTGATTATTCATTGTATACGGACCCCCTAATACTCCAGTACGTCCCGTTTGGTGACTTGACTAATGACCGCCGATAAGATAAAGGAAAACAAGAAGATGACTACCCCGATTGCCATTCCGTAACCATAGGAAGAATTCGTGTATGCCTGCTTGTACATATAGCTTAAAAACACCTCTGTTGCTCCATCAGGTCCTCCCCCTGTCATGGCTTGAACAAGAAGGAAACTTAAGTTAATGGTACTAATAATAAAGAAGGTTAATGTCGTACGAATGTTATGCCAAATCAATGGTAAGGTAATACTGAAAAATTGTCTGATCCGGCCTGCTCCCTCTAAAGAAGAAGCTTCATAAAAGCTTTCCGGAATACTCGCCATACTTGACATATACATGACCATGTAATACCCTATTGCCTGCCAAATGAGGGCGCCGCCGATACTATAAATGGCAATCTGTTGGTTGCCAAGCCACATTTTCTGCAGATGGTCTAGATGAAATAGGCTTAAGATATTATTCAGCAAACCTGTCGTTGGGTCATACACTGCAGAGAATATCCCCGCAATAACAACAATGGACAAGATATTCGGGATATAGAAGATAATTCGAAAAAAGCTATTACCCTTCATATTTTCTCTTGTTAACAAGCTGGCGAACAAGATCGCAACCACCATGGTGATGATTGTCACTAACACAATTAGGACAATGCTGTTTTGCAGGGATCGAATGAAGTTTTCATCATTCCATAGGATCTTGAAGTTGTTAAACCCGACAAATTCCTTATTGTTTGAAAACCCGCCCCACTTATACATGGACATTCGGAATACCTGAATAGTAGGAACAATCATAAAAAGGGTTAACAAAATCAGAGAGGGGACTGTACAAACAAAAATAAACATTCTTTTTGCTGCTGTTTTGCTCATTGCTTTTCACCTCTTGTAATAAATATAACGGTGAGAAATCGGACCTCACCGTTATATGAGTGAACTGTTATTTTAATGCTGCGCGCAATTTATCGCTTGCTTTTTCAACTGCGTCCTGCCATTGTTTCACTGTTTTATCACCTGTTACAATACTATCAATGGTATGGAATAACGTATCTGCCATACTGACACCTTCTACAGCTTCTGTTGCAGCAAATCCGCCCATCCCTGCTTTTGCACCGTTATCATAGATGCTATAGAAGAGTTTGTTTTCACCGGATAGCTTGTCAGACATTCCTTTGATTGGCTGGACTGCTCCGGACTGTGCAAAAATATCTGCTGCTTTATCAGAGTATACAAATGTTAAGAAATCCTTTGCTGCATCTTTGTTTTTCGCTTGTGCTGGAATCCACATTTGCTCAAAGAATGTAAAGGCATAGCGGTCACCGCCACTTTCCAAAGCCGGCAGCGAAGTCATTCCCCATTCAAAATTCTTAGCTCTTGGTGCATCTTTCATTTCCCCAACAACCCAAGTACCATTTGGCATGAATAATGCTTTGTTATCTAGGATTAATTGCTGGTTTTTCGTATAGTCCTTATCATTCGCATTTGCTACTGTTGTCGGAGCCGTATATTTGGCCAACTTGCCAACAATATCAAAAGCCTTCGCCGCTTCTGGTGTTTTCCAAATTCCATCTTCGTATTTCATGGCTTTATTATAGAATTCCGGACCGCCGGCTTCTAACAGAAGGGAATAGAAGAAGGCATCAAAGTATCCTGTTGTTGGGTACGTAAACAAAGAAATTCCTTCTGCTTTAGCTTTATCGCCCAACGCCCACATCTCATCCCATGTCTTTGGCACTTCCCAGCCTTTTTCTTTAAATAAAGCTGCATTATAGAATAATCCTGTTGGGCTGTAGAACATTGGAGCCATGTATGTTTTCCCGTCATTATACGGGTTAGTTGCCAGTGTATCTGTGAAGCCAGGCACCAGCTTGTCTTTTACGGGTACTTCTTCCCCGTAAACTTTCTTATCTAGTACATCAGTTAGATCTTCTAATGCTTTATCTTTAATCAATGTTTCAGTAAGGGCCATTTTCCTGCCCGTTGCCAATAACACGACATCCGGATAGTTCCCTGCCTTCATGTTAGGGCTAATTACATCTTCAAGGTTTTTATCCGCTGTTAATTTAATTTCAACGTCTGGATTTACCTCTCTATAGGCATCAACTATTTTGGTCCACATATCCTTGCCATAAGCCGATTCAAGCGCCGCTACCTCGAGAGTTTGCTTTTTCTCAGAGGTTTCTCCTCCTGATGAGGTCTCATTCTTACTTTGACAGGCAATTAAACTTAATGATAACAAGGCTGACATTCCTGCTAAAAACAGTTTCTTCTTCATCTTTTCCGTCCTCCTTTTTTACTATTTCTAAATAAAAGTATACAAACCGAAAAGCGCTTTCACAATCAACATTTTGTTATGTTTTTTAGATATGTTGCTTTCCGTTGTAATAATCTACTAAAAAATTTATAGTATTAATAATCGATGCTTTTTTATGGAGGGGGACGTGATTTGTCGAATGAAATTTATGAAATTCCACAGTCTAAGCGAGAACATCTTCCTGTCAAACTTCTTTATGTAACCAAAGCAAAATATGATACGGATTGGCACAGCACCAATCATACTCATCACTTTACAGAGCTATTGTATATTACCAAGGGGAAAGGGACATTTATCTTTTCGAAACAAGAGGTTTTCGTCAGAGAGCATGATATGATTATTATCAATCCAAATACCGAGCATACAGAAAAGTCCAATCCCATGGACCCGCTTGAGTACATTGCACTTGGAATTCAAGGAATGGCTTTTTCTTCACCTGATCTTCCAGGTGGACAAGTTTCCTTTTTCAATCTTACACAGGATAAGAATTTCTACCTTCTTTATCTTAATCAATTAATGGAAGAAGTAGAAAATCAAAAAGAAAACTATGAGTTAATCGTCCATAATCTATTAGAAAATTTATTACTAAAAATGATGAGAAAAAATCCGTTAAATCTAGAGAAGGTCTCCCATCCGGAAAAAATCAGTAAAGATGTGGCCTTTATAAAACATTACATCAAGCAGAATTTTCGTGAAAAAATTAATCTTGATATTTTAGCGGAAGCGGGGCATATCAATAAATATTACCTCGCGCACTCCTTTAAAAAATCAGTCGGAGTTTCTCCCATTGAGTACTTAATTCGTACCCGAATCCGGGAAAGTAAAATTTTACTTGAAACGACGAACTACCCAATTTCTGATATTTCATCTATCACTGGATTTTCTTCCCAGTCATTTTTTGCACAATCCTTTAAACGAGTGACGAATCTATCACCTTCACAATACCGAAACATGAAAAACAGCAGTAAGAAGAATAAGGGTAGCAGCCCAAAAGATAAAAGTTAAGCGGAAGAAAAGGACAGGTAAAAAAAGAGGCTGTCTTCTAAAGTACTAAACTATACTTTAGAAGACAGCCTCTAGGGGCATATTAGTCTGGGCATGCTGTTATCAATTCCTTGGCACATGCCCATATCATGTAACAACGATTACATCGTTACCATTGCCTTTCCCCAATTCGGTATACCGATATTAAATACTTACATACTGCTTTTTTCCATATTAGTTATTGGAGTAAAGGATTGAATAGATATCCCATCCGGCACCTGTCCTTCTTCATCAAAAATGATTAATTCATTCTGATGCTTTAACAAGGATGCTGGAATTTTATATTCCTCCTGCGGCCCAACGTTCCAATATCTTCCTAAACAGAATCCATTGACCCAAAAACAGCCTTTGCTCATTTGGTCAAAACGAATCTTGATAATCGAGCCTTGGTCCGGTGACCAGTTAAAATGACTCTTATACCAGCGTGGAACTACAGTTGATTTTGAAGGCTGCGCTAATGTCCGCCATTCCTTCGCTTCCTCAACCCTTGCCAAGGATTTCATTTTCCAATGAAGAATTTGCTCTTCTTCATTGAATAAATATAGGTCGAATCGACGAATGCTTGAAATCCCCTGCACATCAAAATCCAACACATTCTCACCCTGCTGCAGGACCTCACTTAAATCTGCAATACCATATACAGCACTGTTTCTGGACCAGCCTGTTTGACATTCCATCAGTACTTCTACAGACTTACCATTTACCTTTACTCGGGAAACTCCTTCACCCACAAGGACAGCTCTGTCATACCCGTCATTTACAAACGTTTTTAAGAACCCAATCCTTCCGCCGATTCCCGGAATCTTTGATAGATGATGGTACGCTCCACATCCTTCAACCTGCCAGTTGTCTCTTAACGATACATACTTGCCTCCGATTGCTGGTGCTTCACTAATCCCTTTTGGTTCCCCCATCGCTTGGGTAAAGTTGAAACGTCCCATATTTTGAACGAGACAGGTTAACTTATTTGTCCCTTGCTTTACTTGGACGTCAATCGTTGCTGCCCCAAGTTTGCTAAGTTTTCCAGCATATTGATCATTGCAGAAGACCATTACCGGATCTTCGATTCTTGGGAACACAATCGTCTTTTCCCCGGCTTCATCCACAGTAAACTCACTTTCATAGCCTAAATAACCGCTAAACTGACCAAACTTAGTGAAATCGAGCGGCTTATCCGCTGCTTTTACGTTTCCGCTTATAAAGCTAAGATCTTCTTCAGCCGCTTCCCACGTTAGTGAGTAGTTTGCTGAGTGCTGCTCTAACTGTGGAATGGAATCTTCCGTTAATATTCTAGAAACAACTTCAATCGAAAACGTCGATCCATCTTCAAATGAAAGCTGTACAGTTTGCGGCTTGATGCTATGGAAAAGCTGGAACGAGATCGATCCGTCTTCCAATACCTCATATCGATTTGGCAGCGGGCATTGAATTTCTGCCTTTTGCTTAGTCTGGATAAGCAAGCTTGAACGTTGACCGGTTTCATGGTAAATCACAGCCTGATCGGATCCAAACCCAGTTGTCTGGCCTGTGAGCACTTTAATGGTGAATAGATCTTCTACCTCGACATCACGGACAATTGGTAGAATTGCATTCGCTTCCACTGTAAATGGAATCCGTTCATGTCCATAAAAAATATGAGCTCCAGCCCGTTCATCCCCACTATTTTCAATAAAAAGCACTTCGCCGGCCGGACTTGTTACTTTCCGTGCTGAAAGGCGGTCCGGAAGCTTGATATCTGCACTTGTCTGCTCGGCATTGGTGAATATTGGCTCAAGCCAGTTCACAAACGAATGGAATCTTTTTAACACTTCGTATTTTCTTGTAGGCTGTACGTATTCATCAAGTGCTACATCATAATCGTACGAAGTGGTTGTCAGCGTTTGTTCACCAACGGTCCTTCCGCCCCAGTGATCAAAATTTGTACCGCCAAAATACATATAATAATTAATCGCTGTAAATCCATTGCTTAAGAGCTGATAGCACTCGCGCTCAAGATGTTCCGGTGTTTTTTGATTTGCTTTCGTACCGCCCCACTGTTCAAACCAGCCAATCCAAAACTCCATTACTCCTTTTGGCTGATCGGTAAATCTTTCATCTAATGTCGCTGCAGCATAGTGTGAATGCGACCAAAAGTTGAGGAACTCCACTGCTCCATCTACACCGCCGTAGCATGTAACAAATGGCACTTCTATCCCTCTTGCCTTCATTCCCTCACGGAGGTATTCCATATACGGTTTATCCGGTCTCCCGTATGCCTGAAATTCATTTTCGATTTGGACCATGATTACGGTCCCATTTTTCGTCAATTGATAGGAATCAATAATCCGAATGACTTGATCAAAATATTTGTCCACATATTGTAAAAAGTTAGGGTCACAGGAGCGGTATTGAATATCCTTTTTTTCTGTAAGCCACCAAGGAAGACCGCCAAAATCCCATTCTGCACAAATATACGGACCCGGTCTTACAATCGCATACAGCCCTTTGTCTGCACACAACTGTAGAAAATGGCCTAGATCCTTATCTCCTGTAAAGTCCCATTCCCCTTCATTCATTTCATGAAAGTTCCAAGGTACGTACGTTTCAATGGTATTACACCCGCCGGCTTTTGCCTTCTCTAATACTTCATCCCACTCTGCCTGCGGAAGTCGAAAATAATGGATGGCAGCAGATAGAATAAAGGTTCGTTTATTATCAATCTTCCAGCTTTTCTTATCGTAAGTAATCATGATTTACCTCCGTATGATATAGTACTAAAGCTTTTACACTAAAGCTGCCAAACTAAAAATGCTGTCAGCTTGTTAATTTGCCTGGTCAACAATCCATTGAACAAACTTCTTCGCCGTTTTTTCCCTCTCGGTATTAGTGATGATGGCCATCATCTTATTATCCGGATTGTATCCGGCATGAAGGAGAAGTTCATTTCCAGTTAACGATATTCCATCATAATCTGTTTGAACATTTTGGTTATCTTTCTTTATAAAATCCAACTCTTTAAAAGCCTCTTGTTGAGACAATACTAAATAATCGCTTCGATCTAGAATAATAATATCAATGTCCTTTGCTGCAACTTGGGCAAGCAATTTTTGGTACAAATCCATATTAGTCGGCGAGGTCAGCTTGTCACTTACCTGCCAAAAGTTGAACTTAATTTCAGACGTTGAATCCTTATTTAAAATTTCGCCTGAAGCTTTTTTTTGCAGGGCATTCTGTTCCTTTGGGTTAATGGCATTTCCAATAATCGTAACGTTTAATGCTGAGGGTTTTTTATCTTTGTCAAAAAATACAAGAGGAATCAGGGCGGCAAGGACAAATATTCCGATAAGGATATGAGATTTATAATGGTACCAGATGTTATCAAGTTTTTTTATGAGTTCCGTTTTTGTCATTTCCATCACCTTGTTTCACCAAAAGTTGCCAATCAAATGGAAGATCACACCATCAAAGCTCCCTATCAGGATTGTATGAAAAAACAATCCCCCGAATAGGTTTCAGGGGATCGTATTCACCTTTATTATTCCGCTTTCTTCCATTCGCCTTCAATCTTGCTTTCTTCTATCAGGCTGTTTACATCATCAATTACTTCTTTTCCGCCTTTATCTAAAAACTCATTTACATATTTATCCCAATCAGAAATTGGTCTTTGACCGACAATCATTTTGGTTAATTCATTGGACGCATACTCTGTTAATTCAGCCATTTTATTATTATAAACATCTGAGTGAATCCGTCCAACAGGACTAATGTAGAAATTAGATTTAGACAGCATGCCATACATAATTTTATTAAATTCTTTTGCTTCAGGAGATTTGGATTGCTTTTCGTAATCTTCCATTACCTTTTCGCCAACCGCAAAACCGCCTAGTTTTTCATTGAATAGAGCTAATGGTGCATATTTGCTGTAATCATCTGTTTTTTCTGTCTGACCATCAACGATATTATAGCCTTTGCCTTCGCCGCCCATTGTCCAATCGAAATATTCGTTATCAGCCTTTTGTTCAGCTGCAGGCACATACTTAGCCATATAGTCCATCATTTCTAAAATTTTCTCAACTTTTTTCGTATCATTTTTCAATTTAGCGCTTAACATCCAAATTCGGTAATAACCGCTTCCGAATACATATCCGGACTCGCCATCAGGCTGCTGGAATGCAGGAATAGCAGCAATTTTTGCTTCAGGTGCATTCTTTCTTAAAGTTGCTAAGTCAAGGTTATTAGGCTGTGCCCCTTTTTCTGTTCCTGGCTGTTCATACCAAATACCAACCTTGCCAGCGTTAAAATCTTTAAATACCTCGTTATATTCCTTAACTGCCCAGTCTTTATCAATTCCACCAGCTTTATAGATATCATTTAGAGCTGTGATTTTTTCTTTGCTGCCTTCAGAAATTTGCCCTGGAATTAATTGTCCATCTTTGTTTTTATGGTACCAGCTATTGCCCCAATAAGCACCATATGCAGGATCATAAACAATTCCTTTTGCAAGGCCTAGACCAACAGTGTCGTTTTTGCCATTTCCATCAGGATCCTTAGTTGCGAAGGCAATCGCGACTTTTTCTAGTTCATCATAGTTTGTCGGCATCTTTAAGCCTAATTTATCAAGCCAGTCTTGACGAATAACAGGCTTTTTCCCGCCAGATGCCGGGAAGAAAAGTGGAATCCCGTAAATTTTTCCATCGATACTTACCGCATCCCAAACAGATTGTGGAATCGCTTTAAAGTTTTCGTATTTATCAACAAAATCATTTAATGGTAAAAATGCGCCTTGTTTTGCCCATTTTACATAATTGGTGTCTGCACCCTCTGTCCCAATCACATCTGGGATATCGCCAGAGGCCATTTTCACCGTCAATTTATCGTTATAAAGGTCAAAAGGAATGTATTGTGGCTTAAAGTCAATATTAAATTTCTCATCTAATTTTTTTACCGCTTCATTTCCTGGTTCAGGAACAGGATTTTCCCACGACCCATCGAACCAAGTAATGGACATCTTTCCATCTTTGTTACCTGATGAAGTCTTTTCATTGTTTGAACAAGCTGCAAGTGAACCTGCTAGTAAAACGGATGATAATGCAATGGACATAAAACGTTTCATCTAAGTATTCCTCCTCATTCGATACCTTTTTATTTTAAAAATTTCAATTTCATCATGCTATTCTTTCACTGATCCAAGCATCACTCCTTTCGCAAAATGTTTTTGTAAGAACGGATAGACGATCAGGATTGGAATGGTGGCTATGAGGATAGCTGCCATCCCAACGGTTTCAGCTGGCGGCGGATTATCCATCCCGGCCTGCATCCCGACATCTAGTAAATTGGACTTATTTAGAATGACCAATTGTCTAAGAACAACCTGAACCGTCCATTTTGCTGGATCACTCAAATAGAGCAAGGCTGTGAAATAAGAGTTCCAAATACCAACTGCATAGAACAATCCAAAAGCAGCTAATGCCGGCTTAGACAATGGGAGAATAATCTTGGAGAAAATTTGCAGATCATTTGCCCCGTCAATAATGGCTGCTTCCGTTAAATCGATCGGCAGCCCTATGAAAAATTCCCTCATAACTATTAAGTTAAATGAGCTGATAGCACCTGGGATAATCAGGGCCCATAGGGAGTCCATTAAACCTGTTCCTTGAACAACCATATAAGTTGGAATCATTCCTGCACCAAACACGAAGGTGAAAAGAACCATGAAAACGTATATTTTTTGCCCAAGAATATTTCGCGATAAGGCATAGGCCATCATCGCAGTTAACAATAAACTCACTAGCGTACCCACTACAGTTACATAAATCGTAACGCCAAGTGAACGAATAAACTCTTTAGATCCTAAGATGTATTCATACGCATCCAATACCCATGTTTTCGGAAAGAGAAGCAGGTCGGTCTTTACAAACTCCTCATAGGTTGCAAAGGAAACTGCAAACATATAATAAAATGGGAATAACATCGTTAATGCAATCAGGCCGAGCAGGATAATATTCGTATAATCAAAGACTTTATCTGATAGTTTGTTACTCTTTAGCAATCTATTTCCTCCTCTCCTAGTAAACTCCTTGATCTCCGAATCGTTTTGCTAATCGATTAGCCCCAACAATAAGGATGAGTCCGACAAAGGATTTAAACAACCCAACTGCCGTTGCAAAACTGAAGTCTGAGTTTTGAATCCCTTTTAAATATACGAAGGTGTCCAGTACGTTCCCAACTTTCATGGTAAATGGGGTTAACATTAGATAAATTTGTTCAAACCCAACATCCAACACACTTCCTAAACGGAGAATTAATAAGATGATAATCGTGCTTTTTAACGCTGGTAAGGTAATGTGCCAAATTTGCTGCATGCGACTGGCTCCGTCAACAGCAGCAGCTTCATAAAGGCTTGGACTAATACCGGAAAGTGCAGCAAGGAAAATAATCGTCCCCCAGCCGGATTCCTTCCAGATTACCTCTAATACCACTAATGGCATAAACCAATTCGGGTCCTGCAAAAATGGAACAGGATCCATTCCAAAAAGGCTTTCGAGTAATTTATTCACAATTCCGTTTGATTTAAGTAAAATCGTTACAATCCCAATTACCACTACCCATGATAAAAAGTGCGGCAAATAGACAATGGATTGAACGATTCTTTTATACACATTGCTTCTTACTTCATTCAACATAATTGCTAGAATAATAGAAACCGGGAAAGCGAAAACAATTTGAAGAAACGATAAATATAATGTATTCCACAATACACGTATAACTTCTTGGTCTTCAAATATCGTTTTAAAATGCTTTAGGCCTACCCACTCACTATGAAGAAAGCCTTGAAACGCGCTGTAATCCTGAAAAGCAATAATATTCCCGGCCATCGGAACGTAGCGGTAGATAATAAAATAGAGTAATCCTGGAATTAATAAGATATATAGATACCGTTCTTTCCACATTCTTTTTCCAATATTTCTCTTTGGCTTGACGGTTAGATCGATATCTCCTGTTACCTTCTCTTCCATCTTCGTTGTCCTTTGTAAATTTTCCACCTTACCTCGTCACTTCCTTTCAAATTACTCTATTTAATGATGTGATTCTGCATTTTCATTTTCATTTGCAGCAGGCTTGAACCCATTTTTCATAAAGCCTTTCATAAACGGCTGTTTTTTAACAGCTGTTTGCTCCTTTTTTACCTCCATACTGTGAAACACCTTCATGGATACCCACATGGAGACAAGTGAGAATAAACCGATGCTTAAAAATGGAATCAATCCTGGTATGAAAAGCAGCAGCAAATAGACAAGATAAAACCCAATGATCATTAGCGCGGTATGAAAAGGGAACGACATGCCTATTAAGATTGAAAGACTGAAGTATCTGCTGAACTTATTCTCAAAATGAACATATACCGGAAAGATATAGAACAACAGAATGACAAACAGAATACTGATCATAAAGACAAAGATCACCAGTAACCAATAGACAATCCCATGTGTATAACGGATGAGGGAAAAATTCATGTAAATTAGAAAGCCTATGATCGTAAATATTAGACCTATTAAATTAGCCTTCCAAAACTCTTTTCGAAAGGTATTCCAATAAATCTTTACATAGGATTGGTTATCCTCGTTCCCCTGAAGCCATTTTCGCATGACTGTAAATAGACCAATTGTGGCAGGCATTGTTCCAAGAACAATACCGCCGCAAAGGGAAAAGGCAATCCATAGCAATTGAAATTGGGCAATTCTCATGACCCTTTCAGCAAAAGTATAAAATTTCCCAACAAGTCCGTTAGCCCCCATGGTGCACTCTCCTTTTCATAAGGTGATGTAAATAAAGAACGTTTACACTTTTTAAGTGATTTTTACCAGCAAGTACAATTTTTTCCTTTTTTAAAAACTATACCTTTTTCCTAATTGATACGTCAACCCAACAAGTTAAAATTCACTTTTACAATTGGAATAAAACATAACATACTCCAAAAATATTACACTTCCATTTTATCTACTAAACTTTGATAATATTCATCAATATGAATAGATTGCCCTTTATTTAATCTCGATTCTTCTGCAGCAAAGGCCATAAGGTGGCTCCTAACCGAAGCAGATACAGAAGAAACACCGTCTCCTTTATTTCCGAGTTGGATTTCACGAAGGAACGTTCTCATAATGGCGTTATCACCGCCGCCATGCCCGCCAATCGGATTGTCAAATTTAATGATAGTTTCTTGTTTTGTTAGAAAATTAAAGATGGAGATTTGGTTATCCTCCATGTTTCCACGGATCTCACCTTTTGTTCCCATGATTTGAACAATTCTTGTTTGTTCTCTAGTGAAGCCGCACATGCTGAAGGTAGCAGTTGCCCCGCCCTCAAATTCCATATTCACTACCTGATGATCGACGACATTGTTATCAGAATGGAATACACATTTTCCATATGGTGTTTCGTTTAATGCTTTGATAATTCCTTCATTTGTATGGTCTTCGGTAAATTTCTTTGCCCAGCCTTTTCCTTCTCCTAGATAATAACGACCTGCATGGAATGGACAATCAAGTTCATGAGGACAGCCATCCAAGCATCTCAGCGGTGCGCCAGCCGGAGCATTTTCCTCATTAAAATACATCAGCGAACCGTAGGAACTTACACGTTTACACTCTTTGCCCATAATGAAAGAAATGATGTCCATATCGTGGCATGATTTTTGTAGAATCATAGGACTTGACTTTTCCTTGTTGTTCCAATTTCCTCTGACAAAACTATGGGACATATGCATGACTTCAACATTTTCATTTAGCTGCAGCGATACAACCTCACCAATGTCCCCTTTGGAAATAACCTTTTTAATTGTCGACCAAAAGTCGGTATATCTCAGAACATGGCAGATAGTCAGCTGGCGGTTATATTTTATTGCTTGCTGTTCCATTGCAATACATTCGGCTGGATCTGGAGACATTGGCTTTTCCAGAAGAACATGGTATCCAAGCTCTAAAGCCTTCATAGTCGGCTTGAAATGATTTCTATCCATTGTACAGATAATCGCTATATCTGCGACATTTTCATCTAGACTTAATACCTCTTCCCATGACTCATAGCAGTTTTCGGAAGGAATATTGTGCGCTTGTTGAACTTTCGTTCTTCTTTCTACCCATGGATCGGCGACACCAACAACTCTTAATTCATTAGGGTATTCTAAGGCATATGGCGCATATGCCCTTGCTCCTCTGTCGCCAGCCCCAATAATAATGGCTGTCATTGTTCTCATCTAAATCTCTCCTCTTTTCGAAAAAATATATCAAATTCGGATTTTCCACAGGGTTTTCCGAAATGAATCCAAACGTTTTCCCGTTGGTGTAAAAAAAAGAATTGTTTAAGTACGTATTATCTGAGATGATTCACGAATGACTAATTTATATGGGAGTATAACCTTGTTTGAAAGGGTCATCGTTCCCTCCACCATGTCAATAATTGTTTTCGCTGCTAATCTTCCCATTTCATATTTTGGAATTTCTACAGTTGACAATGGAGGTGTGAAGTATTTCCCCATTTCGATATTATCTACGCCAAAGAAGGCGATATCCTCTGGTATTGTAAGATTATTTTCATTCACAGCTCTCATGGCAGCGATTGCCATCATATCACTGGCACAAACCATCGCTGTTGGCAGTTGGGCTGGGCTCCCTTTAATGAGCTGGGTCATTTGCTCGTAGCTTATTTCCATCTTCCACTTAGCATTTAGGATCCATTCAGGCTTAATACTAAGACCTGCCTCTTCCATAGCGGCTTGAAACCCTTTAAACCGGTATTCAGCCTGCAAATCTTCATACCCTTCATTAATACCTCCGCCAATAAATCCAATCTCCCGATGACCTTGGCTGACCAAATGCTGAACCACCATTTTAATAGCTTCCTGGCGATTATAATCAATGACGGCTATATTCTTATCCGTGTAGAAAAAATCCAATCCCACCACTGGAATTGTTTGCTGAATGTAGTGGACCAGACGATCGTCTATCTTATCAATCAGCAGTAAACCTTCTATCCCAAGGTCATGAATAGTTTTTAAAAGCAGCGCTTCATTTTCAAGCTCATCTTTTGTAATACTAATCAAAGTATATTGGGCACTTGCTAAGGTATCATAAATCCCTGTATAGATTTCAGCAAAATACGGATTCGTTTCCGCCTGTTTGGGATTGGCCACCCACCCGATTTTCATCGTTCTTGTACGGCTGTCCTGGTCCTTTTTGACTAAGTTTCGCGCGTGCTGGTTGGGGACATAACCTAATTCTTTAACAGCCTCCCATACTCTAACCTTTGTTTCTGGGTTTACTTTTCGCGTTTGATCATTTTGAATAACTCTTGAGACTGTAGAAATGGACACGCCTACATATTCTGCTATATCCTTTAATCTTGCCAAAAAACACACCTCTTGCTGTTCATTCTACGATTATCGACGAAATTTTTTAACTAATTTGAATATACCATCAGTATAAATTTTATGTCAATATATTTTTAAAACCGCTTTCTTCAGAAGAAATGGAATTAAACGTAAATAGTGAGAGAAAACATCCTCTTGGTTTAGTAAATTTTAAAGCTACGTTGATATACTATTACTAGCAGCAAACCGGAATCGTCAATTGATACTCTTGAATCCATTTTTTATTGCTAAAATCGCGCCCTTTAATTAATACGTTATCCTGAAATACTTGTATATATAAACCCTGGCTTCCTTCTGAATCAATGACAGTATCTCCGCCTTCTCCATCAGGTCCCCATGTGTCGTATACTGCCCCCGTATTCAACATATGAAATGGACTGTCAACATACATGTTGGGAAAGCGTAGATCGAAATGAGAATGCCCGGAGAAGAAAAATACATTTTTCAACCGTGCTACCCTTTTCACCAACTCTCGATAAGGGATAATAGCATTTTGATAGTATTTCAGATCGGTTCCATATAACGTAAATGGAATCGGTTGATGCAAAAATACAAAAACCGGTTTGGTCTGATGTTTTAGTTTTTCAACTTTATCCTCCAACCACTTTAATTGCTCCCTGCTTAAGACCGCAGAATCTTTTACGGGGCTTCCCACCGGTCCCCAGCTTTCTGTTCCCAGGAACAGAAAAGAACATTCATTTATTTCTTGCTCATAATATACCTTCTCAAGCCCGCTAAACTCTAAAAAACGTCCTATGGAAGCTATATTACCATCATTTTGAAAGAACTCATGATTTCCTATCGTGAAAAATACTTTCTCTGGATGCGGGTTCATTTTTAAAATTTCTCTTATCTTGTTATAGCTTTCTTTTCTCCCGTCATTAATTAAATCTCCATTTATTACTAAAGCAGCGGCCTCAGAATCAATTTCGTTAAGGTCTTGCAGGGCATAGGCCAATTTATGGTGTGAAACTTCATTAGTAACAGTTAATTGGATATCACTAATGACAAAAAAGGAAAAGCTCGGTTTAGTCTTAGACATGAAATGCACCCCATTATTATATTAATAAAAAATAAGACTCATATGAGCAGATGGCACATCATATGAGTCCATGCATATTCGATTCTGCTAAAATATTGGCAAGTGCAGTTATTTTTTATATCGCTTATAGGCGGCTTCGTATATCTCCATGTAACGATCCAAATTCATCTTTTCTAACGTTTTCACATACTTGTCCCATTCATTCATGGATTTTTTTCCTGAAATGAACGCTGCAGTCATTTCCGTTACATAGGTATTAAGATCTGTGGAAAGGGTTGCTAGCTCACCTGACTCTTCTACCGTGAAATTAAAGTTTGGCCAGATTTGGTCCTGTTTTAAGGTCAGCGGTTCAGCCTTTTCTGCATTTGCTAAGGATCCCGGTGATGCCTCTGCACCTTGGAAGAACTGTTCCTTTACAACACCAGGATAATATCCGCCAGGCCATGTTAAATATTTACTGATTGCTTGGTCAAGGTTAAGACCATCCGGGTTTTTAGTAATTTCATCAGTATAAGCATATTTACCGTCTTTTTCCTCATACGTCACACCTTCAAAGCCCATAAAGAACATTTTAATTCCTTCGTCGCCATAGAAATGATCAATCCAGCGAATAGTTGCCTCAGGATTCTTATTTTTGTCAGTCACAACAAACATCCCTACATTCCCCAATGGCGAGCCGATTGCCGTATTAAGGCGATCCCCATGTGGTCCTTCAACAATAGGAGCACCGACATATCCATCCTTATCCGCCAAAACTTTCGGGTCGACATCAAAGATTACGCCTACTTCATCCTTTCCAATATTTGTGTAAAACTTTTCATTATCTGGGTTGAAGATATCTTTGTTCATTAATCCAGCTTTCCATAACTTATTTAAATAAGTTAATAGCTCTTTATATTCATTTGATGTTGGCTGAAACCTTAATTTATTTGTTTTTGGATCTAAATCAATATTACCATTAGATGTTCCGTGATTATTTAAACCAACTGATCCTTTAAGGTAGTTGATAACCGGTCCAATTCCATAACCTGAGCCTAAAGGTATTTCATCAGCCTTGCCATTACCGTTTGGATCTTCAGTTTTAATTTTCATCAATACATCGTATAGCTCGTCCCAATTAGTAGGTTCTTCAAGTTTTAATTTTTTCAACCATTCGCTTTGGATCCAAGGAGTTCCTATTGTTAACCCTTTAAAGTTAGGATCATAATAGGTAGGGAACCCATAAATATTTCCGTCCGCCATGGTAACCCCTTCCTTTACAATCGGGTTTTCGTCCATAATCTTTTTAAAATTCGGAGCATACTTATCTATTAAATCATTCAGAGGAAGGAATACACCTTGCTGGCCGTATTTAACTAGGTCAGTCTTGGACAGAGCAGCAGCAAACAAAATTTCTGGATAATCCCCGCTCGCCAGCATAAGATTGCGTTTCTCTGCCAAAGCATCGACAGAGACTGTTTCCCAGTTAATATGAATATTCGACATTTTTTCATATTCTTTCCAAAGCATGAGGTTACTCCAATCCTGGGAAGAAAAGAACTTAGCGGCGAACCCGTCCATTTCAATTTTCTTTTTGACGATTGGCATACCCGTCTTATTCAGGTTTTCGATATTCTTTTTATCTGTCTTCGTTGCCGTTTTCTCACTGCTGCCATTACAGCCGCTTAATAATACCGAAACAGCTAAAGCACCAGTAATCAAACTTGCCGCATACTTTTTTCTCTTCATCTAAAAAATCCCCCTTATCACCCTTTAATAGAACCAATCATAAAACCTTTAACGAAATACCTTTGCAGGAATGGATACAGAAGCAGCATAGGAAGGTTTGCCACGATGATGACTGTATATTTTAAACCCTCTATACTTAATTTTTGCTTTAAAAAGCTTTCCGAAGTTCCTTTCATCAATTCGTCCATTTCACCCTGAATTAAAATTTCTCTTAAAATTAATTGAAGTGGAAATTTGCCCTTATCCGAAAGATAGATTAACGCTTGGAAATAGGAATTCCAATGACCCACTGCGTAAAATAAAATCATGACAGCGATAACCGGCATCGAAAGCGGCAGTACAATGTTTAACAGGATTCGGATATTCCCGCATCCGTCAATTTGGGCAGATTCCTGCAGCTCGAGCGGAATCGTCGTTTGAAAGAATGTCCGCATAATAATGATGTTCCAGACTGCAACGGCATTAGGGATCACCATAACCCAGAAAGTATCAATCATCCCGAGGTCTTTAATTAATAAATAGGTTGGGATCAACCCTCCCCCGAAAAACATCGTAAACACAAAGATGGCCATGATGACATTTCGACCGTAAAAATCTTTTCTGGAAAGCGGATAGGCAGCCATAATCGTCATAATCAGGTTAATCAGCGTTCCAATGGTGGTATATTTTAAGGTATTTAAAAATCCATTCACAATATCCTTGTTCTCAAATACCTTTGCATAGGAATCCAAATTGAACCCTTTTGGCCAAAGCCACATTTCCCCGGTCAAAATATAGGTTGGATTACTAAATGACGCACTGACAATAAAGTACAACGGATATATAACCATTAGTGTTATTACTAAAAGAAAGATTGTATTAATGAGAGTAAATAATTTGTCTGAAGCGGAATTTTGCAAACTGGTTCACCACCTACCATAGGCTTGTATTATTAATTTTTTTCGCAATGAAGTTCACCATTACAAGCATGATGAAATTAATGACTGAATTGAACAACCCAACCGCTGCCGAGAAGCTGTATTGCGCTTCCTGAATACCGGCCCGGTAGACGAATGTTGAAATGACATCAGATGTTGACATATTCAAAGTATTTTGCATTAAGAATACTTTTTCGAAACCAACAGACATCACCGATCCAGCATTTAATATAAACAGGATTACGATGGTCGGCATGATTGCCGGAATATTAATATGCCAAATTCTTTGAAGTCTCGAAGCACCATCGATCATCGCTGCCTCATGCTGGGAATGGTCAACAGCTGTAAGCGCTGCCAAGTAAATGATAGAGCTCCAGCCCATTGTCTGCCAAACGTCAGAGAAAACATACAGGCTTTTAAACCAGGCCGGCTCCGTCATAAACTCAATTGGTGTCCCGCCTACTAGGGTAATTAACTGGTTAATTAGTCCATCCGATTTTAAAAACAAAACCAGCATCCCGACAACTACGACGGTTGATAAAAAGTGCGGTGCATAAATGACGGTTTGAACAAATTTTTTAAACTTCACATTTTTGACTTCATTAAGCATAAGTGCAAGGATGATGGGAACTGGAAATGATACCGCTAGTGTATATACGCCAATTCCCAGCGTATTTTTAATTAGCCGCCAAAAATAGTAGCTGTCAAAAAAACGTTGAAAGTGCTTGAATCCTACCCACTCACTCCCCCATATTCCCTTCGTGGCAATAAAATCCTTAAAGGCAATTTGGATTCCATACATTGGGACATAATGGAAGATAATAAAGTAAGCAATAACAGGAGATACCAATAAATATAAATCCCAATTTTTTCGAAAGGACTTTTTAAACATCGCCCACTTTGACGGAGAAATATCTGCCTTTGCGGTTGATAGAAAATTGGATTGTATATCGTTTTTGTTTTCAATAATTTTTTCCAAATCTTCTCCTCCTTTAGCGGGGGCTACTCACATAAACTAGCTGTTGAAGCTTGACTTATCTCAACCACTTTACCGCCGGAACGAATCGACTCAGTTGCCGCACAGCCTACAGCTACGCTCATTCTTCCGGCAAATGGTGTGGTTAATGGCTGCTTGTTGTATAAGACTAACTCGATAAAGTCTCGGCAGATTTTCGGATCCGCCCCGCCATGACTGCCTTCCTCTTTCTTCATGTCATAGGTGATGTCGCTGAATTCGTGCCAGCTATTGGATTTACGTGTTTTGACATAGATTTTATCGTTGACGTCATCGTTTTCCAATCGCCCTTTTGTACCGATAAAAGTATAATTCCGAGAATAATCCGGTGTAAAATGACACTGCAGATAGGATGCCTTAATGCCGTCCTCAAGCTCCATAATCAGCATATTGTTATCCTCAACGTCAATCTCTTTTCGGAAAGCACATTGGGTAAAATAGTTAAGAGTTGCCTCAGGACACGTATCTTTAATCTCACACTCAGGGCATGTTAAGGTATTCGGCATATCCCCGCCGTAATAATCAAGGCTTCCAAAAGCAGATACCTTTTTTGTATATTTTCCAGTAATCCAATGAATCACATCGAGGTCATGCGAACCCTTTTGCAGCAGCAGGGATGTGGTATTCTCTGCAGTTCCATGCCAGTCATGGTAGTAAAAATAGCCGCCATATCCGACAAAGTGGCGAACCCAGACAGCCTTAAGATCTCCGATTACGCCTGAGTCGATAATTTCTTTCATCGTTTGGTACATACTCATATAGCGCATATTGAAGCCAACCATTAAATGCTTACCAGCTTTTTTCGATTCCTCTATGATCCGGTCACAGCCTTCTACAGTAATGGCAAGCGGCTTTTCACAATAGACGTGTTTACCGGCTCTTAGTGCAGCAATGGCGTGCTCTTCATGTAAATAATCCGGTGAAAGAATCGCCACCGCATCAATATCTGGGCGTGCTAATAATTCGTGATAATCCGTTGTAATAAAGGCGTGCTCATTTACTTTTTCTTGAAACGCTTTCAATCTTGCTTCAGAGACATCAGCTGCTCCCACAACCACTGATTTCCCGCCAGGATTATGCCAGTACCTTGCAATTCCACTTCTAAGTCCTGCACCAATAATACCTAATCTAACCGTTTCCATTCCATTCACTCCTATTCTTATAATCTTGTAGTCTTAAAAAATAACCATTAAACACCGCTGGGCCTCACCCCCTTTAAATGATTCCTTCGTTTTCCTCTAATTTGTCCAAACGTTTTCCGTACTCCGTTGAGAAAGATGGATGTAACATCGCATTTTCTTTCTCGTTTTTAACTATTTTTCGCCTATCATTTGCATTTTCCGCAAATTACAGCAAACGTTTTCCAACTAGTTAAAAAAAATAACTTATTCTATTCTTATAAAATTTGATGATTCACGTACGATTAACTCAAAAGGTACCAGCATCTTGACTGGCAGCTTTGTTTTTCCTTCAATCATCTCAATAATAGCTTTTGCCGCTAATTCCCCCATTTCATACTTTGGAATATCAATGGTCGAAAGAGGCGGCGTTGAATATTTAGACATCTCAATATTGTCTAATCCTATAAAGGCTATATCCTCTGGAATTCTTAAGTGATTTTCGATAACAGCCCTCATGGCAGCAATGGCCATCATATCGCTGGCGCAAAACATTGCTGTTGGCAAATGAGCGGGATTTTCCCTTATCAGCTTGGTCATAAATTGATAACACTTATCCATTTCCCATAGAGTATTTATAATCCACTCAGACCTAGGCACAAACCCGGCCTCACTCATTGCGTTTTGATAACCTTTAAAACGACATTCTCCTTGTAAATCCTCATACTTTGTTCCGATACCACCGCCAAGGAAACCAATCTTTCGGTGTCCCTGTTGAATTAAATGTTCCACCGCCATTTTACCGGCCGCTTCCCGGTCAAAGTCGATTGTAGTAAACCTTGAATACTTACTTGAATAGCTAAAATCGAGTCCAACAATCGGTATGTATTGTCTGGCATATTCCAAAATACTATCCTCAACAGGATCAAATAGAATAAGTCCTTCTATCCCAGATTCATAGATAGGTTTATGCAGCAGCGGATCATTCTGAATGTCCTCTTTCGGAATGTTCATTAAGGTGTAGCCCGATTTTTCCATGTATTCACTAAGCCCCATAAGCATGTTTGCATAATATGGGTATGCTTCTATAACTTTATAATCAGCGACCCAGCCAATCTTCATCGTCCGCTTGGATGTCCTTTGCTGATTGTTGGTCACTAAATTTCTTGCATTTTGATTAGGGATATACCCCATATCTTTCACAGCATCCCAAATTTTCTTCTTGGTTTCCGGGTTAACATTTCGGGTTGGATCGTTTTGGATTACCCTTGAAACAGTAGAAATGGATACACCTACATATTCAGCAATGTCTTTAAGTCTAGTCATCGGTAAGTCTCCTCGCAGCCTTCTTAATATAGAAAAAAATCCCTATACTGAATTTTTAGACTAATTAAACTATACTATCTGCTCTTCTGCCATGTCAACCTGTCAAATTAAAAAAATTTACCAGATTTTTATTCTTGTATTAAGAGTGTTAAAGGAAAGAAAAACAGTTTCATGGGAATGTCGTGACGGCTCCTATTTATCTAAAGCAACAGATCAAGAGCAGGGAAAGGAAATGGAAAGCAGATGTCGAATTTACTTATTAATACTAAACATTTTAAGGAGAGAAACGAAATGGCTCTTATTCAATGTCAATTTTATTCAGAGGTATTAAACTTAAGTACGTCGATGACTGTTATTCTGCCGCAGCAAACTGCGTCTCAAATTGGCATGCAAAATAATAAAAAGGGTGACTTACACCAGACACTCTTTTTGCTGCATGGTTTCAGTGACGACGACACGATTTGGACCAGAAGAACTTCGATTGAAAGATACGTTGCACCACTAGGTCTCGCTGTCGTGATGCCGCAGGTTCATCATAGTTTTTACACTGATATGAAGTATGGAAATAAGTATTGGACATTCCTTACAAAGGAGCTCCCTTCCATAGCTCAATCATTGTTCCCATTATCGCCTGCCAGAGAGGATAACTTTGTTGCCGGACTTTCAATGGGTGGATATGGAGCTTTCAAATGGGCATTGAACCGTCCCGATCAAATTTGTGCCGCTGCAAGTCTATCAGGGGTTACCGATATCGTTAAACACATTAAACATTCAGATTTAGCCCCTGTATTTTCATTAGTTTTTGGTAATGAAGATATTTCCGGCACCGAACATGATTTATTCTCTCTGATAAAGGATACACATACAAATGAACAGAAGCCCGTATTATATCAATGCTGCGGGACAGAAGATTTTCTTTATGAAGATAATATATACTTCAAACAGCTATGTGAACAAACCAGCTACAACCTTACAACAGACTTTGGACCAGGAAACCACGAATGGGGTTATTGGGATCAGAAAATTCAAGACGTGCTTACATGGCTCCCTCTAAGAAGATAAGGACGAAAAGGGAAGTACTTCCTAGCCTGGATAACTAAAATCCCTGCAAGAGGTCTCAGTCTATAGTTTACTTGCGGCAGACTCTAAATTAGAAAAGACCCTATATGTTCTTAGGGCCTTTTCTATTATCTATTCATGCGAAACAATAAATGCTGCTTTTCCTTCTAACGTAAACTCACGAATCCCATTAGGCAGGATAAAATGGATGCCCTTTTCCAGGCTGAAGGATTGACCATCAATTGTAAGAGCTGCATGACCTTCAATCACGCTTACCTGTAAAAAGTCTTTATTCATTTCACAAGCGGCCTGTCCATCCAATTGCCAGTGATACACAGTAAAATATTGCTCCTCCGCTAATTTCTTTTCAACTAAATCTCCATTCACAGTTTCTGTTTGTTCAACTGGAGCATCCTGATGAGGGACAGTTGTCACTTGTTTTGAACGTTCAAGATGCAATTCGCGTTTATTGCCGGCTGCATCTGTCCGGTCATAGTCATATACGCGGTATGTAATATCAGAGCTTTGCTGTGTTTCAAGGATCACGATCCCTTTTCCAATAGCATGGATTGTGCCGCTTGGAACGTAGACAAAATCTCCTGCCTTGACCTTCACACGTCGTAGAAGCTTGTCCCATTCTCCCTCGTCAATCATCTGCGCCAATTCTTCTTTTGTCTTGGCATAATGGCCTAACACAAGCTCTGCTCCTTCTTCCGCGCTTAACACGTACCAGCATTCGGTTTTCCCATAAGGGACACCTTCCACTTCACGAGCAAATTGATCATTCGGGTGAACCTGAACGGATAAATCGTCAGCCGCATCCAGAATTTTAATAAGGAGCGGGTACTCTCCCTGATCCTCTGAGTTTTTATTAAAAAGCTCCTTATGTTCATTCCAGGCATCTGCTAATGTTTTTCCGGCCAGCGGACCATTGGTGATGATGCTTGGACCGTGCGGATGGGCAGATATCACCCATGCCTCGCCCGTCTTATCATTCGGAATCTCATAGTTAAATTCAGTCCTTAATTTTTGACCGCCCCATATTCGCTCTTGAAAAATCGGCTGTAAAAAAATGGGCTCATTCTTGTACATAGTTAACCTCCGCTTGAGGAAGCATGGGGACAGTTCTTCTGCTTCTTGATAACAGAAGGAAGCAAGAGAGCCGTCCCCTTGCTTCATAGTTTTTATTAATTGCTCTCTAATAGTTTATACGCTTCTTGTTTGGATGTCACCTGTTATAACCGCTTATTGATACTGTATCCTATTATGCTTTCTGCTTTAAGATTAACTTTGTATCTTGAATAGTTGTGGATAACTAATATCAAGATTGCTAAAAAACCCCTAACTTACTCACATTTACACAGGATATCCACAAAATCCCCTAAATTATCAACAGTTTGTTAGAATATATCAACAGAAAACTGTTGATTATCAACAACTTTTTTCAAGTTATTCACAAATTTATTAACAATGTTTCAAAATGAAGCCAAAGAACCGTCCCCGTGCTTCGCCATGGCAATACGGAGTCTTTTGATGGCTTGGTGGTGGAGCTGGGAGATACGTGATTTATGCAGGCCGAATATTTTGCTTACATCAGTGAAGCTTAAGTTTTCAAAGTAGATGAGGGATAGGATGATTTTTTCACGTTCTGGTAAGCTGTCGATTAATTCGGCTAGTATTTGTTTTTGCTCCTTTGCTTCAAGCCATTCATCCTGCTTGATGGATTGATGATCTTCGATTTGTTGAACCGCCGTGTTTTCTTCCTGACTCTTCGGTTGGTCTAATGAGTCTTGGTGAATGAAAGAGAGCTGCATTCGGGTTTGCCCGTATTCTTTCATGCTGACGCCCATATACTCGCTCACTTCTTTTGCGGTTGGACGTCTAAGATATGATTGTTCTAATGTCTCCATTGCCTCCCGGTACGTTTTTTCTTTTCGCCGTAATGTCCGGGAGACATGGTCCGTTTGCCGTAACCCATCTAAAATTTCGCCACGGATTCGCTGAACGGCATAGGTTTCAAATTTAACTCCCTGAGTTGGGTCAAATCGCTTTCCAGCATCCCACAATCCAGTCATTCCAAAAGAGATAAGGTCGTTCTCATCCGCTTGGCTGGACAAGCTTCTCTTCATTTGCGATACAACCCTATGAACCAATGGAATATATTGATCGATGACTTCTTCTACATTCCACTCCAATCTATATTCCCCTCTCCTTGGTTTTCTCTTAAATTCAGCAAGACAGTGAACATTATGTTATAAATAAGCGTGAAATCGTTCGAATAAATCCCTTCATCCCGCCGTTTTCAGGAACAGCTGCTTCGGCTCCTGTAACAAATCTTTCTGCCAATCGCTTTAACGTTAACGACACCTGGGATCTTGGATAAGCAAGATAAAACGGCACTTGTATTAAAACCGCCTGCATGACAGCACCATCATCTGGAATGGCTCCAAAAATGGTAATCTCCTTTTGTAAAAACCGCTGAACCGCAAACTTAAATTTACTTCCAACCTCTACTCCTTCTTTTTGCCGGGAAACTCGGTTTACCACCAATTGAAAGGAAATTGTCTTGCTTTTGCTGTGCAGCATTTTCACTACGGAATACGCATCGGCCAGCGCCGTCGGTTCAGGCGTTGTAAGTAAAATGACCTCATCGGCCGCAAGATGACATTGCTGCGATTCCGCTGTCAAACCTGCACCGGTATCAATCAAAATCAGATCAGCATAGCCGTGCAGTTTTTCCAGCTCACGAAAAAAATAATGCCTGTCTTCCTCCCGTAATTGCAGCAGCTCACTCAAGCCTGAACCCCCAGCGATATATTCCAATCCCTTCGGACCTCTTTCCAGCACACTCCAAATGCTTTTCCGCTCGCGTATCATATCCAGAAGGTGACGCTTCGGTGTCGCCCCCATTAAAATATCTAAGTTGGCCATTCCGATATCAAGATCAATCACGACAACCTTTTGCCCAAGATCCATCAGGCTGAGCGCAAAACTTAGAATAAAGTTTGATTTGCCTACCCCTCCTTTTCCGCTTGCCACGGTAATCACGCGGGACGTTCGCCTGTGCCCTGAGAGGGAGTTAGATAATTGTCTTAATTGATGTGCTTGATCCTGATTCATTCTCATCTGCTCCTAGAATCTTTTTCGCCATAAAAATAGGGTCTGCCTTCATGATATCCTGTGGGACTCCTTGTCCTAAACTGACATATGCTAATGGATATGGATAGTGATACACCATATTGAGGGCCACACCATAGCAGCTGGTTTCATCCATTTTCGTTAAAATCAGCTTATCAATCGGGACAGCCTTCATTTGATCCACAATTCTGCGCATATCACGCCAGCGTGTTGTCATACTAAGAACTAAATAATTTTCCTGCGGGACATCATAGCGTAAATATTGATTAATTTCTTCGATATATTCTTCCTCTAAATAATTTCGCCCGGCGCTGTCCATAAATACGGTATGGCAGCCTTTCAGCCGCTCCATGGCACCTTTTAGCTCACTTGCGTCAGCGACTACTTCTAACGGAACATGTAAAATCGATGCATAGGTTTTAAGCTGATCGACCGCGGCAATCCGAAATGTATCAGTCGTCAGCAGTCCAACCTTCTGCCTTTGCTGAAATACCCGTGCCGCCGCCAGCTTAGCAATTGTGGTTGTCTTGCCAACCCCTGTTGGACCTAATAGCGTGATAAAACAGGCGGATGATACAGAATCCTTCGCGATTCCTTCTTCAAAAAGCTGTTTGATAATCGTCATAAGCAGCTGCTCGATTTGTAAGTCCGACAAACTCCCTAGGTTTATTTGTTTCATTTGCACTTTTTTCACGATATACCGGATGACTTCCTCGTCTACTTCCTGATCCCTTAGATGCAGCACCCATTTTTCCAGCGGCTTCGGTATGCTGTCGGCGACCGAATCATCCTTAAGCAGCGAATGAAGCAGCGCCTTTACCTCTGACAGCTCCTTCAGGACATCAGGCTGAGAAGGCTGATCAGCATGAACTTCTACACTCGTCTGCTTTGGCTGGCACTCCCATTTCGACTCAACAAGGGGTTTCACTTCCTCCTGCACCAACGGTTTCGGGGCAGATAAATCAACTGCCGCTACAACTTCCACTCTTTTTTTTCGAAAAAAACCAGTCCTAACCGGCTTCGTATTTAAAATAAAGGCATTGGTTCCTAGGTCTTGAAAAATCATCGGATATGCTTCCGCTATCGTGTTAACGACATAGGTTTTGATCATCATAGATTTACCACTCCAACACTCTGCACTTCGACATTAGGCTCGAGCTCGTTGTAGGAAAGAATCGGAACATCCGCTAATGTACGTTCCATTAGCTGCCGGACATACATCCTGATTCCTGAGGATGTTAAGATGACCGGACGGATCCCCAGCTGAGCCATTTGTTCCATTTTTTGTGTGAAAGAAAGAATCAATTGATTCGAAGATTCCGGATCCATTGTCAAAATATCACCATGCTCGGTCCTCTGAATCGATTCTGCCAGTTTCTTTTCAATTCCGGCACCCACCTGAATTGCATGTACTACACCGTTTCGTACATACTGCGATGTCAATTGGCGGGCAAGGGCCTGTCTTACGTATTCTGTTAGGATGTCGGGATTTTTTGTGTAAATCGAATAATCCGCCAGTGCTTCAAAAATAGATGAAAGACCCTTGATTGAAACATTTTCCTTTAACAGCTTTTGGAGCACCTTTTGAACATCGCCGACAGAAAGCACATTAGGAATTAATTCTTCCACCAATGATGGATAAGTTTCTTTCAAATGATTAATTAACTGTGCCGTTTCTTCACGACCTAAAATTTCATGTGCATACTTACGGATCGTTTCTGATAAATGAGTGCTGACAATCGAAGCAGGATCGATTACGGTATAGCCAAACATTTCCGCCTCATCCTTCTGGTCTTCCGTAATCCAGAGCGCCGGCAGGCCGAACGTCGGATCAACAGTTTCAATGCCATCAATTCCATGCTCCTCATCACTTGGATTCAACATTAAGAAATGATCCAGCAGGATTTCCCCTTTTGCGACCTCATTCCCTTTGATTTTAATCACGTACTCATTATGATGAAGCTGGATATTATCACGGATGCGGACAACGGGAACAACAAGACCCAAATCTAAAGCAATCTGTCTGCGTATCGCGACCACCCGGTCTAATAAATCACCGCCCTGATTGACGTCAGCCAGCATAATCAGGCCAATCCCAAATTCAAACTCAATCGGGTCCTCCCGGAGTAAGGCAAACACATTCTCCGGCTTGCGCACTTCTTCGATTTCTTGCTCAGTTTGCGTACTCTCTGCTGCGGCCTCTTGCTTTGTATGCTTATGCTTAATGCTATAAGCAGCAAAAGCAAGCAGTCCGCCAATTCCCCATGTCAGAAAAATACTGATAGGTGTCACAATGCCAAGCAGGGCAATACAGACGGCAACGATATACAACAAACTTGGGTAGGACATAAGCTGCTTCGACACATCATCGCCTAGATTCCCGTCTGATGCTGCTCTCGTCACGATAATTCCAGTTGCTGTTGAAATTAACAGGGCTGGAATCTGGCTGACAAGCCCGTCCCCAACAGATAACAAGGTAAACGTATTGATGGATTGGGTGACATCCATCCCGTGCATTGTCATCCCAATAATGAATCCTCCAATGATATTAATCATTAGGATGATAATGCTGGCAATCGCATCCCCTTTGACGAATTTACTGGCACCGTCCATGGAACCATAAAAATCCGCCTCCTGCTCGACTTTTCTTCTTCTAAGGCGGGCTTCCTGATCATTAATCATGCCTGTATTCAAGTCGGCATCAATGCTCATTTGCTTTCCCGGCATCGCATCCAAAGTAAAGCGGGCAGCCACTTCCGCGACCCGTTCCGATCCCTTCGTAATCACGATGAATTGAATAATCACCAAGATTAAGAAGACAACAAAACCAACAACTGTATTGCCGCCCACCACAAAGTTCCCGAACGTTTCGATGACGTTTCCTGCTTTTCCATTCGTCAAAATCAACCGTGTACTGGACACGTTCAAGGACAGGCGGAATAGCGTAGTCAGTAGCAGCAAGGAAGGAAAGATGGAAAAATCAAGGGGCTCCCTCGTATTCATCGTAATTAATAGAATCATAATCGATAAGGATAAATTGAATAAGAGCAAAATATCTAATAAAAATGTCGGTAACGGAATAACCATCATCACGACAATCATGATGACCGCGATGAGAACCCCCATATTTTTCATACTCACGTTAAATCCCCCCCTGCTTGTTTAATGTCCCTTTGACTTTATAAACATAGGCCAGAACTTCGGCGACTGCTTTAAACAGCTCTTCCGGTATTTCTTCACCAATCTCGACATTAGCATATAATGTTCGGGCTAACGGTTTGTTTTCCATGATGACAACCCGGTGTTCTTTCGCTATTTCCTTTATTTTGTGCGCTAAATAATCCGCACCCTTGGCGACCACAACGGGCACCTGTGTTTTTCCTGCCTCATAGGCAATCGCCACAGCAAAATGGGTAGGATTTGTGACTACCACCTGGGCACGAGGGACATCCTGCATCATCCTGCTGCTTGAAATCTGCCGTTGTTTTTCCTTGATTTTATGTTTAATTAACGGGTCGCCCTCCGACTTTTTATATTCATCTTTGATGTCTTGCTTCGACATACGCAGGTTCTTTGCATGATCAAACCGCTGATAAACCAAGTCAGCAACGGCAAGGACCAGATAAGCAGCCGAAATGACTATTCCCAGTTTCACAGTAAGCGACCCAAGAAACGCTGCCAGCCGGAGCGGTTCCATTTGCGGCATTTTCAATAAAACCGGTTTTTGCTGCCAAAGAAAGAGGCTCGCCACCGTAATAATCACTACCAGCTTTAAAATCGACTTGATGAATTCAACCAATGTGCGGGCTGAAAACAACCGCTTAGCACCCTCGACAGGATTGATTTTTTTCAAATCCATTTTGATTGCTTCCGTCGAAACGAGAAAACCGACCTGCGCCAGAGTTGAGGCAAAACCGCCAAACCAAGCAATCGCAATGACAGGCGCTGCAATCAACACACTGTCCTTTAAAATGGTAACGAACAAGAGTGTTACGGATGAGAGATTCAGGTCAATGACCAGCCCATCGCTAAAACCATGACGAAATACATGCAATAGCTGTTCCGCAGCCCTTCCACCGTAAAAAGATAGGAAAGAAAACGCACTTAACAGTACTATGGCATTGGATAAATCGGTACTTTTGGCAACCTGCCCCTTTTTCCGTGCTTCTTTCTTTTTTTGGGGTGTCGCCTTCTCAGTTTTTTCAGCAAATAATTGTAAATCTAATGATAAGTACATGTGAATGGTTCCTTTACGCCCCAAGTATCTGTAACATTTGCTCCAATGAATGAACCATAGTTTGAACGAGTTTTTCCATTACGATCAAAAAGACCGGCATAAAGACAAACAAAACGATAAAATGGACGGCCATTTTAATTGGGATTCCAATAACAAACAGGTTCATTTGCGGGACCGTTTTAGCTAAAATCCCGAGTGCAATATCCACTAAAAACAAGGTGCCGACAAACGGAGATGCGATTAAAATTGCGATCCAGAACAGATTCTTCATTATCATCAGCGACAAAGTAACAAGATTCTCAGAAACTGCAGCAGGCAGCATCGACTGAATCGGAATCCACTCATAGCTTGCCAGAATTCCTCTTATTAAAAGTTGATGACCATCAATGGACAAGAAAAAGAGCAAAGCCAAGACATAAAAGAACCTGCCTGTTTGCGGCTCTTGAATGCCGGTTTGCGGATTAAACATCATTGCCATCGCAAAGCCGCTTTGCAAATCAATTAAGCTGCCCGCGAGCTGGACCGCATATAACAGCATTGCGGTAAAAAATCCCAAGCTTAACCCAACAAGCATTTCTTTTAACACAAGCAAAAGATAGAGTCCGTCCATTTCGATTCCCTGTTCCGGCTGCATTACCGCCCCAACAAAAATAGAGAAGCACATCGCCATGCCCCATTTAAAGGCGGCCGGCACCTGCCGCTCCATCCATATTGGCGCTGCCGCAAAGAAACAGGCTAACCTTACAAACACCAGTAAAAATAACGGAATATGTGTAAAAATCGCCATGGCCCTACCCGATAAAACGCGTCAAATCAGCTAGTATATTTCGCGTAAAATCAACAAGATGCGTCAGCATCCAAGGACCGAAAAAGAGCAAGCTGGCAAAAACAGCGATAATCTTCGGTGCAAACGAAAGTGTCTGTTCTTGGATTTGCGTAATCGCTTGAAAAATACTGATAATCAGTCCGACCGCTAAAGCTACACCAAGAATTGGTGCCAATACGATAATCGTTAAGTAGATGGAGCTTTGGGCAAGCCCCATAATGCTGTCTGGTGTCATATGATTACTCCTTATTTAAAGCTCGCGAACAACGATTGTACGACCAAGTGCCATCCATCTACCAGGATAAACAGCAAAATTTTAAAAGGCAGTGAAATGAGCGACGGTGGCACCATCATCATGCCCATCGCCATCAGCACGCTTGCAACAATCATGTCAATAATCATAAATGGAACAAAAATTAAAAAGCCCATTTGAAACGCCGTTTTCAGTTCACTGATGGCAAACGCTGGAACCAAAGCTGTCAGCGGAATCTCTTGCACCGAATCGATGTTTTTCGTGTTTCTGTACTCCAAAAACAGCTTTAAGTCACTTTCACGGGTTTGTTTGGCCATAAACTCCTTCATCGGTGCAGCTGCTTTTTTCGCAGCCTGTTCCTGGCTCAGCTCTCCTGCTAAAAAAGGCTTTAGCGCCTGTTGATTAACCTCATGAAAGGTTGGCCCCATGATAAAAAAGGTCAGAATGATACTCAGCCCCATAATCACTTGGTTCGGCGGCATTTGCTGTGTGCCAAGCGCCGAGCGGACAAATGAAAGCACAATCGCAATCCTCGTAAACGAGGTCATTAATAGAAGAATGCTTGGTGCAACCGATAAAATCGTGAGAAGAATGATTAATTGAATCGATATGGCCGTACCTTCTGTATCTCCCGAACCGCCCGTATCAAAATGAATGCCTGGGAGAACGGATGAGTTAGGTTCGGCAAAAACCGTATATTGTCCTAAAAAGAATAATAATGGTGTCAGAAGGATCAGCTTTTTCATGGACGGTCTCCTTCTTTCACCGGTCGATCCTTTAGATGTTTCGTGTCTCCGGATTGTACTTCTTTTAACTTTTTTAAAAGAAGCTCGTCCCACTTTTCCTGTGAGCTCTTCTTCAGCTGCGACCCCCATTTGGAAACCGTATCGAGCGGTTTTTCTGCCATCGTTTCAAGAAGCCTGCGCTGTTCCTCGCCGGGAGGAATCGTGCGAATCAAATTGACTTCTTCTCCTACCCCTAGAATGTATAAAGTATCCCCTATCATCACCATTTGCAGTGAGCGGTTTTTTCCAAGCGAATGTCCGCCAAGCGAATGAAACGGTCCGCCGCCCCCGTACATTCCTGATTTCTTAGAAAGATATTTTAAGACAATAAAAAGCAGGACTAATATTAATAGGAAGGAACCGATAAATTTAAAGGCATATGGTACGATTGACGGATTTTGAAGGTCAGGATTTTGTCCTGTGGTCTTCTCTTTCGCCGGAGATTTTTCGAATTGCTCATACACGGTTCCTTCCTTTGCCTGAACCGCTGATAGCGGCAGCAAGGAGATAAGAAGACTAACCATAATGATGCCGAGCCATTTTTTCCATGTATGCACGTGATACGTCCCTCTCACTTAATTTTTTTCTCTATTTCCTGGTCGGATACTACATCCGTAATCCGGATGGCAAATTTGTCATCCATGACAACGACTTCGCCGACAGCAATAGATTGCTTGTTGACAAGCACATCCACGTATTCACCGGCAAGTTTATCTAAACCAATGACCGAGCCGGCTTGCAGCTGCAGAATCTCTCTAACTGTTTTTTGGCTTCTGCCTAATTCAAATGAAACTTGAAGGGAAACATCTGTTAATAGTTGAATTTGTTTTTTTCCAGGAGCAGTAAGCGGCTGATCCGCTAATGGAGCAAATTGCACCGACTGCACCGCTCCGTATCCGGTTCTTTGGTCCTTCATAGTAAACCGTCCTTTCAATGGGAAATCAGCGCGAATAATTTAGGATGAAAACTGCTGATGGAAGTAGCGAATCGCGGCCATCTCATCCATCGCATCCTGCTCGATTTTTTTCTGGAGCTGGTTGTATTTCTCAAACGCCTTGTCCCGCAAATGATGCCACGTTTTTTCCTCCTGCTGTTTGGCTAACAGCTCAGCTTGCATACTTATGATATCCTCGTCGATTTGACGGAGTTGTTCCTCCAGGTCTGCGGCCATCCGGGTTAAATAGTTTTGATATTCATTTCGTTGCTGAATGTCTGCAATTGAAATCTGTCTGTTGGCAGAGTCCATCTGTGAGAGAAGCTCTTTGCGCTTCAAATCAATAGAATGAAACCTCTCCATAACCGCTTCTCTTTTTCTGACGATTACGCTCATTTCTAAAAGAGCCTGGTCTTTTTCTTTTTCTTTCAGGTTTAAAATATGCTTATATGGAAAATGAAAAGTCATCAAACTTCCTCCCCAAATTTCGATAACAATAAGTCAATTGTCGATTCATATGCGGGGGATTCATGGGTCCCTTGCTTGACAAATTGGTCAATCCAATCCTTTACATCGATGGCCAGGTCGATTTCTCGATCCGTTCCCCGCTTATAAGCCCCGATTTGAATTAAATCCTCTGCATTCTGATAGACACTCATATGCTGCTTCAGCTTCTCCGCCGCCCTGATATGCTCACTTGTCGCAATCTCACTCATTACTCGGCTGACGCTTGACAGCACATCAATGGCTGGATAGACTCCTTTTCGTGCCAGATTCCTATCCAGCACAATATGACCGTCTAAAATACCGCGAACCGTATCTGCAATTGGTTCATTCATATCGTCACCATCAACGAGCACCGTATAAAAGGCAGTAATACTGCCTTTGGCGTTCGTTCCGGCCCGCTCGAGCAGGCGTGGCAGCAGGGCGAAAACAGAAGGGGTATAGCCTTTGGTTGCCGGAGGTTCGCCAATTGCCAGTCCGATTTCCCTTTGAGCCATCGCATAACGCGTGACAGAATCAAGCATTAGGTTGACATTCATACCTTGGTCGCGGAAAAACTCAGCAATCGCCGTCGCAATCATCGCACCCTTGATTCGGATTAATGCAGGCTGATCGGAAGTGGCAGCAACGACAACAGATTTTTTCAATCCCTCTTCACCTAAGTCTCGTTCAATAAAGTCCAATACTTCACGGCCGCGCTCTCCAATTAGGCCAATCACGTTCACATCGGCCTCAGTGTTCCGGGCAATCATGCCGAGCAGGGTGCTTTTTCCGACACCGCTCCCCGCAAAGACGCCGACCCGCTGGCCTTTGCCAACTGTTAACAGACCGTCAATTGTACGTACTCCGACACTTAATGGTTGAGTAATTCTTGGCCTTGATAACGGGTTCGGCGGCAGATTATCTGCCCCCGCTTCCAGGAGTCCCGCCGGAAGACTGGTTCCGTCCATAGGATTGCCGAGCCCGTCCAGCACCTTGCCCAGCAGGTCCATTCCTACTTTCACCGTTAACGGTTTTCCGGTTGATACTACATCGCACCCCGGGGCAATCGATTGAAGTTCACCAAGCGGCATCAGCAGTACTTTGTGATTGCGGAACCCGACCACCTCTGCTTTAATTGGATTCTGCTGCTGCGGTGAAAAGATATGGCAAATATCCCCCAATTTTACATCTGGCCCTTGGGATTCTATCGTTAGCCCAATGACCTGTGTGACTTTCCCGTTCATTTTGATTGGATTGATCGTTTCCAAAAGCTCGAGATACGGTTTACTATTCCATCTACTCACTTTCGATCCTCCTGTTGGTAAGCAAGCAGCACTTTTTTGATTTCGCTTAGCTGGACATCAATTCTCGCATCAACACTGCCTGAGGAGGTCCTAATAATGCAGCCGCCCTCGCGGATTGAATAGTCAGGAAACACTTTAATTTCGACCTGTCCGTTATCCATCGCCAATAACTGCTCTCTTTGTTTCTGGACAAGAGAAAAATCCTCCGGCGCTACGCCGATTGAAATGGAATCCGTTTCATACACCGAACTGAGCGTTTCTTTAATAATATGAATAAGGGCATCAGGATTCGTGTTGAGTTCCTGCTGCAGCACCTTCCTCGCAATTTCCATTGTCAGTTCGATAACAAACGGTTCGGCTTCTTGAATAATGGCAGCTTTTTCGTTGTAGGCCTGCTCTAATATTTCTGCTGCCTTTTGCAGCTGGAATTGATACTCCTGCCTGGCATATGCCCTGCCATCCTCAATTCCCAGCTGATAGCCTTCCTCATACCCGCGCCGTTTTTCTTCTTCTAACTCTAATCGAAAACGTTCCTCTTCCATTGCCCGCCATTCGGCTAACTCCTGCTGGGCCCGTTCTTTTTGCCGCTCTAATTCCAGCAGCAGCTCTTCTTTCCGTTCATCAGCCAGATTGAATGGCACGGCGTCCGTCAGCTGCAGCTCTGGAACAGGGACTCCAATCAGCTTTTGCCCGTTTTGAGCGATTACTTTTCGTGCTTTTACCAGCTTAGATGACACGGTTCTCTTCCCCATTTCGAGAAATAATGATGGCACCGTCTTCCTCTAATTTTCGAATGATCGTCACAATTCTGCCTTGGGCATCCTCTACATCTTTCACGCGCACCTGCTCATTCGAACTTAATAGTTCCTCGAGTCCCTCTTCACGGCGTTTCGAAATGTTCCGATAAATTGCATCCTTGACGCCCTCCGAAGTCATTTTTAGTGCCAAATACAAATCCTGATTTTGTACATCCATTAAAATCCGCTGGATGGAGCGATTATCAAGATAGGCTATATCATCGAAGACAAACATCCGCTGTTTGATTTCATTAGCAAGCTCTGGGTCCTTCTCTTCCAATGTTTCAAGAATATTCTTTTCCGTGCCGCGGTCAACACTGCTTAAAATACTAACAATCGAGTCAATACCTTTTTGCGCTTCCTGTTTCTGCGAGCTTGTCATGGTCAGCTTTTCTTTTAAAACCTGCTCTACCTGATAGATAATTTCCGGTGAAGCGGTATCCATCATCGCAATCCTTCTGGCAATGTCAATTTGACGTTCCGACGGGAAGCTTGCGAGAACAGCCGCTGCTTTTTCCGATTCTAAATAGGATAAAACCAATGCTACTGTCTGTGCGTTCTCATATTGAAGCAAATGGAAAATCTGTAATGGCTCCACATGCTGAATAAATTGAAACGGCCGGTTGCTGGTCCGATTGCCCATCCGCTTTAAAAAGCCTGCTGCCTTATCAGGGCCAAATGTGCGTTTTAATAGGTCTGTGGCTGTATCAAGGCCGCCGTACGATACGATATTGGAGTCAATCGCCAATTGATGAAATTCCCTCATCACTTGCTCTTTCACATCAGATGTGACCCGGCGCAGCTCGGTAATTTCCTTTGTGATACTCTCAATCTCTCGTTCTTCTAGATGCTTCATGATACCGGCAGAAACGTCCGGTCCGACAGAAAGCAGTAAGATTGCTGCCTTTTGAGTATTTGTATACTGTTCCATCTCATTACTCCCCTTTACCTAATCACGCGTAAGCCAATTCCGCAGCAAGCCGACGAATTCTTCTGGCTGATCGAGCGCCATCTGCTCCACTTGCTTTTTAATCGCTGCTTTTTCATCTTCTTTTAGCTCAATAGATTCATAGACAGCCTCTTGGTAAATAGGAAATGGATCGTCCTCTTCCTCCTCAGCTGCTTTCCTGCGGCGTAAGACAAGGAATAGTACAAGAAGGAGAATCAAGCCGCCGGCACCAATTAGACTATAAAGCAGCCATGGCTGAAGCTGATTAGACTTTTCCTCGACTTTTGGCAGTTCTGCTTTCCCGCTGAAAGCTTGAGAGAACACAGTAATCCGTGATGTAATATCTTGATCGGTTAATGCCGTATTCGGACTTAAGGCTGTCCTTACTACATTCGAGAGAACCTGTTGAATATTTGCCTTCGTTTCCGCTTTCAGCGATGCCGGGTTTTTGGGGTCCGGAGGCTCCACACCGACATTGATTGTCAAATCCTCAATCTTATAAGGACTTTTCGAAATCTCATTCGTGATGCGGTTCACTTCATAATTGACACGATTTTCAGTCTCGCTCGAAGTATTTTCCTGTGATGGGCTCGAAGCGGAATATTGTTCAGGCACATCCGTTTGCCCCGTTCCGTTCACACCAGAAGTCGTATCCTTGCCGCTGTATTCTTTCGTAATCTCTTCGACACTGATGGCCAGTCCCTTATTTTTTTTGCCTTTTTCGTCTTCTGTGACAGGTTCGACTAATTCTTCCCGTGTCTTCACTTGATCAAAATTTAATCGCACAAACGCCTGAACCAGCACCTTGTTATGCCCCATAATCGTTCCGAGCATCTGCTGCAAGTCTTTTTGAATATCATGTTCGATATCCTTCTGGATTTTCCGCTGCTGATCAAAATTATCCATGGCTCCCGTTGTTTGATCCGGCAGCTCCAGCCCTTGTCCGCCCTGGTCCGTCATCACAATATTTTCTTTCGGCAAATTCGGGACACTTTTAGAGACTAAATGATACAAAACTTGAATTTCCTTAGGCTCTAATTCATATCCCGGCTCCAGTTCAACGACAACGGAAGCGGAAGCCTGTTCCTTTTCATCCGGCCTGATAAACAGGCTTTCCTGCGGCGTAGATATGACAACAGCAGCATTTTTCACCCCTTCGACATGCCGTAACAAATTAGCGACTTCCCCTTGAAGGGCCTCTTTTTCCATCGCATCAAGCTGCCGGTCGGTTGCCCCAAATTGCAAATCCTTTGTCATATCGAAAAAACTAATCGTTCCCGTTTTCGGCAGTCCTTTTGAAGCCAAGGAAACTAATAAATTATCGACATCCTCCTTTGGAACCTCAATCGTGGTTCCGTTCCGATCCAAGCGGTAGTCCGTATAGCCTTCCTGATCTAATTCGGCTTTGATATCGCCGATTTCCTTTTGGCTCAGTTCATTGGTAAACAGCGGAACATACGTCTGTCTTGACAGAAGAAAGATTGAGAGCGCCAAAGCGAAAATAAGAGCAATAAAAATACCAACAAAAAGAAATCTTTGTTTTTTACTGACAGAGTTCCAATATTCGATATACTTTTCTTTAACGTTTCGTATTTGTTGAATCATGCTTCTCCACTATTTCCTTACTAGATTTGCATTCTCATGATTTCTTGATAAGCTTCCATTGCTTTATCCCGCACCTGGGTTGTTAGCGTAACAGCGATGCTTGCTTTTTGTGCGGCAATCGTCACATCGTGCAGGTTAATCGGTTCTCCCTTGGCTAATGCTAATGATTTCGTTTCAAATTCATTCACGGCACTATTTGCTTCTTGAATATATTTTTGTAACAGATTCCCGAAGGAGGCAGATGGTTCAGCTGCGGCCTGCGGCTTAATCCCCTGCAAAAAACTGCCCGGCAATCCTTGAATATTACTGATGTTCATATCCTATTCCTCCTCCTTCCCTATCTTCCAATTTCCAAGGCCTTTAACAGCATCGATTTTCCGGCATTAAAGGCTGTAACATTGGCTTCATACGCTCGTGATGTTGACATCAAATCAACCATTTCCTTGGTGACATCAACATTAGGCATCATCACATATCCTTGCTTATTGC
Organism: Neobacillus kokaensis; assembly: GCF_014656545.1. Classification (GTDB taxonomy): domain Bacteria; phylum Bacillota; class Bacilli; order Bacillales; family Cytobacillaceae; genus Neobacillus; species Neobacillus kokaensis. The sequence goes on from NZ_BNDS01000017.1 coordinate 41,060, forward strand.
TATCTGGGTTGGATGGATCATACACGGCCTGAAACGGGGTCGTATCTTCAACAATTTTATTAACATGGACTCCTGAAAGAGAGAGTTCCTGCTGAAGATAATTCATAAACGTCGGGGGCTTATTCGGCGTCATCTCCACCATCTTCCGGCGGTAAGGCTGCCATTCTCCGTTCACTAATCGGCCTCTTGCAGTGTTGGCGTTCGCAATATTAGAGGAAACAACATCAAGCTTTAGCCGATTCGCTGTTAACGCAGAGCCGCTGATTGATAACGTTTGAAAAATCGACATAGTGTTTATCCCCTTCCTCTAATTGATGCTTTTAATAAATTAAATTCTTCATTCAATCCATAGGTTAACGATTGGTACCAAATCGTATTTTGACTTAGCTGGGTCATTTCAAAATCCAAATCTACACCATTTCCACTGTTTGAAAAAACAGTGTTTTCCCGTTCTAATTTCGCGGAAGGAATCGACGCTGCATGGGAAGCCCCTATCACGAAATGTTTGGGATAGGTACGGTTTCCTGCGAATCTGCTTTGAACTTCCTGCTGCAGCATCTCTTCAAAGGAAACCTTTGTTGGTTTGTAATTGGGGGTGTCTGCATTGGCAATATTATTAGAAATTGATTTTTGACGTAAGGCAGAGGCATCTAAGGCACTTGACATGATTCCAATCAATCGGTTCATCTTTTTCACCCTTTTCAATAGAAACTTAAGAATTAGACTTTAATGATTTTATCGCTTCTGCCCATGAGGTTTTCAACTCCTGAAACATACCTTCTACTTCATTTAGAATCCCGCTGTCTTTTTTCATATTGGCTTCCATTAATCGTTGTTTCATATAGTCATAGAGAGAATAAAGCGAGTTTGATAGTTCGTAATCCATATTTAATGTCACCATAAGTTCGGTTAGGATATCCTGCGTCTTCATGATCAAGGAGTGAGCTTTTGCCGGGTCCTTGTTCTCAATTGCCCGCTTTGCCTGGTTGAGAAACTTTACACCGCCATTATAGAGCATGAGCGTTAAATCCTCCGGTTTAGCCGTAAACACTTGATTTCTCTGGTAAACCTCATTTCGGTCGATCATAAATTCGTCCCCCCTTTACTTCGTTCGGTCATAAAAAACACCCTTTGAAACACCGGTCAAATCCTCATATTGACTCTTAATAAACTGATTTCTTTGCTCGGAACGAATGCGGTTGGATAGTTTTCTCATCGTCAGCTGCAATTGTGACTGAATTTCTTTTTCCAGTACAGTAAGCCTGTTTAGCTGTTCTCTTATCGTGTCACTCATAAGCAGAGATCCAGCTTCCCCATCTACCTTATTAATAGAAGAAATGCAAACTTCCCTCTGCTCGAGCAATCCTGGCACCAAGTCTTCCGCTCCTTGCTGTAATGCTTCCAATATCCTCTTAGAAAGTTCAAAATAATGCTGCAGCTGTTCCTCTTTTTTCGTAATCATCTTTTCATTGCCCTCCTCATAACGGAGATTGGCAAATTTCCTTAATTCTTACGCCAAAGTGCTCTTCAATAACAACCACTTCACCTCTGGCAATCAGCTTGTTATTGACAAACACATCCACCGGTTCGCCTGACATCTTATCTAATTCCACGATCGAGCCGCTCGTTAATTCTAGCACTTCACTAATTTTCTTTTTCGTCCGACCCAGTTCCACGACAATTTCTAATGGAATATCGAGAAGAAGGTCCAAATTCATGTTGTCAGTTATTTTTTCAACAGCTTCATCAGGCACAAGCTCAGCAAACTGGAATGGTTGATTCATTGACTCTTGTTTATGGTCAGCAAGCAATGCATCAATTTCATCCTGTGTCAGTTTACCCGTTTCAATCATCAACGCCATCTCCTTCTACCAAATGTTCAATCTTTACGGCCACTCTTGACTTCTTCATCCCCGGATGGGCAAGGAACTTCACTTCTTCATTGACCCTTACTTGCAGCGGCTCATCTGCCAGCTGGTTTAACTGAATGACATCATTGACATTTAAGCCGAGCAATTCTTCAATGGTGATGGCAGCCCGTCCTAATTCTGTAATAACCGGAACCGTTAAATGTTCAATTCGTTCTTGCAAAAATTCACTTTCATCTTTGTTTTTCGCCCATTTCCCATGGCCGTACCAATTATGAGAAGAAAGTTTAGGAATAAATGGCTCCAACAATATGTATGGAATACAAAGATGCATCGTTTCTTCCCTTTTTTCAATCGTAATTTGAAAGGTGACCACAATAACCGTTTCCGTTGGGATTCCCAGCTGCAAAAACTGTGGATTTGTTTCCATGTTCAAATAGCGAAGCGGGAGGACCATAATGTCACTCCAAGCCTTCTTTAGAATTTGAACAACCCCTTCCAGCAATCTCTTTAGGACATTGGATTCGATGGGCGTTAAGGTGGTTCTCCCCCATTCTTCATCCATTCCCTTGCCTCCTAAAAGACGGTCAATCATCACAAAAGCCATTTGCGGATTGAGCTCCATCGCCATGCGGATACCCTGTTCACCTGATTCAAACACACTTAATATTGTCGTATCCGGGAGCTGCTTAACGAACTCCTCATACAACATCTGTTCAACAGAAGAGGCCTCAACCTGGACAAACGACCGTAATTCAGTGGAGATAAAGGAAGCCAGCTGGTAAGCAAAATTCTCATGAATTCTCGTCAGAACCCGCACCTGCTCCATAGATAATCGTAATGCTTTTTTAAAATCATAGACTCTTGGTTCAGCAGAACTGCCTCCAAAAGCCAGGGAATTCGGCATATTGTTGTCCATTTATTCACACCTCTTGTTCCTTTTAGACTATTAATAAATACCTAGACGCAAAAAAGACGAGACCACCCCGAAGAATAGTCTCGTCCATAGCAAATAAACATAGATAGTTTAGGACAATCTATTTCGGCAACTGGCTGGCATATTGTCATGACAATTTAGCCCCTATAGCTTTGCGTCGCTGAGTTTCCTCAGGTTTGCCTTTTTCAATTTTTAAGTAATTCTAGGAAAATGATAACATTACAAAAATATTTTTTCAAATACATTTTGTTGTAAACCCCCATAAATTGACGAATATTATCGAATTATTTACGAATATTTAACATTTATTTATTAAAAGTATCGAATTTTGTAAAAAAATAGAGAATACCTAGGAAGATATTCTCGCATTTTACTTTTATCGTTTTAAGTTTACTAATTCCTCTAAAATTGAATCAGAGACTGTAATAATCTTGGCATTAGCTTGAAATCCCCGCTGGGCGGTAATCATGTCGGTTAATTCTTCCGATAAATCGACATTGGACATTTCTAGGGTTCCGGAGATGATGGTGGCGTCGCTTTTATTATTTTTAAGCAAATCTTCAATTTTTCCTGCATTTGCATTAGGCGTGAGAGAATATAACGATCCGCCTGCTTTTAGTAATCCACTTGGATTATTAACCTTCACTGTACCAATATTTACATTAGTAGGCACGCTGTCCCCGTTAACATCAACACCAATAATTTCTCCAGATTGATCAATCGCAAAAGAAATACAATTACCTGGAATTGTAATGGTATTCCCTTTTTGATCCAAGACAAACATGCCATTTTGATTGACTAGTTGATTGCTGCTGTCTAATTTAAAGTTCCCTGCTCGTGTTAAAAACTTCTCCGTTCCATTTTGCACGACAAAAAATCCATCGCCATCCAGATAAAGGTCGGTGCCGATATTTGTTGTTGTTGGGCTGCCTGGTGTATGAACGGTGTCAATGCTGCCAACTCTAGTTCCTAAACCAACCTGAATTGGATTGGTACCTCCTGCTGCAGGTGCTGCTGCTGTTGCCGTCTTTGGACCAGATGCCGCCTTCACCGTCTGGCTGAAGATATCTTCAAAGACAACCCGGCCTTTTTTAAATCCCACTGTATTCACGTTTGCGATATTATTACCAATGACATCTAGTTTTGTTTGGAAGCCTTTAAGTCCGGATACTCCTGAATTTAGTGAACGTAACATGATAATCTCTCCCTATTGTTTGTTGATTTCCATTGAAGTAATGCTGCTCGATAGAATTTCTTGATCACCGATTTTATAGTAAACTTGATTATTTTTATAATTAATCCCTTCGACAATCCCGCTCTCCTGCGCATTTGTCTCAGGATTAGTCCAGGTAACCTTGTTTCCAAGCACATAGGAGTGCTGGCTGATATTATTGCCCGATTCAAGATAGGCAGTCAGCGAGTTGTTTAAGTTTGAAAGCTGCTCCAGCACGCTTAACTGCGCCATTTGTGCGACAAATTCTCCGTCCTTTTGCGGCTGTGTCGGATCCTGGTTTTGCAATTGCGTGACTAAGATTTTTAAAAAGGCCTCTTTTCCCAGCTCCTGCTTTGACAGGCTGCGATTGGGAGATGCTGTGTTGGATTGAATAGAATGGATCGTGGACATTTTCGGTTCATCCCTTATGCTGTCGTATTGATTTGGGAAACCCAATCGGTTTGGATATCATAAGCACGTGTCTGTTCTTTGGCTTGTATCAAATGCTGATCGCTTCGTTTTCGTGATTCTTGCTGCCCCTGCCTTCCGTGGGAATCACCGCTTTGCGAGAAAGTCCCCACGAAGTTTGTGTTTGTGTTGGTGTTTGACGGCTGCTGTGAGATATCAATCTTTCCAACCTGCAGCCCTTGTGTTTCTAAGCTTGAGCGTAAAGCCTGGACATGAGTTTCCAGCAAATCCTTTCCTAAAGAAGTGCTGGTAAGGAATTCTGCCGTCACTTGCCCATCCTGAATCGTCACCTTTACATCAACTTTTCCTAAATGCTTCGGTGCAAGGGTGAACACTGCCTCAAAGCCCTCGTCCGAACCTGTTACATGGATGGCCGGTTGAATGAATTGCTTCATATCCTGTTCGAAGTGGGCCGCTCTAACAGTTTCAGTTAGAACTGTTTTTCCATCTAATGTGGGCTGGTCTGTTGTTGTGTGATTTATCAAGGAAAATTCATTAGGCAGCTGGAGCTGTCCTGTTTGATTTGTATTTGGTGATTCCGTTTGATTGGAATCCTCACTAAGCTTCATTTGAAAAGCTGTTAGGTTCTGTTCTTTACCTGTTTCCAAACTAATGTGACTCTTTGATGTTCCCGCCAACAATACATGTTGCTTTAAATCCCCTGTTTTTTCAGAAGTATCTAGGTTAGGAATGATCGGATCAGATACATCACTATTTACTATTTCTTTTGCTAATTTCGTTGCACCTTGAGCCAGTGGCAAAGTTGATAATCTATTAAGTGATGTGTACTCAGGCTTGGTTTCTACCATTTGTCCCGCTGCTGTTGAACCCATAGATTGCTTCAGTGTTGGCAGCTCACCCTGTGACTGCTCCACCGCGGGAATTGTCGTTTTTTCCTGGAGAACAGGAACGATTACGATATTCTGCTGTAGAATCGGCAATTGTATCGATTGAATTTCGGCTGGTATCAGTTCACCATCTTTTCCCTCTTGCTGACCGATCAGCTGCAGCAAGGCATCAAAAGTGGAAGCAGGTTCTCCTTCTTTCCCTTTTTCTGTTACTCTAGCTTGCCCATTGTTACCTGATGTTTGTATACCTGAAAGCTGGATCACTTCCGCCACTATTTTTTCAACCCCTTGTAAAAATTGATAAATATAACAAATTAGTATTTTTATAGAAAATAACTGTTGCTAGATGATAAAATAGAGTTAAAATAAGAAAAAATACATACCAAGGAGATAACAACTATGAATGTTGGATCTTTGTCCACGAATTGGCTTCTTTTTAAAACCATGATGGACATTTCGCGCATTGGACAAGGCAATCGCACCAATCTATCTGGTCTAAACAGCGGCTCCTTTGAACTCCTGCTGCAACAAGTCCTATTACAAGCTGAGATGAATCAGCAAAGCAATAGCGGCTTAGATGCGTTGCAATTTACTGGTTTGAACCGGCTTCCTTCTGTTATAGAGACGGCCACAAGCCAAACGAAAGTCTTGCAAACGACTAATAGGACATCACTAACAGATGCGGCGAAAAATGACGGCGATAAGCTAGATCTTTACTTAAAAGGTGTGTTGCAAAACACCGGACATCACTTCGCTGAGGCTGGTGAGAAATATCAAATCAACCCGGCTCTGCTGGCAGCAATCTCCATTCATGAAACTGGGAATGGGACTTCAAATGCAGCACGTTTTAAATACAATGTGGCCGGGATGATGGGCAAAAACGGCTTAAAGTCGTATGACTCGATTCGCGACAGCATTTTTGATATGGCCCGTAATCTTCGGCAAAATTATCTCGACCAAGGCAAACAGACGATTGCCCAAATCGGTGCAAAATACGCCCCAATCGGCGCCTCCAATGACCCGACTCAATTAAACAATCATTGGGTGACAGGCGTTCAAAGTCAATTTCATAAGCTGACAGGGAAGACCGGACTCGCTTAGCGCGAGGCCGTCTTTTTTTTAGGCAAACATTACACCATATCCGCGAATTTTCGGGTATTATCCGCGGTTTTTCATGGGTTATCCGCGAATTTGAGCTAGTTATCCGCGATTCGATGGCTATTATCCGCGAATCAGAAAACATCCACTCTTTGAACTGTCCTTTTTATGCGAGCAGTCCCATTTATTACATTCCGCCCCCCATTTGCTGGTAAAGCCAAGAGCTTTGGGAATTAAATTTTGAAATAGCCTGCTCCATGGAAGCAAATTGCCGATAATATTGGGATTCCTTTCGAGATAACTTCTCAGTCTGTCGCGTAATATCCGTCTGCATATTTGATAATATTTTTCCAATAACACTTTGATCATACTGGCTATTCCCTGTATAACCCGCTTTATTGGTTAACTTTTTTATGCCATCTTGTAATACATTAGAAATTTGTTTAATCACGCCATTCGTCCCTTTACTCGTATCTCCAAGCTGTGAAAATAACTTTTCAACAGCATTAGGATCCGTTTGAATAGCTTCTCTTAATTTGGCTTCATCCACATACAATTTTCCTTTGTCCTGATAGCTTTTTGATGATATTCCAATCGAAGCAAGAGAATAATAGGGACTGCCATTATCGACAATCGATGTCATTGCATTCCGCATTTTGTTCGCTATATCTGTGAGAATACTGTCACTGCGGAGCAGGCCGCTCTTCGCTTTTACCTCCCACATCTCAATTTGCTTCTCAGACATCTCACTGCGCTGCTCATCTAAAAGCGGCAGGTAATCTCGATAGATAGGCTCCTGAACAGCATTATTGAGTTTTTCAAGTAAACTATTATATTTATCAACAAAATCTTTAATATTTTTGATGACTTCGTCAGGGTTTTGAGAAACAGTAACTGTACTCGGCATTACATTTCCATTAGCATCCACAGTGGTACTTTTAAAGGTAAAATTAATCCCCATAATCGTCGTATTATTAGCTGCTAAATTAGTAATTTCATTTCCATTAAAAATAATATTTGCATTTTGACCAGATGCGACCAGATTGGTGGTGTCAAGACCCAATGTATTGCTTAAGAATGCTTGACTCGCCGCGCTTGTATTCTTGCTGAGGTCAATTTTTGTGGCCGCTCCGGTTTCCTTTGTTTTTAAAATAAATTGCTGTAATGTTGGATCGTAAAAAGCCTGCACACTTAAACTTTTTCCGTTACTGTCCTTTGCATTATTAATCTTTGAGACTACATCGTTGATTGTATCTGTTGTTTTAATATCGATGGTCATAGACTGAAATGCAGAAGGATTTTTCGGATCATTATAGACATCCATCGTGATGGAGGTGTCAGCAGTTAATTGGGCAGAACCTTGGACCGTATTACCCAGCGTTTTTGTCGGGTCTAATGGAACTTTGCTTCCAGTAAACGCTGCAGAACTGGCGAGTTGCTTTACAGCCACCGAATAGGTGCCTGCCAGGGAACTTCCCGAAGTTGAGGCTGATACGGAATTCTCTTGGCTGGATGTAACAGTAAACGTATTATACGTTTTTGATAGATTCATATTAAAAAGCGTATTCGACCGGAATGCTAATAAATCAGTATTCCACTGCCGATAAGCATCACTTAACCATGTTTGCTTTTGCTGATTCTGCTTCAATTTGTTAAGCGGAATACTCTCGGCATTCATCAGTTTTTTAACAATCGAGTCTGTATCCAATCCAGACGCAAACCCTGTTAACCTAGTGATAGAGGAATTCACTGGTGGTCACCTCACATGAAAGATATTCTCTGGATAAGTATCGGCAGGTTAGAAGAGAAAATAGAGGGGGTGTGGGGATTTTTTAAAAAAAGTTGTTGGAGGCGAGTTATAGAACGTGGTTCTTTTTACCATTGTGTCGCTTTTTCTTCCTCCTCGGGCAATAGAACAGGGGGACTTAGTTTTCCTCGCTAAAAAATAAACAGAAGCCATAAAAACAGCCCTAGGATTCGTTCCTAGGGCTAGTCTTCTATTTAACTTCAACTATTGTTTTAGCAATGACTAAATATCCATTGTCTAAATAGCCTCGTAATTCAAGAACTGTTTCGCCTTTTTTCCAATCAAAGTCTGCTCTTTCAAATTTGAAATGGCCCTTTTCAGCTTGCTTTTGCAGGCCATTGTTTTTTGGATCGGCGGCTACACCGTTTAGGGTGACAATGGAAACATCAAAGGATGCTGATTGGTATTCTTTAGGTATTGATGCTTTTACCGTAAAGACCCCATTGTTGCCTTTAATCACTTTTGGTAATACTTCAAGAGTGACAGGAATGTACACAACAAATTCCTTTTCTACTTGAGTTGTCCAACCGGCAGCATCCGTTACAGTAACAAGGAGCTTGTTTGTACCTGGTTGATCTAGAGTGATTTTGTCGCCTTTTTGATAAGTTTTTCCGTTCAGTGTCACTTTTTCAACAGCGATTCCGGAAAGGTTATCATTAGCTGTGTAATCTAACGTGATCATTGAGCCAAGTTCCTGTTCCTTTGCTAATGGAAATGAAACAGTTGGAGCCGTTTTATCAAGCTTTAATGCGACTGTTTTTGCTTTTTCTATGTTTCCAGCTTTGTCAATGCTGTAGAACGATACTTCATTGATGCCTTCGTCCTTAACCGTAAATGCTGTTCCTTCCGTAAACTCTGAACCATTAATAGAATAATAGGTTTTATCTGCTCCGCTTAGGTCATCGGTCGCCTTCAGTTCAACCGATACTTCGCTTTGGTACCATTTATCAGCAACATTTGAAACAGTTTCTGGAGCGGTCGTATCAATCTTCACTTTAACAGTTTTTATTTCTTCAACATTTCCCGCATTGTCAACACTAAAGAAGGTTACTTCATTTTCTCCTTCTTCGTTTACTGTAAACGAGGTACCTTCAACGAAATCAGAGCCATTAACAGAATAGAATGTTTGCGCCACACCGCTCAGGTCATCTGTTGCGGTTAATTCAACTGCTGCTTCGCCTTGATTCCACTTATCAGAAACATTTGATTTGGTCTCAGGTGCCGCAGTATCAATCTTCACTTTAACAGTTTTCACTTCTTCTTTGTTTCCAGCTTTATCAACGCTGTAGAAAGATACTTCATTGACGCCTTCGTCCTTAACTGTAAACGCTGTACCTTCCTTAAACTCTGAGCCGTTCACAGAATAATAGGTTTTATCTACTCCACTTAAATTGTCAGTTGCCGTTAATTCTACTGCTACTTCCCCTGAATGCCACTCGTTAGTGACGTTAGAAACTGTTTCAGGAGCTGTCCAATCGATTTTTACTTGAACCGTTTTTGTCTCTTCTACATTTCCTGCTTTATCGACACTGTAGAATGCTATCTCATTTACGCCTTCATCTTTAACGGTAAACGAGGTTCCTTCTTCAAGATCTGAGCCGTTCACAGAATAATAGGTTTTATCTACTCCGCTTAGGTCATCGGTCGCTTCCAGTTCAACCGATACTTTGCTTTGGTACCACTTATCAGAAACATTTGAAGTGGTCTCAGGGACCATAGTATCAATTTTCACTTTTACTGTTTTCACTTCTTCTTTGTTTCCAGCTTTATCAACACTGTAGAAGGATACTTCATTGACGCCTTCGTTAACAGCAAACGCTGTACCTTCCTCAAAGTCTGAGCCGTTCACAGAATAATAGGTTTTATCCACTCCGCTTAGGTCATCTGTTGCCGTTAATTCAACTGCTGCCTCGCCTTGATACCACTTATCCTCTACGTTTGATTCTGTTACCGGAGCCGTCGTATCCTTTTCCCCGGCATCAACTGTAATCGTGGCAGCATTATCTGATTCTTGACCTGATGGCGAAACTGGAACAATAACGTACGTATGTTCACCTGGTTCCAAGTCAGATATAGTAAATTCAGGATCGTTTGTATTCCCTACAAGAACCCGTTCCCCGTCTACTTCTTCATACACATTATAAGAATCCGCGTCCTTTACTGGATTCCAGCTAAGAATCACATCATCTCCTTCAACAGATGCTTCTGGAGTCGTTGGCGCTTCTAAAATCGGTTCCACATTAGCAGTAACTTGTTCAGAAGGAGTAGAATCACCGAACTTACTGCGCGCTACTACATCATAGATATAAGCACCATAAGGCATATTGTTAAACACAATACGGTTATTCGGTGTATTTTGTATCAGCGTACGCTGTCCATCTATGATTTGATAAATATCATAAGAGGCAGCATAATCCACTGCATCCCACCAAAGGGCAATGGATTTAACTTCCTGATTAACATATACCTGTACATTTGGTGCCAGTATTTTAGGATACACAATGGCTGCCTCTACTCGTGAAGCTTCTGCAGATTCTCCAAAACGGTCGCTGTAAGAGGTAATTTCATACACATAATTGCCTTCCGGTAAATTATTGATGGCCGTATAGGTATTGTTAATGTCTGAAATAAATTTCCGCTCGCCATCCACAATCTGATACAACTTATAGGTTGTTGCATATTCTGCCGTTTTCCATTTTAAATAGATGGTATTTACATTTAAAATAGAGGCTGTAAATGCATCAGGTTTTTGCATAGCTGGATGGACAACCTCCTGCTCCAGCCGGGCAGGTGCTGATTCACCGAATCGATCACTATATGCAGTTACCTCATAGATATATGTCCCCTTATCCATATTAGGGAAACTTACCTGCTGATAAGGCGTCTGCTTAAGAAGTACCTTTGAACCGTTAATGATTTGATAGACCTTGTAGCTTACGGCATACTCTACTTTTCCCCAGCTTAAGGTTCCATCATTCCCGTTTGTAATTGAGAACTTTACATTTCCAGGAGTCTGCACAACTGGATGAATCAGATTAAACTCAATCGCAGCGGCATTTTGAGATTCTTTAAATGTAGTACTGTAGGATGTGACTTCATAGCGATGAGTGCCTGCTGATACATTTGACAGCATTACATTTACATTTGTCGTTGATGTCACAAGTGTCTTTTTATTATCTACAATCTCATAAATATTGTATTTATTTGCATAATTAGCACGAGTCCAGCTTAAGGTCACATCATTACCGTTTGCCACTGAATAGGTTAGGCCGGCAGGTGCCTCCATCTCGGGGTATACGATATCGAACTCAACATGAGCAGCCTGTGCTGACTCACCAAAAATGCTATTATAGCTCGTAATCTCGTACACATAATGCCCTTCAGGCAACGTATTAAAGGTTTGGGTGGTCATTTCTGTTGTAGTTACTAACTTTCTGACCCCATCAATGACTTGATAAATTTTGTAGTAATGAACATAGCTGGCACTGTCCCAGCTTAATGTTGCATTATAAAATTTTTCAACAGAAGCTTTTACGTTCCCTGGGGCCTGCATTTCCGGGTAAACGATGTTAATCGAAACGGGCTGAGATAATGGTGATTCCTGTCCACTTACAACCGCGGTGACCGCGTAAGTATAGGTTCCCTCTTTTAACGATATAAAAGCTTTGTTAGTAGTAACCTGAGTTGCTAAAGTTTTAGTGTCCCCATCTAAGCGGTATACTTTATAGGCGGAGCTATTAGAAACCGCGTCCCATTCTATGACAGCATTTCCTGGGTAGCGTTCATAGATTTTTAGATTGGCAGGAGCTTGCACCACTGCAGCCAGGGCACCGATGATCGGAAAGAACAGCTGAAGGACCAGCATAGCACTGACAATAATCGGAATGGATTTAAATTTACGCAAAAAAAAACCCCCTTTTTTTAAATAATAGGCAAAATGGCCGGAATACAAGATTCCGGCTTTTTAAAAAGAGATGAAAGAAATAGAGAGTTACGTTCAATTCAAAAATTAACGAAGTAATTGCAGTACACCCTGCGGCTGTTGGTTTGCTTGAGCCAGCATAGCTTGAGCTGCTTGAGAAAGAATATTATTCTTCGTAAATGTCATCATTTCTTTTGCCATATCCACATCACGAATACGTGATTCAGCAGATGTTAAGTTTTCAGCAGTTGTGCTTAAGCTGTTGTTAGTAAATTCAAGACGGTTTTGAACCGCACCCATCTTAGAACGTTCTGCAGACACAGATTCAATGGCTGTATTAATAGATGTAATCGCCTTGTTAGCTGCTGCTTGAGTAGAAATGTCTACACCGCCAACTTTAAGGCTGTCGCCATCAGTTAATGCCACTGTTGCAGTAAGTACTGTCGCACCGCTTGCTCCCTTGAATGCAATACCATCAGTTGAACGGGCTACTACTTCGCCGTGTGCATCTAAAAGTACATTATCAGTTGCATTATAAGTATAAGATCCTGCTTCAAGTCCGCTGTTCGTAAACGCAGCCGTAGCTTTTGCTGTTGTTCCATCGAAGCTTAATGTGCCTGAAGTTACAGCTTGTTCAAAAGTAAAGGTGTCATCCCCAGCTGTTCCATCAAATGCTTTTGTAGTAAACGTTAAACCATCAGTACTTGATGCTACCACTTTGCCATTTTCGTCTTTTACTTCATAATTAGCGCCATTTTGAGAAACACTGTAAGTACCAGCTTTCAACGTATCACCTGTAGTTGTACCACCGACAGTTACCGCGCTGGATTGTTCAATTCCAATTGTACCAGCTACTCCTAAGCTGTATGATTGCGCATCACCAATTTTAAGACTCATATTTTGGTCTTGGTTTGCACCAATTTGGAATGTGCCATCAAATGAACCGTTTAATAGTTTTTTACCATTAAACTCAGTAGTAGAACCAATACGCCCTACTTCTTCAGCAAGTGTATTGATTTCTGCTTGAAGCTTTTCACGGTCAGATGAAGTATTCGTGTCGTTGGCAGATTGAACAGCAAGTTCACGCATACGCTGTAAAATGGAGTGTGTTTCATTTAATGCACCTTCAGCCGTTTGAAGTAAAGAAACACCGTTTTGTGCGTTCTTTTGTGCTGTTTCAAGCCCGCGGATTTGGCCGCGCATTTTTTCAGAGATCGCCAGACCTGCTGCATCATCACTAGCACGGTTAATACGAAGGCCGGATGATAATCTTTCCATGTTTTTTGCTGCTGTGTTAGAGGCAGCTGTTAATTGACGATGTGTGTTAAGTGCTGCTACGTTTGTATTAATTCTCATTTTATTTACCTCCTAATAGTTGAGGAATATTTTCCCTCTGTACTTTTATGTATCGGAAGGTTTACTAGTGTTGTAGATAGAAAATGAGAAATATTTTTTATTTGATAGACGTTTGTCTTCTACGGTTTTCCAAAGCGACAATTTCTTTCATCAATCGTTCTTCCTCTTTAACGGATAAATCGAGAAATTGAAGCCCATAAAAATAATTACTTTTATTAATCCTTTCTACTTTCCGGACAATCCTTCCGTTTAAAGAAAATGACTCGTTGTTTAGGTGAAAATGAAGCTTTACATATACTTTTTGCTTTAAAGGGAAGTCATAATAACTGATAATTCCGGCCCCTCCCGCACTGACATCACTGATTTCGCAATCATCAAATTCATTCACATCCAAGTTTCCTATTCTTAGCACTTCCATGATGGAATTTTTTTGATCAATTCGCAGCCTAAAACTATCTCTCCGATTCACCTGTTTCTCTGCTTTTTTAAGATTCCTATGTTTCTTAATTCTTTGCTGCTGGATTGAAAATATGATAAAAGAAACAAAAATAAATAATGCTGCCGTCGCTAAAATAATCTGATACTCTCCCATGTATTCCCCTCATTACATAAAAAATAAGATGCCCCATCTTAAGTCCAAGATGGGGAGCACTGAAACCTATTTCTATCTTAAAAAGTCGGCTAAACTTAGCTGCATGGTTTTTCCCCCGGCATTGAGCGCTGCTTTAAGTGCTGTTTCTTGCAGCGTCAGCTCGGTAAAAGCTTCGGCAACGTTAGTATCTTGCGTGTCCGACAACATTTTTTTCGTTAAAAATTGGGACTGGTCCAATTTATTGGCTGCAAGTTCAAGAAGGTTTTGGTTAGTTCCGACAATAGTCCGCTGGGTAATTAAGTTATCGGTTTGACTGTCAATGGAATTCAATAATGATCCGGGGTTTTCCCCATTCTCTAATGTTTCTGCAAGGCCCTCTAAGGTTTCGAATAAGTTTTTCCCCTCGACTGAAAATCCAAATACAGAGGAAGCATGAACTTTCCCATTCACGCTGATCCCCTGGCCAATCGTCCACTCTTTACCCATTTGATTTGTTTGCTGTAAGACACCATTTTGATATGGCGGGGTGTTAAGGTCTGTCCCCGAAAAAAGATACCCGCTTCCATAGGCGGTATTCGCAATATTTCCAACCTGCTGCATGAGAGAGCGGATCTCAACGGCAACATTTTTCCGATCATTTTCATTGAGCGTATCACTGCTGGCCTCAACGGTCAGCTCGCGAACGCGATGCAGTACGTCAGTAACATTTCCAAGCGCTCCGTCCATCGCCGTGCTCCAATCAATTCCGTCCTGGGCATTTTTTTTGTATTGTTCGACCTGGCTCAACGTGGAACGATAGGTTAATCCTTGTAAAGTGGCAGAAGGCTGGTCTGATATTTTTTCAAACTTTTTCCCGGAGGATATTTGTCCCTGCAGCTTCTCCATAGCTGTATTATTACGCTGAATATTTTGCATAAACTGTTGAGCTGCCATTTGGTGGGTGATGCGCATTGTTCTCCCCCTTTCATGTCATTATCTAATTCATTACTTCATCCCATTAATCAATGTATTTAGCAAATCGTTAACGGCTGACACATAACGAGCAGCTGCATTGTATGCTTGCTGGTAACGGATCATGTTGGTCATTTCTTCGTCTATCGACACCCCGGACACGGATTGTCTCTGGTTATCAACCATGGAAACCATCGCATTAGCATTTTCGCTTGATTGCTTGGCACCCTGCACATCAGTACCTAATTGCCCGATGACCTTTTGATAGAATTCACCAATAGTCGTGTTCGTTCCGCCAATATCTATTTTTTGAAAAAATACATCGCTCATTAAAGCCGCATTAGAACCGTCGCCGATATTATCCGATGTGGCGGCTGCTACCTTTGCTGGATTTTTCACCAGTTCCGGATTGATCATCATATTCCCGGCATTTTTTGGCGGCTGTGTTGGGTCGTCTTTATCGACAAAAAATAATAATTTTTCTAAGGGAGCATTCGGATTCGTGTTTCTTGCTTGGATATCGTCCAAATTTCTGGCTTCATCACTTGCATGAATCGCATTCATTCTTTCTGCAATCGCCACAGCCAAAATATCAAGGTTTGCTTTTAATTCTGGTATCCTGCCAAGCACGGTTCCGTCTGCCAGCTTATAACCATATGTTTCAAGCAATCCCTTGATTTTACCGCCATCCAATTGAACAACAGTTCCGGCTATTTTCGCCCCGCCGTCCTCGGGTTCAACACTAAACGAGTTGGCTTTATTGCCATCTACCAGCTTCACACCACTAATAGACACATCGACCCTTCCATTAACAGTCGGCTTAACGTCTATATTTACTAGTTTTGACAGCTGATCAAGCAGGGTGTCGCGGCGGTCCAGCAAATCATTCGGCTGTTGGCCAGAACCGATATTTTGGGCAATTTGCTGGTTTAAAGACGCGATTTCACTAGCTGCCATATTAATTTCCTTGGAATTTGCCTGCAGCTGATCATCTAAGTTTTTTTCATAATCAGCAATTCCCGAATAAATTTGGTTGAGCTGGTCTGCCACTTCTTTGCCGTTCGCTGTGACTACTACCCTTGCCGCTAAACTTTCCGGTTGTTTCGAAAGCTCCTGCAAGCCCTGCCAAAACTTATTGAGAGAGGTGCTCAAGCCCGAACCAGATAGCTCATTAAACACATCTTCGAGATGGGAAAGGGAATCGGCCTTTGCTTCCCAGTAGCCTGCTTGTTGCTGTTGATTTTGAAACTGGGAATCTAGGTAACTCTCACGAATGCGCCGAAACTCTGATACTTCCACACCTGTTCCCATTTGCATCGGAATGGTTCCGTTATGAGGATTTGGGGAAGCAAGGGGACGAGTGGCCTCGAGCACAGCCTCTTGCCGCGTGTACCCTTTAGTATTGGCATTGGCAATATTATGTCCGGTTGTACTGAGTGCTGTTTGCTGCGATAGGATCGCTCTTTTTCCAATTTCTAAGCCATGAAAGGTTGAGTACATGTTTTTCTCCCCTATACTTTTAAATCAAATAACCGAGCGTATTCCCTAGAATCTTGGGAATCGGTATCTGTGCTATAAAGTCCCGAATCCTTTGACTGAGGCAGCATTTGCTCGATCATGAACTGAGTGTAGGTTAACGCTTGCTGCAGTAGCTGCTGGTTAAGCTTGTTTACCTTTTCAATCTCTTTAAACAATTTTTGCAGTACAAACAGCTTTGACGTCCATTCTGCCTGCAGACCTTCATCCGGCTGCTGCTGGATTAGTTTGGAAAGTGGAAGATACGCATTGTCATGCTCCAGTACTTCCATTCTCATCTCATCAACTTTTTTTATTTTTTTGATGAGCTTGGCTTCATCCGCCATAACTGCAATTAACGGATTTATCTCGGCAGATACAAGAATTTCTTGCTTTTTCTTGGCCGTTTCTAAAAGAGTGATGTGCAGGTCTGTTAACATCTGCAGGATTTCTGTCAGTCTATTCATCGATCTTCGCACCTGACTTCCAGAATGACAGGAGCTTATCCGCTAACTTTTCACTGTCCACTTTGTATGTGCCGTTTGCAATCTGCTGTTTTAATTGCTCGATTTTTGCATCTTTTTCTTTTTGTATCTGCAATTGGGCTTCGCTTGATAATTCAAGCTTATCAGTTTGATTCTTTTTCGCTTCTTCCGCTCGGGGCTGACTGCTCTTTTGATATGCTTGATATGCTGTATCAATTCGGTTGATTGGATTAATTGGATTGATTTTCATATACCTGCTCCTTTTAACTCTATCCTTACCCTTAGTATCGGCAGTTGCTCAGTTAACGTTTAGGGATTTTCACTTATTTTTTTATCTAACGGAGATTCGCCGATAAAAGCTATAAATCTGCCGATATATAGCACTAATTTGCCGATAAAATATATAAAATCGCCGATAAACGATTCAAATTCGCCGATATTCCGATAAATTATAAAAAAGCGGCCTGCACCTTTGATAAATGCAGCCGCCTTTTGCTTACGATCTCATAATTCCATTTGCGATTCCCATCATCTGATCCGCATAGCTGAGGGCGCGGGCGTTTGCTTGGTAGCCTCTCTGCGCTTTGATCATATCGGTCATTTCCTGGTTTAAATCGACATTCGATGATTCTAGAAATCCTTGTTTAATCTGCGCATTAGAACTAACGGTAGTAACGGCTCCATCAGTTAACCGGTATACCCCGCCCTCTTCCATTAACAGCTGCGGATTGCTGAAGTCAACTAAGCCAATACGCTGGTTTGTCCCTCCAATTGTTCCATCGCTAGACACCATGAAGTCCTTGCCGCGCACCCATTCAATCGAATTACCATTTTGGTCAAGGAGCACATCGCCGTGAACATTGACAAGCTGAAACCGGCCTGCCCCAACTGGCGTTTGCTGAAACGCACCGCCTCTTGTATACAAAGTTTCCTTACCGGAGTCTGTTGTTCTTCGCACTTGGAAATAGCCGCTGCCAGCAATCATGAAATCAAACGGCTTATCGGTTTGCTTAGGAATTCCTTGAGTTAAGTCCAATGGGGTAGCAGCAATTCGCGATCCAAAGGTTGTCCGAATCCCAAGCGGGGACAAGCGGCCAGCCTCCTTCTCCGTCTCAGCCTGGTTTTGAATTGAAACCGTCAGATTCTCAGAAAATGCAGCTTCTCTCCGTTTGAAGCCAGTTGTTTCCACATTGGAAATATTATTAGCAATCGTATCAAGCTTTCCCTGATAGGCTCGAACCCCCATGGAGGCAATCAGTAAAGATGTATTCATACCAGCTATACCCTCCCAATCGTACTTAATTGTTCAAGTGTTTTATCATAAGTCTGGAGGACCTTTTGATTGGCCTCGTACAAGCGAATGTTGGTCATCATGTCGGTGATCGTCTGTGATGTATCGACGTTCGATTGCTCAATCATTTTATGATGCAGCTGCAAGCCAGCCGGAAGCGCCCGCTGCTGAATAGCAGGATTTGCCCCATCCAGCTCATACAGCCCATTGTCTTTTTTAATTAATTGATGAGGATTATTGACGATGACCATTCCAAGGGAACCAATGGTTCTGGCGCGTGCCGCGTCACCCGGATGGACAACGATTTCACCATTCCCTTGAATCGAAATGTCTCCTCCAGACAGCTCCGTGTCTGCAATCGGCCTGCCGTTTTTTCCTAAAATCAAATCCCCTGATGCCGTTGTCAACTGCCCGTTTCCATTAACGGCAAACCGGCCGTTGCGAGTGAATTGGATGCTGCCATCAGCTGTTTGCACGGAAAAAAAGGCCGCGGGCTGAGTAGTTTTCCCGTTTGCAGTGACCGGGGCAAGTGCCTGATCGTTAATCGCCACGTCAAACGGCATGTTCGTACTCACAAGACTCCCCTGTGAGAACAGCGGCAAGGTTTCCTGGTTGTACACCCCCATCGAAAGTGTTCCGATTCTTGGAGCCCTTCCTGTACCTTCCCCCTGATTAATGCGTTGCAGCAGCATTTCCGGAAAGGACCGTAATGGGCTGGCATCCTGTTTAAATCCTGGAGTTTCCACATTGGCTAAATTATTTGTCAGGGCATTTTGCTTTCTCTGCAGTGCAATCATGCCGGATGCAGCAGTATTGATTCCTCGCAGCATAACTTGTTCACTCCTCTACGTGTATAAATTGACCAACAATCCCTTGATCTCACCGATTGTTTTTAGCAGATTAATAGAGCTAGATTGTTTTTCCATCACTTGTTCTGAGAGCTTGATCAGCTGTTCATCAATTTGTTTAATAATTTTCAGCCGTTTCTCTCGACCATTCGGCTGAAAGTGCCGATACTCTTCTAAGGAATAACCGTTTTGTGCTACCTCTTTCAAAAAATCCTGAATGCTTTGCTTATACGCTAACAAATCATTTACGGATTGGGAAGTAACCAGCCGATTGCCATTACGGTTCAGCACATTCAAGAGATTCTGCAAGGGCTCCTGTGTTAAATCAACTTGGGTCTCTTGAAAAACTTGTTGAAAGGAAGGAGATTCTTTCCCTCGTTCTCTTACGGAAATAAAGCGATCCTGCTTGATTCCGTGAGTATGATCAATTTTCAAGGTAATCCTCCTTTCACCAAAAGGGTATGTCGAATTTTACCGATTCACGTTTTTTTAAAAACTAAATTAAAGATAAACCAAAGGAGAAAATTATGTCTAGTATTTTTGGAATTATTTTGGCACTTCTTGTCATTGGCTTTGGAATGATTCTAAAAGGGGCACCGCTTGCTTCCTTGAACAATCCAGCGGCTTACTTGATTATTTTTGGCGGAACAGCAGCTGCTTTGCTGATTGCCTTTCCGTTTCGAGAAATGAAAAAATTTCCGAAACTATTAAAAATTGCTCTATTTGAACCGAAACTCCCTTCAAAATCAGAACAGGTGGCAAAATTAATAGAATGCGCTGAAACTGCCAAAAAGGAAGGCTTTCTAGCATTAGAGGAAATTGCTGAATCAGCGCAGGATCCCTTTTTTAAAAAAGGGCTGGAGATGATCATTGACGGCTACGAGGCAGAATTCATCGAAGAGGTTTTGTTGGATGAAGTGGAAGCCATTGAACAGCGGCACAAGGCAGGAGCGCTTATTTTCTCACAAGCAGCTACATATGCACCGTCTTTGGGTGTGCTTGGAGCGGTAGTAGGACTGATTGCGGCACTTGGTTCGTTATCAGAAATTGAAAAAATCGGCCATTCGATAGCCGCTGCCTTCATTGCAACATTACTTGGGATTTTTTCAGGATATGTGCTTTGGAATCCGTTAGCAAATAAATTAAAGCGGCTTTCGAAGTTAGAGCAGGAATTGAAGCTGTTGATTATTGAAGGGCTCCTTTCGATTTATCAAGGGGTTTTACCGAGCGCCTTAGAGAAAAAACTGTCCGTCCATGTCCCGCCGTCCGAACGTAAGCGAACGGAAAAAACTGAGAGCGAACCACAGCTGGAGGAAAAAACAGCATGAGGAAACGGAAAAGGGCTTTTCATCCAGACTACGAAGAACATATCGATGAATCATGGCTGATTCCATATGCCGATTTACTGACATTACTGCTGGCCTTATTTATTGTCTTATACGCAGCCAGCACGATTGATAAAGAAAAATATCAATCGATTATGGAGTCATTTCAATCAGAGCTGACTGGAACAAAAATCGCTAATCAGCAGGTTGGTCTTTCTCCAACACCGCCTTCGCCGGAGCAGGGGAAAGCGATGCCGGTACAAAAAGGCAACGATCAGGACCTGGATGGTTTAAAACACCGACTGGAAGGGTATATAACAAAAAACAGTCTGCAGGATAAGGTTACACTCCGGGAGACAAAAAAAGGGATTGAAGTGTCGTTAAAAGAGGTTGTGTTGTTTGATTCGGGAAAAGCAGAGCTGAAGGAGCGGTCGCACAAAACCTTGAACGGAATCGTTGGATTAATTAATACCGTTCCAAATCCAATCAGTATCGAGGGTCATACGGACAATGTCCCGGCTTATAATACGGTCTATTCCTCCAACTGGGAACTATCGGCCGCACGGGCGGCAAGTGTACTTCACTACTTCGAAACACACAAAGTAGCACCAAAGCGCATGCAATTCTCCGGATACGGCGAATACAAGCCACTATACCCAAACGACTCAGATAAGAACCGTCAAGCCAACCGCCGTGTCACCATCGTCATCTTGCGAAATAGCTAGCGAGACAGGGGGAACGGGGCTTCCGTTCCTTTCCTATTTGTTTTATAAAAGTTTTTATAAAAATGGCTATTAAGGCTAAACATTTTGCCTTAGGCTGTCGATATACTATAATAGGCGATACTAGTAAATGTAATTTTTTTGAAGCTAGCACATTTTATCTAGTCACAATTATTATAGTTAAGTAACAAAAATGAAAGGCAAAATCACTGAAAGGTGATGACGCAAAGCTATAGGGGCTTCCGTCATGTAAATTGACAAAGTCAGCCAGCTGCCATCAATTACAAAGGAGAAATTATTGATGTCAAAAAGTTTATGGATCACACCAGAAGAACATCTTCGAAAGAAAAAAGTGAAGAAAAATCTTCTCTACGTTTCTTTAATGCTTGGAACTGCTATCCTAAGCACATTGGTAACTATAGCAACCTATCAATTTTAGGCAAAACAGAGGGACGGTTCCCATGCTTCCTAGAAGGAGGCATGAGAACCGTCTCTTTGTTTTATGCACATTTAATCTATTTGTTTGATACGGAGGTTATCGAGGATAAACGTCCCCTCACCCGTATGCATGGTGATAGGGGAGCCATCATTAAAGATTCCAATATAGGTTTGCCCATTTTCAGAACCTGTTACAATAATTTCGGCAGTTCTTGTTTCAGTTGAAGCAGGAAGTGAATCATTCACGCTCAAACCTTTGACACCATTAATATTTCTAGCGTCTATTTCCTGATCGCCAGAGATGATGCGGAATGAATTAGCTGTTGTTTGATAGTCAAACGAAACTTTATAGGTTACACCCGGTTTAAAGGTGAAGTGCTGCGGAATAGTGCGATAAACTAAACCAGCATTTCCACTATTGGTTTTCACGGACCAATTTCCACCTATTACATCATCGATTACCTTTGCATTTGCCCAGCCCTTTTGAGTGTAAGGAGCATGCAGTTCTGCTAAATGGGTACGATTATCCGCTACTCCTTCAATATTGCCAATGACAAATGGGTATATGCCTTGTACTACCGATTCGAAGTCTTGAACGAATTGATTAGAAGAAACATAATTATTTAATGTTTTTTGTACAATTCGAATGTCATCAAATTCTGTGTTACCCTCACCCGCTTCACGGGTTAATGTTATTACAGCCGTATCATTTTGAGCTGTAAAGCTAACCTGCATTCTTTGCATTTTGCTATTATACCCGTTAGTTGATGCATGTGAATCGGCCTTTACATAGTTCTTTTGCAAGCTGCGAAGCGTACTGTTACTTACGTCTTTCAATGCACCAGTCACCTTAATGGAAGCTTTGGCATCACTATTGTTTTCAATATAAACCTCTGCGACATAATCTTTACCCGGTTCTAAATCAGTTAAAGTACGAGTAACAGAAGTTGGTTTTGACGGACTGTCAATATTTAAATAGTAGTCACCGCTGCTTAATTGGCGCGCACTGCCGGTTTGGCTTGTACGTTGGACGCTAACCGATGTTTTGTCGCCGGCAACTTTTGTATATTTATCCTCAACAGTACCGGTATTAAATCCTGAGTCATATACATGATTTCCGGTGCTCCACTCATCAACCTGAGCCCCTTTATTTTTCCCTGCAACCACAACATATGGAGTTGCTGGTTCAGCCGTTAATGTGACTTGGTTTTGAACTACCTTCACTTTTTGTTTTTTGGCCCGACCTTGATCCGTCAATTTGTAGACATAAACTTTTGACACACCCTTATATTCATCCGGGAGTGTCCAGGTTGTGGTTCCCCCTTCTAAATTCCAATGATATAACTTATGAGAATCAGAGGTTGGGTTTTTAAAATCTTGATCTACCCACGGAATTAAATAGGTATGTTCGTCCAGCACAACTTGACCATTAAGAGTCATCAAACGTTCCCGGGAATTATCTTTTCTTGTTACAACTACGACATCCCCGTTGCTTGGATCCTTCAATTTAATTTCATTTTCAAGATTCGTCTTCGTTGGATCGCCGTCCACCTTACTCCAGTTGGTCACATAATATTTTTGAAGAAATTTAGTCGGCAGGTTCGTATCAAACGTTGTCCGGATAAAGTTATCAAAATTACGATCTGATCCCCAGCCTTCAAAACCGGCCAATTCATAGCCGCCTAGCAATGGATTGTCAGCTGTACCGCCAAATGCTGGGTTATTCAATACCCAGGAATCCTTTTGGTGGTTGCTGATAAACCGAAGTACATCGGAGTTGAGGCCTTTGCTTGCTGCTCCGCCGTAGTTTTTATCAACTGCCCAATGCTGCCAGGTTGATGTATTGACCATAGAAGTGCCAAACTCGGTCGTTAACCGCCAGCCTCTCTCCTTAAATTGTTCCGTAATACGATTAGATTCCCATTGGTTTTGGTACCAAACATCCAAATAAACGTAATCGAGACCCGGTGCAGCCGCCTTTAATTGGTCAAGTCGTTTGGCACGGCTTCCCGAATACAAATCTTTTAATTTATTAATCGTGTAAGACTGATCTAACCATCCCCAGCCTTTAGAATTAGGTCCGTCAATAAAGCCATCGTTAAAAGCTTTAGCTTCCGGATACACTTCTTGTGCGTTAATGTGAACACCAACCTGCGTATTATACTTATGGGCTCCTGCAATTAAGGTGTTCAAATCTTTTGCTCCGCCCATCCGCTCACCTACGTCACCATAATCCGGATGCCCGCTGTCATGCCCTTCATTTGCATAGCCTTTGAGGAGCACTGACTGGCCTAATCCATCGGTAGCAAGAGCAACCTTTTTAATATTATCCAATGTTTTAAGGAATGGCTGCTGTGCTTGTGAACCGAAGTTCATGACAATACGCATTCCAACATTATTATTGACATCCTGATAGAATGGTATTTCCTGCATAATGTCGCGGTAGACAATCGCACCATCCTGCCAATCGACTTGTTTGTCGTCATTCATATCTTCTGCAATGGCAATTTTAACAGTAGGTTTTGTTGCCTGTGGCTCTGGCATAAAATTGCGATGGTAATAGAACAGATTGGAGCTAAGCCCCATTGCTTTATCTCCATTACTATTTTCATAGCGGTTAGCCACTATGTTTCCATAACCATCGACTTCTGAACTCGACCAGACGCCGGCACTTAACTGTCCATTTGACAAGAAACCAGTATAATAGCGATTAGTCGATCCTATGCCAGACATAGATGAATCCACTTTCACATCAACATCGCCTGGTTTTGTTACATCACCGCTCAAGGTTGTCAATTTTGCATTGGCGTCATTTTCACTAGAATTTACAGAAATAAAGTTCATCCCTGGCAGCTCGATTGTTTCAATCTTCGCGCTTCCAGCATTTTTAATTTCATTAAAGCTATAAATCACCTGGTTTTTATTCACTTTTAAGGATAGCTTAAAAACAGCGTCCAAATTCTTACTTTGATCCTTGGCAGTTAATGTATACATAGCCTCACTGTCATTGACCTTATCAAAGGCTACTTCAGGAGTATATAATTTTCCATTTACCTTTAGCTTATAAACAGGGGATTCCTGCCCGTTCATCACTTTATCGCCAACTCTGTATTGAACGACACGTGGAAAAACCTCGTCAACATCAACTTCCATATAATTAGATTTTAATGTATTAAGTACTGGCGGTTTGTTAGTTTCTTCCGGAACATCAGATCGCCAAATTTCCATTAAAACTTGACTGTCTTGGGTTCCATATCTTCCTAATTTTATTGCCTCTGGTGCATCATACAAATTTTTAACTGCATCATTTAGTGTGACTTTATCAAACAAAATAGTTCCATTTAATGTCGCACTGATTGTTGCCCCATTGTAATCAATTTTAATCTTGTACTCATTTCCTGGCTGCGGAAGATCTTTAGGTCTATTGCTTTGAAGATAGGTCCCCTGCCCATTATATTTGTATTGCCAGAACCAGCCACCGCTATCATAGCCGATAAATACGAAGTTATTTATATCTTTAAAGTGTGGATAAAACCCAAATCTAGTTACGCTTCCTTCTGTTTCCGGCACAAAGGTATACTCCATTGTTCCAGATTCTTTAGCTGCAGCATCAGATTTCCTGAATATCGCTGCCTTAGCCCCGTTGTCATTCCCTTCACCTGTTCCAAGTCTTGTGTAAATTTTTGATTCTTGGTCGACAATTTCATTTACTTCTTTACCTACAGTTGAAACAGTTACCCAAGGATTGGTTAATTCTGCTGCTGTACTTTTTAGAACAGGCAGACCGGGTAGAAACGAGGTAAGAATCAAAATAATAGATAGGATGATTGAAGATCCTCTCCTGAAAGAATTGCTTTCCATTTTTCTCCTCCTTTGAGATATTAATGTTTTCTACTAGCGAATTAGCACATTTCTATAGCAAATCACCCCCTTAATTGCCTATAGGAATGTAAATACAATGATAAAAATAGCAAACTAGTAATTATGGGTTGACATGTTGTTAGGTGCACATTAGGTAGAGTTTTAGATTAAAATCTTCTTTTCATGGTATTTGACAATATGAGGATAATACCTGTTGTGATATCATGTTTGGAGTTTTCTTATGGATGGCAGTTTTTTGAGGAGGATGGAGTGGAAGCGTTGTTAATTATTCTTAAAATGCCGATCCCCCATGCTCTCTGGTTATGAAAAATGTTTATTAATAAACTTAGTGATAACACTATTTAGGTTAATTAAACTTCTTCTAAGAGCGCTTTCAATAAACAGATAGTAGAGTAAAATTTTTTATTTGATTATACCCTCAACAGGTTGATGGGTCAATTAGTTTGATACTATTCATTCGAAAAATTTAAGACATAGAAAATCCGTTCAAGCAATAAAACGAACTTTCCTTCTATTAAAAATACCATCCCTCTCCAAACTTCGACTAATTTCCCCGGGAATATTATTAATAAACGTCTGCTAAAACAGCTGCAAAACTAGACTAAATCAAGGATTCCCCTTAGAACGGCGGGAAATTTGCCGAAAAATAAGAAGATCACTTTGATGGTGTCAGGTACTAAATTGATAGAAAAATCATACGAAATCCCTCAATATCCCCTTCAATATTACCTTTCCCGTCATTAAATGGTGTTTTCCACGCCTTTTTTTACTCCAGATTAGGATTATCACTGTTCGACCAATTACGCCATTCCCAGTATGGTAAAGGTACCCGGGAATACATGGTAAGCGCGCTTTCCTGAAGGGATTTCGCAATGGAGAGCTTTGAACAGTTGGCAGAACAGTACCAGCCGATGATTCACAAAATCATCAGCTCCTTACACATTTACAAAAATAAAGATGAGTTTTATCAGGACAGTCTTATTGCACTATGGAAGGCACGCCAACGATTTGACCCCGAAAAGGGAAGTTTCACGAATTATGCTTATACTTATATTAAAGGGACCTTGTTGATGGGATTGAGAAATTCTTCAAAAGAAGAAGAACGGAAAATTTGCCCGAAGGAGGAATTTTGGGAACTGCTTGAGGACCCTTCAGTCAGCATTAGAAGAATAGTCAGCGATCGTTTGGGCGATTTTGACTGCCAAAACCTGACGGAAAATCAAAGAAAGTGGCTGTACTATACTGTCCATTATGGGTTATCGATCAAAGAAATCGCCGATCAGGAAAATGTATCACTATCAGCTGTCAAAGGATGGCGTGCTGGAGCGCGGGCGAAGCTGCAGGGGCGAAAGTAGTTTAAGAAAGCAGGGGGCGGTTTTGTCCTCCTGCTTTCTTTCAGCTGTATTTCTCACGAATAAAAGCCTCTGAGTTTCAGCGGGGTTAGTGCATTACCGATCGGCGGAATTATCGTGAAAATTGGCGGAATCCTCTTTTCTATCCGTCGATTTAAGGGATTTACTCGATTAACTCGTCAATTTTTGAGATTTACCCGCCAACTTTCGAGTTTTATCCGTCAATTTTCGAGTTTTACCCACCAACTTCCTATTTATCCGTCAACTATTGAGATTTACCCGCCAACAACTTAACTAGCATTTCTTCTTCTGAGCGTAAGAAGTATTTTCATGAAACAGAAGAACCGGTTCCATGTTTCATCACGACAACCCCGCACTTCTCTTCTAACGGCTGGATAACAGCGGACATGTCAAGGTCGTTTAACCCTTTAGCGGCGGCGGTTTGGAAGGCGTGTTCTGCCAGTTGGCCTGTAAATTCGTTTAATCCTGCTTGCTCTAGGAGCTGGTTGGCGAGACGGACGTCTTTATGGACGTATTTCACGGCTCCGCCTGGTGCAAATTGCCGGTCGAGTACATATTGCTCCATATGGCGCCGCAGCATCGCACTGTCTCCGTAGCTGACTTTTAAAATGTTTAGCAGTTTTTCAGAATCGAGTCCAAAAGCGGCTCCCGTAACCATCGCTTCTGATGCGGCAAGCGAATGGACTGCGACGAGATATTGATTAATCAGCTTAGCAATGCTTCCTGATCCGGACTTTCCGAGATATTCAATCGTTTTTCCTAAAACCCCGAGCACCGGTGCAACTTTTTCAAACGCCGCCCGCTCGCCTCCGACCATAATCGTTAATGATCCGTTTTCCGCGCCCTCAGGACCTCCGCTTACAGGAGCGTCCAGATAATCAATGCCCCTTTCGGCCGCTTTTTCAAAAACAGCCCTGCTCGTATCGGCCCCTACCGTCGTAAAATCGATACAAACGGTACCCGGACGAGCATGATCGAGGATTCCTGAGACACCCAGATAAACCTCCTCGACATCACTTGGCATCGACAAGCATGTGCAAATCATGTCGCAGCTTTCTGCCAGTAAGGCTATCGTTTCAGCATGCACAGCTCCCTTCTCCACAAGTGCTCGTACCTTCTCCTTTGTCCGGTTGTATACCTGCACCTGATATCCATGGTCGAGGAGCCGTCCCGCCATCCGCGAGCCCATGACACCCGTTCCAACAAACCCAATCTTCATGCTACATCCCCCCCTTGTGCTATCGAATTCAGCCATGCAAAACTTTCCTCGCTTTTTCCAAGCGGCGAGTACTCTAGCCCAATGCAGCCATTATAGTTACTATTTAAATAGTTAAAAATCGACCGATAGTCCATCTCCCCTGTACCCGGCTGGTGCCGCCCTGGAACGTCGGCAATCTGGATATGGTCTACGAGATGGGCATATTGTTGATAGATTACGAGCGAATTTCCATAGATTTTTTCCATATGATAAAAATCAAATTGGAGTTTCACATTCGGCAGGTTCACTTCATCAAGAATTTCCTTTGCCTGCTGAATATTATGCAAAAAATAGCCCGGCATATCGATTCGGTTAATTGGTTCAATCAGAATCGTCAACCCGTGAGCTGCCGCTTCCGTACCGGCTGCCGTAAGATTCTCTATGTAAACCTTTCTCGCAGCTTCGAGATCTTCTGATTCGGATACAATCCCAGCCATACAATGGATCCGTGGAACCTTCAAGGCTGCCGCATACTTAATTCCCTCCTGAACCGAACTTCTAAATTCTGCGATTCTGTCCGGTTTCGCTGCCAGGCCACGTTCGCCCGCCTCCCAATCTCCCGCAGGCAAATTAATCAACTCCAGTGACAACTCCTGCTGCTCAAGCTCCTGCCGAATTTCTTCTATAGAATATGGATACGGGAACTGACACTCCACAAACGAAAACCCGCACTCCCTTGCTTTCTTAAACCGTTCCAAAAATGGTACTTCCGTAAAAATGGTTGATAGATTAGGAAGCATAACAATTGTCCCCATGCCCCCATCACTCTCCTTTATTTTCGAAATTTTTATAATATTATATACTATCGAAAACACTTTTGTAAAAGTTCGATAATTTCCTATCATTTCAGCTTTATGAATTTGCCGAAGAGGCTTTACTTCGTCATTATTTACCTTAAAACATCCATCTTATCTTACAAAAGATAGTATTGGAAAATGCAGACCAACAGCATTGCTGTAAATGAGACGCTTACGAAAAATCAGTCAAACCGTACATACTGAAATTTAACCAACTTTGGACAGAATGGAAAGCGAAAGTCTCTATTTAATTTGTCGGCGAAATCACAGAAGGAAATAATCACACACTCTACAAAAAGGCACACACTTTAACCAGAGAGTACAGAAAAAGCGCTATTGGACATGTATAATAGGAGGGTAACACAGGAAAAGGTCTTGTGTTTCATCATAATAGGGATGAATCAGAAGTATCGTCCCTATGCGCAGAGAATTTTCAAGGAGGCTATTAAATATGGCGATTGTTGATATTACAGTTATTCCGGTGGGGACCTCAACGCCCAGCGTAAGCGGATATGTGGCCGAGATTCATAAGTTCCTTCAGCAGTACGAAGGCCAAATTAAGTATGAATTAACTCCGATGAGCACGTTAATCGAGGGTGATTTAAAAGAATTACTAGAAATCGTGCAGCAGCTGCATGAGTTACCTTTTCAAAAGGGTACTCAAAGAGTATGTACCAATATTCGGATTGATGACCGCCGGGATAAGGAAAATACGATGGAGCGGAAATTGAAAGCGGTGGAAAGTAAGTTGTAAGGCAAAGACTGATGGGGGTTTCATTGACCGCGGATAGATTTTTCATCTTTTTCGGGCCATGGAACCCCTCTTTAAAAATATTAAAAAAGGTATTCCCCAATAAAAGGAAAAGGCGTTTTTACTGGTGACTCTGGGGGTAAGAGGAACCACTCCCACGTTCTAACTAGCCTCCATACTACGTAATAAAGTTTTCAATAAAACGTAACCTGATTTTCATCGAAATGAAAACAACTTATGGAATAATTCTACCTTAGGGGTATGTCATAATAGCTAAGTCCTCTTATATAATGTTAAGCCCATTTAATACAACAATACATATATAGTTTTTCAGACTAGGTGGTGCAGAATTGTCACGAAGGAATAGGAAAGTCCGAGTAAAATGGGGCAGAGTAGTAGGAGCCTTTTTTTTCATAGGAATCTTTATGGTTGGTCTATTTAGTATATATCAATATGTTAATAAAACGGTGCAATCCCTCAATCAGCCATTTAAAAAAGTTGAGGAAGATCATTTCGTTAAAAGTAAGGCAAGTCCGCCAATCCAAAAAACGCAAAATAAAATTGACGCTGTAAATGTTCTGATTTTAGGAAGTGACTCCCGGGGGGAAAAACAAGCGCGAACGGATACGATAATGGTGGGACATTACAATCTTAAAACTCACGAGGTAAAACTGATCTCTCTCATGCGGGATATGTATGTCTCTATACCCCAGCATGGCCAGCAAAAGTTAAATGCCGCTTATTCATTTGGAGGTGCTGAATTACTTAGGGAGACGCTTAAAGAAAATTTTGGACTGGACATTCATTATTATGCGATGGTCGATTTTAAAGGATTTGAAAAAGCGGTGGATCTCCTCGTCCCGAATGGAATTGAAGTCGACATTCCCCACGAGATGTCTGAAGGTATCGACATGACATTAGAGAAAGGAAAGCAAACACTGCATGGTAAAGAGCTATTAGGCTATGTCCGTTTTCGTAAGGATCAGTTAAGTGACTTCGGGCGAGTACAGAGACAACAAGAAGTGATTTCGAAATTAAAGGAAGAAGCAATGAGTCTACATAGCGTGGCCAAACTTCCTGAGCTATTAGAAATTTCACATAAATACATCGATACAAATATTGAAGCCTCCACTCTTTTGACGATTGGAAAAGACTTGTTAGCGAACAAAGCGGGGGATGTAGAATCACTTCGAATCCCGGAGGATGGCAGTTTTGAAAATAAACAATACGATGATGTCGGCCAAGTATTAGAAGTGGATTTAGATCAAAATAAAAAAGCGCTTGAAGCCTTTTTAGGAGAAACGGAATAAAAGGAGCGATAATCATCGGTAGATTATCGCTCTCTTCTATCATTACCTTTTTTTGCCTCTTAGGCATGATCCATTGCTTATGAAACCAAAGAATCTTCCCCATGCTTTTTACCGTAATCTGTAACAGGGAGATTTATTTCAACCAATGTTCCTTCGTTTTCTTTGCTTTTGTAAGTGATGGTTCCGTTGTGCTGTTTGATGATTTTATGGCAGATCATCAGTCCGAGCCCTGTCCCTTTTTCTTTTAAACTATAAAAAGGTTCCCCCAATCGTGGGAGCAATTCTTCCGGAATACCGCTGCCCTGGTCCTGGATGGAAATCGTACACATATCGTCAGAAGGCTTTTCGAGCCGGACATAAATATTCCCGCCACCTGGCATGGCCTCGATGGCATTTTTAAAAATATTTAGAAATACTTGCTTTAATTGATTTTTCCCACATGTAATAAATAAGGGTGATTCCCCATACTCAAAATGAAATTGAATATTATGCATATGAGCCTGAGGCGATAATAAATCGATCGTTTTTTCTAGAAGCTCCCTTAAATCCGTACGGATCACCTCTATGGCTTGTGGTTTTCCAAGGGATAGCATTTCGCTTGTGATGGTTTCAATTCGTTCGAGTTCATCTAACAGCAAGTCGCTGTATGAACCATTATCTGCTTTGTAAAGTTGAACAAAGCCTTTAATGGTCGTAAGAGGGTTGCGTATTTCATGAGCCACCCCGGCCGCTAATTCTCCCACAATGGAAAGCTTCTCCGATTGTAACAGTATTTCTTCTGATTTTTTTCGTTCCGTGATGTCACGGCTTATCATAACGATGTGTTCAACTAAAATGTCATTCTCCTTAACAGGCATACAATGGGACTCCAATTCAATCCATCGCCCATCCTTGTGACGAACCCGATATTCTATCGATTCGGACTGTCCTTTTTCAAACATTCTGACAAGTGAATTTATAAACATCTCTACATCATCTGGATGCATAAACCTGCATAGCTTCGTATCGACCAAGTCCGTGAGTTCATATCCTAAAACCTGCTTATGGGAGGGAGAAAAGTAGCTCCCGAAAAACTCTTTATCTACCACAAGAATGAGATCAGACGTATTTTCAGCAATTAGCCTGTACTTTGCTTCACTTTCCTCTACTATTTTATACATTTCCGATAAACGGTGGTTTAAGCGATATAACTTTAAATAAGATTCTATTAATAATACGCCCATGATTAGGCCTAATAAGACAAATACGATATATTGAAAATGAAAGAAGGGTTGATCCCTAAATACGTTAAAAATGTAGGGCACGGTTGATACATAGATAATCACGTATGCTGTAAAAAAAATCATACTTTTTTTTATAGGGGAACATCTTGAACATAGCCAATGGATAGCTAAAAAAGCGAGAAGAATGATAATCCAGCCAGTAATTGCAGGTGCCCAATGAGCACTTGAAAGCAACCGGATCAATAAGGCGCAGCTCCCAGTAATAAAGCCGGCTGCCGGGCCAAAATAAGCAAAGGCTAAAATGATAGCTGCATATCGAATATCGTAAGAATATCCTTCCTGTTGAAAGGATAAAAAAACGAGAATAGTCGAAACGATTCCTCCATAGATCCCGCCCCACAAGCTGCTATACTTTAACGGTTTAAAATTAATGAAGGACCCCATGATTAATGGTATACCGAGCAACAACGAAAAAATCGATAGATTAACAATATATTCCATAACCACCAAGCTGAATCCCACCCACATCTAGAATATTCTTATCATAAACCAGATGCTTAATTTTGGGAATAGCTTTCAAAAATAAGCATAATGACCTAATGAAACAAAGTTTACTAGTTTGATTCTATTCTGCTTCAAACTGCCTGCAATGAAGCAAGAGATTCCTCCCTTCGCTTCATTATTGGGCAGTATATCCTCCATCGATGACACAAGCTTGACCGGTGATGCCTTTTGCCTGGTCGCTTGCGAGGAATAAGACGTAGCTAGAGATTTCTTCGACACTGAGCAGTCTCTTTTGGGGAACAAGTGGATAGATGACGTCCTCCAACACACGTTCCAGTGGGACATTTCTAGTCTTAGCTAAGTCTGCCAACTGGTTGCGGACAAGCGGTGTGTCGACATATCCCGGGCACACAGCATTGACGGTGATTCCATGCTCCGCTCCTTCAAGCGCCGCAACCTTTGTCAGTCCAATCACTCCATGCTTAGCACTATTATAGGCAGCTTTCCCAGCAAATCCGACCAGTCCGTTGATGGAAGCCATATTGATAATACGGCCGGATTTTTGTTCTTTCATGATGGGAAAAACCTGTTGGATTGCAAGAAAAGGGGCCGTCAGCATAACCGAAACCAGCAATTCAAATTTTTCCTTAGGAAATTCCTCAATTGGGGCAACATGCTGCAAGCCGGCATTATTAATCAGGACATCCAGCCGCCCATACCGATTAACCGTGTAGTCAATTGCCTTTTTAAGCTCCTTTTCGTCTGTAACATTGCACTTCACACCAACTGCCGTTAATCCCTCTGCCTTCAAAGAGGCTACCGCTTCCTCCAATCCAGTGCGGTCCAGATCGCTCAGTACAACCCGGGCACCATTTTTGGCGAAGTTTTTTCCTATCTCAAACCCGATCCCCCGAGCGGCACCTGTTATAAAAACTACTTTATCTTCTACCATGTAAAACATCCTCCCTGTTGGGTGAACCTCTATGTTCTTGGTGTCAGGCACCAAGAACAGCGGAAGCTCCTCGGTCAGGGGCGACAAGCATAAGACGAACCGTCAAGCAGGCTGTTTTTTAGCCTACCTAACGGGGCGGCTTGTAACCTCGAGCCCCTACACGCCCCTCGTAAAAGCTATCGCTTTAAGTCGTGCGATGTTAATGCTGCCGAAGCCTTCCTTGTGTAGCTGTACATGTGAAAAATTCAAATGGTGCCTGACACCGTTTCTTTTTTATCAGTATTCCCACTGATTATAACGGACAAACTGACTATTTCAACCGATTGTTTGATGCTGTTTTAAATACCTAATCCAAGTGAGAAGAGAACGATTGCCAATACCACACCTATGGCTGGAACAATGACCGTTAAGGCACCGACAGCGCCATAGGCATCCTGATGAGACTCGCCGCAAATTGAGCGGATAGTCGTCACGACATAGCCATTGTGCGGCAACGAATCGAGCGCTCCAGAAGAAATCGCTACTGTCCGGTGCAGTGCCTCGGTGTTTACACCCATATCCATATAATGCGGTGCCAATAACGGCAAGGCGATCGCCTGCCCGCCGGAAGCGGAACCGGTCATCCCGGCAATCACACTGACCGCAATCGCTCCGCCGATGAGCGGACTTCCCGGAATGCTGGTCATTGCCTCAACCGCTTGCTGGAATGCCGGAACCGCCTTCGCAACCCCGCCAAATCCAACTACGGCTGCGGTGTTACCGATTGCCACCAATGCTCCCATTGTTCCATCAGATACTGCATGCCAGAACGATTTAAAATAGCTGCGGTTAAGGAGGTACGTGGCGATTACCGCGCCCAGTAACGCGATAATCAGTGCGGATTGTTTGAGCGAATCGTGAAAAACAAAGGAAATAATAAGGACTACTAATAACGGAACTAAGCCTGTTAGCGGATGAGGCAATTTCTTATCCCCCACTACAGGGTCGTTGTCACGGGTTAAGAAGGTTTCTCCCTTGGCAACCGCCTTTTTTATCATACGCTTCAGCCACCAATAGCCAAACACAGCCATAAATACAGCGACAATCAGACTGACCTCCCAGCCGGCATATGGAGAGGTCCCAAGAAATTCAATCGGAATCCAGTTCTGTATCTCCGGAGAGCCTGCAGAGGTCATCGTAAAAGTAACCGACCCAAGTGCGAGCGCAGCAGGGATAAAGCGCCGCGGTAAGTTCGCCTGCTTAAACAAGCTTAACGCCATCGGATAAACCGAAAACGCCACAACAAATAAACTAACACCGCCATAGGTTAAAATGGCACAGGCCGCAACAACAGCAAGCACCGCATGCTTCATGCCCAGCTTTTCAACGACCCATTTGGACACACTGTCGGCCGCTCCGCTGTCTTCCATGACCTTTCCAAAAATTGATCCCAGCAAGAACATTAAATACCATGAGGTCACAAATCCTGAAAAACCGCCCATGTAGTTCGTTACTAAATTGGCCTCCCCCTCGCCCACCTGCTGCGGAAACAGCGGCAGACCGCTCAGAACCGCGACGAACAACGCACATAATGGCCCCGCGACAAGCAAATTCATACCCTTCATCGTTAAATAGATTAAGAGAATTAAGCCTCCAATCAGGCCAATCATACTTAGCATTGCCATTGCCTTTCCCCCTTTTTCTCATCATCCATTCCAATGGGCTGGTGAAAAATCTCTTTTTATACTTTTGATTAATCTAATTTAAAAATCTCCTCCTCTTCTGTTGTCTTGTCTTTATATATGCAAGCACCATGCCAATATGAAAAATCAATATTTACCTTCTAGGTTTTGGTTTTCTTATCCAGAAATCTGGAATCGGAGCATGGCAGGTTGGTTGTAACCACTTATATCATTAGTTTTTTCTGTTGATTCCAGAATTCCGGAATGGAATCCGGATTTTTGGAAATTTGCCTTTAAGTAATTTCGCGGGATTTGGCTGGGATTTCGCCGATCTCGGGATTTATTTCGCCGATTTGCTAGCTAATTTCGCG
Source organism: Neobacillus kokaensis (assembly GCF_014656545.1). Classification (GTDB taxonomy): domain Bacteria; phylum Bacillota; class Bacilli; order Bacillales; family Cytobacillaceae; genus Neobacillus; species Neobacillus kokaensis. Next base: position 76,826 of record NZ_BNDS01000017.1, read on the forward strand.
GGTTTTCACATTAATTTCGCGGATGCCGCTTTTAGCGCGCTAAAAATTACTATCTTTTTAGTTTCTAACGAGAAGAGTTCCGCCACTTTAGCTGGATTTCCGCCTATTTCTAGATTTTTTCGCAGACTTTACTCTTAATTTCGCCGACTCTTCCGTTTTTTCGCAGACTTTACTCTTAATTACACCGACTCCTCCGTTTTTTCGCGGACTTTACCGTTTTTTTTGCAAAATAGGCATTTTTTTTCGCGGGATTCTGAATTAATTTCGCGGATCTCCTCCTAATCCACATTAAACACTAGAACCTTACTTATCTCTCTAGCCGATATTTCTTTATTTTTTCATATATACTCGATTTGCTAATACCGAGCGCTTTGGCCGCTTCCAGTTTATCTTGACCAAACTGCTCCAACGTCCGCCCAAGTATCCGCTTTTCGGTTTCCTCCAAAATCTCCTTTAACGACAGGTGCCCGATCAGCACTTTCGGATCGCCTGTTAAAGATTCTGGCAAGGAAGACAAGGTGATTCTTTCACCATCCGTTAGATGCACAGCCGCCTCTACTACATTTTCGAGCTCGCGTAAATTCCCGGGCCAATGATAGCGGTCAAACACACGCCGCACTTCCTCGTCAATAGTCGTAACACGCTTCCCCGCCCGCCGCGAGATTTTTTCGAGGAAAAAATCCGTCAAGTACGGAATATCCTCCGGCCGTTCCTGTAACGGCGGAATCTTAAACGGAACCACATGAATGCGATAAAACAAGTCCTCACGGAATCGCTTCTCCTCAATCATTTTTTCCAACGGGCGATTCGTAGCAGCAATCACCCGGACATCCACCGGAATCGGCTTCAGTGAACCAACCGGCTCCACTTCTTTTTCCTGGAGCACACGGAGCAGCTTCACCTGCATATTCAGAGGCATGTCCCCAATCTCATCAAGAAAAATAGTCCCCCCATGAGCCAGCACGAACTTCCCTTTCTTGCCGCCTTTTTTGGCCCCGGTAAAGGCACCTTCTTCATAACCAAAAAGTTCAGATTCCAGCAAATGCTCCGGAATCGCACCGCAATTGACCTTAATAAACGGCTGATGACTGCGCGGGCTTAAGCAATGAATGCTGTGGGCAAAAAGTTCCTTCCCGGTCCCGCTCTCCCCGCGAATCAATACGGAAATATCCCCCGACGCTACGCTTTTTACTTTTTCCTTTAATTCCATAATCGACGTTGATACCGTTTTAATGTCCTGCAAGGTATATTTCGCACCGCTGTTTTCATTCCAGTCCTGCAAATATGTTTGTAGCTTTGGCAGCAGGCTCTTTATATGCGAATTCATTCTATTCCATTCCTTCGTATCACGAAAAATCACCGTCCCCAACGCCCCGAACAGCTGACCGTTTGAAAAAAGCGGAATGCGGTTGGCAATCATATAATTTCCTTTAATGTACTGAAGGTCGGCAATTTCCTCCTTCCCCGTCCGTGCCACGATATGCATCCTTGAATTTTCGATGACCTCTGTCACATGGCGGCCAAGCGCCTCCCCCTTCTCAATCTCAAGAAACTGACAATAATTTTGATTGATATAAACAATCCTGCCCTCCGTATCAACCACCACAATCCACTCATACGCACAATCAATAATCGTCTCTAGAATCTCATTTTTATACAGCACATCCATTCCGTTCAGCATCCTAACACCCCCATCTCCTTCTATCATATGTAACATTGAAATCTAGTAGAAGCATGAGGTACATTTCTAGTGCTTCCTTATATAAAAGGAAGAACCGTCCCGCATGATTCAAACACAAAAAAGGAAGCATGCGGTTCATGCTTCCTTTTGATACTATTTCTTTGTAAAAACTACCCTGTCTAGACCGGAAATCATGATGCGGTCGCCTGTTTTAAGTGTAGTGGTTACGCTTGTGACACCGAAGTAGTCGGGTTTATTTGTGAGGATTTCATTTACTAGTAAATTGCTTCCTCTTTCAATGATTAAATTGCCAGACTCACTGGTGGTGGTGATTCTATATCTTCCGGGATTGATATCTTTCCCGACTGTCCAGTAACCGGAGTGTAATGTATTAGATTTAACATTCTTGACGCGGGTAAACTGCACACTGTTTAATCCCAAGATTTCAATGCTGTCGCCTGCTTTGATATCCGTTGTTACAACCGTTACGCCAAATCCATCATCCTCACTTGAAAGAATTTCATTTACAAAACGGTCCGTTCCCATACCAATAAATAAGTTTCCGCTTCCGTAATTCGTCGTAATTTTATACCGCCCTGCCGGTAAATCACTACCTGCTTTCCATTTACCCGCGCTTAAACTTTTTACGTAAGGAACTGTAATCTTGACGGTAGCTTTCTTACCGTTTGTGGTAGCTGCTGTTATAGTGGCGGTTCCAGCTCCTACAGCTGTTACTTTTCCTTTGCTGTCAACCTTCGCCACTTTGGTATTCGAAGACTTCCACTTCAAGGTTTTATTCGTAGTATTGCTTGGACTTACCGTTGCCTTTAAATTGTAGGTTTTTCCTTTGCTAAGTGTAATAGACGTCTTGCTGACCTTAACCGCTTTTGCCGCTACCGGAGGGGTAACAGTTACTTTTACTGAAGCTGCCTTCGCCCCCTTCACCGTTGCTGTTATAATCGCAGTACCTTTTTTCTTGCAGGTTACTTTCCCTTTACTATCCACTGTGGCAATCTTTGTATTAGAGGATTTCCACTTTACCGTTTTATCCATACTGTCGGACGGAGAAACAACCGCTGTCAATGTTACGGTTTTACCCGCGGTGACTGATACTTTCGTTTTAGTTACTTTTACTGTTTTTGTAGCAACTTTAACGGTTACTTTTTTAAAAACTTTCGTATTATCAGCTGCCGTTGCTGTAATGACTGCGGTTCCGTTCGCAATCCCTTTAATGTTGCCATTGGCATCCACTGTGGCTGCTTTTGTATTTGAAGTTTTCCATAGAACTGTTTTATTCGCTGCATCAGCCGGAGTGATTGCAGCCGTTACCTTTACAGTTTGATTTTTCGTAATGTTTAGCGCCGACTTACTTAATTTTAAGCCAGTTGGGACGACTTTTGTCACTGTCACCGGGATAGTTTTAGTAATGGCTGGAGCACCCTTAGCTGTTACGGTAATGGTAGTACTGCCCACCTTTAGTGCGTTTACATTGCCATTAGTATCCACTGTTGCGATTTCTGGATTGGCGCTCGTCCAGCTGATGCCCTTATTAATCGCTGTCGAAGGCTGAACAGTTGCGATTAAACGTGCAGTTCGGTTCACCATTAGGGACAAGCTTGACTTGTTGACCGTAATACTTTGAGGGACAAGGATTTTTTCCTTTAAACTGAGTGTCCCTCTGAGCGATGAAATATAAACTTTGTCACCGTTTGAAAGCTTATAATCAAAAGGTTCATCATCGGAATACAGACTAAAGTAATCTTTTTCAGCATTGTTACTATCTAAAATTGTGAAATACGCTGAATCATAGTCATCCTCAGGGTGATTCAACTGAACAGTATACGTTCCTGCAGGGAGATCTGAACCCACTTCATAAAACCCGGCCGAAATATTTTTCAAATCTACTGCCGCGATTGTCTGTGCCGTAATGTTGGCTGCATCATAATCTAGGTAGACTTCGATTTCATCCCCGTTTTTCAAACTTGCTGTGAATTGATTAAGAGAAAATAGATTATCACTAAGCGTTTCGTAAATTAAACTATTAGACCCTCTAGTAATTGAGATTGATGCTGAACCTTCTGAAATACTAAACTTTGTTAATCCAGCGGTAATTTCCTTCCCTACCGTGTATGTACCGTCGCCAAATGAATACGTTCCGCTAGCCTGCACCTTCCCCCCCGAAGCTAAAGAGAGTAACAGCATCATGATCACTATTACTTTAAAAAACCCATTCTTCTTCTTCATACTTAACCCTTCCCTCATTTTCCATTTAATAACATGGTTTATAGATACATAATACCTATTTCCAATCTATAAATATAGTACTTTTTAACTGAAATGACAGAAAAAAATTTATCACGACAGATACAAAAAGCCAAAGAGTTTGAAGCACAGAGAAGGTTCTCCTTTCTCCCTTTTTGGGAAGCAGAGGAACCGTCCTATGTTTCGTTACAAATTATACTGGGTACTTAATGAACTAATATGGTTTCTTTAGGAGGGTACCCCAAGAGATGGAAAATAAAAAGCTAGAGCAGTTACAGAAGTATACAATAAATAACGAGGAAAAGGCTGGTTTAACGACGAACCAGGGACTTAAAATGGCGGAGGATGAATTTTCATTGAAGGCTGGAGAACGCGGGCCGACTTTAATGGAGGATTTTCATTTCCGCGAAAAAATGACCCATTTTGACCATGAACGGATTCCGGAGCGCGTTGTTCATGCCCGCGGTGTAGGGGCTCATGGTATTTTTCAGCTTTACGAATCGTTAGCAGATTATACAAAAGCTGATTTTCTTACTGATCCCTCAAAAACAACACCTGTATTTGTTCGTTTTTCGACCGTCCAGGGCTCAAGGGGCTCAAGCGATACAGTCCGTGATGTCCGCGGATTTGCGACTAAATTTTATACAGATGAGGGCAATTTTGATTTGGTCGGAAATAATATGCCCGTATTTTTTATTCAGGATGCCATTAAGTTTCCTGATTTTGTCCATGCTGTTAAACCTGAGCCGCATAACGAAATCCCCCAAGGAGCCAGCGCTCATGATACCTTTTGGGATTTTATCGGGCAGAATCCGGAAAGCGCCCATATGGTCATGTGGCATATGAGTGACCGTGCGATCCCTCGGAGTTTACGGATGATGGAAGGCTTCGGGGTTCATACATTCCGCCTGATCAATGCTGACGGACAGGCACATTTTGTGAAGTTCCACTGGAAGCCTGCCCTAGGTGTTCATTCATTAGTCTGGGATGAAGCCCAGCGGATTGCCGGGAAAAATCCGGACTTCCACCGTCAGGATTTATATGAAGCGATTGAAAAAGGGGATTTTCCGGAATGGGAACTTGGATTGCAATTAATCCCAGAAGAGGATGAACATAAATTTGATTTTGATATTTTAGATCCGACAAAATTATGGCCGGAAGAAGAGGTCCCTGTGAAAATTGTCGGTAAAATGACGTTGAATCGTAATGTCGATAACTTCTTTGCCGAAACAGAGCAAGTCGCATTCCACCCAGGACATGTCGTGCCGGGAATTGATTTTTCGAATGACCCGCTTCTGCAGGGACGGTTATTCTCGTATACGGATACACAGCTGTCACGGCTGGGCGGCCCAAATTTCCACCAGATTCCGATTAATCAGCCGGTCTGCCCATTCCATAATAATCAGCGGGATGGCATGCACCAAATGAACATTCATCATGGTCAAACAAGCTATCATCGCAACGGACTAAATGCCAATCAGCCTAAGCCGGTTCCAGCTGACCAGGGAGGCTACGAGCATTATCAAGAGAAAATCGACGGCCGGAAAATCAGAGGCCGCAGCGAGAGTTTTCGTGATTTTTACTCGCAGGCTAAATTATTTTATAACAGCCTCTCCCCTTTTGAACAGCGTCATCTAAAAGATGCCTTAAGCTTTGAACTCGGCAAGTGTAAATCAGATGCGGTTAAGGCAAATGCGGTTGCGCTTCTCAATCATATTGACCGCGAATTGGCAGAAGAAACAGCGGAAAATATCGGTGCACCGATCCCTAAAGAAAATTGCGAAGTAACTTCTTCGAAAAAATCGCCCGCGCTCAGCATGGTTAATACCATCAGTAAACCAGATACAAAAAGTGTTGCCATCCTCCTGAACGGGGAACCTGATGTTGAATTGTTAACAACCTGGCTGGGGACTTTCGCCAAGCATAAGATCAATTACAGTATTGTAGATAAAAAGCTTCGTAGCTTAAATCAAACCGTAAAAGTGACAGATACGTACGAAACGACCGATTCCAGCCTGTTTGACGCAGCACTGCTCATTAGCAGCGAGCCCATTATTCAAACACCTGCGCTGGAATTCATTCAAACCACTTACAAACATTACAAGCCATTAGCCGTCTCCCTCAGCAATCCAAACGCATTGGAGGGGAGCCGCATCAACCTGGAAGGACCAGGCATCTACCACATAATAACCAGCACTATCCAGCCCTTTATTGAAGGCATTGCCGAAGGCCGGTTCTGGAACCGGATGCTATAAATAATAAATGGGGACATTCCTTCTGTTTCATTAATGATACAGAAGGAACGTCCCCATATTGTTATTGCCCTGAGATCATTAGGCCGATTTGTGATAGGGTGGCGCTGCCGACATAGATGCCGATGAAGACGAAGACCGCAACGATAGCCACTTTCCAAGAGGTTTTTCGCAAGTCGGCCAGGCGGTCAACGACTGAGATTCCGGCAAATGTAAGAATCGGCGTCGTGATTGACAAGAAATCCACCGCGCTAATGGCTTTGACAAATGTATCGGACATCAAACATAATACTAACGAAGTAATTGATACCCAGCCTAATACAGGGAAGTTTTTAATAAAACCGATGGGTTGTTTCTTGGCCAATTCAGAAATAATAATCCCTATTACTGAAAACAGCCAAAGCGTAAGCAGACCCCAAATGGTCATTGATGAAATCGGTGCTGCGTCCGGATTTTTCAACAGCTTAATCTGTTGCGTAAATAAAATCAATGCCACACTCAATAGTACTACTAAAGCATATTTTGCATACTTATTTATGCCGTTTGTTTCCATGACTTATCACCTTTTCCTCTCACCAATAATTTGTACATGAATGTCTGCAATGGCACTGCACAGAATACCATTACGAAGGTTCCGATAAAGCTAGACAGCAATTGACTGGCAGATGCATAAGCAATAATCGTTTTTGCCTTGTCAGGAATTGTCGCTGCTAATGACGATGAAGCTGCCGTCATCATACTTCCAGAACCCATACCGGATGCCATCGCTAATGCCTCGACTCGGTACCCAAAATGCAATAGCACAGGGGCTACAATACTGAAGAACACAGCACCAAAGATGGTTCCAATAATGTATAACGATAAAACACCGCGCCCTTCATCCGAATCCAGCGTATATTTTTCCGAAATGTAAGCTAATTCCCCTTCACGTCCTAATCCTAGTGTCGAACCAATCGCTTCACGTCGTAACCCTAGGAAAATCGCGACAGGCAGTCCTAATAGTATGGTTCCCAAATGACCAAATTCTTGAATTAAAAAGATCCAGCCGATGGATAAAATCTCCTGAAGCTTCGGTGCAACGTCTGCACCATATCGAGCCATTAGCGGCAGCATGATAAAAATCAAATACTTGCTGGCAAACGTAACATTTTTTTCACTGTAGATCTTTTTAACAATGCCTTTTCGAAAAATGCCAAACCCGAGCACCATCGAAATTAAAATCGCAAACACAAGCGGCAATAAATTAATTGAAATCGGACCGAGCGGAATGCTTTGAAAGCCGATCATTTCAGCCGCAGTAATGACAAGGAGTGCAAAAATTAGTAATAAAATAAAGTTGAATTTCATCGTTGTTTGCTCCTATTCGTTAATAGATTGAATCAAATTTTCATAGTCTTTATAAGAACGCTTGTACAGCTTTTCTTGATCAATTTTTCCATTCATTACTTCAAAGACCTGTGCCAAAAATCTTGGGAAGATTTCAAAAATATATTCCGGATCAATATCAATGAAGTCATCTCCGTGAATCGTCCCGGTAAAACCGCTGTAGCCGATTTGAATGCATGGGAACATGTATGAAAGATCGCCAATATCGCCTGCAGCACTGATCGGCGTATCTTTACGGATAGCAGTGATTTCCTGATTTTTTTCAAAAGCATCAACCACAAACTCTGTCAGGTAACGATCCTGTTTAAACGGCAGGTAGCCCATTTGCGTTTTAATCGTCACTTCGCCTTGTAATGCCATGGCGCTTCCTTTTGCGGCATCATCCATTTTGGAAGCTGCTTCCTTCATATATTCGACCGATTGTGTCCTTAAGTCACTTCCAACTGTAATCTGGTTTGGCACAACATTTGTCGACATATCCGATTCCATTACAATTGGATTGATTCGGACCATTTCCGAGTCCTTCAGCTGCTGACGGGCAAGTCCTAATGCCACGTTAAATAATGTGGACATGCTGTAGGCGTTTTTCGCTGAGAATGGATCAAAACCGGCATGTGTTGCTTTCCCGTGGAAGGTATATTTTTTATATAAGAATCCAGCAAGATCACAGTTGACTTCGATTGTCCGCTCTGGAAATTCGCCGCCCATGGCATGGACACAGATCCCGACATCGATATCATCGAACACACCCAATTTCATCGCTTCCGGCTTGCCGCCATAATAGGAGATTTCCTCTTTGTGCAAAAGCTCGTCGCGGTAGGCTAAATCCAAGTACTCCTCAGCCGGTACAAAAATAAACGATAGATTAAAATCATAGTTTTGATGGGACCCAGTTTGAATGAAGTAGTTATATAGGGCCAAGGCAATCGCAACCTGCGTATAGTGACCGCAGTTATGAGCCGCGCCTGTAGACTTATCCGACCATTGGTGTGACGGGGCATAAACCGCATCAAGCTCCGCGATAAAAGCAATTGTGAACGGTTTATCGTTACTTAGCGTTGTCTTTAAACCCGTTTTGCTGAATTCCTCCAGTTTAATTTGAGGATTTACTTTCTTCAAAAAGTCGATAACTGATTGTTTTGTTTTATATTCCTTATATCCAAGCTCCGGGTTCGCAAAAATTGTTCTTGCAATCTCGTGAATTTCTGCGTACTGCTCCTTGAAGATCATATTTCCACTCCTATTTTTCGACAATTTTCACTATTTCATCTTAAGGGTAACGAAAGATTTAGTCAATACAAAACACGAACAATTTCTTAATAAACAAATATTTCCTTCGCAAATCACGAACAATACATGAAATTCGAAAGGATTCTTACGTTATTTGGAAAAACAGCTAAAGTTCTTGTGTTTTTTGTGGTGAGTTACGAACCGATATAATGTGTAGATATCCTTAAAAAAGCGCAGATATTGTCGCAATTTGCGTAGATATCTTTAACAGAGAGCAGAGAACCGTCCGCATGCTTCTATTAGATCTATGTGATAATATTAGTAAAACACAATAGGAGGTAGTTATCGTGAGGTATTTGCTGCAGGTGGATTTTAAGATGGATGGGCCATTTGGAGAAGAAATGTCCGAGGCATTTGTAGATCTGGCAAAGAGCATTAACGATGAGCCCGGGGTGATTTGGAAGATTTGGACGGAGAATGCCGAAGCAAAAGAATCCGGCGGGGTGTACTTATTTGAAACAAAAGAAGATGCTGAAAACTATTTAACGATGCACTCCGCACGGCTGACAAGCTTCGGGATTACGGACATTCGCGGGAAAATTTTTGCAGTGAATGAGGCATTGTCGCTTATTAATCATGGACCTGTTAAATAATCATCACCTTTCTATGGGACGGTTTCCTCTCTAAAACGCTATCGTTTGTCCCATAGACTCCTTCTATGGGACAGGTTCCTCTCCAATACGCTGTCGGTTGTCCCATAGACTCTTTCTATGGGACAGGTTCCTCTCCAAAACGCTGTCGGTTGTCCCATAGACCCTTTCTATGGGACAGGTTCCTCTCCAAAACGCTGTCGGTTGTCCCATAGACTCCTTCTATGGGACAGGTTCTTCTCCAAAACGCTGTCGGTTGTCCCATAGACTCTTTCTATGGGACAGGTTCCTCTCTAAAACGCTGTCGGTTGTCCCATAGACTCTTTCTATGGGACAGGTTCCTTTCTAAAACACTGTCGGTTGTCCCATAGACCCTTTCTATGGGACAGGTTCCTCTCCAAAACGCTGCCGTTTGTCCCATAGACTCTCTCTATGGGACAGGTTCCTCTCCAAAACGCTGCCGTTTGTCCCATAGACCCTTTCTATGGGACGGTTTCATCTCTACTCTCCCTGATTTGTCCCATAACCAAAGCAAGACTGCTATCATCACATATATAAATGACCTTCCTACAGACAAGGATCTTTATTATGCTTTTTATGATTTCAGGTAACGATCAACCTTAAGGAAGCATAGCAGCCGCACCCACTCACAGATTAAAAAGTTTTCCAGATGGATATATTTGTAACATAGAATATAAGGAGTGGTTTGCTTGGCTAGTCATGAGCATCATATTATATTTGAAAGACGTTCTAACAAGGCAGCGGGTATTTCCATTACACTCGTCATCCTTGGATTTGTTTTTAGTTTAGTGCCGTTTTTGGGATGGTTCCTTCTCCCCTTTTGGATTATAGCCATCTTGTTCGGGATCGTTGGTCTGTTTAATTCCTACAGACGAGGGCTTGCCCTATCCGGCATCGCCATCGGCCTATTTACCTTTATCTACAAAATCATGTTCCTACAGGCGCTATTCGGCGGGTAGTTCATGAAACACGGGGACGGTTCCAGCGAATTAATGTGCAGCAGAAGAACCGTCACCCTTCTCCAATATTATATGTAATTTTGAAATATTTTTACTTTTCGACAGAATGCTATTACGATATAAAGTGTTTTGTTATCTTTTGGAAACGGTTTCATAAATTTCTGTTTAAATAGAGGCAGTTGGGGGTAAATTTCTAGTGAATACTTAATATATCAATATTATGCACCACTTTTTCGAATTGTTTCACTTTTAAATTACGTATTTAAAAGAATTATAGACTATGGTAGAATCAGTAGGGTTTTGGATTTTGCTTAACAAGTTAGAATTCGCAACACAAGAACAGTAAGTCATCATGCCTTCCAAAATCACGTCAAAAAAATTACTTTTTCGAGGTGTATGATGAAAACAAAAGAATCAGTTCCATACGAAAACAAGAAACTGCTAATGGAAATCGCTGATGTCAAAAAGGAAAAAAACGAACTATACAAACAAACGGGCCCAGGCAGCCCCGACTATATTTCACTCTCAATCAAGCTCGATCTGCTCATGAAGGAATACATCAACGAAAAGATCGCACACCTATGAGACTAGGGACGGTTCTGATGCTTTTTTCTAGAAGCATAAGACCGTCCCATTTTTTATTTAACTCTCTTATACCATGTTAAACGTGATAGGGGGGCATCGATTAATTGTTCTGCCGGCCCTTGTATTATATTGCCGTCCTCATCTTGCCAAGCTCCTGTTGGAAAGTGAACGAATCGTTGGGTGGTTCCTTTCGTAACAACCGGTGCGACTAAGATGTCATCGCCCAGCATGAATTGATCATTCACTTTTTCAAACCCTTCTTCCGGGAACATGTAGGCCATATGCCTTATAATTGGCTCGCCAGTTAATGCGGCGCTCTCTGCTATTTGAAGTATGTCATTTCCAAATCGCTCATGAAGCTTTGCTGCCTCAAGACAATAACCAAAATGCTCATCATCTAAAACTCTCCAAGGAGCCGCTGAAAACTGCATCATCGGGAATAAAGCGGAACACTGCGCATAACGAACAAATAACTCCTGATCTAACTGGTCCGAGTTGGCAAGGAAATTTTGAAACTCACCGCCGCCGATCATATCAGGACAAGTAAAGGCATAACCCATTAACCCTTGTGCTAATCCATTGGGAATAAGGGAACCCAGTCCATTATCTCCCCAGCTATGCAATTTATCACATAGTCTTTGTCCGATAGGTTCACCAGCCATTTTCCAGCAAGCCCGATATTCATTTAAACGATATCGTCTTCCAAGCTCTGCAAACTTTTCAGCATGCCCGTTCGCATGTGTTGGCAATGCACTTTGGTCTGTATCTTTATAATACATTGGATCACCAGCGTCGAATTTAAAGCCGTCAATTTTATAGTAATCTACTAGATGATCAAGCTGCTGTTGATACCATTCTACGGCTTTCTCATTTGTTAAATCTAGAATAGCACTGTAACCGTTCCACCATTGGCGGATGGCGACCATACCATTCTCATCCTTTAAAAGTAACCCATCAGCCATTAACTTTCGAAAAACAGAACTATCAGGACTTACAAATGGACATGTCCACAGCATGACTTTAAATCCTAATTGGTGCAATCGTTCTACCATTTTCTCTGGATTTTTAAAACGGCCAGGATGAAAATTCCAAACACCGTAATCCTCCTGCCAGTTGTCATCAATCATTAAAATCCCTGGAGGCATCCCGTTTGCAATAATCGCCTCAGCATATTCTAGTATTTTTTCCTCCTCCTGGTCGTACATAAGCTCAATCCAAGTATTATATTGTGGTGAAGTAAACATCAAGGGCTCAGGAAGCTTCGAAGTTGGCGGGAAAAATTTTGCTTGAACCGCCTTATACACATCTCTTAAATGGAGATATCCCTCACCTTGTTGTACATCGCCTTTTGCGTTGGAGATCTCCAACAAGTTTTCAGTAAAGGCGAAATCAAATGGCTCCTCCGACCAAATGAATCTTCCTTTATTAGAAATCAGGATAGGTGCGGCTTGATTAGGTGTTAAATTAGGGGTCAGCGTTCGTTCAAACGGCTGATTCCCAAAAGGCATATGGATCCCATCAGCAACAGCCCCTCCCCACCAATACTCACCATCTAAAAGTTCTATTTGATACTGTTTTTCCATCAGTCTTCCTCCAATTTCAATAGTGACAACTAAAAATAATCAATTACTTCAAGAAGATCTCTTGTTACTCTTTCACTGATCCAAGCATAATACCATGAATGAAATAACGTTGAACAAACGGATAAACTATTAAAATAGGAATCATCGAAATAACAATTTTCGCAGCATTCAATGTTTTGTTAGACATCTGCGCAATCATTTTTAACTCTTCAGTTGTCAAATTAGATATGTCCGTTTGTACGACTAGTTGTTGAATATAGGTTTGAAGCGGATAATTCTCTGCTTGGGTCATAAAAATCATTCCATCAAAAAAGGAATTCCAGTGCCCGACCACACTAAATAAAGTAATGGTTGCCAGCGCCGGTACAGACAAAGGTAAATAAATCCGAAATAACTTATACCAAGGTCCTGCTCCATCCATGTCAGCTGCCTCATCTAACTCCTTAGGTATAGCACGAAAAAAATTCAAGAGTAAGATAACGTTGAAAACAGGTACAGCCCCTGGCAGCACTAATGCCCATATCGTATCCAGAAGACCGTATGATTCAATCGTTAAAAACAAAGGAATAAGGCCGCCGCTAAACAACATTGTAAATATTATAAACCACATATATATATTTCTCATTTTAAATTGTTTCGAGCTGCGTGAAAGTGGATAAGCCATCAAGACTGTTAAGATAAAGTTAAGGCCGCCGCCTAATATAACTCTTTCAACAGACACACCGAAGGCTCTAAAAAAACTTCCATCGGAGAGAAGTGTCTCATAAGCACTTAACGTAAATTGAACTGGACGCCATGTAACAAGCCCCCCTGCAACGGCAGATTTTTCACTAAACGATACAGCTACTGTATACCAAATGGGAGCAATACAAAGAAGAGCAATAATGACAAGAAATGCAATAATTGTATAATCTACCATACGTGATGATAGCTTTTGATCTCTGACCAACAAAATCACCCCAGACGATTAGAAGATTCGGTAATTCGCAAATCTAGAAGCTAAGAAATAGGAAATAATAATAAGGAAAAAGCTGATAACGGATTTTAACAAACCAACCGCTGTTGCAAGTTCAAACTGTGCATTGACTAAACCGGCACGATAAACATAAGTATCAATAATATCACCAGTTTCATAGACAATTGGATTGTATAAGTTGAAAATTTGATCAAATCCCGCATTTAAAACACTCCCCAAGCTGAGTGTTGCCAGCAATACAACCGTAGGCTTTAATGCAGGAATGGTAATGTAGCGTATTTGCTGCCATCGTGTTGCTCCGTCCATAACTGCTGATTCATATAACACGGGGCTGATTCCTGTTAAAGCAGCCAAATAAATAATGGTATTAAACCCAAATTCCTTCCATACATCGCTGACTACGACAATAAACGGAAACCAGCTCGTACTTGCTAGGAACATAATGGGATCTGCTCCAAAGAATATTAATATTTGATTAATAATGCCATCGACTGATAATAGGTCAATGACGATTCCAGCTAATATAACCCAGGATAAGAAATGCGGTAAGTAAATAATTGTCTGTACACTTCGTTTAAATAGTCTCGCACGCACTTCATTTAACAAAAGGGAAAAACAAAGAGCCACGACTAAATTAACAATTATTTTGGCAACTGCAATAAGTAGTGTATTTCTCGATATCGTGACAAAATCAGGGAGATTAAATAAAAAGCGAAAATTTTCTAATCCAATCCATTCGGAGTTGAAAATCCCCAAACCTGGATTAAAGTCTTTAAACGCAATAATCACTCCAAACATCGGGACAATACTAAATAAAAATAATAGAATGATGCCTGGCATGAGCATTAAATGATAATGCAGCGTGTTTCGATCTTTTTTTATGATTGGACGTTTGACAACAGTCTGATTGGGAACAATCTTGGAAGAATCGAATGTTGTAACAACCTTTTTCATTGTTTCACCTCATTATCTAGAAAAGATGGCACCGGCCACTGTGCCGGCGCCACAAATTCCTTTATTTGTTTATCGCCTCTTCAACTTCTTTGGTGATGACGTCACCGCCTAATTCATTAAACTGTTTCACATATTTATCAAAGCTATTTACAGGTTCTCTGCCCATAATAATTTTCAAAAATGTTTCTGACTGCAGTTTTGAGATGGTCGTCCATTTCGCTTCCATTGTTTTTGTTTGAGAGTAGAATAAACTACGTACTTCGTTCATTGGTTCGAGAAGGGTTTTACCACCTTCCATATACGAATGAGCAGGCTGCCATGTGCTTAAATCAGCTGTTGGATTCTTTGCGTATTGCTCAATTAACGGCAGCAGCCTTTTTGTTTCATAATCCATTTGTGACGTATCTTTGTTTCCATCTAAGTATTGTTCAAACTGTTTAACACGTCTTGTGACCGCATCAGACCAGTCGGCCACCAGGCGGACAGGTGTATAAGAAGGGTTTAAATCATTTGTTAAGTTACTGAAATTGCCGCTAAACTCTGCATTTAAAACCAGCATAAGTGCCTCAGGATGTTGATACCCTTTTCTTACAACAGCATAGGTATTTGATATATTGGTCATTTTTCCGTTAAACTCGCCATTTTCATCAAGAGGAGCTGTATAGGCTTTCCAATCAGCTTTTGGATTAATTTTTACTGCATCTGCAATCGGACCGCCCCACGGAGACCACCAAGGTCCAAAAAACAATCCCGCTTTACCACCTGCAACAAGTTCATTCGGATCTTTTCGAAGGGCAAATTCTTTATCAATAATTCCTTCCTTATACCATTCACGAAGCTTCTCTAGACCTTTTTTGGTCTCAGGTGTGACCGAACCGTGAACCACCTTTCCGGAATCATCCTTCACCCAAAAGTCAGGATACGCATGGACTGCACTAAAGATACTGTCAAAACCGTGTGATCCAAATAAATACGGTGTCCCAGTCAGTCCGATTGTATCAGCTTTCCCATTCCCGTCAGGATCTTGTTCTATAAATGCTTTTGCTACTTTTTCAATATCATCAAGAGTTTTCGGTGGTGTTAATCCAAGCTTATCCAGCCAATCTTGACGGATCCATAGCATGGAAACAGTGTCTCTTTCAAATACGGAATCAGGTATGGCCATTAGCTTTCCGTCAAATGTCGCGTTTTCTAAAGCCCTGTTATTTCCGGATTCATAAACATCCTTCATAAATTTACCTGCATAATTTTTATAGACATCCGTTAGATCCTCAATCATATCTGCTTCTACCAATTGTCTAAGCTGTTTTTCAGTAACAATCATGGCATCTGGAATATTATTACTGGCGATCGCAACCTGCATCTTTTGGTTGTAGGAGTCACCACTTGCTCCCGTCAAGGTAGCTTTAAACTTTACATTTGTTTTGTCTGTAACGTAACGTGTTAGAATATTGTTGTCTATTGTATCACCTGATGGTAGGCTCTTATCTTGCGGATTCACTGGTTTTGCAATCGTCATCATAACTGGTTCTTTAAATTTTCCGTTATCAATACTATTTTCTGCTTTGCTTTCATCCTTTTGTTCCGTGGCCTTTTTACCAGTGAACATACTGCAAGCGGTTACAAAAAGCATTGATAAAACAAGAATACACATGAGCCATTTTCGCGATCTCTTCATACTTGAGTCCCCCTATCCTATTCTATATTTAGATTCTATAACGATTCTATTGCTTTCAAGTGTAGAATCATTTTGCAAACACGTGCCTTATCGTTCCATTTTCTCTTTGAAAAATAAGAATAGTAAATCAAAGGTATACCATTTTTTAAATGATTTTTATACCTTTTTTGTTTTGATAAAAAAATAACCCCCTTCACCACAGGATGTTCCTGCTTTGAAAGGAGGTACTATTTAAGTAGAAACATAGATTGTGAGTATTCATTTCATCATCGTTCGATATTCACTAGGCAGCATCCCTGTATATTTTCGAAATATTTTACTAAAGTACTTTTCATTGTGATAACCTATTTGTGAAGCAACCCAATAGATTGGTTTATTGGTATCATGTAATAAAGCTTTCGCAGAAGAGATTCTTATATTTCTGACATAATCATTAAAATGGATCCCAACAATATTACGAAAACATTGACTGAAATAACTTTGGCTTAAATGAACTTCGTTCGCTACATCCTTCAGTTTAACTTCTGAACTAATATCGCGGTGAATGATTTCAATTGCCCTCATAATACTCGAAACCACCTCATTGGAATATGGCGACTTCTTTAATGTACCTTGAAGATGATTTCGAATTTTCTCCAGCCAACTAATCCAATCTTGCCAAAAATACATTTTGTCTAATGGATCATCTGTTGGGATTTTGGCAAATTTCTCCCACTTTGAAACAGCATAGGTAAACAATCCTTCAACTTGAGAGCTAGGTACTCGAAATTCTTTTACCTTTGTAATGGTTTCATCAAATAATTCATCATTTGTGATACATTGCAGCGATGAAAGGCTGTTGCGCAATGTTTGAACAGCACAATCGGTGGACGTATCCTGATCGGGAGACTGCTTTAAAGAAATTTTATAGTAATTTTCATCATATCTATAATCATAAAAAAGCTTCTCTGCACAATACTTGCGAAATAAATGAATCAGACCAGCAAGATCCGTTTCCTCACATTTAACAGCCTCCAAAATAATCCATTCAGTGGAATGCTTTAATGTCTGAATAGGGGAACCTTGAATACTATTATTTCTTGATCCCATGAATAACCAAAAACCATTATCTATTTTAATCAGGGAATGATGACTGCCCCCTTCGGGTACGGGAGGAACTTCTGCCTGCTTTTTGCTGTACGGATTGGCAAGTATACCATATAGATCGTGAGACGAAAAAGGTATTCCGTTTTGCATCATTAGGTCTGTTCTTTGACGTCTATCCTGTTCGTATTTAATTCGATTCATGATTCGGGCCAATACTTCGTTCATTTTCTCCTTTTCCAATTGAGTTTTCGTTATGTAATCAATGGCACCGAGTCTTAATACCTCCTGGATATATTCAAACTCCTTATGAAAAGTTAAGGCTACTGTCCAAATGTGAGGGTAATTCCCATGGACAAAACGTAATAAGTCCAGGCCGGTAACTTTTGGCATCGCGATATCAGTGATAAGAAGATCGACATGATGTTCTCGGATAAACTGAATGGCTTCTTCACCGTCGGATGCTTCCCCCACAATTTCTAAATCAAAATCTTCCCAAGGCATCATCAGCCGTAACCCTTTTCGAACTAAATAATCGTCCTCCACTATTAATACTTTCACCTGCTATCCTCCTTTTCTTTAACTGGCAAGATTAAAATCACCTCAGTTCCTCTTACCGAATCACTTTCTATTCGACAGCTTGCTTCCTCCCCATACTGATATTCAATCATCCGTAAAACATATTGCATTCCGATACCGAGTCCAGCATTTTTTTGTTCCCTTTTGGCATCGTTTAACAATTGACGGATAGACTCGTCTTCAATTCTACCGCCGCTGTCAATAACTTTAATGATGATATGAGCCTCATCTTGCCTTCTAATATCCACTTTAATGATTCCCTCATGACCAATGCCATGGTATAAAGCATTCTCAACGATCGGCTGTAAGATAAACCGAGGAATAGGTGTCTCTAACGTACTGTCATCTACGTGAATACTTATATTAAATTTGATGTTATAGCGGATTCCTTGAAGTTCCATATAGTCATTAAGCGCTTCCAACTCTTCCTTAATGGTTGCTGTCTCGCCTCTTCTTAAATTGTAATGAATAAGTCTGCCAAATTGTGAAAGAAGCCTGTCCATTTCCTCTTGACCAGTTAAACGAGCCTTCCACCTGAAAGTATCTAACGTATTATGAATAAAATGGGGATTTATTTGAAGCAGCAGCTTTTCTACTTCTAATCTTGTTTTCTTTTTTTCACTTTCACGGATATCATTCAATAGATTTCCAATTTTTGTTTTCATTTGGTTGAATTGATGTATTAATGTATCAAACTCAATAAGTCCTGTCAGCTTAATTTCAAAGTTTTTCTCATTATTCATTGTAAGGATTGCTCTTCTAATTCTATTTAGCGGCCGGTATACTGTCCGCCAAATCCACCACACAAACAACAAACTTATACATAGGGAGGCAATGGCAAACAAGATAAACTTAATAAACCAGCTCCTTGATTCTTTCTCATAAATTTTCTTTCCAATTAATGCGACGATCTCCCATCCTTGATTACTCCGTTCGGAAAAGGCATATTGATGAGAGTCTTGTTTTCTACTGTCTTTATAAGAAGAACCAATCGGAAAATACCTTTGATTTTCACTGTATGTGATGATACCTTGTTTATTAACTATGAGATAATCAATATTTTTTCCGTACTGCGAGTTTTGAAATATCTCACTTAAAAACTCGTTATTTGTCTCAATATAAATATAAATGTTATCTAAATGGGGAAATTTAACCTTCCGTGATATTGAAAGAACATAATTATTAAAAATACGACTTTCTGTTTGATGAGGACCATAGATCGTTATTTCCTTTTCTTTTACCAGAACCGGAAGCTGGCTTAATGAAAAATGATCCCGTACTGGATAATTTTGAAACATATAACTTTTTTTATCTATGTTGTAATACAACATTAAAGAAATGTTTGGGTTGCTCGATCCAATAAATCCCACTTTTTCTTTTATGCTTCTTTCAGCAACTACTTTTTCGACACTATTATTTGTCAAATAAGTATAGAGATCATTACCAACCCCCCCGCCGAAGGCCAGCTGCTGCGAGACGTGGTTTAAATTTTCTAAGTTCCCTTCTAATGTAATCTTTATCTTTTGCAAGTCATTTTGGATTCCGCTGCGCATCTTATGGTCTTGAAGGGTGCTTATTGAATCATAAGAGATAAACCCTATTAAAAAGATAGGTATAAAGGAACTTAGTAACAAAATAACAATTAGTCTATTTTTAAGTGAATGAAACCATCCATATTTTTGTTTCGAAGACGTATCAATCAATACCATCATTCCTTGTGAAAAATAACCGCTTCCGTCAAATTAAAATTATTTCTCAATTAATTTTTACTATTTTTAATTTTAACTCTAGTATATATTTTGATACCTAACTGTCAACTTGTATATTAATTTAGAAGGAACCGAAATTTATACCTGACAAATGGCTCCCCATGTTTTCGGCTATAAAAAAAAAGCAGTCCATTTTATTGTCAGCTCTCAATAAAATGGACTGCTTTTTTAGTTATTCCATGTTTTCCTCTGCTTGCTCCGGAAAACAATCGGAGATCTGGCTGAACAAATAAGTTAAATAAGAATTGAGTTCAAAACGATCTTCCTTTAAAAAAAGGTTAAACAATGTTATCCGGTCCTCCACGTCCCTTCTCCTTTCCTTAGCTGTTATTTTATAAACGCACCGTATGTCCAAAGTGAATAATTGATATTTTACAGTTAAAATGTATTCTGCTTAGCTCCTGCATCCAGTATTGGCCCCGCCCTACGCTCAATACCATGATGGCCACACGCGCCATCCACCTAACTACATTATAATTGAAAACGGTTACAATTTCAAAAAATATTATATTTCAAATTTTGACAAATGTTTACATCACGGCTCATCCTTTCCATACTTTTTGAAAAAACCATGCCTCTCCTAGAAACTATGGTTAAAATCTTTAATACTATTATGTAACCAAACTGAGAATTTTATACATTGCTATTCTAGAAAAAACGGGACGGCTCTTCTGTTTCATTTATGCTCTCTAAAAGCACGAATGAAACAGGAGAACCGTCCCCCTGTTTTAAATCAAGGCAATCCATGGTAAACCATCGAGCAGGAGATTGAATCTCCCTGTAAATGCTAAGCAGAATACAGTAAAGTTTACTTTTTTGTTTTTTAACAGGCCGAGGACCCATTGGCACCAGTCCTTTTCTTCTTTGGCCAGCCTAAATTTTCTGCTGAATAATAGGTATCGCCCAAAATCCTTTGAAGTCGTCTCAAGTTCTTCCATTTGTTCCATTTCTGTTATCTTATCTGATAGAGAAGCGATAGATTCATCTAATTTTGCAATCCGATCATGGACTAATTTTGCAGAGTTTTCCTCCCCTAACAACCAGGAAGAATATACCTTAATTAGAAATTCGTCTCGATGGATCTGTTCAGAAGGCGATTTAGCGATCCACTTTTTTAAAGCTTCTGTTCCCTTTTCTGTAATCGAATATATTTTTTTATTAGGTCTCCCTACTTGTTCAACAATCTCATGGACTAGAAACCCCTTCTCCTCCATCTTCGTTAACATCGGATAAATCTGACTGTGCTTGGCCGGCCATACATTCTCTAGATATTTTCCTAATTCATATCCCGAATAAGACTTCCTGCCAAGCGCGCTAAGTATTGCATATCCAAGAGTATTCATAGCAATCACCCCAATCTAGTAAACCGTAGCATCGCTAGAAATACACAAGTCCACGTGTCACGGCGCTATAAATATAGTATTCTATATCCAAAGGTGAAATAAACCTTCATTAACACCTATATTATACATATAGTATACACCAAAAATAGTGCTTATGACACCGGTAATTATACCTAACGACCCGCTGATGCTCCTCCGCTTCTTGCTTAATACAAACGGAATTCCAATAATAGTAGTAAAGAAAAGCATCCCAATAACCGTTCCTGTACCAAAGACAATGATATAAATAGCTGCCTCTCCAATACTTTTAACTGTACTCATGGTTAATAAAACCATTGCACCGCTTCCTGCCAGACCATGAACTAAACCGATGAGTGTTGATCCTAAATATGTTGTCCTTTTATGTTTATGCGGGTGACCGTGTTCGCCGCTGCTTGTATGAGAATGGACATGTTTATGCTCATCGCCGTCATGTTTATGGGTGTGGATATGGATATTTTTAAAAGAAATCATCGTTTTAATTCCAAGATAAACAAGCATGATTCCTACTAAAAACTCTAAAGACATTGCCCACTTCTCCGGTATTTCGCCCTTCATTAGAATAACAATCACACCGACGATAAATAATGTTACAGTGTGGCCAATCCCCCAGAATACACCGGCTAATGAAGCCTGCCATAACTTTTTGCTCTGGCTGGCAATTGTTGATACAGCAATCACATGATCTGGTTCAATGGCATGCTTGATTCCCAAAACCAAGCCCAATACCAGAACAGATAATAATGTAGCATCCATTAAGTTTTTCTCCTCTACTCTTCTTTTCTAATGAAAACCCAGCAACCATAAACAATTGCTGGGGTATGAACATTAATATTTTCTTAAAAAACAAGGCTTCTTACTAAACCATTCTTGACTTAGAATAGAATGTAACTCAGAAAATATTTTTTCGATTGCTTGTGTTGCATTAGCTAATACCCGAACAGTAAATCCTGAAACGGGCAGCTGCGATATTCCTATTTTACATTCATTTAAGTGATTAGGCAAAGCCTGATATAATCGATCGATAAGTTCATGACTCACCTTTTCATCAATCACGATCATTGATCCTAAATGAGAATAGCCCTCCATTAAGCCTAGACCGTCCATGTTTTGCGAGGCTGGATTTAATTTAATATGATCATAGACAATCAGTTCATCATCCATATAAATTTCGTTGATGAGCTGAAGTGTATCATAGCTAAATCGTTCCCCTTCAGGAGACCATCCCGGGGTGATAATATCAGAGTATAGGAGAGAACATCCTTTTTCCATATATATCACATTTTTTTGTTTATAACGTGCGTTTTGATAACCGATAAGCGGATCGGGAATATATTCTAAATAGCTGCCTTCCTTTAAATGAAATTCAGCTTCTTGGTAGGCATGTGACTGAGGCGTCTTATATATTTTCGTTGCCGATTGGGTGGTTAAGGTTAGTTTAGCCTGCTTCTCTAATGAAATCTTCATTTGATAGCGGTCCCCGTCTAAATA
This sequence comes from Neobacillus kokaensis, assembly GCF_014656545.1. Classification (GTDB taxonomy): domain Bacteria; phylum Bacillota; class Bacilli; order Bacillales; family Cytobacillaceae; genus Neobacillus; species Neobacillus kokaensis. Next base: position 99,347 of record NZ_BNDS01000017.1, read on the forward strand.
GCCCCCCCCCGGGTTTAGGATATAATAACAGGCCTGCCCTGAGTCATCATGATAGACGGGGCGCATAACTTTAAACGCCCCTTGGAAATACACATCATTGGCAACGGTCTTCCCGTTTCTAGCTTCGGTACCTAAGCGTAAAATACCTGTCCAATCGCCCATTTTATTCAAGCCCTTTTAATAACGCATTTTTCTTAATCCAGTCAATCACTTGATCAAGCCCCTGATTATCTTTTAAATTCGTAAAGACAAAAGGCTTGTTGCCGCGGAACACCTTCGTATCTGATTCCATTACCTCAAGGCTCGCACCAACAAATGGAGCTAAATCTGTTTTGTTAATAATAAACAAGTCAGACTTAATCATTCCCTGTCCGCCCTTACGCGGAATTTTCTCCCCTTGCGCTACATCAATTATATAAATGGAAAAATCAACAAGTTCCGGACTGAAGGTCGCTGCCAAGTTATCCCCGCCGCTTTCGACAAAAATCAATTCCACATCCGGATGCTTTTCCTTTAATTCATTAATGGCAGCAAAGTTCATTGAAGCATCTTCACGAATTGCTGTATGCGGGCAGCCGCCAGTTTCAACACCAATAATGCGGTCCGCCGGAAGCACGCCATTTTTCATTAGGAATTTAGCATCCTCTTTTGTATAAATATCATTTGTTACAACTGCCATACTAATTTCATCTTGTAAATAGCGGGTTAATTTTTCAACTAACATCGTTTTACCTGCACCAACAGGTCCGCCGACACCGATTTTAATTGGTTCCATTGCTAACACTTCCTCTTTCTATTAAGACATAAAGATACGTATATTCACTCGTTCATGCTTCATTTGCGATAATTCCAGCCCAGGTGAAACAATCCCGAAATCTTCTTCCTCTAATTGTTGAATCTTTTCTGTTGCTTTGATTAATGCACCTTGAAACGCCTGAATACTTTTCTGACCAGCTGTCTGCCCTAATGGAATCGCCCGCACGGCATTTTGGACAAGACTTGAGACCGTAGAATACAAATAATATAAGGTGGTGGTTGATTTAGGAACACCTAGATGGTGGCCAACGATTGTAAAAACAATGACAGGATGACCGAAGGATTTCTTGGCCTTAATTCGTTCCCGATAGACTGACAGAACCGGAATATCATAGAGTGATTCTACGAGATTTAACATTCGGTCTCCCATTCGCTGCGTTCCTTCTCTCGTTTCTCGCGGTAAATTTTGTACCGTGAGCATCCGGTCTAATTTCCACACCTTTTGCACATCTTCCTTCTCTAAGGCCTCGTAAACGAGGCGGGAAGCAAGCCCATCTGAATAGATGAGCTGCTCGTTAACATACGCATGAAGCCATTCAAGAAATGAGGCTTGATCATGAACTTTATCCTCTTGAATATAGCTCTCAAGCCCATACGAATGACTAAATGCCCCCGTCGGAAAATTCGAATCACATAGCTGAAATAATGATAGAATTTGATCAGTCATGGCTATGCCCTATATGACGAAATGCTTGCTTTACTTTGCGATCCTCACGTTTGTAAGGGATCTGCAGGTTTTGTAGTAGTTCTTCCACAAGATAGTCGTATTGAACAAGCATCTCGTCTCCTTCAAATTGGGCTGGCAGGTGACGATTCCCTAATTGATGGGCAATCGTTCCCATTTCATTCAGGCTGCGCGGGCAAATAATCAATAAGTCATCTGAAATCACATCGATGATGATCATATTTTTATCATCCAAATATAAAACATCACCAGCAACAAGGTCACGCGGCTCTTTTAGACGAATGCCGATTTCTGTACCGTGATCTGTGGTGACACGCTGAATTCGTTTCACTAAATGAGCGCTTTCAAGGTAGACTTTTTCCTTATGACGCTTAGCCACCTCTTCTTTATCCATTTGTTCAATATTTGTTACGATTTTTTCAACTATCAAAACCTTCACCTCTAGAATAGGAAATATCGTTGTCCCATTGATACCCGATCAACTGGATCGCAGGTAATCAATTCCCCATTTACTCGTACTTCATATGTTTGTGGATCGACCGTAATTTCAGGTGTTTCCGAATTTAACTTCATATCTTTTTTCGTTAATTTCCGAATGCCGCGAACAGGAAGAATCATTTTTTGCAAGCCAAGCTTTTCATGGACCTTATCTTCAAAAGCAGCCTGCGAAATAAATGTTGCCGATGTGCTGGCTAGTGCCTTGCCAAGCTGTCCATACATTGGACGATAAATAACCGGCTGCGGTGTTGGAATCGATGCGTTTGCATCACCCATTAAGCTCTCAACCACAAAACCGCTTTTAATAACCATTTCTGGTTTCACAGCGAAGAAAGCAGGATCCCAAATTACTAAGTCGGCAATTTTGCCTACTTCAATCGATCCAACATATTCGGAAATACCATGAGTGATGGCAGGGTTAATGGTATATTTGGCTACATATCGCTTTGCACGATTATTATCGGCATGCTCCTTGTCTCCTTCTAGCAGCCCTCTTTGTTTTTTCATCTTGTCGGCTGTTTGCCAGGTGCGTAAGATCACTTCGCCAATTCGTCCCATTGCCTGGGCATCAGAGCTGACCATACTAAAAACACCCATATCCTGCAGAATATCTTCGGCAGCAATGGTTTCTTTACGAATCCGTGAATCCGCAAATGCAAGATCTTCCGGAATTGATGGGTTTAAGTGGTGACACACCATTAACATATCAAGGTGCTCATCTACTGTATTCACCGTATACGGTAAAGTTGGGTTCGTAGATGATGGCAGGACATTTATATAACCGGCAGATTTAATTAAGTCTGGAGCATGTCCTCCGCCAGCCCCTTCTGTGTGGTACATATGAATAACACGATCTTTTAGAGCGGCCATGGTATTTTCCATAAAGCCCGCTTCGTTTAGAGTATCTGCATGAAGGGCAACCTGTACGTCATATTTTTCAGCTACCTTTAGGGCATTATCAAGCGCCGATGGAGTTGCTCCCCAGTCTTCATGCACCTTCAGGCCGATAACACCCGCACGTACCTGCTCTGCCAGCGGCTCTTCTGTAGCAGCCTGGCCTTTACCAGTAAATCCAACATTGATTGGCATTCCTTCTGCTGCTTCAAGCATCCGGTGAACATGCCATTCACCAGGGGTTACAGTAGTAGCCTTTGAACCTGCAGCAGGGCCTGTTCCGCCGCCAACAAGTGTGGTCAGCCCTGAAGCTAATGCTGTTCGGATTTGTTCCGGGTTAATAAAGTGAACGTGGGTATCAATACCGCCAGCAGTAACAATCATTCCTTCCCCGGCAATAACTTCTGTACCTGCGCCGATGATAATATCCACATTGTTCATGATTAATGGATTACCCGCTTTACCGATGCCGGCAATTTTTCCGTCACGGATGCCGATATCGGCCTTGTAAATGCCTGTGTAGTCTAGAATAACGGCATTCGTAATAACGACATCCGCAATTCCATCGCCCCGTGTGACAAGCGGGTGCTGCCCCATTCCGTCACGAATAACCTTTCCGCCGCCAAATACAACTTCATCCCCATACGTGGTGTAGTCTTTCTCAACCTGAATGATTAAGTCTGTGTCTGCTAAACGAATCGAATCCCCTGTAGTCGGACCATACATTTGAGCATATTGATTTCTAGTCATTTTAAAACTCATTTGCTGCACCCCTTTTCCAAAGATCCATCCACTTTATTGTTAAATCCGTAAACGCGGCGTTCCCCTGCGTAATCTATTAATTCAACTTCTTTCTCATCGCCAGGCTCAAAACGAACCGCTGCGCCTGCTGGAATGTTAAGCCGTTTGCCATACGCTTCCTCACGATTGAATTGAAGAGCTTCATTTACTTCGAAAAAATGAAAATGCGATCCTACCTGAACCGGACGGTCCCCAGTATTGATGACCGTAAGTTTAGATGTAGTTCGATCGGCATTAATGATAATATCTTCTTCTTTTAAAAATAATTGTCCCGGTATCATGTTATTTTGCCTCCCATCACTTGTTATTTAATTGGACTATGTACAGTCACAAGTTTTGTTCCATCAGGAAAGGTTGCTTCAACTTGAATATCATGAATCATTTCTGGAACACCCTCCATAACATCTTCACGTGATAAAATGGTTGTTCCATATTCCATCAATTGGGCAACGGTTTTGCCATCCCGTGCACCTTCTAATACTTCATAAGTGATAAGGGCGACTGCTTCTGGGTAATTCAGCTTCAATCCTCTGTCTTTTCTCCGCTTGGCAAGATCTGCCGCAACGACAATCATGAGCTTGTCAATTTCGCGTGGTAATAGCTTCATAGAAATGCCTCCTTATTTTTCAAATGTAAGATATGAAAAATAACCCTCTCGAATGATGTTAAAAGGGTTATTTTGTAAAAGGAACCAATGAAGTTTGATATTCATTCATAAATGGCTGGATGAAAGGTGTTTTATGTTAATTATGAATAATTTGAATAAAAACCCGATTGATTCCCTATGGAGAATACTATATCATCGTACTATACATATATCAAATTTTATATATATAAAAATATATGTATGTAAAAATATATGTAATTATCCGAGAATTGGAATCTGAAAGGAGCTTAAGATTTATGGAAACAGACAAACCCGGTATTATGGATGGAAAGGTTGCTTCTTTTCTATCAGCGTCTCTTAAAGGAATCTCTCAAGTTATTTTGATTGAAAATGTCATTACTGGATTGCTAATCCTTATTGCCATCATGATTTCTTCTGTTTACTTAGGGGTTATTGCTTTTTTATCGGCGGTCATCGGAACTTTAGTCGGAAAGTTTGGAGGAGCAAATGAGGAATCTATTAATCAAGGTTTGCTAGGTTATAATTCTGTCCTGACAGGAATGGCATTGGCACTATTTATAAATGGTTCCTATACGTGGATCATCGCTTTAGCTGGAGCTGCCGTGGCTGCCATTTTTACCGCAGCCATGATGCATTTTATGAAAAACACGGAAATACCTATATTGACATTTCCTTTTATTGTTCTGACATGGTTTATCCTGCTTGCTGCTTATAAGTTAAAAGCTCTTACATTAAGTTCTTCTTTAGTACCTCAAGATTTAACACACTGGGAATTAAATATTACCGGGAAAGTCAATCTATTGGACGGTATTTTTCATGGGATTGGGCAAGTATTTTTCCTAGATAATACCATGTCTGGCATCCTTATATTTATTGCCGTATTTTGGGGTGGAAGGAAACTTGGTTTATACGCAGTTATCGGTAACGCAGCAGCCATCATCATTGCCTACGTATTAGGCGGGGAACATGCTTTAATCGTGTTGGGGCTTTACGGGTACAACGCCATTTTAACAATCATCGCCGTATCAGCAGTGTTTAAAAATCAACACCATCGTTATGCGCTACAATCCGGCATCATTGCAGCCTGCCTGACTGTTCCCATCACAGCAGGACTCAGCGCATGGCTCCTGCCATACGGCCTCCCAGCACTAACCATGCCATTCGTCTTAGCCACATGGCTCTTCTTAGGCGCTAGGAAAGTGATGCCGAACTTATAGTGTGTTGTACTGATGAAACAAGTGGACGGTTTGAGACTTGTAAAGGATTTTTCCTTATAGTGCGTTTATGAGGACTGGGACTGCATTTTTTGGGGGGAACTGTTCTCATGGAGCGTCTACGAGGACTGAGGCTTAGATTTTCGTTTGGGATTTGTTCTCATGAAGTGTTTATGAGAAAGCCGACTGCCCTTTTTGTGGAGCAACTGTCCTCATGCAGCGTTTATGAGAACCCCGACTGCCCTTTTTGTGGAGCAACTGTCCTCATCGAAGGTTTATGAGGACAGGGACTGTCTTTTTGGTGGGGGCACTGTCCTCATGGCGTTTATATGAATTCCAACTACCTTTATTCAGGGGATTTGTCTACAAAAAGAAGCATGAGGACTGAACCGTCCCCATGCACCTTTCAATGCTAAATTTTCCATTTTGCAGCTGGTGTCATATTGTCACCTGTTTCTTTTAAATCGTTAATTCGTATGTCTGATAAGCTTGCTTCATCAATGGATAAGTGGCCGTTTTCCGGTGCCCACACAAGTAAGATACAACGGCTTAGGAAGGATGAGGGCTGTCCTCATTCTTTTTATTTCAGGTCTTTTGCACTATTTTTCAGAAAAATCAAAATATTTATGGAAATAGTTTACATTCTGTGACAGAATAGATTTGGCATGGCCAAATCTTTTTTTTATGAAGGGCGGGGTTAAATGGTTAAGAGAAAATCATTGCTTTGGTCAAGTGTGCTGAGTGCTGCACTGCTGGTTTCTGGGACTGGTTTTACCACGAAGGATATAAGCGCCGAGGCACAAGATGCGGTACCGAAATTGCAGCAACAGCAGCAGCTTCAACAGACCAATGCAGCAAAGGAACTTAAAGTTGGGGACGTAAATATTATTCCCTTGCAAGTAACAGGTCCGGCGAAGGATCGGCTTAATCTAATTATTTTGGGCGATGGCTACACCGCTGAAGAAATGGACAAATTCCAAGCGGATGTTGAAAGAAACCTAAATGTCCAGTGGAGTGTAGAGCCCTTCCGCAGTTATCGTTATTACTTCAATGTTTACATGGTCCAGACCCCATCAAAAGATTCCGGAATCAGTTGCGACCCGGATGACGGAAACGTCCGTCGGGACACTGTTTTTAATCTTCAGTTTGCCAGCCAATGCCCAGCGGACAAGCTTGCCCGCGGTGTTACGTATGGTACGGGCGGAACCGAAGCACGAAACAATATTCTTACCAACTATGTAGCTCCTCAACTAGGCATACCTTCTAATGCTCAAAATATTCAAACACTAGCAATCGCCAATACATTCACATACGGCGGCATTGGCGGCGTTCATGCTACAACCACTGGCAGCAGCCCACAAGGTCCGTTAGTATCTTTACATGAATTAGGCCACTCACTTGGTAATCTGCAGGATGAATACGCTTACTATGATCGCGGTGTTCCAGGCGGTCTGCATCCCGAAAGAGAGCCTAGCTCCAATCATCATACCCGGCTGACGTCCAGTCAAATGATTGAAAAACAAACTAAATGGTGGCGCTGGCTTGGAGAGGAAAGTGAATCAGGCGGAACCATTCGTGCTGCCGACCAAGACGGGCATGAAAGCGGCGTATATTACAGCTCCAACGTCTGGCGTCCAAGTGAGCATTCCATGATGCGCCACACTGGCTTCTATTTCGATCAGGTTGGCCGCGAACAAATGACTCAACGGATTACCGGGATGCGTAATGCCGGAGCAATGCCATTAGCTTCAACTCCAGTCGGCGAAGTCGGTCCTAAAGATGTGGTATGGGTGGAAACTATGCACCCTAGGTTCCATATCCTTGATGTAACGTGGGAAGTTAACGGCAAAGAGGTTAAGAATATGCATAATAGCCGCCATCTCAAGCTGGCTGACCTGAATGTTCAAGCTGGTGATAAGGTTAAGGTCACGGTAAAAGATCAAACTGATTTTGTACGCGATTCCAACTACTTAAATGGCTCTAGGATGACACAGGCACGTGAGTGGACAATTGGAAAACCGCTTCAAAAAACAGAGGTTGAGGTAAAATTTACTTATACGTCCGTCACGGATCATCCATTAGCAAATAATGAGGTTGCTTTCGTTGAAACGACCAAACCGAACGACCGCGTTCTCGACGTTACTTGGGAGCTTAATGGAAAAATAGTGCAAAACACCAAAAATAGCCGGCTGCTTGATCTTGGTAAATTCGAATTACCGAAAGGAACTTCACAGTTAAAAGCAACCATAACAGACCCTACCAATCCAACTGGTCCTTCAGAAACAATAAACTGGACGGTCGATAATGGTCTGCCAACAGCGCCCCGAACATTATCTGAGCCGCTTGTTACGTTGGACGGCGATGTTGAACACAACGTTTATTTTAACGAGTTTGATATGCTGCTCAACCCTGTAGATGATCAAAAAGGATTTATCGTAGGAGAGTTCCGCTTGGACCGAGACGGCTGGTACAATTACTTTGGATTCCCAGAGAAGCCTAAGGGCACTCCTTTCAAGTTCACCCATTCCGGTACTGATATTAAAGCATTAACATATGGCAACCTAGGAACTGGCGGCTTGTCAAAAGCATCATTTGAGCAGTCCTATAAGGCGGGAGATCCTGGCGGTCCATTTGTGCCTGGCTTCGGCACACACACTGTCGAGCACCGTGCCATCGACGCTACCGGCAACATTGGAAATGCGGAAAGTTTTAAGGTTACTGTTTTACCTGGAGAGACGCCTGATTGCTCAACAACTGTCACAGGTAAGCAAAATGGCGGACTAGTTGTTACAGAGGGAGTCACCTGCTTAGAAAATGCAATGGTTTCCGGAGGTGTTACGGTCAAAAAAGGGGCATCCTTGGTTATCTTTAATAGTACGATTAATGGCGGCTTGAAAGCTGACAAGGCAAAGAACATCCAGCTTTTTGGTACAACTGTAAACGGCAAAACTAACATTACTGGTACCGCGAGCAACGTGACATTAGCTGGAAACACCTTAAATGGCGGACTCACACTCGCTGACAACAGCCAAGTATCTGCCAATAAACAATTCGGCGAATACGGACCAATTATGTCCGGAAACTCAGTCAATGGAAAAATACAATGTGAGGGAAACAGCTCAACAGCCAACGACTTCGGAGCACCAAATAAAATAGAAGGCTCGCTCACAGGACAATGTAAAGGGCTTTAAATAAAACTTGGGGACGATTCTTGTACTTCCGCCATATAGGATGCAAGAGAATCGTCCTAACTGAAATCTCGGCTTCAGAAAACTGCTAATATCCTTTTTCAAAACTCAGCCATTTTCGTAAATTGCAGATATCCTGTTCATAATTGCAGATATAGCTTTCCGCAATTAACAATTGAGATCGTACAATTCCCATTCATCATGAAACACCTGAACTATCCCTAATTTTCCTCCAAAACGGAATATAAAGTATATAAAAACTCACTATCATCACGATCTCCATCGAAAGAAGATACCATGGCCATGGGCCAAGATAATCCAGAAGCGAAGGGGTTTTTGGTTTTTTCATGATGTAGAGGTAATTGGATCCCAGTAACTTATTTAGGAAAAAGACACATGCCGCATACAGGTTCACAATAAGGACGGTTACCCATAGGGCTCGAATGGTTGGCCGGTAGTTAAAGGCCGCAATCATGAACATACAAGCGAGAATTACTCCTCCATGTGATATAAAAAATTCAATATATTGAAAGTGCGGGAATGAATACCTGCCAAGATTGGGCGTTAAGATCGCCTGAATGGAACTGCCAATCCCTGCAAAATACATGAATTGAAAAAGTTTATTACTTTTGGTGAGCAGCATGATAATCGCCAGTATGACAACTAGATCACTCAAATGCAGAGGCAAATCGCGTTTTATGGACCAAGCATTCTCCTCTACCAGCCAAAGATGTTGCAAAACATCAGAAATCAGTAAAAGAAAAGCAAGAGGGAAACGAAATAACCTTCGTTTCCCATCCTTCTTATATTGATTACGTGTGACAAACGGAAGAATGCAAAGAATGATAATAATCGCTATAGTCACAAGATGTTCCATTGAAAAAAGACGAAACGAATCCAGTTTTGAATGAAATTGAAAGTATGCATTCATCTTCATAACCCCATTAACTAAGCTGACTTTTTTTTTTAGTTTGGGGCAAATGATTCCTTTTCTATACCCGAAACGTACAAGCATTACTATTTCCTCTTATGAAACAGCAGCACCGTTTCTGTGTTTCATTCTGTAAAACGAATGTTGTAAATCTCCACTTTCATGCCATCCTCCGATTTAGCGATTATTTTTGCGGTGGATGGGGCCGTGAATGTTGGTATTATTGTTATGCTTGTGTTGTCTTCTGCCTTTACCTTAATTTCTGGTATGTCTCTTGGGTCTTTGACCTGGAAAGTTAATTCGTTGTTGTCACCTTTTTTACTAAAATCATCGAGAATGCTTAGATCGCCTAGCTTAATGTCCGTCACCATTGGATGTGTGTGCGCCTTCGCCCACTTGGAAAATACTTTGATCTCGGTGATGGCTAAGCTCTTTCCAGTTTTAGCTGTCATATCGACTCTGATCGCTGAGGTTCTCACCTTATCAAAGGTATAGACGTTAGCTTGACGTAATACCGTATTCGATGGATTAGTCTTTAATCCAGAGACATCCTTCCATTCATCGCCTGATTTATATTGAATCCTAAAATAAGCTGGAGACGATGTACCAAGATCCTCATACCAGTGAATCTCCATACTGTCTATATCATATTTTCTAGGCTTGCTGTCGCCAAAGGTAATGGAAACCCAATCTCCTGGCCGCGGTGTAGGCTGCCAATTCGTCCAGCGATTATGCGGCTCGGCATCATAGGAGATAACATCATCGTTGATTGCTTCAATCCGGTCATTTGATCCTGGGCCTGTGTTTGTGAAGGATGCTTCCGCTTTCGGATATTCGTAGCCATTTTTCGCCCGGCTGATATTCTGTACCCCGCCAACTTCTGAGGTCACCCTAATCTGTGCCGTTGCTTTCAGGTCCACACCCTTTACAGAGCCTTTTACCTTAACTACTCCCTCACTTTTCAATTCCGCTGATGGCATAGCGTCCCAATCCACATCAGCCTGTTCTTCCGTTCCATCACTATAATACACCGTTACTTTTTGAGGCAGTTCAGGTTTTTGATTTGGCAATACAGCCATTGAGATTGTTTCAATCGCTAATGCAGATCTAACCATCACCTTTGCCTGGGCCTTGATTTCTGTCCCTTCGACATCACCTGATACCGTAAATTCACCTAGATTTTGATAAAGAGCCGGATTTACTATTTCCCACTTAACCTTGACATCTCGCGGCATTCCCCTGTCAAAATGAGCCACTGCCGTTGCAGGAAGAACCGGTGCTTCCCCTTTGCCAGCTACCACTGTAATTGAATCGATGTGCGTAATGGTTTTAGGGACAGGGTTTTTCGTTATCTTCAACATCATTTCAGGTGAGGTAACGGTCCTCCCTTTATAAGTAACCGCAGCTGTTACCTTGACCAGGCCTTCTTCAAGCGCATACAGCTTATTTCCTTCAATCTTAATAATATCGCAGTCGAATTCATAGATTGGCATGAAGTTAGATAAATCCACAACTTCCTTGTTTTCTAGCTGTCCGATTACCTTTATATCGATGAAATCGTCTTCCATGATATTCGTCTTCTCTACTGTCAGCTCAGTAGAAATTAGCTTTGGATCTGGCGAGAAAAGATCAATCCTGTACTCAGAGTTTTCCTGCCCATTGCCTTTAACAATCAATAGTGCCTTTGCCTTTTTGTCAGTTCCTTCCACAGTACCCTCGACAATAATTTTTCCGGCAGTGTTAAGAAGATTGGGGTCGACCGCATCCCATGTCACAGGTTTCATTTCAACAGTGGAATCACTGTAATACACTTTAATCTGCGAAGGCAGCTCTGGCACCACATTGAAATCGACCAAAACATTTACCTCATCTATCCCTGCAATGGTGATGCTGTTCTGGTCGGCAGAGGCCGTGGTGAAAATGGTCACGTTGCCGCTTGAGAGCCCTTCTGCAGACGCATGCAATGTAATATTTCCGTCAAGCTTATTAGATTGAACGATCGCTAACGCTTTGCCGCTAAAAGCCTTGCGCTTATTATCCTTGTATCGTTCAACACTAGCTGCGTCTCCATTATCAACGCCGGCAAGTTCACCATGGCCAGACAGGTGAAACTGGATCAGGTGATCCGCATTTGGAACCACATTCCCTTTACTGTCCACAATTTCTGCGGTAATAAACGATAAATCTGTTCCGTCTGCTTTTATTACCTTACGATCGGCCGTTAATTTGACAGCGGCTGGTGCACCCGCAGTTGTCACCTGATCACGGGCAATTTCCTTGCCGTTTTCGTCCATGGCTACGGCTTCTAATGTCCCGGCTTTAAAAGGCACTGCCCACTCTAGATAGGTTTTTCCGTCTTTAGTTTCTTTATATGGTGCGCCCCAAGAGGTTTTCTTATTTTCATAGCCTCGTACCCCTAATGATTTTCCATTAAGAAAAAGTTCAACCTGATGGGCGTTCGTATAAGCGAGTACGCGGACCGGTTCCCCTTCGGTCCAATTCCAATGCGGCAGCAGATGGACCATCGGCTCTTTTTTCCACTGGCTTTGGTAGTAGTAAAAAATGTCCTTTGGAAAACCAGCTGTATCAACAGCCCCAAAGTATGAACTTTTTGCCGGATAAGAATCATAATAAGGTGTCGGCTCGCCAATATAATCAAAGCCTGTCCAAATAAATTGTCCTGCAAAATGCTTCAAATCGCGGTCAGATTTCCAGGCGTCCTCAGCCGTCCGTCCCCATGGTACATAATCATTATCATAGGAGGATTGCTGCAGATCATCATACTTTGTACCAAGATTATATTCATATGGGTGGGTGTAGACTCCCCGCGAACGTGTAGCGGAAGATGTTTCCGAGCCATACAGCTTCCAGTTTGGATGCTGCTCATGATATCCTACATAATTGTTCTCGCTGTAGTTCAATCCGACCACATCGACAGTATGGAATATTTCTAGAATATTAGGGTCGATTGGTGTGACATTTACCTTATCGCCCCTGGTTTTATCCTCGCCAATCGTAGTCGGTCTTGTTGTGTCTATTTCTTTGATCCAGCGAACTAAATTACGTGCCGTTTCTACTCCAGAAGGGCTTGTTGTGTCATAAATTTCATTTCCAATCGACCACATGATAATCGAAGGTTCATTCTTTCCGCGGTCGACCATTTCTTTTACGTCATGCTCCGCCCATCTGGTGAAGAATCTCCCATAGTCATAGGTCTTCTTTGACTGGCTCCAGCAGTCAAAGGCTTCCTCAATCAAAAGCAGCCCTAGGTTATTGACGGCCTCAAGAAACTCTGGAGAAACAGGATTGTGGGTGCCCCTTATGGCATTAACACCCATATCTTTCATGATTTGCAGCTGCCTTTCCACAGCCCGTGCATTAGTTGCAGCTCCTAACGCACCTAAATCATGGTGCATGGAAACACCATACAGCTTCATTGGCTTTCCGTTTAGTGAAAACCCTTCGTTTGCATCAAATTTGAAAAACCTCGCACCAAAGCGAGTTTCATATGTATCTACCGTTTCGCCGCCAATTAGAACATCTGTGACAAGCTTGTATCGATAAGGATTATCCAAGCTCCATAGCTCCGGATTTTCGATCACTGTGTTGTCTTCAAAATGTGCTGTCGTACCCGCAGCAGCAGTTTTTTCCTGCGACACTACGCTAGCCACCTCTTTGCCGTCTGTATCGTAGATCGTGGACTTCACCTTCACCTGTACCGCAGCATCTGAGTCATTGTTGATTTTGGTTTTGATGTTTACCTCCGCTTTTCTTGCAGCATAAGCGCTTTCCAAATCAGGCGTTGTGACAAACGTCCCGTATCTTGCTACATGAACCGGATTGGTCACGGTTAAATAGACATTTCTGTAGATTCCGCTTCCTGAATACCAGCGGCTGCTCGGCTGGGTGTTATCGACTTTCACAGCGAGAACATTCTCTCTGCCGTCCATAAAAAGCTTGTCCGTAATATCATAGGAAAAAGCATTATAACCAAAAGGATAGGTCCCCAGCTCTTCGCCATTTAAATAGGTGGTGCTGTTCATATAAACCCCATCAAAATCAAGGGAGATCCGCTTCCCCTCCATCGCAGATGGCACGGTAAAGGTTTTTCGATACCAGCCGACACCGCCGTCCAAATAGCCGCCTTCATGTGTTGCAAGTGAATCTTTGTTAAAATCTAATTCAATACTCCAGTCATGCGGCAGACTCAATTGCCGCCAGGAATGATCGTTAAAACTAGGTTTCTGTGCTTCTCTTAAACTGGTGCTTATCTCCCGTTGAAAGCGCCAATTGTCATTAAAATTAATTCGTCTCATCCTGTCCTGAACAACTCCGTTTCCCGTGGTGATTTTCGTTTTCTATATTACTCACTGCCTCGTAAATATGCTACCATGATTACTCAAAATACTCACTTGGTATATCCACAATATTTGGTATTTTCATAGGCTTTCAAAAAAAACATAGCGGGGTATGAAATGACAATTGTTAGATGAAGGGACGTTCTTCTGTTTCATTACATGAAAAAAGAGCGCCGTCCGAAAGTACAGAAAAACTAGTAGGGAACAGAATAAGAATTAATAATGGATAAAAGGACAACTCTTTGTGATCGGTTGTCCTTTTTTCGGGATTACACGATTGCTTATTGTTGCCCCGCTTTTTTGTATGCTCCAATGTGCACTTCATCCGTGATTTTCCTTGCTCACGCGCTCATTGGACGCTCCAATGTGCACT
>NZ_BNDS01000018.1:0-43340 GCF_014656545.1 Neobacillus kokaensis
ACTACTAATATACGAGGAGATTTATAATGAAAAGAATGGATAAAGAACTGAAACAAGGAATAATGAGTCGAATAAGATTATTGCCCTACCAGGAAAAGGGAGCAGCAGTATTATTTATTCTTCCTTTTTTAATTGGTTTTTTAACATTTAATATTTTTCCAATTATTTATTCGTTTGTCATTAGCTTTATGGATTACAATACCTTAAAACCGTTGAGTGAAGCCAATTTTATCGGATTTGAGAACTATATTCATTTACTTCGTGACAAGATCGCTATGAGTGCCTTTTTAAACAGCTTTTATTATACATTGATTTATGTACCTGGAGTCCTAATCTTTTCCTTTTTATTAGCAATGTTGCTTAATCGCGCATTTGCACTTCGAGGAATAACCCGTACAATGATTCTGATACCATATGTGGCCAACGTAGTCGCAGTAGCTATTGTATGGTCAATTTTATTGAATCCGTATGATGGCCCAATCAACCAAATACTGATTAAAATTGGTATTGAAAATCCTCCTTTATGGTTAAACGGGATTAAAACAGCATTACCAACGATTGCAATTATCAATGTTTGGCAGAACTTAGCTTTTCAAACAATCGTCTTTTTAGCTGCATTACAAGGTGTGGATCGATCCCTTTATGAAGCAGCTGAAGTTGATGGAGCCTCCGTGTGGAGAAAAATGATAAATGTTACATTACCTTCTATTTCGCCAACAACTTTTTTTCTATTAATTACAAGTATTATTGGGTCTTTTCAAAACTATGCTACCGTCAGGATGCTTACAAATGGTGGGCCTGGCAATGCCTCACGTGTCATTTCTTTAAATATTTATGAAGAAGCATTTTCGTTAAATCACTATAGTTATGCGTCTGCACAAGCGATTGTCTTATTTATTATCGTGCTAGTAATTACCATTTTTCAATGGAAGGAGCAAAAACGATGGGTACATTATTAAAAAAGGTTTCTTTTAACGCTTTCATGATAATGATTGGTCTCCTTATGGTCGTTCCTTTCATTTTTATGATTTCAGCTTCTTTCAAAGCACCAGCTGATGTTTTTGTCAATCCAATGCAAATTATTCCCGACAAAATATTCACACTAAATTACAAAACGATATTCAATCATGAATTTTATTTTCAATGGTATTGGAATTCCATCCAAGTAGTTGTCTTAACGGTTTTATTCCGGGGTATTTTTGTAACGATGGCAGCGTATGCATTTGCAAGGCTTAACTTCCGTGGCAAAAATATATTATTTCTATTGTTACTCTGCTCGATGATGATTCCTCCGGATACAACAATTGTTTCAAGGTTTTTATTATATGGTTATCTGGGTCTAAATAATACGCAATGGGCAATTATTTTACCCGCAACTTTTGATGTGTTTTTTATTTTTCTTTTACGTCAGTTTTTTATGTCTATACCCAAAGATTTAACAGAAGCAGCAATCATTGATGGGGCATCGCATATTCGGATTTTTTTCAAGATCATGCTCCCTCTTTCTGTACCTGTATTAATTACTATGGCTCTATTCACTTTTATTTGGACTTGGAATGATTTTGTGAATCCGTTTATTTTTATTTCTGATATTGAAAAACAATTAGTAACAGTAGGGTTAGAATATTTCCAATTAGAGGCTGGTCAAAACTACGCCTTGCAGATGGCGGGCTCTTGTTTAATTGTCCTTATCCCAATGATTCTCTTTGGATTCCTTCAAAAATACTTTATAGAAGGAATTACTATGTCAGGTGTGAAGGGTTAACTATACAAAAAAGATATAAATACAACTAGGGTTATATCGGACTTCCGATATAACCATTTCTGTTTTGTTTACCCTTTATCGGATTACGTTTTATACAAACATAGCCTATTTACAACACACTGCCATGCTTTTTCATCATCTCTTTATTAAATAAATTGTCTCCTTTATAAAATTAGGTTTGGCCCTCTCCTGAGTAAAGGACTTTTTTTCCCAACATGACATAATTATTAAATGTTAGATAAGTTCTTTTCTAAAAAAATATTCTTTACTAAGGTCCTCTAATTTTAAAAATGTTATTCAGCAATCCGGCCATTTAAACGGGGCTAGATAATTATGTTAATAATGGTGTGAGATTATGAATAAATGTAACTTAAAGGAGGGGGTTAGTTGGAGAAGAATTAATGAAAATGGAACTTAATTTCTCACTAACTCGCAAATTAACTAAAGAGAATGAACTAGGAGGAAAAATTTCCATGCTTTTCTTTTAACTCAAGGTTTAAAAGAAAAAGAAGCATGAGAAACGACGATCAACCCTCACTACTGCGAAGGCGCAAGAAGATTAACCATCTAGAAAAGGTCAATCGGATGCTTAACATGGCAGCTGAAACGTTAAGGCTTTAATAACGAAAGCAACAAATGGTTGGGAATTCTTCCGCGAGCTATACATGGATTCCGAGAGAATGAACCGGGAATTTCCAAGGAGGGGTGTGATCAATATGAAGGTTAAGAATTTTTATTATCTGATTGCAGGCGTTCTTGCGATACTGTTTGCCGTCACGCATGTATGGAACGGGCAATCCGCCGTGCTGCCGACGCTCGACATTAGTGCGATTTCCATGGATACTCGAACGGTATTTACGTATGTTTGGCACATTATAACAGCGGAAAATCTGGTTTTCGGCATCGCGTTCATTTTCATGTCATTCCAAAGTGAGCGATCTAAGATCCGGTTTGCGGCATGGATGATTACGTCGATCCTAATCGTCCGACTGATGGTCATTCTTGGCGTAACAGCATTACTTGATGTTTCTGCTCTTACGGATACTTTCTTAGATTCGGTTGCCATCGTCATCTATGTTGCCTTGATCATACTGGGCACAACCATGAAGAAAAAACAGTCCGGTGGTTAGAGGTATAGAAACAGTGCTGTCCGAACTGTCTTCTAACTCTACAGACTGCTCAAAGCTATATACTTAGCAATCTCTTGTCATTATTGCTCAAATATGTTTATGATCAAAGTTGCATATTCAAAGTTCCTACAAAGATAAAGCACTCTTTTTCATTTTTGGACCAAATTGTGGGGAAAACTGAAAGAGTAAGGAATCTGATTAAAGACCATTTGTGAAATTTAATACTTAAACTAGTTAAACGAGAGTAATGCTATCTATTATGGTTATAAGCAATGAGGATATGAATATAAATCTTTAGATGAAGAACCATCATGAACTTTTTTGATACTTGAAGGATTTATTTTTAAAATATGAAATATAAAGATAAAGTGCCGTTGTGAATAGAGGAGGTATTATAATTGTTAACAACAATTGCTCCCTCATTTGTTGATGAATTAGTGTCAACTGCAGTATCAAAGAAAAACATATATGGTGCTGTATTATGTGTCGAAAGTGGAGATAACTCTTTATCGCTATTATACGGAGCTGGAAATCTAACTACAGATAAACCATATTTTGTTGCAAGTGTAACAAAATTATACGTCACGGCTGTCATACTAAAACTAAGATCAGAGAAATGTCTGAATCTCCAAAATAAAATCTCTGAATATTTTTCTGATGAAATTCTACATGAACTCCACCTATTTAAAGGCATAGACCATTCCAAAGATATAACAATCAAACATTTAATGTCCAATACATCAGGAATACCTGATTACTTTTCCTCTGATGTGGTGGGAGAATTAACATCAGGAATAGATCAGAGTTGGGGATTTGAAAGAACAATAGCAAGTGTAAAACAAAAGAAACCTAAATTTGCTCCTGGTAAAAAGGCTCAATACTCCGATACAAATTATCAGCTTTTAGGTAAGATTATTGAAACGATAACAAAGAAAGACATCCATACGGTTTTTAAGAAATTTATTTTTGAGAAACTAAAATTAGAGGATACGTACTTATATGAAGATGTGAAGGATATACGACCAGCCCCTATTTATTACAAAGATAAGGAAATCTCCCTACCTAAATATATGTCATCAATAGGGCCGGAAGGAGGCATTGTATCGACAGCGAAGGAATCTATGATATTTTTAAAGGCATTTATCAATGGACATTTCTTTCCAAAAAAATATTTCAATGAGCTTAAAGATTGGAAAATTCTTATTGGCCCAGGATTATTCTTTTATGGTGTTGGGATTGCAAGTCAGCCCATATCTATTAAAGAATTGAAAAATGGATTAATTGGGCATTGGGGGCAGACAGGTGCTTTTTCATTTTACCATCCGAAGACTGATCTATACTTTACAGGAACGGTCAATCAATTTTACGGGCATAGTGTCGCTGCAAGGATGATCGTGAAAATAATCAAAAATATAAAAATAACAGAATAAGACTATTTTAGTCACGAAATTTGGGTATATACAGTTAATTTTCATAAAGGTGTGGTGCTCGTGTTCCATTCAGGTAACTGAGGAACGGATTTCTTTGTGACTAATACAATGGAAAAAGATATTGCAATTATCAAAAATGTAACCCCAAATGAACCAATTTTTTATCAATATTAATACATTTCTTCTTCAAGTAACAAGCTAAAGGCAGTGAAGAGGGACCTTAAAACCGGAGGGACCTGCTGGAATAGACCGAAAAAGTATGTCAAGGAAGTTACTGAATGGACGAATGCCATGACACAGCATTATCTGAGCATGTCGTTCAAACACCGCTTCAGGGTGCACAGGGTCAAACAAATGCATACGAAGTTGCTTACTGGTGGTAAATAACTTTATAAAAAGTAGTGCGTCCATTGGCAGTAAAACAGTAAAAATAACCACTAAAAACAAATCGATAACAAAAAGCTGACCAACGCCCCTGTTGAGTCAGCTTCTTTTTAGAATACCTTTAATAAAAAGTCCAAAATAATAAGAAACATCCCCACCGTTATTTAATCGGGATCCAAATTTCTGAGTAGTACTCAGGGCTCCAAGCATCACCACTGAAATACACTTCCATTTCAGGTGTGCCGGCATGTTCATACGGATTGGATGGAAACCACTCTGTGAAGATTTGCTTCCACACCTTTTGGATGGCGTCGGGCATGGCCCCGTGTACTTCAAATACCACCCATTTTGATTTCGGAATCTCAAGCACGGATAAACCATCTAGCACGTCGCTAGTAGAATCAGCGGCAATCCAATAATCGATTAGACCTGGCTGCTGACAGCGTTTATCCACGCATATACCGAGCAATGCCTTTAATTCTCCATTATTTAGTTCAATTAATTGATTATCTGTTCCATCTTCATTGATGTCCTCCCACATTTTAGGGATCCCTCGCAGATTCTCTCCATTGACACAGGAAAACTCTTTTTTGACACCAACCGTTTGAAAACTGTCTTTTTCGATAATTTTGTAATTCATCGGTTCCGCTCCTTTTAGACTCACCTGGATCATCAGGCGGTTATATGATTTCAGCATTCCGCTATTTGTTCGGACTTGGCTCGGTGTCATTCCATGCTGCCGGCGAAATGCCTTCGTGAAAGCTTCTGGAGTTTCGTAGCCATATTTAAAGGCGATATCAATGACTTTACTATTTGTATTCAATAGTTCTTGGGCTGCGAGTGTCAATCGTCTGCGGCGGATATATTCTCCTGTTGAGATGTCTGTTAAGATGGAAAATATCCGCTGGAAATGAAATTCTGATACATTTGCTTGTTTTGCGATGTTTTCAATGGATAATGAGGAATCTGTTAAATGTTCCTCCATATAATCAATAGCCTTTTGCAATGATTCAACCCATTCCATAGCGCTCACTCCTTTAATAACATCTTAAACCATAAATCAATGCGAATCCTGATTATTCCTGCTTTCATCGGACAGATTTTATTCTGGATAGGCGATTATAACCGATTCATCAATATGATTTGATAAACACTCTTTATGTTAATTTTGTGATTAAACAATATGTTTTAAGGCTATTAATATATGAAATACAAAATCTTTACATCTTATTAATAGTAGATTAATAATAATGTTTTATATTTTAAAAGAAATCCAGCATAAATCGGGGGAGGAAATTATTTTGTTTAAAACCAAACTTAAGAGAAAAATCCTGCCAATGGCAGTTCTATCTTCAGTAGCTTTCGGAGCCTTGTTCAGTACAGCAACTAACGATGTTAAAGCTAAAGAAACGGTACATAACAATGCAGAAATTAAGAATGTTATTTTCTTAATTGGCGACGGAATGGGCGTATCCTATACTTCAGCCTATCGTTATTTAAAGGACAACCCTTCAACAAAAGAGGTAGAGCAAACGGAATTTGATAAATATTTAGTAGGCCAACAAAAGACATATCCGGAAGATCCTCATCAAAATGTTACGGATTCTGCTGCAGCCGCAACAGCAATGTCAGCTGGTATTAAAACCTATAACGCAGCGATTGGTGTTGATAATGACGGTTCATCAGTAAAAACGGTTCTAGAAGCAGCGAAAGAAAAGGGGAAATCAACAGGATTAGTAGCGACTTCAGAAATTACACATGCTACACCGGCTTCCTATGGTGCGCATGATGCCAGTCGTAAAAACATGAACGCTATTGCGGATGATTATTATGATGAAATGATTAATGGCGGACATAAAGTTGATGTGATGCTTGGCGGCGGTGTAACAAACTTTGTCAGACCAGATCGGGACCTAACTAAAGAATTTCAACAAGATGGTTACACTTATGTAACCAATAAAGACGAAATGTTAAAAAGCAAAAACCCTAAAATGTTAGGATTGTTTGCTCCTGGTGGAATGCCAAAAATGTTAGACCGTGAAGCTTCAATGCCTTCTCTGGAAGATATGACAGAAACAGCATTGACTAAATTAAGCAAGAATAAAAAAGGTTTCTTCTTAATGGTAGAAGGAAGCCAAATTGACTGGGCTGGACATGATAATGATATTGTTGCAGCGATGAGCGAAATGGAAGACTTTGAGAAGGCATTTAAAGCTGCGATTGATTTTGCTAAGAAGGACAAGCATACTCTAGTAATTGCAACAGCAGACCATTCAACCGGTGGTTACTCAATCGGAGCAAGAGGAGATTATAACTGGTTCGGAGCTCCTATTACAGCAGCAAAACGTACACCTGACTTTATGGCTGAACAAATCGCCAAAGGTGCCGATGTAGAAACAACTCTAAAAAAATATATTGATTTACCATTAACATCTCAAGAAATCGATTCTGTTAAAAAGGCTGCTGCATCCAAGAATGTAACAACCATTGATAATGCAATCGAAACTATTTTTGACATGCGTTCCGTAACTGGCTGGACAACTGGCGGTCATACCGGTGAAGATGTTAACGTCTATGCTTATGGCCCTGGAAGCAGTCTGTTTGCTGGCAGTATTGAGAACACTGACCAAGCGAAACATATCTTTGACATTTTAAAAAATGGTAAGTAATCGCTAAATAAAAAAAGAATAATTTCCCCGTTGGGCGTTGATGCTCAACGGGAGCTTTTTTTAAGACATGTTTTTTACCTACTATCCAAAAGGAAAGGGGATTTTTGTGAAATTTTTAACACCTATCATCTTAGTATTATCCCTTGTATTATGTGGTTGTAATGCTGTTAAAGAGGATGCGGCGGCTGCAAAAGAAACAAATAAACAGGAACAATTATCATCAAAAAAGAATGATGAGTCAAAAGTAGAAAAAAACAGAGCCAAATCTTTATCTGATGTTTATGTGCCCAATCCTCAAGTATCTGATGATACGAAGCTTCTTCATGCAGGTCAAACAATAGAAGATAGCAAAGGTAAAGTAACTTTAAAAGGGATTGCCTCTCTTAACAAGAGTTATTCAGTTGGACCTGTTGAAATGAAAATTAAGAATGTGAAGCTCCTTCATAATAAGCCAACCTATTCCTTAATGGATTATTTTCATAGTTATACAGAAAACTATGAAGAATTCAATTTTATTAAAGTGGAAGTGGAGCTAGTTAATAAATCTGATCAAACCGTTTATTTTGGACCTATTGCTCATCTTAAAACAAATAACGGTGAGACAAGAAACTTCGAAGATGACTTTTATATAGAATATTTGGGTGGAGAAATTAAACCAAATGGTTCAAAGCAGGGAGCCCTTGGTTTTATTATTGAAAAGTCAAGTCCAGATGTAAAATGGATTGAAATCCAAACGAGCAATGTTCTTGATCAAAACCACAAGGAAATTGGCAAGTCACAAAAAATCAAAATTGACTTTTAAAATTGAATAAATTGGTTGTTTTGGAAGAAATCAATACGTTAACTTTTTAGAACTGTAAATTAGAGTATTATAATACTCTTAAAAAGGGAAAATATAATTTGTTATTAAAAGCTTAAACATCATTAAAGTTTGTTTAGGCTTTTCTTATAGATGAAACGTAACCGTTTACATTACTCTTTTGGTAGATTCTTATAACAAGAGAATGGTTTCAATAGAAGTGTATGATATTAAGGAGTGGTGTGAAAGAGGGTAAGCATCAAATAATAGATTTACCTGTAAGGCATTCATTGGTAGATTATTATAAGATAAATGAAGTAACTGGTTTAGGAGGACGAGAAAATGAACAGTAATTTTACGCTGGCCATTCATAGTTTAACTCTTCTTGCCCTGCAGCCGGATCATATATCCTCTAGTGATTATATTGCCGAAAGTGCTGGTGTTCACCCGGTCCGTATCCGCAAAGTGTTAAGTTTTCTAAAAAGCACGGCTATATCACCTCGAAAGATAGCAAAGGTGGGCGGGTTTATGAACTGTAAGACCAGTCAAAGGTTAGTAATATTGGAAACGGGAGTGGAATGGAAATGGCTATTTTAAAAAATGACTGGGCACCCTTACTTGAAGGTGAGTTCGAGAAACCGTATTATCAGCGTTTGCGAGGAATTTTGCAGGAAGAATATAAAACGAGAGTGATTTATCCAGATCGGCATGATATTTATAATGCATTGCATCTTACTCCGTTTAACGATACGAAAGTCGTTATTATTGGCCAGGATCCTTATCATGGTCCTGGGCAGGCCCATGGACTTAGTTTTTCTGTAAAACCTGAGGTAAGAATTCCCCCATCATTGCAAAATATTTATAAGGAGCTGCAGTTCGATTTAGGGTGCTATATTCCCAATAACGGCTACCTTGTAAAGTGGGCTGAGCAGGGGGTATTAATGCTTAATGCGGTTTTAACCGTGCGGGCGGGAACTCCAAACTCGCATAAAGGCCTTGGCTGGGAGATATTCACTGATAAGGTCATTGAAACATTAAATCAAAGGCAGACACCAGTTGTGTTTATTCTTTGGGGGAAATTTGCTCAACAAAAACAACAATTGATTACCTCATCCCACCATTTTATTATAAAATCTCCTCACCCTAGCCCATTTTCCGCCAATCAGGGCTTCTTTGGCAGCAGGCCATTTTCTAGAACGAATGCGATTTTACGGGAAAATGGAATGCAGGAGATTGATTGGCAAATACCTAATTTATAGATTGACATAAAGTTAGAACGGACAATTAGCTACATTAAGATTTGAAGTTGCCGGAAAGAATTTTGTTCTTTATATAGGGGATGCAGGACATTTTGCGGGTGCTGCCAAAGGACTTTATCAAGATTTCAGGAGAAAGTATGTATATAATCGCAATCATCCTGCTCATCTTAGTCTATCTGTTTTCTATTATTAGGAAAGGGGATTTTTCCGGAGAGGGAGCCCTCGAAAATTCAATACAATAAGTCGTTATTTTTATTAATGCTGTCTTTTAATTAAATTTTAGTGCTATAATGTTATGATTTGGTTAAACATATAAAATAAAGATTTCGGTGTTTTTGCCATTTAGTTTTTCCAATCTAAACAGTGTCTTCAATATGCTTTACAGCCCATAAGAACGGGCAAAAGCTTTGTGAGGTTAAGCCTTCATTTTGAACCATAACAATCATTTAAAGAGGAAGTGAGCTTAGTGATCAACATAACTATTCCAAAAGCTGATGTGACAATTACGAAAAAGGATAACCCTGAACTAAGTAATATTTATGGATTTACTGATTTTCACCTTATCCCACGAGATAAAGGCGGCATTTTTATGTTTTACAATGATAAAAAGGAATTACTGTTCGTAGGGAAAGCTAGGAAGTTAAGACAGAGAATTAAGAAACATTTTGAGGATAATGTGTCTCCTATTAAAGAGCACAGGGATGAAGTTACTAAGATCGAGGTTTGTATTGTTGAAGAACCAGTGCATAGAGAGATTTATGAAACCTATGTTATTAATGAATTAAAGGCAAAGTACAATGTAGATAAAGTTTTTTTCGCGAATTCTTGAGCGAACCTTGTTTAGACTCATAAGGGGGATTGGGATCAAGAGTGAAAATTTATCTGTTAAAAAAAATAAACAATAAATACATTCATGATCATTCGCTCCCCAACGTTAAAATGTTCAGAAGAGCTTAAAAAGAACCCTTTATGGGTTCTTTCGTGTGTCAATAGTTATTGATTCTATCTGTCATAATTATTAGCCTTTCTTGGATTCCCTGTAACTCGCTAGCTTGACTCGCAGTTTTCCAAGCAATAATGGATAGACTTATCGCGATTACAAGTAAACTCGCAACCTTGATATACTCCAATATGTCTTTCTTCAATTCTCTATCTCCTTTTGTTAAGAGAAATTCGTTATAAATCCCCTGATTTAACCATTTTATGTAAAATGAATACTCGATTTGAATATATCATTTATTCTCCTATTTGTTTAAATATATTTTGAAAAATTATTTCGGCTAAAAAGTAAAATTCAATTTGAATAGTCCTATAATACAAATTTGAAATATTTACATGGGGTAAATTTAGGCCTCTCATTGTAAAAAGGAAGCTGTCACTTGAAGTATATAATTACACAGTTTGTCTCATAAGGAAAAAAGTATCTTTGCTTTTGTCCCTATAAGAAATCCTTATTGAAAACTATAATTATTAACAAATTTATTTATTGCAGAAATAAGACTACACTTGAAGTAGATGGAAAGGGGTGGAAAATAATGGAATGTATAATTCTTTTTATCGTAGGAATTTGTGCCACAACTTTGGGGACGCTGGCTGGCGGCGGGGGATTGATCAGTCTTCCGATTATGCTGGTTTTGGGGATACCCGTTCATTCGGCAATCGGAGCCAATAAAGTATCGAACACAGTCAGCTCATTCTCAAGCTTTTTCTATCTGCTTAAAAAGAAGGAAATCTCCTTAAAGGAATCTTGTTGGATCATCCCTGTCAGTATTTGTGGCGGCATTAGCGGGGGCTTTATTGCATCGCGGATTCCAGGGGATAGTATGTATATCATCGCCATCGTCCTGCTCATTTTTGCATTTGTCGTTTCCTTTATTGGGAAAGGTGATTTTTCCGGGAAAGAGCCTATGAAGTTCAATAAAATTAGTGCGACGGGACTTTACAGTATTGGGGTTTATGATGGTTTATTTGGTCCTGGTCAAGGGACATTGATGCTTTATTTATTCGGTTATTTAAATCTCGCTTACATTCGGGCTGTTGCTTTGGTGCGGCTTGCTACTTTTTCAAGCTGCTTAGGGGCTGCCGTTACCTACGTCGCTACAGGTAAAATCATCTGGCCGATTGCATTATCGCTGCTACTGGGGTCTCTTTCAGGGGCACAAATTGGAGTAAGACTTGCCCAAAAATTAAAACCACAATATATTAAACCGATATTAAGGATTGTCACGGTGGCACTCATTGTGCAAATATTTGCTGGAAATGTTCTTTAAGTATGGTGTTACTTGTGGTGCCAGTACTTCGATAAAATAAAGCATTAAAGTAGCGGGGGACAGACACTATTGAGAATATAGTGGTATCGTGTGGTCAAAAGCGGGTTTTGGCTGCGAAAACATATTTACATTATCCGTTTCCTGGAACAACATGTGAATAGTCAAAGGGGGGTAAAATACAAAAAACGACCATAAAGTCGTTTTTTGTTTCATCAAATAATAGTTTTTACGGCAATCAATTAATTAGTATTTTTAATGCTCTTCCCTACTACCAAATGCAAAAGATCGTTTACTTACACATTGTATAGGGCACCATCAATCGTAAATGAAGATGAACTTACATAAGAAGCTTCGTCAGACAGTAAAAACGCAATTACGTTAGCTACTTCTTCAGGTTCACCGTAGCGTTTCATTGGTACTGCATCGTTATAAGCTGCTTGTGCTGCTTCTGCTGCACCTGGTGCAACATTTTCTTCAATTTTACGCATCATTTGTGTATTAATCACTCCTGGGTTTACTGTGTTCACACGAACGTTATATGCTGCTGCTTCTAGAGCCGCAACTTTATTAATACCCATTACAGCATGTTTAGATGAGTTGTATAATACCATGCTTGGTGAACCAATTAAACCTGCTACAGATGAAGTATTGACGATGGCACCAGATTTTTGTGCTTTCATTATTGGCAATACATACTTAAGACCGAAAAGTACACCTTTTACGTTAATCCCGTATACGAAATCGAAATCTTTTTCTGTAACTTCTTCAAGTGGTTTAGCTGGACCTTCAACGCCTGCGTTATTGACAAAACCATCAATACGACCAAATTTAGAAATTGATTGATCTACATACTCCTTAACATTTGCTTCATTTGAAACATCCGCTTTTACTACTAAGCTATTTTCTTCTGTTAAACCAAGCTCAGCTTGAACGGCTTTGATTGCATCTTCATTTAAATCAACTAATACAACTTTCGCTTGTGCGTTAGCTAATTTTCGTACGACTTCTTTCCCAATACCACCTGCTGCACCTGTAACAATGACTACTTTATCTTTAAAATTCATTTGAAATCTCTCCTTAGTTATAAAAGTTTAATTAAAGATTTGCACTTCCCATTTTTAACGTGCAGTCCAAGCTCCATCAACTGTAATAACATCGCCATTAATAAATTTAGATTCATCTGAAGCTAAAAACAGAGCAGTTGCTGCGATGTCTTCTGCTTGTCCCCCATTAAATGGTCCAAGGTCACCGAATGTTTCAGCACCTAGAGGATCTAAGTTTCCTAAATTAGCAGTCATTCCTGTCGCAATGGATCCAGGAGCAATGACATTTGCACGAATTTTTCCATTTTCACGACCATAAAAAGCCGCAATATTTTTGGTTAAACCAATTACAGCATGTTTTGACATTGTATACGCTGCTCCACCGCGAGCTCCAAGGTAACCAGCAATTGATGCAACATTTACAATTGTTCCGCCCGTTTCTTGTTCCTTAAATACTTTAATAGCCGCACGGGTTGCATAGAATTGCCCATTTAAGTTAACACCCATTACACGTTCAAATAATTCGTTTGAAGTATTTTCTACGGATGCCATGTTATCAAAAATTCCAGCAATGTTAGCCAGAATATCTAATTTTCCATATTTATCTAAAGCCTTTTGAATCATTGCCTCTACATCAGCTTCTTTTGATACATCTGTTTTAATTGCAACTGCTATACCCCCAGCAGCCTTAATTTCATCAAGAGTCTCATTCATTGAAGTTTCGTTAAACTCCGCTAAGACAACTTTAGCTCATTCTTTTGCATATAACTTTGCAGTTGCACGACCCATACCAGAACCTGCACCTGTAACGATTGCTACTTTACCTGCTAATCTTGTCATGTTGACATTCCCCTTTGTTTTAGAATATGAAATGAAGACTATCTCGAATTCGAGATAATTAGAACACTTAAAGCATAAAACATGTGTGAAATGACTTCAATATGCAATAATAATAAAAATGTATGATAACCAACATTTTTTAAAATTTTGTATGTTAAAAGTGCAAGAAGGAGCCTATCGAATGTCTATACAGCATCCCGACAAACGAGTAAGAAGAACAAAAGAGAAATTTCATGAAGTTTTATTATCGTTAATGGAAGAAAAAAGCTTCGCTGACATTACAATTACGGAAATTGTAAAGGCTGCGGATTTCAATCGAGGTACCTTTTATGCACATTACGAACAAAAGGAAGATTTATTAGAAGAGATCATTGAAGACATGTTTAAAAAAATGACAGAAGCATACCGGGAACCATATCTCAATTTATCAGTTGTAGATTTCAATGAAATACCGTCAAGTTCAATTATCTTATTTGATCATTTTTTAGAAAACAAAAGATTCTATAAGCTTATGTTAAGTCCAAAAACTACCTACAATTTTCATGAGAAATTGATAAAAAGGTTAGACAAGTTATTCCGGGAAGAATTCGATTTCTTGACTACTGAGATAGATCCCAATATTGATATCCAGCTTTTTAGCACATATCGTATACATGGTATTATTGGATTGATTCTTGAATGGATTGAAAATGATTTTACAAAATCAACTTCGTATATGGGAGATCAACTCATTCGTATATTAAAATTTTATACACCGAAAATCTATATCAAAAAGAAAAATGATAAGGAATAATCTTGGTTAAACTAACAGTAACCAAAGGGCAAATCCTCTTTATCAAGAAGTTCGGAACCTTGTTCACTCAGGTCAATTAGGCGATTTAAAACCTTGTTTTTCTAATGATAAGTGGCCTGTTCCCTAATGTATTAAGGTGTTAACTTAGAAGGGAAAAGCTTGGCGTCCATTAAAATAGTAAATGAGGATAGAAATTAATAACTAGGGATAGAAAAGTGAAGCGGGAATAATTCGTAATTGCTTATGTATTAATATTGTAAAAGTATAAAGATTTGTATAGTGTATTATACCTGCGATTAATCCCACAGTTTCCCCTCCACACTCGAATCTGGTTCCGCTAGTGATATTTATTCGCGATTGTTCAATCTAATTATCTGGCAATGGCAGCCAAATGCATTGTTCGTAATTTGTGACAGCGGTGGAAATGAACTTGCTGCATTGGAAGGTCTATCCCGAAAAAGACATTTACCGCATGGCCTCCACTGAAATCTAAAAAGGCAAATCATAATCATCAATGTTATTTGGCTCCTTCTGCCACTTTACTTCAGTTTCCACTGTCTCTTCATTATTGATAATTTCTCCACATTTATCACAGCTGATAAACGTATCATTTAAATGGAAACCCACATACCCGTGCGTGCACTCTTGTATGTCCCATAATGTCTCTCAATCGATTTCAAAGGAGTAATCACATTTTTTACAATAAAACTCCACACTTTCGAAATCTTCTTTTTGTACTTTTTTGGATTTTTTCTTCTTTTTTTTGCTCATTTTTATACGCATCAAGAAGGGGAGAGTTTAATAGTTTCCATGGCGGAACTATTACTTGATATGAAGTCTAGCGGAATAATCTTTAATCAGAAAGATTCCTATATCGAGCATCCAGTAAAAGTGTTTTTTGTGTTTTACCAGTGAGGATTGAAGAGGGAGATGAAAACGAAGGTAAAAATTATTTTGTTGATTGAATGATACCAAGCATAGTAAATTCTTTAAAGTTAAAATTTCACAAATATGATACGGTGAACCTTATCATAAGTAAATGAGGTTTTTGATACTTATAAGATATGAAGTAGAATTTGATAAAAGTAAAAGATATATACAAATAAATATAAAGGTTTTTTCTAGTTACCAACATTAATGTTATTGAACAGGGGTGTCAGAAATGACGACCCCTGCACGATTTTTATACAATTTTCTTTCAATCCCTTTTTAATTATTTTCCTCATCATATCCTTCCAACAGATTTTCAATCTCTATCAGTGATTTATCAGGGGCTTTTCTTCATGAAGGAGAACAGTCCAATAATTTATTGTCCTCAGCGACTTTTACGAGAAGGTTGTAAGATAATTCATACTATTCAGTAAAATAGGTGCGTGATAATATGGTATTTATAATTTAAAAAATGAATTGGGTGATAGAAAAATAGAAATGAAAATAACTTTAAAAAAGACAAAAACCAAAAATGTCTAAGGCAAATGTGAGCAGATAAGTCTTAATAAGAGTTGACAGATTGTATCGTTAATTTCCCCATATTTTTTGGACGATATTAAGTGACTTCTAAGAAGTTTACTGTATAGGAATGGTAGTTTAAAGCCCCGCTGGTTCTTAATTGGAATAAGCCATTAAATGACCCTAGGATTGGAAGGTATAATATGTTAAAAAAATTAATTATTACTTTAATAGTATCTTTATTATCATTAAGTAATTTTTCTGTTTGGGCGAGTAATGCTGCAGCTGCCACTGATACTCAAGCGGAGGCCAATGGAAGTAAATATGAGGTTTACCCTTTGCCGCAGAGTGAGACATACGACGGAAATAAATTTTCAATAACAAATGAAGTGAATGTGGTCATTGAAAAAACTATTGATGGACCAACTGTGAATTTCCTTAATCAAATACTAGAATCTAAATCTCTCGAAATTAGTCACTCTGAAGAAGTTGTCTCAAATAAGACTAATATTATTATTGGTACCAAAAATTCAAAAGGATATGTAGACTCATACTTTAACGAAAACGTCGAATATGATGGGACAATTTTCAACAAGCAGGATGCATATGTCCTTACCATCGATGAAAAACTCGAAGGAAAGGGAACCATTGCGATACTGGGAAAAGATACGGATGCAGCTTATTATGCATTAGCTACGCTTCAAATGATTTTTGAACAAATTCCGGAAAAAAAGATTCAATCGGTAAAATATGAAGATTATTCAGATGCAAAGTGGAGAGGATTTATTGAAGGCTTTTATGGAATTCCATGGTCGCACGAGGATCGCATAAGCTTAATGCGGTTTGGCGGGAAACTTAAGATGAATTCCTATATATTTGGACCGAAAGATGATAAGTATCATAATTATGAATGGAGAAAGCCGTATCCGGCTGATGAATTAGCGAAAATCAAGGAATTGGTTGATGTTGGACATGAATCTAAAACACAATTTGTATGGTCCATACATCCGGGAATGAATACAATCAAGTGGGCTGAATATGACAAAGAACTTGATACATTACTAGCAAAGCTAGAGCAATTATATAATGTAGGAGTCCGCCAATTTGGGTTATTTATGGATGATATTAGTCTTGATCAATCATTAAAGGACACAGATAAACATGTCAAACTAGTAACAGACGTAGCTACCTGGGTAAAAGAAAAAGGGGACATCAAATCATTAATATATTGTCCGCCATATTACAATCAGGCCTGGACAGGAGAAAAAGGTAAACCTTATTTGCGGGCATTTCAAAATGTTCCTGAAAACGTAGAAATCATGTGGACAGGTAATGATGTTATTGGAAGTGTGAACACAACAGATATGCAATGGGTTAAGGATTTAATTGGCAGGGATTCTTACGTTTGGTTGAATTGGCCAGTTAATGGTTACAAAAAGAACAGGCTGCTGCTAGGAAAATTAGACATCTTAAAGCCGGGTACCCATAATATTTCAGGAGTTGTATCTAATCCATTGGAATTTGCCGAGTTATCAAAAGTTGCCTTATTTGGTGTAGCAGATTATACATGGAATATTGATGAATTTAATGTTGAGAAAAGCTGGCAAGAATCATTCAAATATGTTGCACCAGAAGTTGCTGATGAGCTAAAAACAATCGCTTACCATATGAGTGATCCCTCTCCAAATGGACGTAACGTCGTGGCCGGCGAATCTGAAAATATTAAAGCAGAGCTTGAACTATTTATGAAACAATTTTCTAATAACGAATCGACTGAGGAAGTCGGAAATCAGTTAATTGCTGAGTTTAGCAATGTGCTCCATGCAATAGAAGAATTTAGAAATAAGAGTAACAATAAAGCAATGGTTGAGGAAATTGAACCTTGGTTAAATTGTCTAAAGTATGTCGTTGAATCCGGTAAGCATGCGATAACTTCTGCTATGGCACTACAAAAGGGCAGTAAGAATGAAGCATGGGAAGAGCTTGCAAAAGCAACGACAGCTATGTCTGAGTCAAAAAAATTTAGCAGGAAATTGTTAGAAGGTACAGATTTGACAGTTGAAGCCGGTACGAAGCGATTAGTTCCTTTTGCTCAACAATTAATGAATAAACTTGATGCTCTTATCTACACTTCGATCAATCCTGAAGCAGTAATTCCGAGCGCAATCAGTTCTTATAAGGCTTATCCAGATCTTAATAAATTTGTTGATGGTGATCCCAACACTTACGTTTATATAAAGGATAAGCAAGTAAATGACGATTGGTATGGTGTTGATTTAGGTAAATCAGTCAAAATAAATGATATTCAAATCCTTCAAGGAAGAAATGATAGCGATTACGACATTTTCCATAAAGGTATGTTGGAGTATTCGCAAGATGGTGAAAATTGGACATCAATTGGTGAAGAAAGAACTGGATTTAAAGTAACGGCGAAGGATCTTGACATTGAAGCAAGGTATGTAAGATATAGGTTGACCCATGCTGGAATTCCCGGAGGAAAACCAGACTTATGGACGGCTGTTAGAGAATTCACTGTAAATGGAAATAAAGGAAAAGCAGGAATATATACAAATGTAACGAAGCTTAAGGAAACAAATGTAAATGCAATAGAAAATTCGGTAGAAATCGCAAACTTAACAAATATTACATTAAAACCGTCTGAGTATGTAGGGATTAAATTATCGACAATTGAAAATGTCGCAGAAATTGTCCTCGAAAGTAAGAATGCTGATCTAATATTAGAGTCATCAGAAAATGGAGTGGAATGGAAAGAGGTTAACCTTGGAGGACCATATCAACCCGCAGCCTATCTTCGATTGATGAATCAAAAGAACGAAGAAGTAACGTTTGATTTAACGAAATTAGCAATAATTATTAATAAGTTTACTGAACCTAAAATAAGTCATAACTACAACAAAGTTTATCAAGGAAAAGTAGATAATGTATTTGATGGGAATTTAGAAACGAGAGTATGGTTTGACGGTAGACAAGATATGGGAAGATATGTTCAGGTAGACATGGGTGGTATTGTTGATATTCAAAATGTGGCTGTTGTTATTAATGACGGTGAAAAGGACTATTTTAAAAAAGGTGACCTTCAACTTTCGATTGACGGTAAGTCATGGGAAACTGTTCATAGCTTTAATAATCCAGAAAGCAGAGAATTGAATTTCCCTGAGTTTGAAGCTCCATACCGTTACAAACGTGTTCAAATAGAAGGTGGAAAACAAGCAAGATATGTAAGATTATATACAACTGAAACGAAAAGCGGCTGGTTAGCACTTAATGAAATACTAGTCAATGAAGGTGTAGAACGACCAGGAGTTGGTAACAACAACCCTGCCTTAAAATCAGACCCGTATGGAGACATTGGGAATGAAGCGATCTATTCAATTGATCAGAAATTATCAACCTTCTTTACACCGTTAGGAGATCCTAAACCGGGTTATTTCAGTTACAAGATCTCAGAACAAACAAAACTAAGTGAAATTATTATCTTACAAAGCCCAACAGGAATTTCAAATGCAGACGTATCGGTTAGAGATCTTAATGGGTGGCATAAATTAGGGAATTTATCGCAATCCTTAAACACGATTAATACTTCTAATTTTGAACATGTATTAGAGGTTAAACTACAGTGGGATGGGAATGTAAAACCAAAAATTTATGAAATAATACCAGTTAAGAGGGATGTAGTTACAATAAATCAATTAGATGAAGAATTACAAATGGCGTATGAACAGGGTTGGATTAAAAATGAAGGTGTACTAAATAGTTTACTCGTAAAGGTCGAGGACATTCAAGAAAATCAAAATAACAAAAAGAAAGCCTATAATGGATTGAATAGTTTAGAGAATCAGGTCCGTGACCTATCAGGTGAGAAAATTGATGAATCATACGCAAGAGTTTTATTAGGGATTATAGCTCAATTGAAGAAAGGTTTATATCTAAATTAAAACCTCATATAGATACAACACGGTGAACAGTCCAAAAGTAAATGAGGTTTGCATAAAATTAACAGCCCCTTCTCATTTGATGAAGGGGCGTTGTTTTGTTATTAATATTCTCCTTTAATGACAAAATACGAGCCACGAATTGTTCCAGCTAGTTTAGACTTCTGCCTAGCAAACTTAAATTTCCCTTCGAGCTCCCTAGGTACCTCCATCCCCTCAGATAGTTTAAAACCAACGGCTCGCTTCGGCTTAGGGCCATCAAGCGAATACAGGACGTTGACTGAAAGACCATCCTCATAAAAGACATAAGTCCAATCGATATTTTCCACTTGGAAACGCGACGTCTCTAAAGGTTTAGCCGCAAACTCAAGATCACGTTCTTCTTTCAAAATTCGGTTCACATAATCAAGGGTCTCTTGGCTTTCGCTAGCTGGTACAACGGTAAATTCATGCTTGTATTTGTTCATAAAATAACGGGCTTCATTAGCGCGTAAACCAGCAAGCGCTTCTGCTACTGGCGAAGACTCTAAACCAACCGTAGAAACTTGTTTAAAATCAACGATATTGGCCATTTCCATCCTCCTATTACTTCATTACTTCCTCACAACAGGAATCCACATTTCACCAAAAACTAAGCCGTTTTGCTGCCCCATCTCAACCGCTGCATTTGGTCCGCCAACATAGGCAAAATCCTTTGCTTCTGGCAAGACTTGACCAAAGGCAATGCCAGTAAGGATATTACTCAACTCTTCAGACGTCTTCGCTTCACCTTTAACAACCAGGTATTCCCCCTTAGGAAATTGGATCACCCTGTCTGCTTCTGGCAGCGATTCATCTGTCATGACGCCGGCATAATGCATCATCTTGTTATTCACCGCTTCGTTCACTACAAAAATGTAGTCATTTGTGGCTATGGCTTTTAAAGAATCAAGCCTTCCATCTTGTTTGATGGCTTGCCAAAAGTCTGACTTTTCCTTATTTATACCTGCATAGTCTGTGTAATGACTCTTAAGCTCAGTGCCAATACCTAGAACGGTAAAGCTATCTTTTTCTTCCAGTTTATAATCTGCCATATAGATCCCATCCTCTTTTTTTAAATTGGCTTGTTAAAGAACAATGTTGATTTTTTGATTGGAGCGGAAGGTGCGAGACTCCTGCGGGAGCAGCGGGACTGGTGAGACCCCACAGGCGCTTTCAGCGTCGAGGAGGCTCACCGCCCGCCCCGCGGAAAGCGAGCATCCTGGAGCGGAAATCAGCAACTATGTTTAACACAGCCTTCAAATGAATCAAATGACTTGTTTTTTCACTTGATGAGTTTATAATAGCCTTAAATCATGTCAAAAAGTGATACTGTTTAGGAGGCCTTGATGAAAAAAGTTGAACGGATTAATATCATCATGCGGTATATCAACAACCGATCCCACTTTACCATTACTGAAATCATGCGGGAATTTAATATTTCTCGTTCGACAGCTATTAGAGACATTAGAGAAATTGAAGCCATGGGGATGCCGCTTGTCGCTGAAGTTGGAAGGGATGGGGGTTATTTTGTCATGAACAATTCTGTTCTGCCCACAGTCCGCTTTACCGATAATGAGATTAAAGCTCTCTTTATTGCCTTTATGGCAACTAGAAATCAACAACTCCCTTATCTAAAGAGCCGTCAGTCTTTAGCTGAAAAATTACTGGGCCTCATTTCAGAAAATCAGCAAGATGACCTTGTTCTATTAAATCAAATCTTGCTATTTGAAGGGACAAACCCGAATAATCCTGACCTGCTGGAACTGTCAGACCTCCCACATCCTATGTTAGAAAAACTTATCCAAATTCTCCTTTTGGATCGCTATTTATTGATTACCTTTAAAGAGGAGAAGGCAGAAAAATCTTATCCCATTTATCTCTTCCACCTTTATCGCGAAAAAAGCCATTGGCTGATTGAAGGCTTTGACATAAAGGAAGAAAAGAGGAGGATTGTTCCTGTCGACCATCTCACCAATGTCGAACCCTACTTGACGAAAAAAAGATTAAGTAAGAAAAAGATGTTAGAAAAACTAAGTAAGCAGGAAGAAGGAATCAACCTTGTCCTTGAACTTGGTCCAAAAGCGATTGCCCAGTTCAGAAAATACCATCCTTTAAAAGTCTCAATTTCCTATACGAATCCTTACCAAACCACAGCTTTACTAAAGTCTTTCATCAATGTTAATAATCCCGAAGAATTGACCGAGATAACCAATTGGCTGCTTTTCCTAGGTGGGGATATCAAGGTAAGGGACGTGCCACAAGAAGTCTTAGAAGGTTTACAAGAGAGATTAAACTTATTTTGCCCATAAGCAGTGCCAGTTTAAACCAAATAACTTTGAGCTTAGCCAGTTGCGGGGTACTCCCTATTTTTGCCCCCAGATAAGATAATGGTTCCTGAAGGTAGGAGATTTTTTAAAAGGGTAATAGAATTTTTATCATTATTATCTAGTAATTTTATTTTGGTAAACAAAGGTTAAGGCTCATTTAGATGCGTCACGGTGAACCACATTATAAGAAGTGAGGTTTTTTTTTAAAACTAATAGGTTGATTTACTGTTCTATCCCTTTGAATTTTAGGTAACATCTGATTTTTAGATAAACATAACAAATCGAGAAGTTTTTTATCTTCAAAAAGAAAAAGCTGACGTGGCTATATGATATTGCCTTCGTCAGCTTTTTCTTTGTTAAAACGAATAAGACTCCGTAATCCTCATTAGATTAGAAAATTAAAAAATACGCTTTGGTTATATTTCTGAAAATATAGATTACAAATTCTGTTTAAATTTAATGTTATATTAATAAAATAAATTTTAATCTCAATTCACAACCCTTTGATGGAAAAGTTTGAGCATGGTCGATACACAGCTTAATAAAGGCGTGTGAGCGAAGCTCCGCCACAGAAAAAATAAGATATAAGATAGAGGAGCGGTTATGATAAAGGAATGGATTTTACGCTGGTCTTTTTTTATTTTTGGATTAATGGTTTTAGCATTTGGCATATCTTTAACAATTGAAGGGAAGCATTTAGGGATTGGACCATGGGATGTTTTTCATTATGGTCTATTTACTAAATTTGGCTTTACTATTGGAACTTGGTCGATAATAAGTGGATTTGTACTCTTGTTGATCAGTTCAATCTTCAATAAGTCATGGCCAAAAATAGGGGCCTTTTTGAATATGTTGTTTCTAGGATTATTTATTGATCTTTTTAATTGGATGTTACCTAGCATTGCTAGTTTAGCAGGAGGAACAATTGCCTTTATCATAGGGGTTGTTTTCATTGGATACGGTATCGGATTATATGTTTCAGCTGATTTTGGAGCGGGTCCTAGAGACAGCTTTATGTTATTAATTGTTGAAAAAACGGGCTGGAGTATCCCATTGGTTAGAAATGGAATTGAAGTGCTCATTTTTCTCCTTGGTTGGATGTTAGGGGGGCCTGTTGGAATTGGAACAGTGTTAATAGCGTTTGGATTAGGCCCAATTTTAGGATTTTCTATCCCTCAATGTAAGAAACTTATGGCGTATTTCCTTGACAAAAAAGATTTCCTGTTAACGGATATCTAGACAATTAAAAATAAATAAGCACGATGTATGAGTATCCCTTCATGGGGGGAATCCTGTCATTTCAAAAGTATTTCTTCTTTGCTTATGTCGATAAAGTAAGATGGATATACGACCGTTTTGTTAAAATTCCTTTAGTATTTTTATTTTTCAAAAGTTATTGACTATTCTTAATAACCACTGTAAAGTATAAATTAATTTAATACGGAAAAATCCTTATCGCGAGTCAGGGGAGGAAATTGGTCTTATGATCCTGCAGCAACCTATTATTTTCGGAAAGAAAATAAAAAGGTGCTAATTCCAACAGACAATTTGTCTGAGAGATGAGGAAGAGATAAAGCCTCTTCCTCCTGGAAGAGGTTTTTTTCAAGTTTAAGACCTCTCCTTTCTCGCGAGGACTGTTCCATCTCACGCTTTATTCCGACTAATCATATGTATTTAGTTATGAAAAATCGGAAAAATTTTGAAGAAATTAGGGGGTTTCATATGACAACAGTAGGTTATTGGTTTATTGGCTTTGCAGTGGCTTATACTTTTTTTCTAATCTTTGTAAGCCAGTTTGCGCGCAGGAAAGCAGTTGACGGGAATGGATTTTTCGTAGGAGGCCGTGGATTTAATACTCTTTTAGTAACCGTATGTATTACAGGTCTTTTTTCTGGCTCCTCTTATATTGCCATTTTGGAACTTAGTTACCTGACAGGTATATCAGCAATATGGTATGGAGTTGCAGAAACCATTCATGTACTTATTATTGCGTTAGTATTAATCGCGCCTTTTAGAAAAAAAGCGCTTGTCACGATTTCAGGATTATTAGGCGATCATTATGGAGAGAAGGTTCGGGGACTGGCAGGTGCGATTACTGCGTTTACCTTCCCAATGTGGTCGGTAGCAACCGCTCTTGCCTTTGCATCGGCACTTTCTGTTTTTACTGGCATATCGTTAATTTGGTCTGTTGCATTAACTGCCCTCTTGCTGCTTATCTATTTACAGTTTGGCGGCATGTGGTCGATTGGATTTACGCAGTTAAGCAATGTCATCGTGTTTTTCATTATGCTTGCCATTGGAACATATGCTTTCTTTCTTAACCCTGGCATTGAAGGAATCAAAACATTATTTGCCCAAAAGCCGCAGATGGCGTCTCTTGATGGGGCAGGCATTCAAACAATATTAGCTTGGTTTGGCACATTTTTATTTAACGTTATTCTTGCTCAGGCAGCTTTTCAAATGGCATTATCTTGCAAAACACCCGCTCAAGGACGTAAAGGGTTAATTTATGCATCCTTGCTTGGCATCCCGTTAATTATCGGAGCTGTCATATTTGGCTTAGCGGCTGCACAGGTCGTTCCAAATGAAACACGCGGGCTGATTGCTGTTCCTCTTTATTTAATGGAAACTCTCCCGGCACCGCTAGTTGGCCTGTTTTTCCTAGGCTTTTGGGCCGCTGCTCTTAGCTGGGGCGCGCCGTGTCAATTCTCGGGTGCCACAAGTCTTGGCCGTGATGTTGGAAAAGCAATCAATTCAAAAGCAACAGAGCTTCAGCTTGTCCGTTACACAAAATGGTCATTAGTCATCCTGACCATTGTAATGGTCGGCTTTGCGGTATTGCGCTCAGAACAATCAGCATGGTGGAATGTTCTTGCATGGGTAACTAGAAATTCTGCAACATTTGCACCAGTAGTAGCTGCCCTATTTTGGCCGGTCGTTACAAAGCGAGCCGCCCTTATTTCTCTTTTTACCGGTTCTTTCTCGGGGCTTTTATGGTATTCCCTTAGCGGATGGGCGATCAGTGATTTTTACTTAAATATTCATCCTGTCTGGATTGGGATGGTTGTGAATATCATTACCATTATTACAGCAAGTTTGATTGATAATAGAGGGAGTTGGGAATGGAGAGGCTCCTTTAAAAGTGCAGGTTTCTATGCTTTTCTATTTGCCGCAGCTTTGATCATTTTCATGATCCCTTCATTTCAAAGTCTGTATAAAAATGGGTTGATTGGTCTCTTTTTAATGCTGATAACTTCATGCTTATTTATTAGCTGCATGGTTTTTATCAAAAGAAGGAATCCAAATCCTTCTCATATAAAAAGCGATTTAAAAGGAGTTGTTTAACATGACAGTCAAAGATTCGGTTCACTTAAGAAAAATAGAAGTCAATACAGAATGGAAAAAGAATGTCCAAACTGAACATTTCGTCAGAGGGTTTCAATTTTTAGTTGATGAGCCAAAGAAGATCGGAGGCGATAATGAAGCCCCTACTCCATTGGAATATGTGCTAGGTTCCTTTAATGGTTGCTTATTGGTTGTTATTGATTTAGCCGCAAAAGATTTAGGTTTTCACTATGATGACATTGATATTTCAAGTGTTGCGATCGTTGACCGCAGAGGCCTTGCCGGCACTGCAGATGTTTCTCCATACTATCAATCCGTAGAAAATAACATTGTCTTTCATACAGCAGAATCAGCTGCAAGACTGGAAGAATTAAAAGAAATTGTCTTGAAACGATGCCCTTTATATAATTTACTGAAAAATGCGGGTATTAATATTCAATTAAATTGGGGAATTAAATAACCCAATCCTCCTCAAACTATGTGAAAAATGGTTTAGGTGAAAAATCATAGCGTTGATATTAAATAATTTCAAAAAGTTTGCAGTTAACATAGCTACAGTGAACCGTACCATAAGTAAATGAGGTTTTTTTGAAAGTTAGCAACAGCACCATTCCAATGTAAGCGAAAGGTACTATCTTATTAAATAAAAAATTCTTTGCATGAAAGCTTGTTTGGATTTCGAAAAGTTCATAAAGAGAATTCGGCTAAAATAACCAAAAAGACAAGAGGTTTCTCAAATCGTCCCATTTACGGAAATTTCGGGACAGTCCCCCGCTGTCATATTCTAGCGAGGGACTGTCGGCTTATCTCTTACCCACTCGCAAAGACATCTAATATTTAGGTTTAATGAAAAAAAGCCAGTCTCATCAACGAAGTTTTATTTCTAACTCGGTGAGGAGACTGTCCCTTATATTTAGGCATTAATCATTTCAAGCGTAATTCCTTACAATATTTTTATAACGAGCCCCAAATAGACTTACCTCCAGTATGTCCCGTTTTTTCATGTATCGTTTTATCGACTAATTGAAAATATCCTGTTTTTTGATGATGATGCCATACGTATCCAGTAGGGGTGAGACCATTAGCTATTTCTGCTCTTTGTGTTGCATTAAAGGAATATTTAAAATTAACATCTAGTTGAGTTTTAAGTTTTAGTTGAGCATTCAAATTATTAAATTGTGCAGTATTACTACTTTTAAGTAGACTATCTGGAATAGTAAAATTGGCTTTGCTTTTAAAGAGTGGAAAACCATTATTATCAAAAGGTATTCCTGTCACACTGTGTTTTTTACCAGCTAAATGCTGATTTCTAATTGGAATAAATTTATAATCCGTTTTTAAGGACTGTTTTACGTGTAATTTATCTGAAATCCTTTTAATTGTAAGTTGAGCTATTTTAACCCAACTTCTTGTTCTAATACCATCTTCTCCGATTAATTGAAGGTACTCGTCATACTCTTCATCGGATTCAAATTGCTCTCTTGGGATAATATCAGGTTTTACTTCACTATATGAATCAGCCCATGTCTCTACCTCAACACCAGAGTCAACTAATTCTTGTATATCTTCTTCAGTGTAGCCTTCGTCTTGCTCAGATTCCTCATCCACCATTTCATCTTGGTCATAATTCTCATATGTATTGTCTTCCACCTGATACGAATTATCAGGAACAGCAAATGTTAGGTTTGAATGGACTGAAATTACCATTGTAAAGATAACTAATGCTGTCAAGGTTCTCAAAAATCCGCTTACCATTTATCACTTCTCCCATCTATTTGGTATAATTGATATAATAACACAAATTAATGGAAGATGGTGTAAAAAATATGAAAATATGGAAAGATGTTTATTCCCCTGATATAGTTTTGGATCCATTAACAGATGAAGATATTACATCTGCTGAAAAATTCTTTAATATAAAACTTCCAAAAGAATATATTAAACTACTGTCTATACAAAATGGTGGTTATTTAAATCCAACTTTAGCTCCGGTAAGTTTTAATAGTCACTGGGGAGAGGGAATTGTTCAAATAGAATTTCTTTTTGGCATTAAGAAAGGCAAAGGGATTTTGGAGACATATTCACTGCTTGATGAATGGGGAGTTGTAAATAAAGGTTATATTGTCATTAGCGGGGATGGACACCATTGGATTGTTTTAAATTACAGTTCAAACTTGAAGACGCCAACTGTATCCTACATCGATTCGCAAACAGGAGACGTACAGCACATGTTTTCTTCATTTGCTGAGATGTTACAAAGCCTTTATGGCAGTTCAGCCAATCATATTGATTATCAAAATGAATTAGTAGATAGATTCTCTAAGAATCCTTCGTTAGAAGAAGCAAAAAGACTAACAAATAGCAATGATGAGGATGCTATTTATACTGGATTCGAATACTGGGAGAAAACTAACCGAGATCTTCCTGAGTTATTTGAAGTTCTATTACAACATATTCAGTCCTCAAAATACCTTTCTACTCAGGAATTAGCTGTCCGTATACTTTGGCAGAAAGTCATAACAGGAGTCATAAAGGAAAAGCCATCTATTAAAAGAATTATAGAAACCATTCCTACCTCACCTCTTGAAATCATCCAAGAATATAAGGCAGAAATAGAGGAGTCCTATACAAATCTGAAGTAATTCTGTAGTTCAGTTTTCTTAGCAGCCACTATCCTAATGATGAAAAAAAAGAATATTGAGAGCGAATTTGTTTCACAATGCTCTTGATAACTTTCAAATGGAGTTCCAAATTTGGATTGGAAATATGGATTATAAAATGGATATTGACGGTATCTTAGGTTTTGACTTTATTTATGCCTCTAAGCTTGTAATTGATAGGAAAGAGAATCCAAAAATCCTAAATAAATCTTTAATGGGTCCATCAATAGGGCCCATTTACCTGTCTTTTAACCTCATTTAGATGTGTCATGGTGAACTGTACCATAAGTTAAATATTTTATCTGTTAAATTAATATTTCAGATCTTCTATTATTAGAGTTAATAGAAGATCTTTTTTATTACCCGAGAATATAGTACAATTTGCTCATATCCAATATATAACATTACTGATATAGATAGTAAATTCAGGGGTAGGAGCAATTCAATGGAATCGGTTGAAAAGAAATTGATTGTTAATTCCGAAAAGGGGAATTTATTAAGAGAGTTAGTAAAATCAATGGCAGAGTGCCAGCGGTTTTATTTCAGTGTCGCATTTATTAATTTTAGCGGCCTGCAACTTCTCCTCGATCCCTTAAAGGAAGCGGAGAATAAAGGTATTAAAGGAAAAATCATTACTTCTACATATCTCAACTTTACCGATGCAAAGGCATTAGAAAAAATTACAGAATTTAAGAATGTCGATTTAAAGGTTTTTGTAACAGATAAAGAAATTGGCTTCCATACAAAAGCATACATATTCGAATACAA
This sequence comes from Neobacillus kokaensis, assembly GCF_014656545.1. Classification (GTDB taxonomy): domain Bacteria; phylum Bacillota; class Bacilli; order Bacillales; family Cytobacillaceae; genus Neobacillus; species Neobacillus kokaensis. Next base: position 28,906 of record NZ_BNDS01000018.1, read on the forward strand.
TGACCAGTACAAGGTCATTATTGGGTCATCCAATATCACTCAAAGTGCGTTAAAAAGTAATATTGAATGGAATGTTGAAATCATTGCGAAGGAGAATGGCCGGTTTATTCAAGATGTGTTAAAGGAATATGACTATCTGTGGAATATGAGTGAAGCTGCAGATGAGGATTTTATTACGAGATATGAAGATTTCCTAAAAAGCTTTAAAAGTTCGCAAATCACCCATCAAATGATTTATGAAAATAAGCAGTATATTGTGCCAAATAGAATGCAGAAGAGGGCAACGGAAAACCTATATAGACTGCGAGGTTTTGGCGAGAAAAAGGCGCTTGTTATTGCCGCAACCGGTACTGGTAAAACGTATATGTCGGCATTTGATGTTAAGAATGTGAAGCCGAGGAAACTACTATTTATTGTCCATCGGGAAGAGATTTTAAAGAAGGCTAAAGAGACATTTGAACTGCTCTTACCGAATGAGCGGCTAACCTTTGGTCTTCTTACGGGTAATCATAAGCAGAAACATGTGGATTACGTGTTTGCTACGATTCAAACCATATCTAAATGCTTTCATGAATTTGAAAAGGATGAGTTTGATTATCTCATCATTGACGAGGCGCACCATGCGACAAGCCCGACTTATCAAACAGTTATTAATTATTTTGAACCAAAGTTCACCCTGGGGATGACGGCAACGCCGGAACGAAGCGATGGCTATAATGTATTTGACTTGTTTGATAATAATGTGGCACTTGAAGTTCGTTTACATGAGGCGTTAGAGGATGAGCTAGTAATTCCGTTTCATTATTTTGGGATAACCGATATTGATGGCATTGACTTAAGCGATGTGGATATTGACGATATTACCGAAATCACCAAGAGATTAAAGGTAAATGAGCGGGTAGATTTCATTATAGAAAAAATGGACTTTTATGGTCATGACGGGGAGAAAAGAAAAGGTCTTGGTTTCTGTGTAAGCATTGAGCATGCTCAATATATGGCTAGAGAGTTTAATAACAGAGGCTATAAAAGTGTGTGTTTAACGGGAACTGACTCGTCAGAAACACGGGAACGATATATACATTGCTTAGAAAATGATCAGGACGAATTGGAATTTATTTTTACCGTTGATATTTTTAATGAAGGAGTAGATATTCCTTCTGTCAATACCGTTCTCATGTTAAGACCGACCAACTCTCCAATTGTGTTTATTCAGCAATTGGGAAGAGGTTTGCGGAAGCATAAGAATAAAGAATTCTTAACTGTCCTTGATTTTATCGGCAATCATAATAAAACGTTCCTCATTGCATTAGCGTTAAATGGTAGTCGTTATTATGATAAGGAAAGCTTGAAGGTTGCGATTGCTACCGGTTTTGCAAATATACCCGGAGCCACTCATATCCAAATGGATAAGATTTCACAGGAGAGAATTTTGGCTCAGATTGATAGTGAAAACTTTAACTCGATGAAGTATTTAAAAGAAGAGTATTTCGAGTTTAAAAAGCTAAATCAGGGGAGAGTACCTTTATTACTAATGGATTACATGAAATATGATGGTGCCCCGGACCCTGTTAAATTTATTGATCGGGAAAAAACGTATTTGCAATTTGTAGCTAAAGTTGAAAAGGATGATAAACTAAAAAGCCTTTTAGTAAATGATGCATTTGAGGGAACCTTAAAGGAGTTATCAAGTAAGCTGCCACTAAAGCGAATCTATGAATTTGTGATCATCCGTTATTTATTAGACTACGAGGAAATAAATTTAGAAATCGCCAAGCGGCAAATTTTAAAGATGATTCATGATGTGGATGATGATAGTATACTTCATGCTTTTGAAACCTTGAATCAAAATTACTATGACAGTGTTCAGCTTAAGAATAAGCCTAAATTGGTTAATTATAGTAATGGGAGATTGAACAAGACAGCCATGTTTAAAGGGTTGCTAGTAAATGAAGAGTCCCGTCAATTTATTGAGGATATCATTAATTACGGGATATTCCGCTATGAAAAGGAATTTAAAGCCGAATACTTCGGTGTTCCGCATTTTAAATTATATGAGCAATATCAAATGGTGGAGGCCGCGTTATTATCGAATTATCGTAAAATCCATACCTCATTTAGGGGATCGGGCCTTCTGACAAATGGCAATGACTATTTCTTATTTATCGATCTTCATAAGGAAGAAGATATTAAAGAAAGCATCGACTATAAAGATAAATTTATCGATGAACGCTATTTTCAATGGCAAACGCCAAATAGTACTTCGCAAAATACTGATAGAGGGCAGAACATTATTTACAATGAACACCGTGGGATTAATCTCCATTTATTTGTTAGGAAGTATAGCAAAATTGACGGAAAGAATGAGCCTTTTATTTATATTGGAAAAGGAAATACCGTCCATTTTGAAGGTGAGAAACCAATCACGGTCCAATTAAAACTAGAAAACGAAATTCCTTCCACTTTATTTACCGAGTTTACAAAAAAAGTATAGTCTTCTCATTGCGAGAAGACTATTTTTCTTGGATTAATTGCTCAACTGCCGGAATATCTGCCGGAGCCCATTTAAGCGATTCTAAATTTTCTCTTTTTAGCCAGATTAGTTTTGAATGTTCATTTGCTGTCGGTGTTCCCTCGACGACACGACATTTAATCGATAGTAAATTAATAATAAACGTATCGTATTCATGTGTATTATCATTAAATACTTCTTTAAAGGTTTCAATTTTACAGTCTAGCTCTTCTGAAATTTCTCTTTCAAGCGCAGAATAGATGTCTTCGTTGGCTTCTACTTTTCCACCTGGGAACTCCCACATATTCGGAATAGACATCGCCGGCGACCTAAGTGCACAAAGAATTTCTTGTTGACCATTTTCAATAATTGCTGCAACTACTTTTACGTGCTTTTTCATGTTTGCCTCCCACAAAGATTCTCATATTTAATGATACCATTTTTTAAAAAAAGATTCTTAATATACTTTATAAGAAGTGATTTTTAAAACTTAAAAAGCTGCAGTTTAATCTGCAGCTAGTAGAAGTGAATATGCATTTTCTAGATGGACAACTATTCAGCTTTTAAATAAACTTTTTGGTTACCTCGATTAGTTTTTCCTGATGCAGTGATATATCGGAAACTTTATCGATATTAGCCGAAGTTCTTCCCTCGTCATTAAATTGAATAAATTTCTGGGCCTGATTAAACCATAGACGACAGATCCATTTTCGAATACTGTTATCTATTAGAATATTGAAGTAGCTTAAGTTATCGCGGTAACATATCCGTTCTTCTGGGATTGTATCTTTGATAAGAAGTTTTACAATGGCGTATCCTTCAATTTCTTCTTCAGTTGTTACGATTTGGGGTTCACCCTTATTATCAATAATGGCTGTTTCCGTAGCTACAGCAGCTTCTAAACGCCCCTCTTCTTCGGCATTCGTTGTTTTCAATGCCGCTTTTAACTTATCATTTACCAATTCGTTTATAAATTGTTTGAAGGCTTTTTTAATAATTGGTTCAAATTTTTCTATCGTATTTTTTGTTTTTACACCGTCGTAAATCTGGCTTAACATGTAGCGAACAAAATCTTCTGTAGGGGTTTCCCATTGGTCGTTAAGAAAATTTTTTAATTTATTTAGATATTTAAGTTCAGAAGCAGTATTAAATATTTTTTCCAAATCGAAACTATTTTTCTTGAACTTTGCGAGCTCTTGGATAGCGGTATCCTTTAAATCTAGAATATTAAATTCGAAAAAGGGGGCTGTATCCATTTTATTTTGCTCTTCTAAATCAGTGTAAAATCTGTAGAGTATACCATTGGTTAAAATAGCAAATTTAGCTGGTGTTGTCCCAAAATACCTAAAAAGTTGGGAGTCGTGGTTTTGAAGTTTCTCATTAATCGATTTTGCCTCAATAAGGATTACAGGCATTCCATTACTCATAATGGCGTAATCAACCTTTTCACCTTTTTTAATACCTACATCTGCGACAAACTCAGGTGTAAATTCTTCAGGATTGAAAATGTCATAACCTAGAATTTGAAAGAATGGCATAATAATAGCTGTTTTTGTGGCCTCTTCTGTTGCAACTGAATTTTGTAGCTTTTCTACTCGGTTTGATAAGGTTTTAATCTGTTCTTGGAAATTATCCATTTAACATCCTCCTTGTATTTGAACCGATCAAAATATGTAGAAAAATATGTAAGCGGTTTAATTGATTTGATATTAACATATTTTTATAAAGGAAATTAGGTAATTATGCTTAATGTCATGTAAATTTCGGAAATTCTTAAAAGAATCCTTTAATGGGATAAGAGGGTCATTTTTTCGATTCCTTGGCTAATATCTCTAGAAAACTTTTAAAAAATGGGGAGTTCAATATGTAGAAGCTTGGCTCTACTAGTCTTTCATAAGAGACTTATCTGTCAGCCCACTTTTATTTTTAAGCGCAGGTGTTTGGTGGATAGTCAAAGGAATAGATATACATAGAAAATCAGAAAACAAATCCAGCGGATATATTGAAATTGGATTAGGGGGTTTTTTGTGTTGTTGTTGCATTTATTTAGTTAAACGTGTAAATAGCCCCTCAAAAAAAGTGGGTGTCTTTCTAATTTATTTTTCAATCAGATTGTAACGATAACAGGTTCAGAGGGCGCCATAATATCAGAACATACACTTCGAGCAAGCATCCTAATCAAATCTACCCAATCATATAATCCTGCCGAATTCATCAAAATGATCTCATGGAGCGGATTTGTTTGCCCTGAGCAATACCAGAGATTACACATAGATTTCTTCAGAGATTTACTACATACAAACTCAAAACCTTTTCTTGCTTCCCATTAGCCTAAAAAAATTTTTTTCTACCCTGTCCTTTTATGCCATTACTGCCTATATAAACATTGAAAGCAGGTTAACCCGATGGTTAGGTTAGGCAGGAGGATAGAACGGGTTATTTTTTTTAGTGAAAAATAGGAGGCAGGATGTAAATGAGTACATTAGTTGTAAATGAGAGTCCGGTAATGGTCATTCCGTCGTTGGCAGTAAAGCTTGGATTAAATGAGGCGATTGTGCTCCAGCAGATTCATTATTGGCTGGTACGGAGCAAGCATGTGATTGAGGGGAAAAGATGGGTATATAATACATACCATGACTGGCAGAAGCAGCTCCCGTTTTGGTCAGAGAGTACGATAAAGCGGACGATTCGCTCCTTGGAGAGTCTTGGATATTTACAATCGGGAAATTGGAATCGGCTTAAGCTGGATAAGACAAAGTGGTATACGATTAATTACGACAAGCTGCCAGAACTTGAAGCGCCTATGGTGGAAGAAGATCAGCCTATGGATGAAGCATCTTCGGAGCAAACGGACCAATCTAATATGGCCGAAGATGATTGTGCGATACAAGGAAATTTGGAAGAAGCTGTAGACAGATATCCTGAGAGTGGGCATCAGAATCCATCCATCCCGTATTTAGAGATTATTCAATATTTGAATGAGAGGGCGAAGTCGGCCTTTAAAGCGGATAATAGAAAAACGAAGAACCTGATTCGAGCGAGGTGGAAAGAAGGCTTTCGTTTGGCAGATTTTAAGAGAGTCATTGATTTAAAAACCGCTGAGTGGCTAAGGGACCCGATGTTTGCCCAATATTTGCGGCCGAAGACGTTGTTTGGGACCAATTTTGAGTCTTATTTAAATCAAAAATGGTCCAGTAAACGGCTCCTCGAGGAAGATTTTAATCTTGATGATTGAATGAATTTTTGAGGAGATAATTAACCTGGAATAATGTGAGGATGTCTTTGTATAGTGCGCGTGATTTGATTTTTTCCATGAGATCGCGCTCTATGAGCTTTTTATATTTTTGGGAAAATATTGTCGATACTCGTAAAAGATTTCCCAGAAAATAATCTATCCTTCAACAAAAAGAGATTGATTTTTCAAAAAATTATTTACACACTCATCATGAAATGTTCTTACACCTATAAGGTATTTTGTTTTTATTTCAGTTAGTGGAACTTCAGTTAAACATTTTCATCCTCCGTGATTTGTTCTTCTGTCGGTTCCCCGTATAGCTGGTTGATTTCCTTAACTAGTTCATCTAAAAATTCATCAGATATGATGGGATTTCTTTCCTTGTGCATGTCTCTTCCTCCTTTGGCTTCAAACTAAATGATTATGTAACAGACATTACTAACTTTTCCTTTTTCCTACACTTTAATCATTTAAAAAATTTATTTACAATTGCTAAGCATAGGAGTAATATAATCACAGTTTCAAATTTCTAAATCGCTGAAACCAATAGGTACGGGGGAACCATTTTGTGGGTTGTTACTGACCCAGGGGTGAATCCTTTTATGGTAGGGCTACTCAAAGGCCCGAATCCGACAGCTAACCTCGTAAGCGTTATATTGAGAAGGAAGGTGGAGCTTGTGACATTCGTAACGTGATGTGTCTACAGGTCTATTTCAGATGACTTGTGGGCACTTTTTTTATTTATACAAATTTTTCTCCCTTATGAGAATTTATCTTGGATAAGGGAACAACTAACATATTGATACACTTTCTTGGCGGTGACTAATAAATGTTTTCATCTATAAAAAGGCTTTTAATTGGGCGGCCTTTAAAATCCCATGAATTGGGAGAACAGAAACTTAATAAAACGAAAGCATTGGCCATCCTTTCGTCTGATGCTCTATCATCTGTGGCATATGGTCCTGAACAAATTTTGATTGTATTAATTACAGTCAGTTCAGCAGCATTTTGGTACTCCATACCTATAGCGGTTGGTATACTCATTCTTTTAACAGCCCTTATATTGTCTTATCGGCAAATCATCTATGCTTACCCTCATGGGGGCGGTGCTTATGTCGTTTCAAAAAGTAATTTAGGTGAAAACGCAGGTTTGGTAGCTGGGGGCTCCCTATTAGTAGACTATATCCTAACTGTTGCCGTGAGTGTGTCTTCCGGGACCGATGCGATTACATCTGCTTTTCCCGCTTTACATGGCTATAATGTGGAAATTGCCATTACATTTGTCATTTTTATCACCATTTTGAATTTAAGGGGAGTGACGGAGTCTGCTTCCGTTTTATCTTACCCCGTTTACTTATTCGTTTTGGCATTATTTATCTTAATTGCGGTAGGGATATATAAGATTGCAACGGGCGGGGTTTCTCCGCAATTACATACCCCAATTGGTACACCAGTGACAGGGATTAGTTTGTTTATCCTTTTACGGGCATTTGCTTCAGGAAGTTCCGCTTTAACAGGGGTTGAGGCCATCTCAAATGCCATCCCGAATTTTAAAGACCCTGCTCCGAAAAATGCAGCGAAAACATTAATGGCAATGGGCGGACTGCTTGCCATCCTGTTTTCAGGAATTGTATTTTTAGCCTATTACTATGGAATTTCTCCAAGTGAAAAGGTAACGGTGGTTTCGCAAATTGCTGAAGAAACCTTCGGGCGGAATTTTGTTTATTTCTTTATTCAAGGAACGACAGCATTGATCTTAATCCTTGCTGCGAACACTGGATATTCCGCTTTCCCGCTGCTGGCAGTTAATCTTGCGAAGGATAAGTTTATTCCAAGAATGTTTTTAATTAGAGGGGACAGATTAGGCTATTCAAATGGCATCATCATCCTGGGAATTGCCTCTATCCTGCTAATCATTGCGTTTCATGCAACAACAGAGCATCTGATCCCGCTGTACGCAATTGGCGTCTTTCTGCCATTTACGTTGTCTCAGTCAGGCATGATGGTAAAATGGCTGCGGGAGAAGCCTAAAGGGTGGGTGCCTAAATTTATTGCTAATACAACGGGTGCCGTAATTAGCTTTACTGTTACATTGATTTTCTTGATAACAAAGTTTTCACAGGTTTGGCCAATCTTAATCTTTCTACCGATCATTGTCTACCTCTTTCATCGAATTAGAAAGCATTATAAAGCTGTTGGAGACCAGCTTAGCCTTAAAACGTGTGAACGGCCTGTCGCGATCGAGGGGAATGTGATGATCGTGCCTGTTGCAGGTATGACTCATGTCGTCGAGAATACCTTAAATTATGTGAAATCTCTATCGCCTGATCAAATTATTGCCGTATATGTTGCATTTGATAGAGAAGCTGAGAAGCAGTTCGAAGAGAAATGGAAGAAGTGGCAGCCTGACATAAGACTGGTGACACTATACTCTTATTACCGGAGTATCGTCAACCCGCTGAGAAAATTTGTCGATACTGTAGAGCATAAAGCCAGCGAAGGGAATTATCGGGTAACAGTTGTCATTCCGCAATTTATACCGAAAAAAGGCTGGCACAATTTCCTTCACAACCAATCAAGTTTACTCATTCGGACCTTCTTACTTTATAGAAGAAATGTAGTGGTAGCAACAGTACCTTACCATTTGAAAAAATAAGAAGAGGGGGCAATAAAGCTGCCCCTTCTTTGAAATTGTGGCGATTGTTCCAGTGGAACAGTCGCTTTCTTATTAATGTAGTTTAGTCAAATCCATCCTCAGCACACCAGGGGGATTATTTACCATAGGCTAGAGTCACAAACAACTTTATGTATTTGGATCGTACTGCTATAATAAATACTACAGTTGTAAAAGTTAGGAGGGGTATCATGAAGGAGATGCCGCAAATATCAGAAGCAGAATATGAAGTAATGAAGGTAATCTGGGACTATGAGCCGATTTCGACACCTGATGTAGTGGAGAAATTATCAAATAAGATTGATTGGAAGCCAAACACCATTCATACTATGCTAGCGCGCCTAGTTAAGAAAAAAGCCTTGCACGCAAGAAAGGATGGCCGAGTGTATATTTATACTTCACTGGTAGAAAAGCACGAATTTGTTGAGCAAAAAAGTAAATCCTTTCTGAAGCAGTTTTTCGGCGGCACGATAAATTCAATGGTATTAAATTTTATTGAAAATGATCAGTTATCGAAGGAAGATATTTCGGAATTACAGAAAATATTATCCATGAGAGAACAGAAAGGGGAAAAATAATGGATACCATGCTGCTGCGAATATTAGTCAGTACAATTGTGGTATCTCTCCTTATTTTCATCATTCTGTTAATCAAAAAGCTATTAAACCATCATATGACAGTTAAGGCACATTATCATATTTGGTATTTACTTTGCATTCCAACCCTAGCTGCCCTTTTACCTTGGAATCATTTTCGCCTTGGGGAAGGAACTTACTATTTAAAAAGCTTACTTACTTTTCATAGAGAAGCGCCATCGAAGAGTGAAAGGATGAACGGAGTGAATGCCTCTCAGGTGCCAAATAGCGATATATTACATGATTTCGCGGTTTCGGTAAACAAGGCAGCGCCTGATTTCGTCTATCATACATTGATTACAGTTTGGGTTATTGGAGTGGTTCTTTTTGTTGCGACTGCTGTTTATTCAAACTATCAAATCTATCAAATCAAAAAGTCGGCTGCGGCTATTGATGACCAAAAGCTAAATAAACTATTAGAAGCGTGCAAAGAGATGGTTGGAGTGAAAAGAAACATCATGCTGCGGGAGACCTCTCTTATTTCCTCACCAATCACGTTTGGAATTTTACGGCCCTTTATTTTTTTACCAAGCAAAACGCGGGAAGAATTCTCGTTAAATGAATTAAAATACGTGTTTTTGCACGAGTTGCACCATCATAAAAGTAAAGATCTGTTCGTGAATTACATCATGTGGATATTTCATATTATTTATTGGTTTAACCCGTTCGTCTGGTATGCTTTCAAAAGGATTCGTATGGATCGGGAATTGGCCTGTGATGCATCTGTTTTAAATCTATTGGATGAGAGCGGATATATAGAATATGGGCATACGATCATTCGTTTTGCAGATAAAAAATATAATCGTCCTCTTGAACAATTTGCTCCAGGTATAGGTGGGACAAAAAATCAAATCAAACTAAGAATCCAGCACATTGCAAACTTCTCTAGAGATTCTCGATTATTGAAATGGAAAAGCAAGGTCATCTGTGCTGTCTTAGGGATTATTGTGCTATTCCTTGCGCCAATCACCACTGTTATGGCCAGCATAGATGATGTGTACAGGTTTAGCGGGAAGAATGCGGTCTATGAAGATCTAAGCTCCTATTTTAAGGGCTACAGGGGAAGCTTTGTTTTATATAATCCCTCTAAAAATCAATATCAAATTTATAATCAAGAGATGAGTGAACAGAGGATTTCTCCTGATAGTACCTATAAAATATATTCGGCATTATTTGCATTGGAATCCAATGTGATTTCCCCGAATACCAATAAACAGGAGTGGGATGGGGAAATTTATCCCTTTCAGGAATGGAATCAAAATCAAAATTTATCAACTGCCTTAAGCCGTTCCGTGAATTGGTATTTCCAGAATACCGATCGAGAGGTAGGGAGAAAGCCGCTGCAAGATTATTTTCACAAGATAAAATACGGGAATGAGGATCTTTCGGGAAATTTGAATAGTTACTGGATGGAATCTTCATTAAAAATATCACCCATTGAACAAGTCCAATTATTATACCAATTAGAAGAAAATCAATGGGGTTTTAAAGCGGAAAATATCAAAGCGGTAAAAAAGGCAATTTTAATAGATAAGCAAAAGAATGCACGGTTATATGGTAAAACGGGAACCGGTATGATTAATGGAAAGAACGTAAATGGCTGGTTTATTGGCTTTGTTGCTAAAGGTGATGATCGTTTTTATTTTGCCATTAATATTCAAAATAAGGATGGTCAAGCCCAAGGAAGTAAAGCAGCGGAGATTGCCAAGCAGATCCTGCATCATAAAAAGATCTATTAATAATTAACTCCAGAAAGGATTACTCTTCCTTTTTGGGTCTTTCTCGGTCTAAATACTACAATTGTAGTATTTTTAACTGCCTTGTACACAAATTACACAGTATGAAAGGTCCGATGTGATTTGAAGAAGAAAAAGCAGAAAGAAAATATAGTGAAAAACCAAATCCGATGGAGACTGAATGGTCTCTTTTTCATGGTCTTTGTTCTTTTTTCTATCCTGATTCTCCGCCTTGGCGTTATCCAAATTATTAAAGGGGAAGCCTACGCAGCTCAAACAAAGAATACAGATGTGACACCCGTCAGCTATTCCGTTCCACGTGGAAAAATATTTGATACAAATAATAAGTTAGTAGTCTACAATATTTCAGAAAAGGCGATTATCTATACCCCGCCGAAAAATCCGCAGCCGGGTGAATTGCTTGAACTGGCCAAAAAGTTAAATACCTTTCTGGTCATGACTGCTAAAGAGATCAATAAAGTGACTGAGCGGGATTTGAAAGATATCCGGCTATTAGTACATAACAATGGCACGGATTTAATCAACAAAAAAGAGGAGAAATTATACAAACAGGAAAAGCTGAATGACAAGGATATATATAAATTAAAATTGAACCGCATTAAAGACAGCGATCTCATGGCAATGGACAAAAACCTGGCGGCCATCTATCGGAAACTTTCCTCCGCCATCGCCTTAACTCCGACGATTATCAAAAATGAAAATGTAACAGATGAAGAATATGCGAAGGTCAATGAAAATCTGGAAAACCTATCGGGTGTGGATGTCACGACCGATTGGAAAAGGGGACGCACCTATGGGGAAACGTTTTGGAATATGCTCGGGGAAGTAACGAGTGCAGATGAAGGTCTCCCGGCAGAAAAGGTAGATTACTATACGGCTAAAGGGTACGAACTGAATGACCGAGTCGGGAAAAGCTATATTGAAGAGCTTTATGATGGTGTGCTGCAGGGGCAAAAGGAAATAGTGAAAACAGTGACAGATTCAAATGGAAATGTGGTGAGTACAGAGACTGTATCGGAAGGGAAGAACGGCAAGGATATTGTTCTGACCATTGATATGGAGTTTCAAGCCCAAGTGGAAAAAATTATGCAGGAAGAGTTAGTCAGTGCAATCCAAAAGCCGCATACGGATACGCTTGACACTGCCTTTGTTGTAGCAATGGAACCGAAAACAGGCCGAATTCTTGCGATGTCAGGAAAGGTGTATAACAGGAAGTCCGGAGAGTTTACCGATTTTACACCGGGAACCTTCACCTATGCGTTTGAACAGGGATCCGTTGTAAAAGGAGCCACCGTATTAACCGGATACCAAACGGGTGTAAGAGATTTTGGGGAAATCGATTTGGATGAAATCATGCGATTTAAGGGGTCGGGAACCTTTTCCTCTTACCAAGTCATGAACCGAATTAACGAATTAGAGGCATTAGAGCGTTCATCAAACGTTTATATGTGGAAAACCGCCATTGAAATTATGGGCGGCAAGTATGTCCCCAATGGCATATTGAATATCAATCCGAAAAAAATTGAAACCATCCGCTATTATTTCAACCAATTTGGCTTGGGCATCCCGACCGGTATTGGCTTTGGTAATGAAACAGCGGGAATCAAAGGAATCAATCCAAGCACCTACTTTCAAATTGCCATTGGACAATTAGATACCTATACACCAATGCAAATTGCCCAGTATATTACAACGATTGCCAATGGAGGATTCCGGATGAAGCCCCAATTAGTGAAGGAGATTCGTGAACCCAATATGAATGGCAATGAACCGGGCAACGTAATCGATGAAATTGAACCAGTGGTGTTGAATCGGGTGGATATGAGCGAGGAGATGCTTAAGAGGGTCCAACAAGGTTTTTGGCTGGTTACCCATGGTTCCAAAGGAACAGCGAAAGGATATTATAAAGATGAACCTTACAATGCCGCTGGTAAAACCGGGACCTCGGAATCTTATAAAAATGGGGTGAAGACTTGGAATCTTTCTTTTGCTGGTTATGCGCCATTCAATGATCCCGAGATTGCCATTGCCGTTATTGTGCCAAATGCCTACCGTGATGGTTATGCTCAGCCGCACAGTGCTGCTAATATCATCAGCCAACGGGTTTTTCGGGCATATTTTGATCTTAATGAAAAAGGACGACCAGCTACAAAATGAGGTTGACATCCATCTACTACACGTGTAGTATTATTTTTGTGTTTTAATACTACATGTGTAGTATTGTTGTGTAATCGAATATTACACATGTATTCAAAATCGGTGAAAGGAGGAAATTCTCCCTCAGCATTGTAGGAAGCTTAAGGTTATGAAAAAGTGAGATTGAATAGGTTTAAATAAAATGCAAATTGGAATAAGCTTTACGTTGCATAAATAATGAAATTGAGTTCGATAGTAATACACAATTTTTGAATCTGCTGGTTATTAGCAGATCAGTGTTAATCAAAACATAATGATTAAACCCGTTTTAAGGACATCTAATATTAATAGAAAGAGGTTAAAAATCATGAGGAAAACACATAATTTTTTCAGTATGAATAATTTTATAATTGCCCTCTTTGTGCTAGTGGTTGCAATTGTACCCCTCGCCGGCTGGTCGATGACCACCAATAACCTTTCTGACAAGGCCGAAAAGGCAGTCAAAAAGACACCGGCACCCCATATACACCGTAAGTTTGCAGAACTTGAGCATAAATTTGACGCTAGGCTCGGAGTCTACGCGATCGATACAGGTACAAATCAGACCGTTTCCTATCGGCCTAATGAGCGGTTCGCTTACGCATCTACGTTCAAAGCTCTAGCAGCAGGTGCATTGCTGCAGCATTACTCCATTGATCAACTCGACGAATTAGTCAAATACAGCAGAGAGGACATAGTTACATATTCCCCTGTCACAGAGCTTCACGTAGATACTGGGATGACTCTCCGGGAAATTATTGAGGCAGCTGTTCGATATAGCGATAACACCGCGGGGAATCTTTTATTAAAGAAACTGGGAGGACCTGAGGGATTTGAAACAGCACTGAGGCAGATGGGCGATAATGTTACCCAAGTTGATCGCTACGAGACGGAGTTGAACTCAGCTGTTCCTGGAGATACACGTGACACAAGCACACCAAAAGCGCTTGCTGCCAGCCTCCAGGCATTTGCAGTCAGTGACTTGCTCCCTGCTGAAAAACGTATGCTCTTGATAGATTGGATGAGGGGAAATGCCACTGGAGATGCATTGATTCGTGATGGTGCACCAAAAGGCTGGGAAGTAGTTGATAAGAGCGGGGCAGGAAGCTATGGAACGCGGAACGACATTGCGGTTGTTTGGCCGCCGAATAGAGCTCCTATTGTCATCGCAGTTCTATCCAGCCGTGATGCACAGAATGCTACCTTTGACAATGCCCTTATCGCAGAAGCTGCCAAGGTCGCACTTAACGCTTTAAAATAAATATTTTTCTCATCACAATTCTGCACTTGATCAGTTAAAAATCGAAAAAACTGTCCCATAGAAAGGTTCTATAGGACAGAACCAGCAAAGGAATAGCAAAACCTGTCTCATAGAAAGGTTCTATGGGACAAAACCAGCAGTGGGATCGGTAAAACTGTCCCATAGGAGGAGTCTATGGGACAGAACCAG
>NZ_BNDS01000018.1:43496-107113 GCF_014656545.1 Neobacillus kokaensis
AATCAACTAAGAAATCAAAAAGCTGTCTCATAGAAAGAGTCTATGGGACAGAACCAGCAAAGGAATAGCAAAACCTGTCTCATAGAAAGGTTCTATGGGACAAAACCAGCAGTGGGATCGGCAAACCTGTCCCATAGGAGGAGTCTATGGGACAAAACCAGCTGAGGAATAGCAAAACCTGTCTCATAGAAAGGTTCTATGGGACAAAACCAGCAGTGGGATCGGCAAAACTGTCCCATAGGAGGAGTCTATGGGACAGAACCAGCTGAGGAATAGCAAAACCTGTCTCATAGAAAGAGTCTATGGGACAGAATAAGCTAAGGAATAGCAAAACCTGTCTCATAGGAAGGTTCTATGAAGGAGTTTAATAGAAACTTTTAATATGGTGGATTTTTAATTCCCCCCAGATTGATTTCCAATTCTTATTTGTTATGCGGTCCTCATATATTTTTATTCGATCTTTAGTTTCGACAAAAAAAGGAGTCGGTTTTACCTCCAGATTAACAACATCATGAATTCCCCATGGGGCTGTAAGTAGGATATTGTCTTCTTCACCTAATTTAACACCTAAAGCTGTTGCGGTTTCCGGAAATTTGGATATGGCGTCAACAGAAGATGTATAAGGGGGAATACTATTTTTAATATGCATTCGTGCTTCGTTTTTAACCGACCAGGGAATATAAGGGTTAAGGGTTTTAAGTTTTTTCTCTAGTTTCTTTTCCTCTAATTCCTCCGTGTTTGCCGGGTCAAAATAGATGACATCAATATCTGGTATAGGGGTTCTCTCGCTGAAATGATGTAACGTATCCCATATTTTTGCTCGAACAAAACCAGCACAAACCCAGCAGTCAGGCAAATTCAATGATTTTACTGCCTTCAATATTTCCATCATCCATATATCTTCGTTTATAAGCGCTATAATTTTTTTCTCATTCATTTCCTTTAGAAATTGCCCCTTATGCCATTAGTTAATATTACTATTTCTCATTTTATACTAATCTGGGGTTAGAATGTTAAATCCTCCTGGATTGTTTCTAAAAAGACTGCCACAGCAATATGGAATTATGTTTTTAGTTCATTATGGGAAGGTCAGAGTTAAAAAAAATACAACCAAGGAACTTTTCCTCGGCTGTATTTTTTTTAATCCACATATCTCATTTTAGTGCCATCATTGAAGATGATTTCCAACTCAAATTTAGTATAGTTTGCAGGAAGGTCAAATGACTGTAGAATTTGATCAATAGCATCCTTTTTGTTCGTGCCTTTAGAAAAAGTCAGTTTTTCAACTTTTGGATAAATACTGTCGAATGCAGCTTTTCCCCTCAGTTGTTTATTATTCAGATCATCATCAACTTCCCCTCCAATAAAACCTGAGTTGTCGTGATTGATCTCAGCTTCATACTCTTTTTGCTCCGCGTAAGATACCTCTAAATCAATTTCACTGAAATCTAATTTTTCCATTTGCGACTTCATTTTATATTGATCGTGTGTATTTTGAAGATGATTGGAATTATTTCTATTGGTGGTTTTAACAATATCATTCTGTGCAATATTATTTCGATCTGTATTATTATCTGTTTCAGTTGTTCGCCCGCCACAAGCGGTTAATAGGGCGATACAAAATACAGATAAGAAGATCAATAAAATTCGGTTCATTTCACTTTGCCTCCATCCCGAGTAACAGTAAATGAGAATGCATGTCTCTTATGTATTGGAACGCCGCCAAGTATTGTTTAACTTCAATATCCTTACCTTCTGGTTGCTCATTCGGCATCGTCTTGACTCCTTAGCAATCTGCCTATTAAGAGGATGTCCAAAATCCCGGGAAAAATGACTCAAAAATAATAATAAACACAACTAAATGTTAGATGGATCATTGCTTGCTAATAAACTTTATTTAATCTGCACACAGAGTTTACATGGCTTTTACATTCCGGTGATATGATTGGGTTATCAACGAATGGGGAGGCAGTATAAATGAACGTGCGTGCAGTATTTATTGATATGGATGGTACACTTTTAAAAGCCTCAAACACTATTTCAAGCCGAAATATGGAAGCCATTTATGGGCTTATTCATCAGGGGGTTCAGGTTTTTCTGGCTACTGGCCGGCACTATGAAGTAACCGTTCCCTACCATAAAGAACTTGAATTACAAACCCCAATGATCTGTTTAAATGGTGCCTCTATTCATGATGCAGTGACAGGAAAAGCTATGCAAATGACAACCGTTCGAGTGAACGAAGAACGATTCCACCATCTAACCGCTGAAATTCCATGTAATGTTATGATCCATACAGCAACCGGACTATATTGTAAGCAAACAAATGAAGAAATCGATTATTGGACAAATGTTGGGCAAATTCCGCCCCGGTATATTGGAGATTTAAGACGTGCAACTTACCAGGATGTTCTAAAATATAGTGTTCGAACAGGTGCACCAAGTCCTGAGTTTTCAGCTTTATTTGAAAAGGAAGCAGAGGTCATCAATTGGAATGACGGGTTTGAATTAGTTGCTCCCAATGTGTCTAAATGGTCTGCGATAAAAACCTTACTTCGTGAGTATGGAATCAGTCCAAATGAAGTAGCAGCTATTGGAGATGGACCTAATGATTTAGAGATGCTACGTCATGCCGGTACTGGTGTGGCAATGGGGAACGCGAGCGACATGGTTAAAGCAGCAGCTGATTTTGTGACGGGACACCATGAACATGATGGATTAGCCGAGTTTATAGAACGTTATCTCCTTAAATCGTTTGTATCATATGTGATTTAGGGAAAGTTAATTATTAAATCGTATTCTAAACTTAGGATTAAATTGAAACTCGTAGACAATTGTGGAATAAGCATATGAACTGTTTCCAAACCAACAAAAACTGAAAGTTTCTAAACAATAAGTTGAGAAATTAGACCTTTTTAAAATATCCTTAACGCTGTAAATCCGTGTTTTGCCGGAGGTACCCGTTTACAGTTTACGAACAGTACTTAGCACTGTTCGTTTTTAATTTTCCAAAACTTTTATTGAAAAACCTATATAGGTCAACTATAATAAATATAAATTTCCAAATAAAAAATTCGATTTCCTATTTGGAAATCAAAAGGAGGGGAATACAATTAAAAAGGCGAATACTTTAGTCAAACTTGAAAAAAGCGGTGTGATTGCGGTATTACGTGCTGAATCAAAAGAAATGGCACTTAGAACCATTGATGCAGTTGTTCAAGGAGGCATAACGGGGTTAGAAATAACATTTACCATTCCTGATGCCGAATCAGTAATTAAAGAAACCGTTTCTGCCTATCAGAATAATTCCGATATCGTCATAGGGGCAGGGACTGTTCTTGATGTGATAACGGCAAGAATTGCTATTATGTCTGGAGCAGAGTTTATTGTTAGCCCAGCTTTTGACCAAGATATCGCAGAGTTATGTAATCTATATCAGGTGCCATATCTTCCTGGTTGTATGACAGTCACGGAGATGACAGCTGCCCTTCGTTCTGGAGTAGATATTATTAAGCTTTTTCCTTCTAATCATTTTGAACCCGGTTTTATTAATGCGATTAAAGCACCGCTGCCTCAGGTGAATATCATGCCAACAGGCGGTATTAATCTGGACAATATAGAGCAGTGGGTTACCGCGGGCAGTGTTGCTGTTGGGGTAGGGGGCAGTTTGTTCGCACCAGCAAAACATGGGAATTACACGAAGGTAACACAAATAGCAAAAGAATATATCGATAAATTCAATGAAATAAAGATGGTGTGTCAATGAGCAGCATACTTACCTTTGGAGAAATAATGTTAAGGTTATCGACCTACAACGGAACCCACTTAAGTGATTCGATCAATTTTCAGGCTCATTATGGGGGTGCTGAAGCAAATGTTGCAATTAATCTAGCAAATTTAGGGCATAATGTAACATTTGCAAGTAAGGTACCGGATAATGCCTTAGGACTGGCGGCGAAAAAACATCTGCAAAAATATGGTGTTAGCACGAAAGAATTACTTTTCGGAGGTCCGCGTCTAGGGACCTATTACCTCGATTTTGGGACTGGTGAACGTCCTTCATCCGTTACCTACGATCGCGCATACTCAAGCTTTGCTTCGCTGCAAACGATAGAGTGGGATCTTGACCAATTATTTGAAAACGTATCTATCTTTCATCTATCAGGAATTACCCCAGCCCTTTCAGAGACCTTAGCAGAAATGACACTGACAATGGTGAAAGAGGCAAAAAAAAGGAATATAAAGATAAGCTTTGATATTAATTATCGTTCAAAACTATGGCATCCTGAACAAGCCTCCAATGCCATTGGAAAAATTTTACCGTTTGTAGATTATTGTTCAGCGGGGAAATTGGACGCGATATATTTGCTGGGGATTCCAGAGCAGCAAACGAGCGAATCAAATCTAGATTATTATTATCAAAAAATGCATAAAAAATATAGTAATATTCAAGTTTTTTATTCTACTATCCGTGAAGTTATATCAACGACTTCAAATAATTTACAAGGAACACTATGGCAAGATGGAAAAACCTATGTTTCTAAAGTTCATCACCTTCATCCGATTGTGGATCGCGTTGGCGGAGGAGACGCGTTTGCGGCGGGAATACTACATGGCTTAGCCACAGGTGCAGATCCAACCTATAATGTATCCTTTGCAACTGCCAGCTCAAGTTTAAAGCATACGGTTTTTGGTGATTGCAATCCATTTACAGTAAAAGAAGTAGAAAATATGCTAGACAATGTTTCTGCCAAAATTAATCGATAAAGAGGAGAGATAATAATGGAAACTCGTTATACACACAGTCCAGAAGATATTCGTCACTATTCAACAGAACAATTGCGCAAAGAGTTTTTAGTAGAGAAAAATTTCGTTCCAGGAGAAGTGATTTTAACTTATACACATAACGACCGCATGATTTTTGGCGGGGTGACACCAACAGATAAACCTTTAACCATTGAACTTTCAACTGAACTAGGGGTTTCATACTTCTTAGAACGCCGTGAGCTAGGGGTAATCAATATTGGCGGATCTGGTTCCATCATCATCGAGGGAACAGAAGACTCAATGAAAAAACAAGACGGCTATTACATAGGTAAAGAAACAGGAGAAATCCAATTTAAATCAGATGATCCAGCGAATCCAGCTAAATTTTATGTTGTATCTGTACCAGCTCATCATAAGTATCCAAATGTCAAAATCAGCATTGATAAAATTGAACCTAAAGTAACGGGGGAATCCTCAACCCTAAATCATCGATCCATCTATCAGTATATTCACCCGAATGTATGTGAAAGCTGCCAGCTTCAAATGGGCTATACGATTCTTTCACCTGGAAGTGCTTGGAATACAATGCCATGCCATACCCATGAACGCCGTATGGAAACGTATCTTTATTTTGATATGAAGGAAGATACGCGTGTGTTCCATTTCATGGGCAGACCTGATGAAACAAAACATCTTGTCGTAGCGAATGAACAAGCTTGTATTTCACCCAGCTGGTCAATTCATTCAGGGGTAGGTTCAAGTGATTATACTTTTATTTGGGCAATGTGCGGAGAAAACATTACATATGAAGATATGGACAATGTTCGAATGCAAGATTTGAAGTAAATTTTACTCTTCCAATATAGTTGCTTCTTTTGAAAAGTAAATTACTTAATAATCAGAAATGGAGGAATGAAGCATGACGCATGAGTTACAACAATTTTCATTAGATTATTTCAAACTGGATGGCAAAGTAGCGATCGTGACAGGCGGAAGTACGGGTCTTGGCCAAGGCTTTGCGGTTGCACTTGCAAAAGCAGGCGCAGATTTGTTTATTACTACTCATAGCAGCGGATCAGAAGAGACAAAAAGGCTTATTGAGGCAGAAGGCCGCCGCGTAGAATTTTTCCAAGGGGATTTATCAAACCGTGAAACGATTAAAGCGGTTGCAGCAAAATGTTTAGAGGTATATGGGAAAATTGATATTCTAGTGAACAATGCAGGAACTATTCGCCGCTCGCCATTAGTGGAGTATAAAGAAGAAGACTGGGATGCAGTTATCAATCTTAACTTGAATTCTGTTTACTTACTAAGCCAAGAAGTAGCAAAGGTAATGGTAGAACAAAAGAGCGGTAAAATTATTAATATTGCTTCTATGCTTTCATTTCAAGGCGGAAAATTTGTCCCATCCTATACAGCTAGTAAGCATGCTGTAGCGGGATTAACCAAATCATTTGCCAATGAATTGGCCGTTCATGGGGTACAAACGAATGCTATTGCTCCGGGATATGTAGAAACAAATAATACAGCTCCAATCCTTGAAGATAACAAGCGCAAAGCTGAAATTACTTCACGTATTCCTGCTGAACGCTGGGCAACTCCTGCAGATTTACAAGGCGTTGTTGTCTTCCTTGCAAGTAAAGCATCTGATTATATGAATGGGGCAATTGTACCCGTAGATGGCGGCTGGTTAGTACGGTAATCATTAATAATCATAGAATAAATCATAAGAATATAGCTGAATTTTTAGCTATATTCTTTTTTTAGGAGTGGATAAGGATGCTTAATTCAACTATTACGGTTAATAGTCGAAGAAAAGAGATTGTAGAATTGGCAGCTAATAAAGCTTTAGAACTTACTTTATTGCCAAGTGGATTCTGGTTTCATCAAGATATACGAGATAATTTTTATTACGCAATTCATTTATTTGCCTATTGTACAGACAAAGAATTTGAATGTAGCTGGAATGTAGAGCAATGTAAGAAGGGGAAAGAGATTGCTCTTGATATGATTATGAGAGTATTATTGCTGCAGGAGAAGAATCCACAAGATTCAATGTATGGACATTGGCCATTAAATTTAGGCAGCAATCCAGCCGCAGCAAAGCCTCATCCACTTCCGGTAGAATTAATGGGATGTTTGCTTATATTATTCCATAACAAATATCAAACCGAATTACCGAGGGAAGTAAATCATTACTGCAGTCAGGCTATTTTGAATATATATAAAAGCAATGTTTACCGGCAGCCATTGAAACATATGAATCATCATGAGTCCAAGCATACTTCTCTTAAACTATTACTTGGCCATCTATTTAATGATCTTAAGCTTCTAGAAGAGGGATTGCAGTCGGCAAATTATATGTTACAACATATTAAGCAATTCGGATTCAAGGAATATGGAGCTCTTCCCTGGTATTTCCATTGGATTCAATCTTTTACCTGTGTTTGGGAGGTTGTAGAACATTCAGAAGTGCGTACCGCAATGAATGATTTGCTTGAACACTTATGGAAGTTGCGGGCAGACTATTATTTGAAAGGTACATGGGCTGGCCCCCATTCACGCCAGTGGCCTCACGATGCACCGAAGGATAAAAATACACTATTGGATTATATTCAATTTGGTGATTTTCCTTTGCCAAATGAAATTGTTAGATTAGAAGGTTCGGCACTATTTACGTATAAAGTTGCTGATGAAATTGTGCAGGATTCGGTCAACAGAACTAAACCAGAGGAAATCATGCGTAAAATTCAATTCGCAAACGTTGATGGAAATGTGGAAAAAGAAGTTCATACGTATGTATATATAGAACCTGATTTTGCTGTTGGCGGTATTTATGAACGAGTAAATGAATTTGACAATGAACAACATCGCTGGGATATCACATTGCCGTTAACAGAAGGTACAGCTAACAGTGTGAACCAAGCATTTTTCTTCCATCCAGGTGAGAAATACATTTTGGGGGATGAACGGCATGAAAGTTCTTTTGGGGAAGTAATGTTTTACAAAAATATGGTTATGCAATTATGGCCTGTCCCTGAAGGAGATCAAGAGGTTTTTCCAAGTATTGCAGGCTGTCTTCCTAAAGGAGAATGGATATTTGAGGATGTATCTGGATACGGAAGGGCAGGCGACAGTTATATAACTTTTCAACTTATGAACAAATATAATATAGAAGAAAGAAAAGATCGGCATTCAATTACAAGCCAGTTTACATCAGGGTGGAACGGGGTAATCATGGAGGCAGTATCATGCAAAAACGCTCTGAGTCTAGGTATTGTAAGTTTAGATGCATTTATTTTGGCAATGAAAGAAAAGAATCAAGCATGCTTTTCTCATGCCTGTTCTTTAACTGATTCTACGGATAAACTAACTGCTGTCTATACAACTTTGTGTAATGATGTAATTGAATTCAGTGTGGATCGTCTAGGGAATATTGAACGGCTAATTAACGGTGGTAAGCATTCTTTTAGTGGTTACAAGATTAAGTAATTGGACTAGTATTTGCTTCCATTTATTTGCGTTACTAATCACTGTATAATAAAGAGTAACTTTCTGAAAGAAGGTATGTGGATGGAGAAAGAAAAACAGCCATATGGAACGGTTCTTATTAAAGCTTCCAGTATTCTGGACTTTTTAGCCGCTAAAAAAGGACCTCAGGCATTGAATACGATAGCACAGGAAACCGGGTTGACAAGCTCAACTGCCCTAAAGATATTAGATACACTTCTGTTAATTGGATATGTGAAAAAGCATCATGAGACGAAAAAATTCGAACTTGGAAGTGGTTTAATTAAATATGCTAATCAGTATCTTGCCAATCTCGATATTTCCAAAATATCGTATCCATATTTAAAAGAAATGCAAATTCAATTGGATGAAACGGTTCATTTAGGTATTCTTGAAGGCGATGAGATTCTAACTGTGAATAAATTAGAATCGCAAAAATCTATCGTTTGTCTGAATTCAAGAATTGGATTAACGAAACCACTTTATTGTTCGGCTATGGGCAAAGCGGTTTTGGCTGAATTACCAGAAAATCAGGTAATCGATTATTTGAACCGTGTGGAACTAAAGGCAATTACCGAAAACACGATTACAAATCCCGAGGTCCTATTAAAGCAATTACAGGATATAAAAAGAAACGGTTATGCGATAGATGATAATGAAGCAGAGAAGGATGTGTATTGTTTAGGGGTTTCCCTTTATTTGAATGAACAAACCTACGGAGCCTTTAGTGTAAGTGTTCCTTCTTATCGAATCACGCCTTTAGTAGAAGCTGACATGGTTAAGCATCTATTGAAAACAAAGGAATATATTTTACGTGAATTACAGCAAAAGTATGTTTTTATTTAAGAATGCAGGGAGGGTTCTCCTGCTTCATTTCATGAAGCAGGAGAACCCATTCAGCAGCAAGAGCTAACTCCTTTTAAATGTGTTCCTCTTGAAGAATAAGGAGTTCTTTCGTTTATGAAAACACTAAATAATTATTTTAACTCTACAGTATATGAAAACTTATCACCCCTAGCAATAGAAGCAGTATATTCAATAATGGTATCGTGTTCATAGGTTATACGCTCAAACATGAGGCTGGGGGTATTTTCAATTATTTGAAGATATTCAGCTTCAATCGTTCGTGTGGATACAGCTTTGAACGTTTCCGTCGCCTTGGTAATTGTTACATTATACAATTCATGAAAAACTTCATACATTGGCGTATTTTCTAACTGATTTTTTGTTAAATTGTCAAATCGAGAGACTGGGAGATAAGTGGTTTCATAAAGCATTGGTTCATCATCTGCTAATCGCAGTCTTGTTAATTTAAATACATCTGAATCTTCTGATAAATTCATTTTTTTTGCAATGTGAGCCTCACAAATAATCTGTTCAAAGGAAAGTATTTTGGTAGAGGGTTCTTTTTCTGCTTTCTTCATTTCTTCGGTAAAACTATAAAATTGGATAAGGCTTTGATTATATTTTTTTGGAGAGACAAAGCTTCCCTTCCCATGTACTTTATAAATATATCCATCACGTTCTAAAGATTGCATGGTTTGACGAACGGTTGTACGGCTGACACTATATAATTCACAGAGTTCTCTTTCCGATGGCAGCTTTTCATTCTCCTTCAGTTCTCCAAGTTCAATCTTTTCGAGGATGGTATCCATCAATTGAAAATATAGGGGTAATCGCGGATCTTTCATAATCATATATTACTCCTTATTCAGTTAATTAAATCTCTTTCGAATACACTAATTATACATTGAATGACTTAAGTATGCCATCTCACCCTAGGAAGTCACAAAAATGAAAGAGCAATGTTTTAAAAATAAACATTGCTCTTTTTGGCAAATGTGTTGATTTAAATATTATTTTTTCTCTTCTCTTACTAGCCAGATTTCAGTCTTAGGCTTAGGCAGATGTAACGATTCTATTAGGGATAGAGTATCCTCCGAACAGTAAATCCCCCATTTAGAAAAGTATTCTACAAGGTTTTCTCCTGCTATTTTGGAGGAAATTGTCACAAAAGTATCGATCATTTGCTGATTTGTTGCTGGGAGCTGATCATCCGGCATCTCTCTATAAGTTGTAAAGATGCTCGTATAAAAATCCCAGCCATAAACCATTCTAAGCTGCTGGAACATGACGAGTCTTTCAAAGTCTCCTAATTGCTTGTAAAGCTTCTTAGGATTCGTATCCATGACAAATTCCAAAGCCCTGTCATATGAGTCTTTTCCATTGGTTGCATCCAATAGACGAGAGGGGTTATTGAATTTTTCTTGTGTAAGAAGGGAGAAAAGATTGACGGTTACTTCTCCAAGATCTCCCCATGTCCACGGAGCCTGCTGATACTCATGTCCGATTTCATGCCAGAATCCCCAAGCATTATTTTTGATATATGCTTCATTAAGGATGGAAGCCGCATAATTTGTGGAACCATATTCAATGGGTACCATGATAGGATTTCCAGCATGCATTAATCCGCCTTTAATTTGTTTATCCAGAACAATACGGAAGGGGATCGGATATCTTTTATGTGGCATTTCCTTTTGTGTATCCAGCCCTGCGAGACGGTCATAATCAGTAATGATATCATCCCATAATGACATGATGCGCCTGGGATCTTCCAGTTCCAATAAGTATTCAGATGGGAGGGTTATAATGAGCTTTTCTCCTTTTATTTCACCGAACGGGGCAGTGGCTCCGCTAGCCATTATTTTTTGCCATTCTTGTTCGGTTGTCTTCCCAATTTCATAGTACGGTGCTTCGATGGCACCGCTTATTGAAAAATCCGCTTGCTGATCGGGAGTTTTGGTCATCATCGGAATAAAATAAATTAAACCGCCGTATGGGCTGCTGATCACGTTGGTTCCTGGAGTGAGCTTTTTAAAATGAACAATGTTCGGCACCCTTTTCCACTCTGACAGTCCATTTAATTCATCATCATGTGAGCCAATTTGGACACTAACATTTTCAACACCTTTGGGGACTATAATGGTTATGTCTTTTCCTGGTGGTGCATACAATCCAGTGCTAATCCAGTTCTTGCTTGGTAATGCACGAGTGTACATAAGGTCAGGGTTTCCAAGATTAATAGATATCTTTTTGTTCTGAACAGGTTGTGCTGTTTCTGACACCTTTCCTGGAAATTCATCAGCATAAGGTGACTTTTCATTTCCTGCATCAATAGTGAAATGAGTAAATTGGAAGTTTAATAAAGAATTACGATAGGGCATTTCCGCTTTTTTAATAGGAAACTGAACTTTACCGTATGTGGCCGCTTCCTTAACTGCCCAATCATACAGGGGAGAATCTGGTGTTATGGTTTCCAGGGTCTCCATTAAGACACTTAATAAAAGGCTTTTCTTTTTTTCGTTATCAGTACCGGCAGGCCCAAGGTTAATATCTTCATAGCCTAAAACTCCATCCTCAATTTTCTTTCCTTGTATTAATCTGTTTAAAAAGTGATTTTCCTTAATGGTATCTGCAGTCATATGATTGATTGTTCCTGAAGTATTGGTTTTCATATTAAGCAGGGATAAACCAGTCCTATTTAACAGATTCTGGACAGGGTAATGCTCGCTGATACGAATTCCTCTCCAGTTTCCGAGCTGGGCTCTTTTTTCTACAGGTGTATTTCTTGTAATTCCCTCTAAATCACCGCCGTTTATGGTGGCAATAATATTGCCGCCTTGATTTAGATATTTTTTAAGAATTGGAACTTCATTCTCTTTAACTGATTCATCGATCAAAGCAACTGTATATTTATTGGGGTTTAACGTGCTTCTGTCCCATTTGTCTACTTTAACAACATCAATAGGAAGCGAAGGGTCAACCGTTAATTTCTCCGAAGTAGTGACGATTCGCAATGTCTTTTTGTTAGTTAAGGCTTCTTCGTATCTTCCGGTATATTTTGCTCCCATACCATTATTCATAACAGATTCCTCGGTTAACCACATTAGTATATTGCGGGAGAGCAAGCTTAGCGGCTCCTTATTATTTTGCAATGAAAAATATCTTTGATCACCTGCTAAAACAATCCTTCCATTCCCGTAGCGGGATGCTGCCATATTGGAGATTGCATCTGGGACAATAATAGGAAATGCTTCTTCACCAATTGCAGCTACACCACCGCTCCCAGAAACAATAGGGATACCATTTAAATCTTTTATGAAAAAGTTATAGTCTTTCTCGATTGAATCAGCTGGGGCCACATTTGTCTGGATTGAAGATTGAACCTCTGCAGCGCCTGATGCAGGAATAGCTGCCGTTGCTAAGAAGAGAAGGGATATGCTTGAATACATAATTTTCTTGAATTGAGGTATCATTTTTTTCACCACTTTCATTTTATTTCACATACGCAGTCCGAAAGGCTAAGCAATCGACACTGCGTATGAAATGGTAGATTATTGGTTATTCGTATTCTCTTAAAGTCTCAACGGCAGCCTCAGGTTCTGGGAGATTTAGAGCATTCACCTTTTGAATCCCTTCCTCTGTAATGCTCCATCCCCACTTCTGGTAAAAAGAAACAAGGTTGTTGCCGGCTATTTTTGAAGTCATATATAGAAGCATATCTTTCTTCTGCTGGTCCGTTGTTGGAAGCGTACTGCTATCAAGCTCACGATAGGCTAGATGCAGTTTTGTATAGAAGTCCCAGCCATAAGCTAATTGAAGCTGTTTAAAGAATACCAGCTGATCCATCCCATCCAGGTCTGTAAATTTCTTCGAAGAGGAAGGATTGGCAATAAATTCAAAGGCTCTGTCATAATGGGATTTCCCATCTGGACTTTTTTGGAGAAGCCTTTGAACTTCCGTAAATTTTTCCTGTATAAAAAGGGTATAGATGTTAACAGAGACCTCTGTAATGTCACCCCACTTCCAAGGATTTTGCTGGTATTCATGGCCCATTTCATGCCAAAAGCCCCATCCTCTTACCAATGCCAATTCCGGATCGACTACATGGGAAGCAGCCGGGTCAATTGGAATCATGATTGGGTAGCCTGCATGCATGTAGCCTGCACTAATCTGAACATCTGCCACATATCGGTGCGGTCTATCCGGGCTTCTATGAGGGACAGGCATTTCACGCGAAATGCCGACGAAAGTATTATAGCTGGCTGTTATGGTATCCCACTGTTCCATGAGTGCCGATGGATCCTTAATGGTTAATAACATTTCCTTTGGCAATGTAAAAATAACGTGCTCACCCACGAGTTCACCCCATGGGGCCGGATTGTTTTTAATATAATTGTGCCATTCCTCGTTTGATGTCTTTCCCTTTACAAAGGTTGGAGAGGCAACGCCTCCGCTTATATTTACATTTGCTTTGGTATTAGCCTTTGCTTTTTTAGGAATGAGATAGACAAGGCCGCCATAAGGGCTTTTTATTTGATTTGTTCCAGGCTCAAGCTTTTGCTGCAATGCGACCACCGGCATACGGCTCCAGGAAGGTTTTCCCGTTAACACATCTGTGTGGGAACCGACTTGAACATACAAATCCTCTGTTCCTTCCGGGACATCAATGGTGATCATGCCTCCTGCAGGGGCATAAAGACCTGTACTGATCCAGTTTCCAGGGGGATAGCCCATTCTTAAGTGGCTAAGATCCTCATAATCAAAATCGACCTGTATTTCTTTGTTATTGATCAAAGCTGCATCCTGTGGGACCGGACCTGGAAAATGGTCGGCATATGGGGATTTCTCCCCGTTCGGGTCTAAGCTTGCTTTGTTCACCTGAAAGGCTAAAAGGGCACTTGAATAGGGATAATCGCTCTTAATAAAAGGCCATGTCACGTTAAGCCGATTTATGTCAGATAGTACTTTTTGCTGAAGAGGATGGCCCTCTACTAATCCGGAAATGGTGCCACTGACAATTTGAGCAATAATTTCTTTCTTTTTAGTTGGTGTCGCTCCTTCGGGACCAATATCAAGGGTGTTGACATCTAGCGCCCCATTTTCAATCGCCTTGGCTTTGTCAATCAGTGATGGTACATAATAATTTTGTACTTTTTCATAGGAGAGAGGCGGCAGTGTTGCTGTCTTGGTGGTTGCTGTAATATTAGTTAATGATAGTCCGACTTCATTAAGGAATTTTTGAATACCGTAATCCGAAAGGTTTGGCTTACTGTTTTCATTCGCCATCCATTCTTTCGGATAACCTTCCATTACCCAGCCCTTTTCTCCAAAGATTACGGCTCCACCCTGCTTCACATATTTAAGCAATGTTTGAACTTCTTCATCTGATAGGGGCTGGTGAAAGTTGTTAACATAAACAACCTGGTGTTTTAATGGGTTTAAATGAATGGATAAGAAATTATCTACATGTTTTAGCTCTATAGGTAAATCGGGACTGATAGTGATTTCCCGATTTGTCACCATCGTAATTTCCCCTTTGCCATTTAAAGCATCCTCGTACGTTGAATGGACAGGTAGTCGGTGATCCTTTTCTGTCACCCATTTTAATATGTTACTTGAAACAGCTGTTTTTGTTGAATCCGTATTTGTAAAGTCAAAATACTCACTTAAACCTGCTGCCACTACTCTCCCCTTGCCAAATCTAGCCGCACCAAGAATTGGAACCGTTTCAGGGTTAATCGCAACGGCAAAAGCTCTCTCACTGATAGCGCTCACACCACCTGCATGAGAACTGGAATAAGTAGGGAATCCTTGTAAATCTTTATAAAACTGCGCAATATCGTTTTGTAACTGTTTCTGAGTCGACTCGCCCAATTCCTTTGCTTCCACTTTGCTTACTGCCTGTACATCAGTGTTGGCGAAGGGAATAATAGTGGGGCTAACAGCTAGACCACCGGCGAGCAGTACTGTAATCATCGTTTTTTTCACGTGAACTCTCCTTTTACTGGTTTAATATTGTAATGATGTCATTACCAGTTAGAGCGTAATAATGTGCTCAATATGAAAGTATGATAGGGGTGACCAAAAAAAGAAAATTCTGGTTAGTTTTTCTTAATGATGTTATGATATAATGACCAGTTACCTTAAATCATCACCCAGTCGTTAATGAAAAGCACCTTTGTATTTTTATGCCACACCCTCCTTTGACATTTTTGCAAGTGCTTTCACTGTAGATTAACTTAACATCATCGTAGATTGAAATCAATTCTAAATTTTCAAAAAATATAAAAATAGTAAATTCTTCCTGTCTTTCTTTAGGATATATTCTGTTGGTTTTTTTGAAAAGGCTACTTAATCAGGAATTTATTACTGTTCGTTACCTTAATTAGATTTAGGAGGTAAAAATGAAAAGGAGAAAGTTATTTTGGCAGATGCTGATGTACTTCGGTATAATTATTATTTTATTTTCTTCCGTTACAACCTTCCTTTTATATAAAGAGAGCAGTGAAGTTTACCAAAAGGAGCGCAGCCAGCATCAGAAAATATTGTTGGAGCAGGCCAAAAAAAGTATTGATACAAGAATCCAGGTAGCTTTTAATGCTCTGATGCAGCTGCAAAATAGCCAGGAATTTAAAGAGTACATTAGGCCAAATCACAAAGAAGCCTATTATTACCGAATGCTGCAATTGTTGAAACAGTTGAAAATTAATAATTCTGCATTTGCTAATTTTGAATATAGAACCGGGGTACTGAATCTTGCTGATAACGTAGTCGTTACACAAGATTCAACGGTAAACAAAGAAATGTTTTTTAAGGAATTAGGATTTTCTAAAAAGAATATTGCAGCATTGGAGGAATATGTACATAATTCAACTCCGCAATATGGCAATCATCAGGTCATGATCCTAGCGAACGAAAATAATAGTGATTATTTGACATTAATTAAAAAAGAAACAAATTTTAATAAGGTAGAAACATTATTCTTTATTTCCTTTTATGTAAAAGGTTTCTTTTCCTTTGTGGATGCAAAGGACAAGGAAGGCTTTTGCTTGGTAACAAAGGATGATATAAAATATTTGCAGACCGATTTAGATTCGGCCAAAGTGAAGGATATCCTAGATCCTAAGGAATTAGCTAAATTGGATGAGCTTAGTTTTGAGTCCGGCTCTGTCACGGCGGAAAATGCCAGGTACGATATTCATCTTACACAGTCTACTATTCTTAGTAATTTAAATTATGTTTATTTTTCACCAAAACCTGCTTCGATTGCAGCTATGAAAGCGGTATATCTTAAAGCCCTTGTAATTGGACTTTCGTTGTTATCAGCAGGAATACTATTAGCTGCTTATTTAGTGAATCGAACGTATCGGCCCATACAACATATTATTCATCATTTGTCCCAATATCAGAAGTATGATGGAAATGATGAACTTTCTTTTATAAAAAGTACGACAGATCAAATTAGCACAATGAATGAAAATTTGAAAGAGACCATCGAGCAAAATAAGCTATCGCTCAAACAGCAGTTCCTTCACGAATTGGTAGTGGGGCCGATGGGCCAGGAGGAGTTTTTAGAAAAATCAAAGAGCTTTTCCATAAAAGTTAAACAAAAAAATGTAAAGGTCATTATGATTGAGGTCGATTCCAACATTATTTTGCAGGAAAGTCTTTCTTATGAGGGGATTTTGACGGTAAAGCAGCAAATCTTAAGTATTCTTATTGAAGAAATTGAGCCTTTTTTTGCCTGTGAATTATTTGAATATGGTTATCAGAAAATCGTGCTAATCATACATCAGGAAGATACAGAGAAAGTTGTTTCAAAGCTGACTCTGCTATTTTCAAGTTTGAATGAAGAATTGGAGCTTAATATTATTTCAGCTGTCGGCCAGCCTGTAGCCGGGCTGGAGCAAATTTATCATTCATTTGAAAGTGCGTCGAAAATATTGGAGAGTAAATTTGCTTTAGAGAGGAATACGATCCTTTCATACGAAGATTTTAAATATTTGGACCAGACAAACTTTTATTTTCCATTAGAGGTCGAACGCAGTTTAATGCAGTTAGTTATCCAAGGAAACCGAGAAAAGGCAGAAAATATTCTAGATCGTGTTCTTGAAGAAAATTTGCATTCAAAGAAGCTGACAAAGAATGCACTTTCCCAATTTGTGTTTGCGATCAGAGGGACTATCAACCGTATATTGCAGGCGGCCAATAAAACATCGAAAGAGATTTTCGGGGATGAAATGTCCACTTTTCATTTTGAACTTCAGCAAATTAATGATAAAGATCAATTAGAAGAGAGAATCCGATGGATTTTTTCGGTGATGTTAATACAAATTAGTACAAAGGAAAGTAAGGAAGAAACGTCGGTTGCGACGAAATTTTTGAATTTTATTCAGCAAAACTATGAAAAGGATATATCCCTTCACGATCTTGCTGATGAATTTGGGTTGTCCTCCAGCTATATCAGTACCATTTTTAAAAATCACACTGGAGAAAATTATAAAGATTACTTGAATAAATATCGTATTTTAAAAGCGCAGGAGATTTTAGAAAATAGAGAGGTAAAAATAAAGGAATTGGCGGGGATGGTAGGATTCAACAACGTGAACACATTCATCCGTACATTTAAGAAATATGTAGGACTGCCGCCGGGACAATATGAAAAAAGCAGCTGACATTTTGGCGTGGATTGGATTTTAATATCCCATTCCATGCTTTTTTTATTTATTTACCGTTTTTCCGCGGTCATAATCTAAAAAAAGGGATATTCATTTTTTTAGATTATCTACAAAACTTTCAAAATAGGAGAAATCAAAACTGCTATAGGGGTGCAATATTCAAAATAAAATGAAAATTTGAATATAAACCGTAAAAAATGGTGATAGCAACCGTAGATATTGTTTTTTATGATGGAAACTAATAGAAAGAAGGAGGGAGAGTTAATTTGAACAAGAAAAGAAAGCGTATTCACTGACAATAAATGCAGGAAGGATGGTTGCAGTTGAATAGTCCATTGTCAGAAGTAAAAGAAACAATTGTTCCAGCAAAACGATCACACCTTGCAGTGAAGCTGCAGGCAGCAAAAACGATTATATGGCGCGACAAATACCTCTATTTAATGTTAATTCCATTTATTCTATGGTATTTAATTTTCGCCTACAAGCCGATGTACGGATTGCAAATTGCATTCAAAGATTATAGCTTATTTAAGGGAATCTCAGGAAGTCCCTGGGTCGGATTTGAAAATTTTGAACGTTTTTTTCGTAGTGAGTATTTTATCAGAAACTTAGTCAATACATTTATGATTAATTTGTGGGGGTTAATTTTTGCTTTCCCGGCACCGATTATTCTTGCTTTACTGTTAAATGAAGTAAAAAATGTGATGTTTAAAAAGACTGTACAGACGATTACGTATCTCCCTCACTTTATTTCGGTTGTTATTATCGCAGGGATTGTTACCAATTTTCTGGCGCCAACTAATGGGATTGTCAACATTATGATTGAAAAATTAGGGGGAGAAAAAATCAATTTTCTCGCGATGCCGGAATTTTTTCGTACTATTTATATTGGTTCGATGCAGATTTGGAAGGATGTAGGCTACAGTGCCATTATTTATTTGGCAGCCATTGCCGGCATCAATCCTGCCCTTTATGAGGCGGCAAAAATGGATGGGGCAAACAGGTGGAAACAAATGTGGCACATTACCCTGCCAGGAATGCTGCCGACAATTATGATTTTACTGATCTTAAATCTCGGCAGTTTTCTCGAAGTAGGCTATGAATCTATTATCCTATTATACCAGCCTGCCACTTATGAAACGGCTGATGTGATTAACACATATGTGTACCGGGCAGGTCTTCAAGGCGGAAACTATGAGGTAGGGGCAGCTGCCGGTCTGTTTAATTCGGTGGTAAGCTTGATATTAGTGGTTGTAGCCAACCGTCTAAGTAAAAAAATGACTAACATTGGATTATGGTAGGTGATGAGATGAGGCAATCCTAT
The DNA here is from genome assembly GCF_014656545.1 of Neobacillus kokaensis. Lineage (GTDB taxonomy): Bacteria > Bacillota > Bacilli > Bacillales > Cytobacillaceae > Neobacillus > Neobacillus kokaensis. The sequence goes on from NZ_BNDS01000018.1 coordinate 62,619, forward strand.
TCTGATAAACTATCTTCGGGCTTTATTGCAATAATCTTAATTTTGCTTTCAGTTGTCTGCCTGTATCCCTTTGTATACGTCCTTTCTGCTTCATTTAGTTCAGGGAATGCGGTCATCACGGGTGAAGTGGTACTGTTTCCAAAGGACATCACACTTGATTCCTATAAATCTATTTTAGCGAAAGAGGGGTTATGGCAGGCGTATGGCAATACTGTGTTCTATACGGTAGCCGGTACTGCATTTAGTATACTTTTGACCATTTGCGGAGCCTATCCCTTGTCGAAAAGCAGGCTCCGGGGCAGGACCTTTGTCGCCTTTTTTATCGCGTTTACTCTGTGGTTTGGTGCGGGGCTTATTCCGACTTACTTGAATTTTAAGGAATTGGGGTTATTGGACACAAGGACTAGCATCATTGTCGGATTTGCTGTTTCAGCCTTTCTGGTCATTCTCTTGAGAACCTTTTTCCAATCCATTCCTGATTCATTAGAGGAATCGGCTAAAATGGACGGTGCCAATGATTTGCAAATCCTTCGGTATATTTACCTGCCATTATCTAAACCAGCCCTAGTAACAGTGGGTCTTATTTATGCCGTTGGTAAATGGAACAGCTACTTTTGGGCGATGATTCTGTTAAAGGATGAAAATAAAATTCCCCTTCAGGTATTGCTGAAAAAAATGATTGTTGAAATGAGTTTAAATGAGGAACTGACAGGCTCGATGAATGCCGCAAATACGATGTCACAGGAAACATTTATTTATGCAACGATCATTGTGTCAATTTTGCCGATTGTGCTGGTTTATCCCTTCCTTCAGAAGTATTTTGTGAAAGGGACGATGATTGGCGGGATAAAAGAATAATTTTTTGATAATGCACTAAGAGTATAGCATCAAGTAGAAAGCTTTAGCAGGTGAAAACATGAAAAGCGGGGGGCAATAAAATGAAAAAAAGAAAATTAATGATTCCTTTACTTGCAAGTATGATGATGTTAGTAAGCGGGTGCAGTGATGACGCTTCCACCAGCAGCAAGGAAAAGAATGTGAAAAAGGATGGGAAAGTCGAAGAACTAAAGGTATTCATGCATGCATCCAATGGTTATTTTATTTTTAATGATGATTGGGCCACCTTTAAAGAAGCAGCTAAAAAGACGGGAATTAAACTAAAGGGAACGGCGCCAAAATCGTCGACAAATAGTGCAGAAGCCTTTAACTTGATGATTGCATCTGGGGAGATACCGGATTTGGTCCATGGTCAAAAGAAATACTTAAATAAATATGGTATGGAAGGTGCTTTCCTGCCGTTGAATGATTTAATCAAAAAGCATGCGCCGAATATCCAAAAATACGTAAAAGAAAAAGAGGGTTTCTTGAAGGCGAATCAAGGTCCGGATGGAAAGTTGTATATGGTGCCGTACATTTCTGATGGCTTGGTCGCGGAAACGTATTTTATTAGACAGGATTGGCTTGATAAGCTTAAGCTACAAATGCCACAGACAGTGGACGAGTTTTACAAGGTTTTGAAGGCGTTTAAAGAACAGGATCCGAATGGGAATGGGAAACAAGATGAAATCCCTTATTTTTCGGAGGATAATATCCTTGGTCTGGGTACGTTATGGGGAGCCTTCGATGGCCTTTACCTTGAAAATGGTGAAATTAAATACGGACCATATGAAGCGAAGTTTCAAACGGCAATGGAAAACCTGTCAAAATGGTATAAGGAAGGGTTAATTGATCCTGAAATTTTCACTAGAGAAAAATCAAGGGAATATTTGCTTGGTAATAACCTTGGCGGGGCATCCCGCTATTATCCTGGAAGTACGGCCGGTTATAACGATGCACTAAAGGATAAAGTTCCAGGCATTAACTTTATCGTAATGGCTCCGCCTGAAAATACAGAGGGAAAACGAATTGAGCCGACGAAACGGTCTGATTTCGGAAATAATCTAGGGGTTGCGATTAGTGCACAAACTGAAAATCCTGAAAAGGTGATTAAGTATCTCGACTTTTTCTATAGTGAAGAAGGTAGAAGATTGATGAACTATGGGATTGAGGGAGAAACCTATGAAATCAAGGATGGCAAGCCAGTGTTTACTGACAAGGCGTTAAAGGCGAAAGATGGCAATATTGTTGAGAATCTGCGGTCTTACGGCTCTCAAGTTCCGTTCTCCTTCCATCAAGATTTTGAATATGAAAAGCTTTGGATGAATCCAATTGCGGTGAAAGGGATTGAGGAATATACAAAGGGTAATTTCTTTGCTGAACAAATTCCGAACCTGACATTTACCGAGGAAGAAGAAAAAACCCTTACAGATATTGGAACGCAAATCACAACTTATAAAGATGAAACGGTACAAAAGTGGATTATGGGATCAGAGCCAGTAAACCTTGAACAATTCAAAAAAAGATTAGATGAAATGGGCTTTAAAGAGTATATCAAAGTTTACAATGCGGCTTATAAACGTTATCAAGATAGCTAAGCTCTTTATTTAGATCTATAACCCAGAGGTGTTAGTTCTTTCCCCTGAACTAACGCCTTCATTTCATACTGAGGATGGGAGAAGAAGATGAAATTTAATCAAATTCCGATTATGAAAAATCCGCTTAAAACGAGAGAAGATGTAATGGAGGCAGTAAAACAACTTTGTCTGCCATTGGTTGACTTTTACTCAAACGGTAAATCTTTATTAGATGTTGGCAGAACGAGTGCTATCTCCAGAAACCAGGTGATCCAAATGGAGGGATTTTCCCGGCCGTTATGGGGGCTGGTGCCTTTTTGGAAGGGCGGCGGTGATTGCCCGGCTTTAGAAGATGTATATGTGGAAGGCATACGTAACGGCACCAATCCAGATCATGAAGAATACTGGGGGACCATTACGGATGTTGACCAGCGGATGGTCGAGATGGCTGCTCTTTCACTGGGACTGATGCTTGTTCCAGATAAACTGTGGCATCCTTTAACAGATCAGGAAAAACAAAACTTGTATCTGTGGTTAAATCAAATAAATGAAAAAAAGCCTGTCGATAATAATTGGCTTTTTTTCAGAGTCATGGTGAATACTGCGTTTGATACGCTGGGGTTACCTTATGACCAAATACTTCAAGAGAAAACGTTAACGAGATTAGAAGAGTTCTACTTAGGGGTTGGCTGGTTCTCAGATGGCAATACCCCGCAGGTTGATTATTATATTCCTTTTGGCTTTTATTTTTATGGGCTTATTTACGCAGAAGTCATGAAGGATAAGGACCCTGAACGTTCCAAGCGATTTAAAGACCGGGCTAAAGTTTTTGCGAAGAGCTTTATTTATTGGTTTTCCGAGGATGGTTCATCTATCCCTTTTGGCAGAAGTCTAACCTATCGATTTGCCCAAGGGTCATTTTGGAGTGCGTGTGCATTTGCCGACCTTGAAGTCTATTCATGGGGCGTGATGAAAGGAATAATTCTACGCCATTTACGGTGGTGGCTAAGTAAGCCAATCTATCATTCAGATGGTACTTTAAGCATTGGGTATGCCTATCCGAACTTGATTATGGCGGAAAAGTATAATGCTCCAGGTTCACCCTATTGGGCGCTAAAAATTTTCCTGCTGCTTGCCCTGGATGAAAATCATCCGCTCTGGGCTGCTGAAGAGGAGCCGCTGCCTAAACTCGAACACACGAAAGGGCTGCTGCACCCGAACATGATCATTTCTAGGGATGGAGACCATGTGTATGCTTTGACCTCTGGACAGTATGCGTTATTCGAACCTGCCCACACAGCTGAAAAATATGCAAAGTTTGCTTATTCCACTGCCTTTGGATTCAGTGTGCCAAAAAGTAACTATGACTTGATTCAAGGTGCGTTTGACTCAATGCTCGTTTTCAGTGAGGAAAATATGTATTATCGCGGCCGCAGAAAATGTGAGGAAGTAATGATGGAGGACGGAGCCATTTTTTCACGCTGGAAGCCATGGAGTAATGTCGAGGTAAATACTTGGCTGATTCCACTGGAGGGGTGGCATGTAAGAATTCATAAAATTCAAACGGAAAGATCTCTAACCACAGCCGAAGGCGGGTTTGCGATTGCCCGGGAAAAGGAAATTAGTCTGCATAACTTCCATCAGGAATTGGTAGATGCAGATGGTATTGCTACCCATTGCCCATGGGGTCTTAGTGGAATCATCAATTTATTTGGAGAACGGTCATCTTCCTTAGTATTAGCTGACCCCAATACAAATGTATTGCATTCTTCTACTTCGTTCATACCAACTTTACACGGAAATATCAGCCCTGGCACGCATCTATACGCAACAGCTGTGACAGGTCATAGTGATTCGAATCGGGGAAAATTCCTTTGGGAGCATAAGCCTAAGTTAGTTTTAAGAAAAGATAATCTGGTTATTGTGACCCATGAAAATAAAGAAGTTTACGAGATTAAGGGAATCCTATCGGATTCAACTGTTTGAGGAGGAGGAAAGTGATGATTAAACAAATTAATAAAACTGTTACAGATGAAGGTATTCAGCGAAAAGAACGTTATGCGAGCCGGCCGGCATTTTCGAGGGAGGATGCAGAAAACGCCATTCGCCACGTGCTAAAAAAAATAGACCAAAAGCTACCTCGTTTTACTGAACAATTTCCAGCACCTTGTACAACAAATCTTCTCTATGAAGCAACGGAAAATCTTGAGTGGACCCCAGGATTTTGGACAGGGATGCTTTGGCTTGCTTATGAAGTAACGGGTGATACCAAATACCGGGAAGTTGCGGAAATTCAACTGGCCAGCTACCAGGAAAGAATCGAAAAAAGAATCATGACCAATACTCATGATCTCGGCTTTTTATATACCCTCTCCTGTATGGCCGCTTATAAATTGACAGGAAATCAAGAGGCACGCACGATTGCCTTGAAGGCAGCAGACCTCTTGCTGGAAAGATTTCATGAAAAGGCGGGGATTATACAGGCGTGGGGAGATTTAACCAATCCGAGGCAGAGGGGCCGTATGATTATCGATTGCAATATGAATCTGTCTTTACTCTATTGGGCATCAGGCGAAACCGGGGACCTTAAATACAAACAAGCTGCCTATCAGCATATTCTCCAAGCGTATAACTATATTGTACGCGATGATGCGTCTACCTACCATACGTTTTATATGAATCCGGAAACTGGCGAACCGATTAAGGGAGATACACACCAAGGATTTTCCGATGAATCCTGCTGGTCTCGGGGGCAGGCTTGGGGAATGTACGGCTTCCCATTAAGTTATCTCTATACAAAAGATGAACAATTACTTTCATTAAGTAAAAAATTAACTCATTATTTTCTCAATCGGCTGCCTGAAGATGATGTCTGCTACTGGGATTTGATTTTTAGCGAGGGAGATGAGGAACGCGACAGTTCAGCCGCAGCAATCGCCGCATGTGGATTACTGGAAATGGTCAAACAGCTTCCGGTTTTGGATGAAGATTGCATGTACTACGAACATGCAGCCATAGAGATCATTTCTTCGTTATCGAAACATTATGTTTCTAGTGAAGACGATGCAGAAGAAGGGGTATTGCTTCATAGTGTGTACAATAAAAATTTCAACCACGGTGTCGATGAAAGCTGTATGTGGGGCGATTATTTTTATTTTGAAGCACTTGTCAGATTGACAAAAAATTGGACATTATACTGGTAGTTTGAGAGGAATGGGTGGTTTTCATCATGGAATTAAACGGGGTTATGGGCCGGATTTATAACGGAATGGACTGGATTGCGAAGCTTGTATATGTACAATTTCTATGGCTTCTTGGAAGTGCAGCAGGACTCATCATTGGAGGGACCTTTCCGGCAACAATGGCTATGTTTGCGGTGCTTAGAAAGATGATTCAGCGAGAGGAGGAAATTTCCTTTTTCCAGACGTTTTGGTCAGCGTTTCGAAGGGACTTTTGGAAGGCGAATGCCTTGGGCGGGATCATTACTCTAATTGGGTTTATCCTGTATTTCTACCTTGTCTTTTTAAAAGCGCATGAAGGGGTAGTTTCTGTAATTCTTTATATTCTTGTGCTATCCACCACTTTTGTCTTTCTCATCACAAACTTGTTCTTGGGCCCGGTTTTTGTTCATTATCAGCTGCGTTTCTTTCAATATCTGAAAATGTCTCTTTTATTTTGCCTTTCCTGCCCGTTTCACGGGATTTCCATGATTGGCGGGCTTGTCGCATTCTACTTTTTCATGACATATGTGCCAGGCCTGCTGCCATTCTTAAGTGTAAGTTTATTGGCGTGGTTTTTGATGTTTATCGCTAACCTTGCCTTCGAAAAAGCAAAGCAGGAAGCAGCTGCCGGGAAACTATCAATCTGAAAATATTCTTCTTAAAAGTATATTGGAAACGGGTGATACGATGAAGGAACTATCGATAGAAATACGAGAAAGGCTAGCTCGAATTAGAAGGCTGGGATTTAAGATGGTGTCCATTCTAGTAACCGTCTTGTTAATGGCACCAATGTTCACTGCTTTTTATGGAAAAGACGTTGCTGCTGCTGAAATGACCGATGAATTCACCATGTTGCGTGAGAAATGGAAAGACTATTTAACAGGCGGATCCGGATTCGATCGTGATGACCCAGATATTTCTTCCTTTGTAAAAGGGATAGACGCAAAGGTTACCAATGCAGAAGGCACTGGTGCTTGGGACACAATGGATCGTTCCGAAAACAGAAAATATTTATGGAACGATTTGACAAGTACAACCGATTCAGCTGATGTATCTAACAACTATTACCGTTTAAAAGACATGGCACTGGCCTACTCCAGTGAAGGATCTAAGCTTTATCAAAACCAATTGTTAAAACAAGATATTATTAGCGGATTAGACTGGATGTATGCGAATCGCTACAACGAAAAGAAGTCGGAGTATGGAAATTGGTGGAACTGGGAAATCGGGGCACCGATGGCATTGAAAGACATCTTAGTAGTCATGTACAAAGATTTATCGGCTGACCAAATTGATAACTATACGAAAGCAATTGATCGATTTGTGCCAGATCCTACAAAACGGACAAACTATCCTAGTCTTAGTGAAACTGGGGCTAATAGAATGGACAAAGCACTTATTGTCATCATTCGTGGCATTGTTGGCAAAAACAGCGAGAGAATTAGCACCGGAAGAGATGCATTGAGCCAAGTTTTTGAATATGTGACCGATGGAGACGGTTTTTATAAGGATGGCTCTTTCGTGCAACATAATTATGTTCCATACAATGGAAGTTATGGGATTGTGTTGATGGATCATCTAGCGGATGTGTTATATATATTGGCTGAATCGACCTGGAAGGTTACCGATCATAACTTACAGAATGTGTATAACTGGGTGTTTGATTCCTTTGAACCACTTATTTATAAAGGCGCAATGATGGACATGACAAGAGGAAGGGCAATCTCGAGGGAAGGGTCACAAGATCATTCCGCGGGCCGATCTGTCATTATCCCGATTTTACAACTATCTGGAGCGGCACCGCCTGATGTAGCGATGAAAATCAAAAGTATGGTCAAGTATTGGATTGAGTCAGATAAGACCTTTGATAATTATGTTGCGGGCTTGAACATTAACGATATGCTGCTCGTTAAAAAGGTAATGAAGGATTCTTCCATTACTCCCCGCGGTGAGTTGGTGAAACATCAAGTATTTGCAGCGATGGATCAGGTTGTTCATAGAAGTCAGGGATTTGGTTTTGGAATTAGTATGTCTTCCAAACGGATTTCAAGTTTCGAAATGGGTACTGCCAGCGGTGCTGAAAACACGAAAGGTTGGCATACAGGATATGGGATGACATATTTATACAACAATGATTTGACCCAATTTAGCGATGACTTTTGGCCGACCGTTAACATGCTTCGTCTACCGGGTACGACGACCGACGGGTCAAAAGGAAGTCCGTTACAATCGTGGAAGCCGTATTTCAGTTCAAAAACATGGGTTGGTGGCTCATCCATTGACGGGCTTTACGGAGCTACGGGAATGGAATTTGACTTAGAGAACAGCTCATTGACTGGAAAAAAATCGTGGTTCTCGTTCGATGATGAAATCGTAGCATTAGGTACCGGTATTACAGGCAGTGATGATAAAGAGGCTGAAACCATCGTGGAAAATCGCAAGTTAAATGCCAGCGGGAATAATGCCTTAACAGTGAATGGGGAAACAAAATCGAATCAATTAGGTTGGTCTCAAACGATGGAAAAGGTGAAGTGGGCCCATTTGAAGGGTGACGTTCAAGGATCCGACATCGGCTATTACTTCCCTGGATCTTCAACTGTATCCGGGTTGCGTGAAGCGAGGACCGGTTCTTGGAAAGACATCAATATAGGTGGTTCGGATAAGCCGATTACGAAAAATTATTTAAGTCTGGCTCTTGAACATGGTGTAAAACCAAATAACGCATCGTATTCATATGTAGTATTGCCTAATAAAAGTCCAGGGGAAACGGAGCAATATAGCCAGCATTCGGACATTGACATTGTAAGCAATACGAGTGATGTACAGGCGGTCAAAGAGAAAAAGCTTGGCTTAATTGGAGCTAATTTCTGGAACCCGGGAGAAGTTGACTTTATTCGATCTTATCAGCCAGCCTCTGTCATGGTGAAGGAAAATGGGGACGAACTAACATTATCTTTATCCGATCCAACGCAAATACAAGATCAAATCACGCTTGAATTAGGCAAAATTGGATCGAAAGTTATTACGAAAGATGACTCGATTAAAGTAGTACAAACTTCGCCTTACATTAAGGTAGAAGTTGACGTAGCCAAGTCATTAGGAAAAACACATACGATTACGTTTAAGTCAACAGCAAACGGAGGGAAACTCCCGCCAGTCGCAAGGATTGATGTTGTCATGAAAGACAAGGTTTACAGGGGCGACCAGGTACCAGTAAAAATTAATCTATCCAACAGTGGTAAAAGGGTTTTGCCTGGGGGAGAGCTCTCGTTTAACGTACCAGAAGGATGGGTGATAGATTCAGAAAATCTTATAGTACCGGAACTTCATCCAAGCGAATCCTATACACTAGATGCAAAAATGATCATCCCCGAAGATGTTAAATACGATAAATACGAGATCAATGCCTTATTAAAAGCGGGAAATACAATCCAGAATGCCTCCAAAAGTATAGAAGTTATCCGTCAATACTTAAAGGTTTCTCCGGTATCAGAATCACTTAAAGGCATTGTTGTAGAAGGGGAAGACTTTTCTGCTCAAGGGGGAGGTTCTGTTAATATCGTTCCTAAGCCGGGGGCATCCGAGGGCAATGCCATTAATTTATGGGATCATTCCGGCCACTGGCTCGAGTGGAAAGTTAGTGTACCGCATTCAGGGAAATACAAGGTTGTCGTCCGATATAGTACAGACTCAACAACATCAAATCGTGATTTTTCAATTGACGGAGGATCAGAGGTTTATTTTAATTTTCCTACAACGAAAGGGTGGAATAATTGGAGTGATGTGATGTTGACCGACATAAATGGAAATCCGCTTGAATTTAATCTAGAGAATGGTGAACATGTCTTCCATATGACAAACGTCTCCTCTCCTTTGAACATTGACTATCTAAAACTAGTAGAAGTTAATTGATCGTTTTCCGCTAAGTCTAGAGAAGGTCGAGGTTATCCCTTCTGCTAAAAAAACGTAAAAGTGAAAGATAAAGGCTAAAGGCCCCTAGTTTAGTATCTTAGGGGTCTTACATGCTAACTGGATCTATTCATTCTGATTCAAACCTTATCAAGAAAAAAAGATGGACCAGCGAGATGATAAACAAACGGAGGGAACGCCGTGCATGTAGTAAAATACGAAAATGCAGAAAGTGGCTGGAATGAGGCTTTGCCACTTGGAAATGGACATTTTGGGGGAATGGTATTCTTCGAGGAACATAAGCTGACTATGGCCATGAATCATTATGAGGTTTACTATAAGAAACTTCATCGTTACAGCGAAAAGTATAAAAGAGGCGAAGGACCTCATTTCGATAAAGTATTTGGCTTCACGTTTGATGAAATGAAACAAAGGGCGAAAGAAATGTACCGCGATCCTGAGCAAGGCTCGTATTTTTTATACACCGATGCCTTATGGAACAGCGCTTTTTATAGACGGTATGGCAAACCTGGAGGGGGGGCAACACATTATCCAACAGGTGAACTTCAGCTTATACCGCATGAAAAATTGGCTGACTCTGATCACTATTCTCTTCAGCTAAACGTGGAGAAGGCTTGCGTCGATTTCCAGATTGAGAAAGAAAGCGACAAACTTGAGGCACGTACGATCGTAACTCAAAACGAGGATTTTGTCATCACCCAAATTAATCAGACGACTTCGACACTATTGAAAGCTGTCGTTATGTCTGTCCCGTCAAGAAGATATGGAAATATGACCGTACACTATCACCGGTTGAACGACACAACCTTCTATTACACAGGGTCTTTCTATCCAGATGGTGAAGATAAAGAATGCAGCCCATTTACCTTTCTCGTGATGATGAGGCTAATCGGAGCAAAGGGACATCCTGAGTTTGGATCGAATGGTATGGACATCCATATTCATGATGCTGAGAGCAAATTCACTATTATCACAACCGTTGTAACGGAAGAGGAGACAAAGGAGCTTTTGCAGACGGCCACACAAAGATTAGACAACGCTGTCCACTTTGTGCCTGACAAAGTCACCCATCACAAGCAACATTGGGAACACTTTTGGAAGAAATCCTCGATTACTTTGCCTGATAAAATGGTGGAGGATTTATGGTACGTTAATTTGTACGCCATTGCCTGCAGTAGTGGAAAAGGTGGAAGAATGTATGAGCAGGCATGCGGGTTAAACGGTTTGTGGGATATAAAACAACCGACAAAGTGGGGCAGCATGTGGTATTGGGATGTTAACATTCAGGCTGCCTTTTGGCCGCTCTATACGGCAAATCACCTTGAAATTGCTGAAGCATTTAATGACGGCTTGTTGTCTTTCACATCTCTTGCTGAAAAAATGGCAAAGCAGTTCCACGGGCTACAAGGATATGCGGGAGATTATCCGTTCCCATTGTATTTAAGCACATGGCCTTGGTGTGCCCAGTTTTTATGGCATTATTACAAATTCAGCATGGACCAAGAGTTTTTGAGAGAGAAAGCTTATCCGTTGTTTAAGCAAATTCTTACATTTTTTGAAGGTTATCTCCATTTCGACAATGAAACAGGGCATTACGTCGTCTTTCCTGATATTTCACCAGAACAAGGTCCTGTAACGATGAATTCCACCATTTCGCTTGCGACAGTCCGTTACTTATTAACTATTTCAATCGAGGCAAACGTCATTCTTGGTGAAGAGAAAGCTGATCGCGAAAAATGGAGTGAACTACTAGCCCGATTAGCTCCTTATCCAGTAGCCGTTTCTAAAAAATATGGAGAGATCATCAAGGATTCCGAGTGGGCACCTGCCAATTTGCATTTAAGGCACCCATCCGTTCTTATGCCGATTTATCCTATTGGTGAAATCAATAAACATAGCGAAGAACATATAAGAAAAAGGGCGGAAAATACGCTGCGTTATGTACAGGAAAATACGGAGTTCGGTGTGTTTCAGTTTGGCTGGCTCTCATGTGCTGCTTCAAGGCTTGGAAAAGGGAACACGGCGCTAAGAATGCTTTATGAGCAAGGCATCGATTTGTCTTTACGGCCAAACGGGTTATTTTCCGAAGAAACGGAGCGGTGGATTAACTATTGTAATATTACAAATGAGCCGCTGTACTATCCGCATATGATGGAAGCTTCCGGCGAAATGGTAGCATCCGTTAATGAAATGCTGCTGCAAAGTTATAACGGAATTATCGATGTATTCCCTGCTGTCCCATCAGGGGAACCCGAAAATGAACGTAAGGTCGGCCTTTACGATCACGAGGTCGAAAAGAATGTACGGACGTACGAAAGATGGGAGGATTGTGAATTCCATGGTTTGCTTGCCGAAGGAGCCTTCGAAGTGAGTGCCGTTATGAAAAAGGGTAGAACGACCTTTGTTAAAATAAAAAGCTTAGTGGGAAACAAGTTCGTTATGCGAAATCCATATGAATTGGGAGAAAAGTTGTCGGTAGCAAGTTTTGAAGGGGCATCTTGGGAGTGGATTAAGCATGACCAGGAAGGTGAATACGTTTCTTTTTTTACTGAAAAAAATGGTGAGTATGCAATTTTCCCGCGAAGGGATGAAAGTATCAGCCTAGATATCCATCCAAATCGGCTTTTTACTTTAGATACGTTTCTTTCTCTGAGTGAAAGAGGGGCCGAAGGGACATATCCACGAATCCATGAAGCCCATACGTCCCGAAGAGTTTTCTTAGGTAAGAATAAAGATACACATCATATGAAGATGCTGGATCATTTTACATTCGATTATTATTCCGGCAATTACCGAGAATCGAGAACCGCCGTTTACCGATTAGACTTTGGAACGGCAATGAATGAACCGTTAAAAGATTATTCCAAAGCGATCCCAAGACAGCTTCATATGGGAGGTGGAATCGGTCAAGATTTCCGAAAAATATCGTCGGAAACGGTATTTACTCCGTATACAGGGCTTGGCTGGGAAAATGCAGACGATTTAATCTCATTTGATCGCGAAGGACCTGATGAGATTCGGAGGGATTTCGTTGGTAGCGAAACAGAAAAAACATTTTTGCTGGAGCTTCCAAAAGGCAGGTACGATATGTTATTCGTGTCGGGAGACAACGATGCCTCATCATACACTGAGGTAGAAATCGAAGGACAAAACGTATGGAAGCCGGAAAAAGTTTTGCGGGCAGGGGAGTTTGTTACAGAAATCTTGCCTGTCATACAACGAAAAGACGGTTTTCTCAACATTCACTTTCGAAGCCAAAGGGGTCTGTCATGGAAAATAAATCTATTAGTCTTTAATAAAAACTATACCTACCTTTAACATGGTTGATTTGGAAAATTACTTGAAATGAATGGACTATAATTAATGGAAACAGTTAGAATAGGATAGTTGGTGTTTGATTGCGGAGTGGAATTGCAAAGTATTGGCATAATCCCAGGATTAGCGCGTAAGGAAATTGAAGTTGTTGCCATACTATCACCGAACATGTCATTGCCGCCCCTTCGAGCCGAAAAATACGGATTCGTTCTAATAAGGAAGTGAAATTGTTGAAAAAGAGATATAGAAGCGATAAAGAGGCTGTCATTAAAGTCATGACTTATAATATTCATCATGGAAGAACAGATGCCATATTGGATTTGAAAAGAATCGCCGTACTAATTAAAACATCGGGCGCTGATGTTATTGGTTTACAAGAGGTAGATAATCATTTTTCCGAGCGCAGTAATTTCGAAGATCAAGCAAAATGGTTGGCAAATTACTTAGACATGCATTTTGCATATGGTGCGAATCTTGACTTTGATCCTTTGCAAGAAGGCGGGAACCGTCGTCAATATGGAACGGCCGTATTAAGCAAATATCCTATCCTGTCTGCCGAAAATCATTTACTCACTACTATTCCAAACCTTTCTGAGCAGCGTGGTCTTTTGGAAACGGTGATTAACGTGAAAGGAAATCATGTTCAATTTTACAATGTGCATCTTGATGATCAAAGAGCCGAACTGAGGGAGCAGCAAATCAAAGAGATACATAACATTGCACACCAAAAGGAAGGAACTAGTATCTTTGTAGGGGACTTCAATGCAACTCCTGAAAGTGCGGAAATACGAAAGATGACTGCACAATATAAGGATGTGTTTGCCGAACTGAATCAAAATAATGACTTTACCTTTCCGGCAGACAAACCAGATAGTCGTATTGATTATATTTTCACTTCTAAAAATGTAGAAATTTGTAATTGTAAAGTTATAAATACTATTGCTTCTGATCATTTGCCAATTACCGCAGAGTTGGTACTTAATAAAATCTAATATAAAAATTGGGCGGGCAATTATTAATCCTCAATAAGCAATGGCTAACCGATTATGCCCGGTACAGTCTGAGCGGAAACAGAGAAGATAAAAATAAAAAGATAGGTGTCAGGCACCATGTCAAAAATTCAAATGGTGCCGACACTCTTTCCTTCTATACTCATAGTTGATTTAGTCGTTTAATGCCAGTTGAATCATTAGTTCGATTCCAGAGGGGCAGGCGTTTCTTGGATGTCGAATTTGGAATGGTGGCGCGGGTATTGGTTTTTTTCACTTTGCATCCTGTTGTTGATGAAGGCACCCGTCTTTTCTTTTACATAATAGGAGAAATCCTCTTCACTCATAATAGGTTCTTTTTCCACGAAGACCTCTTCACCAAAGGACTTTACGATGATTTCCTTCGCATCCACAATGCCTCTGGATTAGCTGAGTTTATAGAACGTTATCTCCTTAAATCGTATGAATCAATTGTGATTTAATGTTATTTTATATAGTTAATTGATGATATTAGCATGTAGTACAGCCACTAGTTCAATCGAAGAGGCAGAAAATCTTCGTCTATTATTTCTCATAAAAACAATAAGATGTAGTCTAAACTTTATTTATAAGCTAAAAAGGGCCTAGAGCTCTTTTTTTTTATACTGCATCAGCTTATATCAGCAAATACTTGACTGTGCCAGGCACTCTGCTTTAGGTCAACTGAAAGCCCGAGCTACTACTAACTATATTTTTAAAAAATCATTGACAAACAAGACTAATTATATTATAGTTATCTCGAATTAGAGATACTTTAATTCAAGACTTTTAGGGAGGTGAACTAAATGGAGAGGAAATGCAATAATCTGCCCTTTCTGGTATTAATGCAAACGTCTAAAGGAATTCATGATCGAATAAAAGAAGAAATGGCAAAAAACAAGCTAGGTATTACGGAATTTTCTGTTTTAGAGGTGCTTTATCAAAAAGGAAAACAAACAATTCAACAAATTGGAAATTGCATCTTAATCTCGAGTGGTTCAATGACCTATTGTTTAGACAAGCTAGAAAAAAGAGGATTATTAAGTCGAAATGCCTGCCCAGATGACCGCCGAGCAATACATGTGATATTAACTGATAAAGGAAATAAATTGATGGATGAAATCATGCCTAAATATGTGGAGTTAGTTGATCATTTGTTTGATTCGTTAAATTCTGATGAGGCGAAGATTTTGGTGCATCTTTTGAAAAAAGTAAGGAATGAAGTTTAAACGAGGATTTTTTTAAATATAATATCTCAGGTTTGAGATATTTGAATTTAGGGGGGATTTAAGATGATAAATCTTGGTTTGTTATTAATTCGGTTGGTGATTGGTGTTTTATTCATTGGTCACGGTGCTCAAAAATTGTTTGGTTGGTTTGGTGGTTACGGCTTAAAGGGTACAGGAGGCTGGTTTGAATCCATTGGCATGAAACCAGGAGTAACCATGGCTCTATTCGCAGGATTAGCAGAACTTATTGGGGGAGCATTGTTTGCTTTAGGACTCTTAACCCCGCTTGCAGGAATTATGATTGCCGGAACCATGGTAATGGCGATCATTAAGGTGCATGCTCCAAACGGATTATGGTCAACAGCAAATGGATATGAATATAATCTAACATTGCTTGCAGTGGCTATAGGTATAGCCTTAATCGGTCCTGGTCAATATGCTCTTGATTCATTATTATTTTAATTTATTTCGCATTTAGAGATTCTTAAATTAAAATAAATGATATGTGACTTTAAATATTTTATTAGGAGCAAAATATGGTTTCAAGTTCCTTTCATTAATTGAACTTTACATCAAAAAGGGGTGTGAAAATGAGTAAGAAAACTATGGGTATTCACCATATAACAGCAATCGTCGGCCATCCTCAAGAGAATGTAGATTTCTATGCTGGAGTTTTGGGTCTGCGTTTAATCAAGCAAACTGTCAATTTTGATGATCCAGGTACTTATCACCTTTATTTCGGGAATGAGGGCGGGAAGCCGGGAACCATTATTACATTCTTTCCATGGGCAGGGGCTCAACAAGGAATTATTGGAGATGGTCAAGTAGGAGTTACTTCTTATGTAGTTCCAAATGGTGCGATAAGGTTCTGGGAAAAAAGACTAGGGAAATTCAATGTTCCCTTTACTAAAATGGAACGCTTTGGAGAGCAATATTTGGAATTTGATGATCCTCATGGGCTTCATCTTGAAATTGTGGAAAGAGAAGAAGGAGAAATCAATCCATGGATCTTTGGAGGGGTAACATCTGAAGTTGCCATCAAAGGATTTGGCGGCGCAACTCTTTTATCTGCACATCCTGAGCTAACAGCGGGGTTGTTAGAAAATGTTTTGGGTCTAGAAAGAATTGGGACTGAGGGGGATTTTGTCCGTTTTCGTTCCTTAGCGGATATTGGGAATATTATTGACCTAAAATTAACCCCTATTGGTCTCGGGAAAATGGGTGTTGGCACTGTACACCATATTGCATGGCGGGCTAAAGATGATCAGGACCAATTAGATTGGAAAAAGTTTGTGCAATCAAATGGATATGGCGTTACCCCGGTACAAGATCGAAATTACTTTAATGCTATTTACTTTAGAGAACATGGAAAAATACTGTTTGAAATTGCAACTGATCCTCCGGGATTTGCTCATGATGAATCCGCGGCAACAATGGGTAAAAAATTAATGTTACCTAGACAGTACGAACAATATAGAGGGCAGATTGAACGAGGGTTGCTGCATTTTGAAGTAAAAGAACTAGACTGATTTCGGGGTAAGTTCCTCGGTATAAAATGTTGACAATCAAAATGGATATATGTTAAATTTATCTCGAAATAAAGATAAGTTAATTCAAGGTAACTTCATTCATTAAATATTTTTTTAAATTTATATCTCAGATTCGAGACTTTTAAGGAGGTGGAATTATCAAATGGGATTTTTTAATAAATTATTTGGATTTAAACAAGAGGAGGATGATAATATGACACAATTAAACATTGGAATTATTTTAGGTTCAACACGTGAAGGGCGTGTAAGTCCACAAGTAGGAGAATGGGTAAAAGAAATCGCAGATAAACGCGGGGATGCAAAATACACAATTATCGATATCGCTGATTACAAATTACCATTGCTAGGTGAAGCAGGAGGAGATGCCTCAGGTGCAGCTGCATGGTCTGAAATTATTGCGGCTCAAGACGGCTTCATTTTCATCGTACAAGAATACAACCACTCTATTACAGGAGCTCTTAAAAATGCTTTAGATTATCTTCGTGAAGAATGGAACAACAAAGCTGCAGGTATCGTCTCTTACGGTTCAGTAGGCGGCGCTCGTGCAGCGGAACATTTACGTGGCATTTTAGGTGAATTGTTAGTAGCAGATGTTCGTGTTCACCCTGCATTATCATTATTTACAGACTTTGAAAACGGCACGGATTTCAAACCAAAAGCCGTTCAAGAAGATTCAGTCAATCAAATGTTAGATCAATTAATTCCTTGGTCAAAGGCATTATTCACTATCAGATAATGTAAAGAATCAAATTACAACATGTGCATTTGTATAATGCACATGTTGTCCCTTAAGAAATCAGTATGAAAGTTGAGCGAATCGTTATCAAGCAAATTGAAGGATACGCTCAGAAGTCATATTAAGGAAAAATGATAAAGAGAGTAAGTAGTGGCAAAATAAAATTAGCAGAAGATCAAAGGGTGTTTCTTAATAGATTGATACCATTTATAGTGGGAAAACTAGACTAATTTTACGAAAAGAAGTGATTTCTTTGCTGTCAATTGATCCAGCCTCATTGTCTGAACGAGAAAATTATAAATTTCTAATAGGCAGCATCATACCTAGGCCAATTGCTTTCGTCACAACGCTTTCGAAAGATGGAGTTTTGAACGGTGCACCATTTAGCTATTTTAATATCGTATCATCCAATCCTCCGATGATTTCTTTATCTATCCAGCGTTCATCGGGGAGACAAAAGGATACTGCAAGAAACATCATCGAATCCAAGCAATTTGTGGTTCATATCGTAGACGAACAAAATATTAATAAGATAAATAAAACAGCTGCAAACCTTCCTCCTGACGAGAGTGAGATTGAATTAGCTAACTTAACACCAGTAGAAAGTGTGAAAATTTCAGTTCCTGGAGTTAATGAAGCAAAAATCAGAATGGAGTGTTTATTAGAGCATTCCTTAGAATTGGGAAACTCGGATACGCCAGGGTGTGACCTGATTATAGGAAAAGTTGTTCAGTTTCATATTGAAAGCGATATTTATGAAAATGGAAGAATCGATCCAAGGGGCTTAGCTGCTGTAAGTCGATTAGCTGGAAATAATTATGCCAAAATTGGTGAGGTTTTTGAAATAGAAAGACCTAAATAGTTCCACAATCCTATTTATGGAGGAGATAGATAATGAAACATATATTCAATAAAGGGCAAGATCCAACAAAACCAACATTATTATTGCTTCATGGTACTGGCGGCAATGAATTAGATCTGTTGCCTCTTGCGGGAAAAATTGACGATGAGGCTTCTGTCTTAAGCGTGAGAGGAAACGTATTAGAAAATGGTATGCCTCGATTCTTCCGAAGATTAGCTGAAGGAATCTTTGATGAAGAAGACCTTATTTTCAGAACAAAAGAATTAAATGAGTTTCTTGATGAAGCAGCTGAAAAGTATGGTTTTGACCGGGATAATATTATTGCTATTGGATACTCAAATGGAGCTAATATTGCGGCGAGTTTATTATTTCACTATCAAAATGCATTAAAGGGCGCTATTCTTCATCATCCAATGGTACCGAAAAAAGGAATTGAACTTCCTGATTTATCAGGTAAGTCTGTGTTTATTGGGGCTGGGACAAATGATCCGATCTGCTCGCCAATGGAATCAACTGAATTACAATCGTTACTAGAAAAGGCTCATGCAAATGTAGAGCTTCATTGGGAGAATAGAGGTCATCAATTAACACTACAAGAAGTAGAAGCAGCAGGAATTTGGTATCGCAAAGTAATAAGTAAATAATGGATTAAACCAAATAGAAAAAGATATTAGAGGCTGTCCCAAAAGGTCGATGAAAAATGACCTTTTTGGGTCCAGCCTCTTTTTTTACTATTAAATCTTCAGCAGTCAGGACTTTTTCGAATTCCTTATAAGTGTGTGGAATGGCTGCCCGGGTGCCATTATTAATCTTATAACATAATTTCTCCAGCTAGAAACATACTTCAACCATTTTATCCCGGAAGATTGGTTGAAGTTTTTACTATTTTGTATTCTTTAATCGGGATATCAATTAAAAGTGAAGTAAATAATAAGCAGGGAAAAAATGAAAATTTAACAAGTAAGGAGAAAAACAATGACTCAACAACCCTTATTTACATCATCTGCAACAGCTGTTGGAGGAAGGCAAGGCAGAGTTGAATCGAGTGATGGCAATATAAAATTTGATCTAGCAATGCCGGGATCTCCCCGTGCGAATGAGTTACCCAACGCTACAAATCCTGAACAATTATTCGCGGCTGGATACTCTGCTTGTTTTGATGGAGCTTTACAGCATATGGCTAGGAAAGCACATATCAAATTCGAATCACAAGTAACAGCAAATGTTAGTTTCTTAAAAGATGAAGATGATCAAGGATATAAAATTGCTGTAACGTTGCAAATAAAAGGAACTGGTATTGAAAAAGAAAAATTGGAAGACCTTGTACATAAGGCACACGAATTCTGCCCATATTCAAAGGCAACAAGAGGGAATATTGACGTAACTCTAGAGGTTATTGAATAATACTGATTCGATAGTTTAGACCTTTTTAACAAAAAGAAAAGGAGAATGAGAACTATGTCAAATGTAAAGCTTGCTATCATCTACTATAGTTCGACAGGTACAAATTATCAATTAGCTCAATGGGCTGCAGAGGGGGCACAGGAGGCTAAAGCGGAGGTCAAAGTATTAAAAGTACCAGAATTAGCTCCTCAATCTGTTATTGATTCCAATCCCGCATGGAAAAATTATGTTGAGGAAGTTGCAGTATGTGTTCCAACTGTATCACTTAGTGATTTAGAATGGGCAGATGCCATAATTATTAGTGTACCAACCCGATTTGGTAATATGCCATCTCAAATGAAACAGTTCTTAGATACAACCGGTGGTCTTTGGTTTAATGGAAAACTGGTGAACAAAGTGGTCAGTGCTATGGCCTCTGCACAAAACCCTCATGGTGGCCAGGAAGCCACAATTCTATCATTATATACAACGTTTCATCATTGGGGAGCTATTGTTGCAGCTCCAGGATATACAAACCAAGTCATTTTCGGGGCTGGTGGAAATCCATATGGAACAAGTGTCACAGTAGATCAGTCGGGTAAGATGGTTGAAGATGTTCGTGCCATTCAAGATGCTGTGAAACATCAGGCAAAACGCACTATTACCATTGCAGAATGGGTAAAAAAAGCAAATTAATAATTTTTAAAAAAACTAATTGGAACTCCGATTAGTTTTTCTATTTTTAGCCAATGAATTGTTTTAATACAAAACTAATATAGTAGGGATACCGAGTAATTTCGCGGTTTTTGCAAGCCGTTAAGAATAGGTATAAATAATTTTTTGGAGGTAATTTTAAAATTAATAATCAAAAAAGGATGATGTCTAATGGAGAAAAAGTTGCTAAATTTACTTACTGGTTTATGTGTGGTCGCCCTGCCATTCTTATTTAAAGGTTCAAAAATGAGAGAAAATCTTCTTATTTTCTTCTCGAAAGGTGTTCTTGCGACACTGGTTGATGCTTATGTTGTCGGAACCAAAAGAATTGAATACCCAGTTCGTCCTTTTAAAAAAATTTTTAAAACCAACATTATTTATGATATATTGTTTTTTCCTATTTTAAGTGTCATTTGGGTGAAAATGTCCTATAATGATAATTTTTGGAAGATTGTATTGAAAAGTTTAGTATTTAGTGTTCCGATGAGTTTCGGTCAGTGGTATTTTGAAAAGAATTCAAGATTATTTAAATGGAAAAAATGGTCACCATTCCATACATTCGGAAGTGTGAATTTTACTTTATTTACGATTAGAGGTTTGGTGGGATTAATAAAAAAATTAGATAAAATAAAGGGTAACCAAAATATAACCGAGTAATAAAGTGTGATATTCAGAATAAAACGTATAAATTAGAAGCAATTCTTTGGAGCATTGCTTTTCCAGGCTTTGTTCAACTAAGAATTCATTATTTATGTAACTAGTTTATTTAATCAGGCTATCATGTTTAGTTTTCTTGGGAAAATAAATGATGCTGCCAGAGTGGTGAATACCAATAGCTTTATGTTTTATCCATGTGTGTATATGTTTACAATGTATGATGCTTATAAATATGCAGAAGGTGAGAATCCTCGGTTATCGTTTGTCCTATTTGCTTTCGGAGTCTATTTTGTCACAGTGGGTCTTATGTATTCACCAAAGTTCGGTATATCAATCGGTCCTATCTGGCTTCCAATGCTGTCTTTGATACCAGGTTAGGAATTGGATTTATAATACGTTATATTTTTAATAAAAATTACTTCGAAAGACATTATAGTGGGAGACCTTCTAAATTTCAAAGAGCCTATCAGCATGGGCTTTTTTTGAGGTACATTAGCTGAGTTAGATGTTTTTGATGATCATATGGCAGCTATTAAAGTAATGGAGAATGAGGCTCATTGTTCTATTCAATAGGTTTAAAAGGATAAAACATTAGTAGGAGGGAAACAGATGGACAGTCAAAATTGTGATTTTTCACCTATGAAACAAAATTTAGAACATGGAATACAAAATTTAATTCATCTACTCCAATCAAATTTGAAAGTACTAGGAAACGAAAACTATTGTGTTTTGGGAAGTCTAGAGGATGTGAAAGACCAGCTGAATTCAATTGAATCTATGGCGGCCTCCTTTTATTTAAATTGTTATTTGTCATCGTTTACTGACTCATATGAGGATTTAACCGCTACGGCTCAGCATCTATCCAAACGTAAACATGGTGCGTTGATTGTCATCGAACGACGTGACTCTCTTGATAACATTATCCAAAAAGGTACAACTATAGGCGCAATGGTAACACCAAAGCTATTGGAATCCATTTTTTATCCGGGTAACCCGTTGCATGATGGGGCGGTATTAATCAGAGGAAATGTAGTCTATTCAGCAGCCAATATACTTCCATTAACGAAGATGATTACAGAAAAAAAGCTTGGAACCCGTCATCGTGCTGCTATAGGAGTATCGGAACAAAGTGATGCGCTTGCACTGGTTGTTTCTGAAGAAACAGGCAAAATTTCATTTGCCTTAAACGGAAGATTATATCCGATTAACACGACACAGCAAATTGTGTTCTAAAGTCATTCAAGAAAGGACCAATTTGTTAATCGTGTTTAACATATAAAGGACTTGCTATTTAATTGGAGGTGAAAATCCTTGAATGATAAAAAAGTGGTTGGAGAAAAGGCTGTAGAATACGTGAAAGATGGTATGGTAGTTGGACTTGGAACGGGGTCTACTGTTTTTCATACCATCTCTAAGCTTGGAAAATTGGTTGAAGAGGGACTGTCTATTAAAGGGATTCCAACTTCAAATCAAACGGAGAAATTGGCAAAAGGAGTAGGAATCCCACTTGTTACGTTTAATGAAATAGAACAAATTGATTTGGCAATCGATGGTGCAGATGAAGTGGATGATGATTTTAATCTTATTAAAGGAGGTGGAGGTGCTCTTTTAAGAGAGAAAATTATCGCAAAAGCAGCTAAATCTTTTATAGTTATTGCGGATCCCCACAAAAGAGTGAATAAATTAGGGTCATTCCCACTTCCAGTAGAAGTAGTGCCTTTTGGTTATGAAATGACTATGAAGCATATCCAAAATCTCGGATGTAACCCAAAGTTACGGCAAAGCAATGGAATCCCTTTTCTAACTGATAACGGTAACTATATTTTTGATTGCAGCTTCCCAATAATAGAACATCCTAGAGAACTCGAGAAAAGCTTGAATATGATCCCGGGTGTTGTCGAAAACGGACTCTTTGTTGGAATGGCTGATAAAATTATTACCTTGAATAAAGAAAAAAGCATTATCATTAATGGAAGAGTATAAGTTTGACATAAAACAGAAAAAGCATTACAATTATCTCGTATTCAAGATATTTGAATACGAGATATTGTCATTTTTGCTCTTTAGGTTACTTTTTATACACTGTTGTATTTATGTTCCTTAAAAATAATTTATATAGGAAAGAGAGGTTTTTATAATGAACCTTTTAGAATCAAAGGTAATCCTAACCAAGTTAGAAAAGGAAATCTTTATTGACGACAGTTCAAACATTGAACTTAGTGGGTTTAAATCTCCAATTAAGAAATCTCCCTATTATGAAATTATGGTGGGCTTAGATTTAATACGAATACGAAATAATGAATTTTATGGAACGAAAAAAAGCTACTTTGGATTAAGAATTACAGAGGATTTACAATCTGTTGTCGTATATGAACCAGATCAACAAAGTATCTTTGCGGTTAAGAATGAACTGGAAAAGCAGGCTGCAATCGAACTTATTGATTATTTATTAATTCAATCTCCAACATTCAAGGAATTAGTAAGGAAAATAATCTATAATTATAAACAAGCAAATGAAGTTAGTGGTATTGAAGCTCAGGAATATAATGCAAAACTTTCAGTGTTAGAAGGATTGTTAAATGTTCGTAAGCTAGGTGTTAATTTTGCTATACAAAAGAAAAATATAGCTTAAGTACAGCTTGTTGATGTTTCTTCTGATTTACTCTAAATAAAATACTAAAAAATATTTTGGTAATTAAGTAGGAAATAGGTGCTTTTTTTTAAGTAATATCTCGAATTCGAGATAAATACATTAAAGGATTTACAACGGAAAATATTGTTTTTTTAGATTTTCGTTTGGTAATTAGAGAATCTCGAATTGAAGCTATATTTTCAAAATGAAAATACTTGACATGGCTTAGAAATTTACAAATGGACAAAATAAGGCCAATCTAATTAAATGGAGCAAACATCCTACCATTTTAGCCATGTTTTAGTGAAGAGAATATCTTCTTTTTTGAAAAAGGAGTGAAAAGAATGGAACTATTAGGGTTACATCATGTATCAATATTGACAGGAAAAGCGGAAAAAAATTATGAATTTTATACAAAAATTTTAGGAATGAGATTGGTAAAGAAAACGGTTAACCAAGATAACACAGAATCCTATCACCTTTTCTATGCTGATGCGGAAGGAACCCCAGGGACTGATGTGACGTTCTTTGACATTCCTCATCTTGGAAAAACATACAGTGGTACATCAGATATTTCTACTGTATCACTCAGGGTTAGAAACTCAGAATCATTATTATTTTGGAAAGAACGTTTTAAACAATACGGGGTTGAACAGGATGTTATCCAAAAAAGAGCAAATCGTGATACATTGGCTTTCAGAGATTTCGAGGGAACTCGTTTAATCCTGGCAGCCGATAACGGTGAAAAAGGTGTGAGAGCAGGGGTTCCATGGAAAAGGGATGACATTCCGCTGGAACATGCCATTATTGGTTTAGGTCCCGTAACCCTCACAGTTGCAATTGCAGAACCGACAGTCGGAGTATTAACAGAGGTTATGGGTTTTCGATTTGTTGGTTCTTATCCGTCACTTGAAGGGGATTATCCCGAAATATTGGTTTATGCAACTGGTGAAGGAGGCAATGGCGGGGAAGTTCATATTGAAACAAGGGCAGATTTGCCCAGAGTCCGCTTAGGTCGTGGAGGTGTTCACCATGTTGCCTTCCGTGTTCCGAATGAGAAAGAATATGAGCAATGGGCAGAGCGTTTAAAAGAGTATCGGTTACAGAATTCTGGGAAAGTGGAACGGTATTACTTCAAGGCATTATATTTCCGAGAACCCAATGGCATATTATTTGAATTATCAACGGATACACCAGGATTTGCGACAGATGAACCAATGGAAACAATGGGAGAGAAACTGGCACTTCCACCATTTTTGGAACCAAATCGAAAAGAGATCGAAGCAAAATTACGATCACTAATCTTAAATTAAATCTCATTTACTTGGAGGAATATATAATGAACCATTTAAAAGGAATACACCATGTAACAGCTATTACAAGTAGTGCAGAAAAGAACTATGAATTTTTTACTAATGTTTTAGGAATGCGTTTAGTTAAAAAAACGGTAAATCAAGATGATATTCAAACCTATCATTTATTTTTTGCAGATGATAAAGGCAGCGCAGGCACAGATATGACTTTCTTTGACTTCCCCGGCATTCCGAAAGGTGTACATGGTACAAACGAGATTTCAAAAACATCGTTCCGTGTGCCAAGTGATGCGGCATTAGATTATTGGGTTAATCGTTTTGAGCGTCTAGAAGTTAAACATACTGGAATCAAAGAACAATTTGGCAAGAAGACTCTCTCCTTCGTTGATTTTGATGATCAACAATATCAGTTGATTTCAGATGAATTCAATAAAGGGGTGAAATCCGGTACACCTTGGCAAAAGGGTCCAATTCCATTAGAATATGCAATTACTGGTTTAGGACCTGTTTTTGTTCGAATTGCAAATTTTGATTACTTTAAAGAAATGATGGAAAAAGTTCTATTATTTAAAGAGACTGATCAAGAAGGGTTATTCCATTTATTTGAAGTAGGTGAAGGTGGAAATGGTGCCTCAGTCATAGCAGAATATAACGCGATTCTTCCTGAAGCCCGACAAGGTTTTGGTACGGTACACCATGCGGCATTCCGAGTAGAGGATCGCTCAGTATTAGAGGAATGGATTGAGCGTATGAGCAGCTTTGGATTTCAAACATCCGGTTATGTAAATCGTCACTTTTTTGAGTCATTGTACGCAAGGGTTGCACCACAAATCTTATTTGAGTTTGCTACCGATGGTCCTGGTTTTATGGGAGATGAATCATATGAAACGCTTGGGGAAAAGCTATCATTACCTCCATTCCTAGAGCCTAAACGTGCAGAAATAGAAAAATTAGTTCGGCCAATTGATACAGTGAGAAGTACAAAGGAATTTATCAAAGAATAAAACGAAAATCAGCAGAAAAAGGATGAAAGTAAATTTTGACTTAAAAAAGACGATGTTTCCTACGCTAAGGAATCATCGTCTTTATTAGTGTAAAAAGATAATAAGATTTTTTATCTTGATGATTGAACGATAGGAAAGGAAAAGAAGAAAACGAAAGAGGATACAAGGATGTTGATTTTCTGGGGGAGTATTTCTATCTAAACATATTCCAATTTAAACTCATTTTTTGTAATATCTATTGTTTCGAACTATAACTCTCTTGAAAATGCGAAAAATGCAGTGTTGAAAATAAAAGACTCCTAACATTGAACAAGACTTTTTAGCAATAAACTGGGCTGTTTCCTGTAAATAAAACATAATGTGCTTAATTGTGAATGAAAAGGTATTGTTTGTTGAATTCGGAACAGGTGTTTGTATATAATGATATAAGGAGCTATACTTCAATCTGTCAAAAGCATTTTAGCTCTAATTAGTTAAACTATTTATTTGAAAAAGGAGATTGGATGATGATTAAACCTTATCTAATGTTTAACAGAGAATGTGAAGAGGCATTTAAATTATACCAACAGGCTTTTGATGGAGAATTACTTGCAATGCAAAAATATGGTGATATGCCTCCTAATCCAGAGTTTCCTGTAAGCGAAAGTGATAAAGATCTTGTGTTACACGCACAATTAAAGTTAACAGACAATGGATACATTATGGGTTCTGATGGAAGTCGTGACTTTAATGAAGGACAAAAAGTGTCCATCAGTATCGAGCTAAATGCGGAGGAGCCTGCTATTAAAGCTTGGAACATTCTTAAAGAGGGGGGAAATGTTCAAATGGATCTTCAACCAACCTTCTTCTCCAAACTTCACGGTTCTGTAAAGGATAAATTTGGAGTTACCTGGATGTTTACTGTGATGTAGAAATCAAAATCCGTCTTCATGTCGTTTATTTCATTTTTGTAGAAAGAGCGAAAGGGTTCTACGGATTTTCCAATGAGCTATAGTACAATACCCCGTCTTCTAAGGAAGACGGGGTACATCATATTGATTCACAGAGCTTATTTAACATCTTCGTCACTTTTGTATTCTAAAATATCTCCTGGCTGACATTCTAAAGCCTTACAAATTGCCTCTAATGTTGAAAGTCTTATGGCTTTTGCCTTACCATTTTTCAGTATAGAAAGGTTAGCCATTGTTATTCCAACTCGCTCCGAAAGTTCTGTTACGCTCATTTTCCTTTTCGCTAACATTACATCAATATTGATAATAATCGCCATTGTTTTTCACCTCAGACCGTTAAGTCATTTTCTGATTTGATATCAATTGCTTCTTGTAAAAGCTTTTGAAGAACGGCCGCAAAAACCGCGATCACCATCGAAGCAAAAGGGACAACCAATCCAACAAAAATGACTCCTGGGGCATCATCATTCTCTGCAAAGAGATAGAATAGCGGCAAGGTTAGCACATGTAAAATACTGATGGTGATAGCACAGTATTTGATTTTCTCTAAAGCTTTTACAGAAATTTCCGAGAAAGCTTCATTTTTGTCAATATAGCGTAAAAGTTTAAAAGCCTGATACAAAGCATAGTAAAAAGGTATTGCCGATGCATAAAAAACGGCGTAAACGAGATATTTTATATAAGCGAAATTTGGAAGCAATTTTACTGTAACGTTCGCTAGCTCAGGTACCAAAAAGATGCACAAAGCAAGAACTGGGATTCCAATAAGAATAACAGCTATTTTTAAAAACAACGTCGAAACTTTTTTCATAAAAAGCACCTCACTTATAATTGTTCGTATCTTGATTTTAATATGTTATTTATCGAATATCAATAAAATTTTATTAAAACTTAATGTATTTTTATCAAATCTAATTAATTAAAAATGGAAAACGAGAAATGACACTTTGTTTATCATTCTAAGTAGCACCCATATTACCACGAAATTAAACAATGAATTAACCAGAAAAACGCTTGGGATTCCAAGCGTTTTTTCCATTACTTTAATTTAAAAGGTATTTCTTCATCATATGCTTTTTTGTATTTTTCAATAAGTTCTTTCTTTTCTTCGTCACTATTAAAAGGAATGTCCCCGCCAACAGGTATTACAGTGTGCCAATTTTCTTCTTTTAAGTACCTTGTGGCAAATAGATACGTATGTCCTTCTACAAGAAGTTTATCATTTTCCATCAGAAACAAATATTCTCCATCGTACCCACCCTGTTGATTAACTTTAATCGTACCTTTCAACTCTCCCTTGATACTATCGAGCACTTCAACATTGAATTGTGTTTCTGGATAATCATTTAGTGATTTTGAACCAACTTTTTTTATAACCTTTCCTAAAAATACATTATCTGAAAAACCTACAACTTCTCTTGGGTCGTCTATATCAATAACAGTATTTGTTTCCATTGTTCTAATAATAGGATTTTCTGGCGGATTATTTGAAAAGTAATTGGGACCAAAAATACTTAATGTAAGTGAAGCTGCTATTACTGCTCCTATAATATAAGACCATCTCCGCTTTGGTTTTCCCATCTCATATTTTGCTTTTGAAACACCCATTTTGCTTCTTTCATTTAGTTCTTTTGGTATTTCAATTCTATACATTTCCTGTTTAATCCTATTGTTCATATAAACCATCTCCTTTCAAATCTTTACGTAGCTTGTCTATAGCTCTGTATAAAATTGTCTTTGCCGTACCCAAAGGTATCTCAAGAGTTTCTGATACTTCTTTAATTGTCAAACCTTCATAAAATCTTAAAATGATTACGCTTTTCTCATCTTCGTTTAATCGTTCGATTAGGTCTCGAACTGTCATTTCTAAATCAATATCTTCATTGATATCTCTAGATATGAATTCCTCAAATTCTGTCCTCATTTGAATTACGTTTTTCTGCTTACGAAGCAAATCAATGGCACAACTAATTGCAATTCTTATTAACCAAGTTTTAAAGTATTTAGGTTCTTTCAGATTTTTAATTGATTTGAATGATCGATATGCAGTCTCTTGAACAACATCAAGAGCATCACTTTGGTTTTTTACATATATAAATGCTGTTCGAAAAATATCTTGTTCATATTTCTGGAATAATGTTAAAAACGCTTTGTCATTTCCGTTTTGAGCTTTCTTTATTAAATTCAACAACCGAGCCACCTCCTAATTCCTTTCAACTATTAGACGGACAATAAATTCATTTGGCTTTATTTTTTAATGTAAAATCACCCTGTCATTAAACTAATAATAAGAAAATCTGGGTAGGCGTATGGGGAAAAAAATGAAAATGCAATTGCTTTTTATCAGAAAATGGGTTTGTTCAAGCTGGAGCCCATTCTTTTTATATGGGTAATGAAGAACAAGTTTACTTTCTCATGACCATAACACTTATCTAACATTTTATGGAAGGAGAAATCTTATGTATAAATTATTTATATCGAAAAAGAGCATCCATTTTGATGGTCTTTTGTTTCTGATTGGTTGTTGGAATAAAGCACTGTGAAATATTTTGAATTTTATAAATATATTGACGTAGTCGTCTTTCTGTTATATAGTAAAAATAAATTAAATATATTGTTATACAACAGAAGGGGCTGGTGTTAATGGAAATGTATAAAAGAGCATATCAATATTATCGAGCAGCTTGTCAAAGATACGATATGGACTCGCTGAATTTTTATCAATTTTTAAAGGATTTAACAAAAGAACAGCTGGATGAATACTTGAAGCAAGCAATTTTTTAGAAGGAAGTGTGAAGGTGGAAATTTTACCAGAGGTCCAAAAGTAACCCTGCCCTTTAAGAGAAAAGGCAGGGTTTATTTTTATGAAAATTCTGGTCGCAATAGGACATGGAACACGTTACCTTTTTGCATACTATTTTTTTACATATTGCATCAGCGTCTCAGGGTCAAAGCCAAGGACCCAGTGGCCATTTACCTTTGTCTGTGGCACGCCCATCTGTCCGGTTTCCTGAACAAGCTTTTGGGCGGCGGCAGGATCTGTCTGCACATTAACTTCTTTGTAGTTTAATCCTTGAGCCTCAAGGAATTGTTTCATCATAGTGCAGTAAGGTCAAGTATTGGTTGAATAAACCGTAATATCATTCATTTCCGATGCCTCCTAATTTAATTTATACCATTATAGCTATTATATATCCCCGAAAATGTAGTCAATTAAACAAGCCTGTTTTTGCAAAAAGAAGAATTAACGGGACGCTACATTGTTTGTAAGATTTTAAACTATAATCCATGTTAGCCTGATAAGTTTTGGAAGAGCGGTAGGTGTGTTGGTTGTAGTGCAGTTTAAATGTTATTTCGCAATTTATGCCTTATCCGACAGTTGGGGATCGCTTGGCGGCAGTTGAATTCCTATCCGACAAATGGAACACGCTATGCGACAATTAAACTGTCTTATCCGACAGTTGTGGATCGCTTGGCGACAGTTGAATTCCTATCCGACAATTGGGACACGCTATCCGACAATTAAACCGCCAATTATGTAACATAAAATTACCGTAAGGCCAATTAGAAAAAGGGATTACCATTTTTTTACTGAAGGTTTGGTCCGATTCTCCTTTTCTATAAAAAATACAATGATGATATGGTACAATTTTACAAAAGGTATTTGAAAATGTAGTTTGTAAAAGGGGGAAGCGGAAATGACTGGAGTTGTCATTTTTCTAATAGGAATAGGGATTATAGCTGCCATTGTTTCATCTGCAAAGAAACGTAAGAAATTATTAAAGGAGAATATCCCGGGTAATCTGGGTGTAATCGAACATGTTCCGTTACAGCCTTTGCTTGAAAAATTAGATAAATCATTGGACGTTGAATATATCCATCAAGTAAAGCGGCGATTTCTAAAAGACCATCCTAATCGGAGCGAGGATGAGTTTGAATGGCTGTTGTTTGAACTAAAGCGCTATTTCGTGATGGCTAACATCCTGAAGAAGGCTCCAATGTTTAGTGAGGATGTCGATGAAATCTGGCATGAGATGATTCTTTTCACCAAGGAATACCAAGGGTTTTCGGAGAAGTTTTTAGGGAAAATGCTTCACCATATTCCAAACACTAGTCCAGAGCCGGCTCCGCAGGAACGTGCATTCTTTGATTGGGTCTTTTCCCAGATGTTTGAGATCACACAATTTAGCTGGAAAACATGGGGGAGCTTTTTCAAACATCCAATGGCCGGAACGGTGTTAAAGGATTTTAGAAATCATACTGAAGATGAATTGATAGAAAAGTATTTTCAGGCGAATGAGGATAACAGAGAACTGCTGGAATATTTGGCAGGCCGAATGAAACAGCAATTAGTCGTGTCCGAAAAAATCTATCAGGCCAATCCAAAGGGTTCGTTTTCGAAGCAGCGGACCTATGGTGATATGACCGCGTTGTCGCTGATGATGGTGTTCTTCTCGTATTATTATTTTGGTCAATATTGGGATTATGCGAAAGTATATGCATTTGCTGAAATAACAAAATATACGAGCGGCTGCTCCAACGCTTCCTTTTGCGGATCTAGTTCGTCGGATGACAGTGGGGACAACGGCGGTGGCGGGGATAGCAGCTGTTCTTCTTGCTCTAGCTGCGGCGGAGGATGCTCGTCATAGTTTTGGAAATAACCTTGGATTAGCCAGAGCTTTGTTTACCTGATCATCCGTTGGTACACGCATCTTTTTAAAACATGTGTAAGCTTTGATATCTTTCAGAAATATTTGTTAAAAAAGACCGCCTTTTCTAAAGCTGTCAATATCAATTTCTATATCAGTTTTTGGAAAAATAGTAGAATTGTGTATGTAGAAGTCGCTTTGAAATTAAAGGTAATCCTTTATTTATAAGAGTTTTAGGGTGCCAAGTAAATAGAACACTCTTAATCTAACAATTCCTTCCTGAAATATGACAAAAATTGTGTGTTAAGATGAAACTGCATTTTTCAATAACTTGCTTTTCAGGGGAGGATGTTAGAAATGGCAAAGAAGAAAGTAATGTTAACTGTTGCAGCGGCAGCAGCAGTCATGATGGCAAGTCCTGCTATTAACAAAGCAGAAGCTGCAACCACGGCTAATAAAGTATATGTCTATCAATATTCGAATTTGGATGAGTTTAATAGCTTTCTTGAACAATTATATACACGCTATGGTCTGACGGTTCCGAAGATGCCGATCGGTGAGCAGGGGACGTCGCAAACGGACCAGCCTGCTAAGGAAGAAACAGCCCAGTTATCACAACAGCCACAGACTCCTGCGGCACCACAAGAACCTGCAAAAACACAAACAACTACCAGCTTAAGCGCATATGAGCAAAAGGTAGTTGATCTTACCAATCAAGAGCGTGCGAAAAACGGGCTGCCTAGCCTTAAGATAGATGGGGAGTTAAGTAAGATGGCACATGAGAAATCTCGTGATATGTCTGCCAATGGCTATTTTGACCATACCAGTCCGACATATGGTTCACCATTTGATATGATGAAGCAATATGGAATCAGCTATCGTTATGCAGGTGAAAATATTGCTATGGGACAAAGAACTCCAGAGGAAGTTGTCAAGGCATGGATGAATAGTGAAGGGCACCGTAAGAACATTCTTAGCCCTAATTTCACACACATTGGTGTTGGTTACGTTTCGCAAGGAAACTACTGGACGCAGGAGTTTATTGGTAGATAGAATTGAAAAATAAAGAGTCTTATAAATAAGCAGTTAGGTTGATTTTTTTCCAATCAGAAAAGAACCGGGCAGTTCAGTTTGCCCGGTTTTTTTTATAGAATTAAGCACACTTCTGTAGTTAATCTTCGAGCTCGAAGGAATGACTAAAATGAACCTTGCCGTTTTCATCCTGAATTTCAACCGTAGCTTGTTGTTTTGCAGGGTCAACACGGAAGACGCCAAAGTTGAAAAATTTTCCTTCTGCATATAATTTCTCAGGGCCAAAGGTTGGGTCCAGAGTTCCTGGATTTATATTTACAGCTCCAATTGGACCGCTAATTAGTTCGTTATAATCCGTTTTTCCATCCTGATTGGCATCATACTTGATAACCTCGGCAAAATGAACATCAGTCGTAACAAAGAATACATTTTTGATTTCTTTTTCGATGATAAAATCAGAGATTTTCTTGAACTCATTCTCGTATCCAGTTGGATCTTTTGGATTTATATTATCTGCATTTGCCCATCCGTCTCTAGCCATCGCCTTTCCGGTTGGAATTGAGATGGGGACAGAAGTCGCGATTAGCTTCACTTTTGCATCTGATTCAAGAAGCTGCTGTTTCAGCCAATTTAGCTGTTCATCACCAAGCATGGTTTTGTCTGGCCCGTCTGCCTGAGTGTTTGGAGAGCGGTAGCCGCGGTTGTTCAGGATAATCATATCCATTGTATTCCCCCAAGAATACTTCTGATACAGCTTGTCTGCGTCGCTGCGCTCACTTGAAATTGGCCAGTAATTTTTAAAGGCACTTAGTCCAGTTGGAGTCAGCGGTTGGGAAGGGCCTGAAAAGTCATTGATTACTTCATGATCATCCCAAATCGCAAAGGTGCCTGTTTTTTGCAGGAGACTGCGCAATCCTTTGTCGGTCCTGTTTTCTTTATATTTCGCCCAGAAATCCTCTACCTTTTGGGAGGGAGGATTCGGCACAGCTGGTGTGGCGTTATCAGCATAAATCGTGTCCCCGCTAAACAGGAAGAAGTCCGGATTTAACGCTGCCATCGTTTCAAACGATTTAAATGGTGGAATCTCTCCCTGGCCGCCTGTGTCTCCGCCCCAAACCATCGTCAATGGCTTTAAGCTGTTTTCCTCGGGTGCCGTTTTGAATGTGCCGTTTACGGTATAGTTGCTGGAAACTGCATGAGCCCGGTAATAATAAGTGGTATCCGGCTTTAACCCGTTAACATTTACTTTTACAGTAAAATCATTTGCTTGATCCGAGGGGCTCGTTTTGACGATTTTATTATGTTTAAAAGTGCTATCTGTTGAGATTTCAAATTGTACTGTTGCCTGTTTATTTGTCCGTGTCCATAAAATCGCTGAAGAACTTGTTACATCTCCGCTCGCAACCCCATGAGAAATAAACGGTTTGTCCAAAAGATTCTCAAATTGATCCGGATAGTTTGTAAATTGTCCATCTACACCAAGGGAGGTCAGCGATACCATATCATCCCGAGAATTGACGGTCCATGGGTGAACGAGAAGCTTGTTTTGGTGAGCAGCTTGCATCAGCTTCGGAAGCACCAGTTCTTTACTTGGACCAACACCAGAAGCATAATCAGTGATTCGCTTCATTTCCTGGTACACATCTTTTCCTGCCATCATTTTTCCGGTATAAAGCTGAATCAGTTTAACATTAGGTGCAAGATTATGTAGTTTACGAAGGCTTTCCTCACTGAATGATTCGAGGAACAGTTTTTCATCATTCAGGACATTGGTTTTTTTCAAGATTTCAATTACTTTCTCTTCCATTCCCGGATAAACGTTTGGTGCTTTTGTTTCCATATAAAGACCGGCTTTTCCGTTTCCATGCTGTTTGACGAAATTAATTGCTTCCTCGAGGGTTGGAACTTTCTCTCCTATGTATGCTGTTTTAGCCTGATTGGGATAAGCTTTATTAAACCATGAACCGGCATCAAGACGCTTGATTTCGTCGAGGGTAAAATCCTTTACCCTCCATGGAGCGCGATCCGGATAAAGTTCCTTGGCGTTGGTTGTTCGGGCCAGTGTTTCATCATGCATGGCAATCAATTGTCCATCTTTAGTCATTTGTAAATCGAATTCCACATAATCAGCCTTCATCGTGATGGCTTGCTTATAGGCTGCAAGTGTATGTTCGGGGCCGTATGCCGAAGCACCGCGGTGGGCAATAACGGCTACATCAGAGGTAAGCGGACGTAATGTTGACTGTCCATTGTCGGTTATTTCTATCGGTTTAGCCAAAACGGCATAAGGAGCGGCAACCGCTGCTGACAGGGATAAACAAGCAAGACCAGCAATCAAACTTTTTTTCATCTTCTTTTCATCTCCCATATGATTAGTATATTTCTAAACTAAAAATATAAGAGAATTGTTGAGCAGCTATTAATAGAATATGAAGACACTGTAAAACGAATAAAAACAGTTCTTTTGTCGTAGTAAACGAACGTAGATACCCTTTACATCTAAACCATTTGAAATAGGTATTACGGACTTATTAAATAAACGATATTTTAAAAAAATGGATAAATTAGGTGGAAGTATGAACAGAGAAGGGTCAAAGAAAAGCGAACAGGTTGAAAATTAAGAGCGCCGTGCAAATAGAAGTTCATATTTGAAAAAACGTAACAAATATAGCAGGTAATATACAGAATAAATATGATATTCTGCATCATTTATCCTAGAAGGCGGACAAAATGCTCTGGAAGGTTTAAAAGTATTTGAAGAGGATTTTCAAAAAGGGGAAAAGGATTTGGAAAGAAGAAGTAATCTACTGTTAGTCAAAAAAGTTAACAGTTCGATACTTCTTCTTTGAATAAGATTCATCCGGAAGTTGGATTCTCGGGCAGTGATAGGTCCTTCTTATTCGTCCAAATCTCCAAAGGATCCGAAAAATTCGTAGTGGATCCGTTCTTTTGGGATTTCCCATTGGTTTAGGGCTCGATTTACGGCTTTCATAAACGGTGTTGGACCACAGAAGTAAAAATCATTGTCTTTAGAAGGGAGTGCTTCTTTAAGGACATCGAGTGTAATGTACCCTTCCTTATCATATAATTTAGATTCTATGTCTTCTTCTGTTGGCTTTTCATAAATGATATAAGGCTTCAAATTTTTATGATTGGCAGCTAGGTCATTGACATGTTTTTTAAAGGCATGATATTTGCTGCTAACCGCTGCATGAATCCAGTAGATTTCCTTTTGTGGTTCTTCTTCAATTACCGTATTTAACATGCTCATTAACGGGGTTAAGCCAACGCCGCCGCTAATTAGCACCAGAGGAAGTTTGCTATCTCGGTCTAAATAAAAGTCGCCTGCCGGAGCGGAAACTGGGATGATATCTCCTTCATTGATGTGGTTATGCAAATAGGTAGAAACAATCCCAGGAGGCAGCCCTTCCTGCCTTGGATCTTCACGTCGAACACTGATGCGGAAATAATCCAGACCTGGTCGGTCGGATAAGCTATATTGGCGAAGAGCTGTGTATTCTTGGTCTGGGATTTCCATTTTGACCGTAATATATTGTCCTGGCGTAAACTCGGCCAGTTTTGTGCCATCCTTTGGTTTTAAATAAAACGATGTAATCACGTCGCTTTCCGGAATTTTCCGGTCGACGACGAAATCCTTAAACCCAGCCCATCCTCCAGGCTGTGCCTCCGTTGTTTTGTACATCTCATTTTCCATGCGGATAAAGACGTCGGAAATCACTTCATAGGCATCGGCCCAGGCATCCATAATATCATCGGTGGCCGCATCTCCTAATACTTCCTTAATGGCACCTAATAAATTTTCGCCGACAATCGGATAGTGCTCCGGCTTGATCTGTAAGCTTCGATGCTTTTCACCTATCCGCTCTAAAACGGGCATGATTTGGGACATATCTTCAATATTAGCAGCAGCACCGTAAACAGCGTCTGCCAAGGCCTTTGGCTGGTGACCGGTTATTTGATGTGTCATATTAAAAATATTTTTTAATTCGGGATGGTTGGCAAACATTCGTTTATAAAACCGTTTGGTAATTGCTTCACCGTGCTCTTTGACCACCGGCAATGTGGCTTTAACAATTTCCAATTTCTTTGGGTCTAACTGTTTTACTATTTTGACGACGTCTCTCCAAGACTCCTTCTCTGATAACTGCTTTCCAGAAATACTCAAACAATTTCCCTCCTTCTTACATTGAAAGTTTGCACTTGATGATTTTTCTTATGTATGGGAATACTTGGGGAAGTATTTTAAAAAAATGGTTAATTTCCGTTTAAATATGGTGTGGTTTTAAGCAAAAATATGCTCCGAAATAGTCACTAGCTGCTTGAATATTAACATAAAGAGAAAGTGTTCCTTTTTGGATGCCATATGCTTTATTTTTTAAACCCTGATTGAAAAAAGACCATTTTCAAGTTTCAACTACATTTATAGTGGTAATCATATTGCGTTAGACTTCGTGGATACTTTGATATTACGAAATGAATAAACTATCAATGATTATATTATCCATATAATTTGTTTTGAAACTTTTAATTATATTTCATGTGGTAAATAAATTTATACAAGGTCAAAATCAAGACAAAAGCCCTATATTATCTGCATAAAATCTCCACAATTTATTGATAATCTATTTTAGACTATAAAAATGTTAGAAAGGGTGTTAATAGTGAAAAATAAAAAGGCATTTTTAGGAATAGCTTCATTATTGTTGGTATTCTTTTTAGCTGCTTGTGGAGGTAATCATGAGACATCTCCAAAGGATACTTCGGAAACAAAATCTAACACGCATGATAAATCTGATTCTATGGAAGAAATGGATCATTCAGAAATGGATCACTCTGGTTCAGGAGAGGTTCCAGAAGGTCTAGCAAAGGCAGAAAATCCTACCTATCCTGTTGAAAGTAAAGTGATTATTCATGCTGAACATATGCCGGGAATGGAAGGTGCTGAAGCAACTGTTTCTGGAGCTTTTGATACTACTGTCTATTCAGTAACCTACACCCCAACAACTGGCGGGAATCCAGTGAAAAATCACAAATGGGTGGTTCATGAAGAAATTGAAAATGCTAGTGACAAACCATATAAACAGGGTGATGAGGTTGTTTTAAATGCAGAACATATGAAAGGAATGAAAGGCGCAAAGGCAACAATTGATACGGCTGAACCAACCACCGTTTATATGGTGGATTACACCGATACAAAAACTGGTGAGAAGATAACAAATCATATGTGGGTAACAGAAAGTGAACTATCACCTGTAAAATAATATTTAAAGAGATTGGTAACATGCCGATCTCTTTTCATTTTTAAATTATGTAATTCATTCTATTTTTGGCTGTACTTTATTTTGCTCAAAATTCACCATCCATTTACATGGATTACCGAATAGCCAAAGTGAATTTAAATTTATTCCACTTGAATCTGGGATTTATGAATTTTATTGCACCATACCCGGCCATAAGGAGGCAGGTATGAAAGGGATTATGAAGGTAGTCAGCACCCAGGGATAAATAAATTTTGACCAGAAATTGTAATGGACATAATAAACCATGCTACTGTTAGGCTGTGGGGGCAAACATAAAAATAATAAAAATTAAAGAATGTGCCGGAATTTCAGCACATTCTTTTACTTTGGCTATTCGGGCGGCATTGGAAAACGAATGCATTTATTATGCTGGCTATTCCGCAAGTGCAGGTTTATTTATGCTGCGCCTTTAACCATTCCATCGCCACATTGGCATGTAAGGCAGCACCGTATTTGAAAATAGCTTCATTTTGATGCATGCGCGGGTTATGCACCGGCGGTTCTCCTTCTTTCCCTGTACCTAGAACCACAAATGCGGAAGGAACGGCCTGAGAGATATGGGAGAAATCTTCTGAACCAGACAATGCTCCAAGATCTACGACATTCTCTTTACCCATTACGGAATCTAATGCAGGCATAATTTCATCGATAAACGCAGGATCATTAGCAGTAGTAGGTGTATGGAAATCAACGATGTTGTACTCGCCGCGCCAAGCTTTGACAATATGGTCAATCATTTCTGGAATCCGTTTACACAAGTGATCTCTTGATTCCTGGTCATAGCTGCGCATATTTCCTTGCAGAACTGATTTATCAGGAATAATATTGGTTACTGTGCCACCGCTCATAGCACCGATTGAAAAGGTCACATTTTTCGTTGGGTCCACTTCGCGAGTATATAATAAATTTAGGCTTGTATATAACTGGTTCATAATCATATTGGCATCAATGGTTTTATGTGGCTGGGAACTATGGCCGCCGTTACCTTGAATTTCAACAATATACGTATCCATCGCCTGAGAGATAGTTCCTTTGTGAACAGACAGGGTTCCTGCTTCTTGGTCTGGCATAATATGAATCGCAAACGCAGCATCTACCTTTGGGTTTTGCAGTAGTCCGTCATCAATCATTAGCTTGGAGCCATAGCCCCATTCTTCACCAGGCTGAAACATTAATTTAACAGTTCCTTGGAGCATATCTTCATGATCCTTTAACATTTGCGCTGCGCCTAATAGCATGGCTGTATGTGAGTCGTGACCGCAGGCATGCATTTTACCTGGATTCTTCGATTTAAATTCGGATTCGACTTCTTCTTCGATCGGCAGGGCATCCATATCGGCACGAAGAAGGATACAAGGCTCTCCTTTACCAATGGTCGCTACGACACCTGTACAATTTTTTTGTACGCCAAATCCTGCTTTGGCATATTTCTTGGTAATTTCTTCAGGCACGATGCCGCATGGCTTATTGTCAATCCCCATTTCATTCAAGCGCTGCTGAATATATTTTTGCGTGTTTGGCAGGTCAAAGCCGAGTTCCGGATATTGGTGTAAATATCGGCGGTCCTTTATGATTTGTTCTTCATACTTCTTTGATTCCTCAAAAAAATTAACCATATTTGTTGTAGTAGTCATGATATTAGTTCTTC
The DNA here is from genome assembly GCF_014656545.1 of Neobacillus kokaensis. Taxonomy (GTDB): domain Bacteria; phylum Bacillota; class Bacilli; order Bacillales; family Cytobacillaceae; genus Neobacillus; species Neobacillus kokaensis. The sequence goes on from NZ_BNDS01000018.1 coordinate 102,225, forward strand.
CTCTCATATGGAAATCCCCCGCCTAAAAAGCTGGTCTTTATTTTTATTAAATTTCGACAATTTGCCTGCTATCATTGTAATTTGGATAAGTAATTTTAACAATATTTATTTTATATAGCAGCATGCTGAATAAATAGCCTTCCGCCAATTGAACTGCGTTATCCGCTATTAAAGAAACATATGCACTAATTGGTAGGCGGTATCCGCTAATTAAAAAAGCATATGCGCTAATTGGGGCGTTATCCGCTAATTAAAGAAGCATATGCGCTAATTGGTAGGAGCTATCTGCTAATTAAAGAAGCATATGCGCTAATTGGTAGGAGCTATCCGCTAATTAAAGAAGCATATGCGCCAATTGGTAGGCAGTATCCGCTAATTAAAGAAGCATATCAGCTAATTGGGGAGGAGCTATCCGCTAATTGAAGATGCTAAATTTGCTCCTTTTATATAAGTAGTTTATTATATAAGGGGTTACTTATATGTTGATATAGGAGGTGTAATAATGGAGCATGAATCAATGGAGGAAACAGCAAAAATTTTAAAGCTTTTGGGTGATAAAACAAGGCTTTCCATGATCGGTTTACTGTTAAAGAAGGAATGCTGTGTATGTGAATTTGTTGAGCTCTTTAAGATGTCCCAGCCGGCAATCAGTCAGCATTTACGGAAACTAAAAGATGCTGAATTGGTGAATGAGCAAAGAAGGGGACAATGGATCTTCTATTCATTAAATCCCGAAAATGCTTATTTCCCTTTGGTTCAGGATGTAATAAAGCATATTCCAGATCAACAAGAGAAATTTGTCCTGTTGGAACAACAAGGGCTGAGAATAACGTGTAATTCATAGGGGAGTTGAGTTTTTTGTTAGAAACTGTTTTAGCGGTTGCTATCTTTTTGGTGACACTTGTTCTTGTCATATGGCAGCCTAGAAATTTATCGATTGGCTGGTCAGCATGCGGCGGGGCAATCGTAGCACTTTTAGCTGGTGTTGTAAATCTCCATGACGTGTGGACAGTAACCGGAATCGTGTGGAACGCCACTTTTGTGTTTATTGCTATTATTATTATTTCGTTAATTCTAGATGAAATTGGTTTCTTTGAATGGGCAGCCTTACATATGGCTAGGGCAGCCAAGGGGAACGGGGTAAGAATGTTTGTCTATGTCTCGATATTAGGTGCGATTGTGTCGGCATTTTTTGCAAATGACGGGGCGGCGCTCATCCTAACCCCTATCGTTCTGGCAATGGTACGTGCGTTGAAATTTGATGAAAAAATGGTTTTTCCGTTTATTATCGCTAGTGGTTTCATTGCTGATACCACATCCTTGCCCTTAGTAGTGAGCAACCTGGTCAATATTGTCTCTGCAGACTTTTTCCATATTGGCTTTAGTGAATATGCTTCGAGAATGATTGTTCCAAACCTTTTCTCTCTAGCAGCCAGTATTTTAGTGCTCTATCTGTATTTCAATAAAAGAATCCCAAGACAATATGACCTAAACCATTTAAAAAAACCTGTTGAGGCCATTCGTGATGAAAAAATGTTTCGTCTGTCCTGGCTTGTGCTTGCCGTCTTATTAATAGGGTATTTCGCCAGCAAGCTATTAAATGTACCGGTCTCTGTTATTGCCGGCATCATTGCGATATTTTTCATATTAATGGCTAGAAAAAGTCCGGCAGTGAACACAAAGCAAGTCATTAAAGGGGCTCCTTGGGCGATAGTTTTTTTCTCCATTGGAATGTATGTAGTCGTATATGGACTACGTAATGCGGGGATTACAACTCTGCTTGCTGATGTTATCCAATTGGGTGTCGATCAAGGATTGTTCGCTGGAACCATGATCATGGGTTTCCTTGCCGCTATATTATCTTCCATTATGAATAACATGCCTACAGTCATGATCGATGCTTTAGCAATATCCGAAACATCAGCAACAGGAGTCATGAAAGAAGCACTTATCTACGCCAATGTTATTGGCTCCGATTTAGGTCCAAAGATTACCCCAATAGGGTCGCTTGCCACCTTATTATGGCTGCATGTCCTTTCGCAAAAAGGTGTAAATATATCTTGGGGCACCTATTTTAAAACGGGAATCGTGATTACCATCCCGGTTCTATTCATTACTCTATTAGGATTATTCCTGCGGTTACTATTTGTTTAAAGGGGCGAAACGAAATGGCTAAAAAAACAATCTACTTTTTATGTACAGGCAATTCCTGCCGCAGCCAAATGGCGGAAGGATGGGCGAAAAAATATCTAGGTGACGAGTGGGAGGTTCGAAGTGCCGGTATTGAAGCGCATGGACTTAACCCAAATGCTGTCAAAGCGATGAATGAAGCAGGAATTGATATCTCAAATCAAACGTCAGATATTATTGACCCTGAAATTCTAAACAACGCTGAATTAGTAATAACATTATGCGGCGATGCAGCAGATAAGTGTCCTGTTACTCCATCTCAAGTAAAACGGGAGCATTGGGGATTTGATGATCCAGCCAAAGCTCAAGGGACAGACGAAGAAAAATGGGCGTTCTTCCAGCGTGTCCGTGATGAAATCGGTGAACGAATCAAACGTTTTGCCGATACGGGAGAATAAACTAGGACCATCCCTCGGAATTGATTTAAAATAAATTGGTATCATAAACAACAGGAGGAAATGAACATGAGAATCACTGATGCTGCTCGTGATGAGCTGAAAAAGATGTTCAAAGAAGAGAATGCTAACAACATTCGAATCTTTTTTGATGGCTTTGGCTGAGGACAGCCAAGAATTGGACTGGCTCTGGATGAGCCGGAGGAAGATGATATTATCGTCACTTTAAATGATATTAAGGTAGCAATTGACCCAATCATTGAACCAAATACAGAAGACCTCATACTTGAAAGCGGGGGAAATGGTAAAGGGATTTTGATGATTGGTGAAACAGGAAGATGCTGCTAAGTATAAAGGGGACTCAATTAACTTTAAGCCGTTCTCTTTTGGAGTACCCGCATAGGAAATCGCATATATAAAAACAAGTATAAAAGCAGTGGATTTCGCAAGTGAAATCACACTGCTTTTTGGCATTGTTAAAGGGGTTTTATGGTAAAATTGATAATAAAGCTTATTGTACTAACGGGGCAGATTAGTTTTACAGGAATAGTTTGTTACAATATAGAAAAACAGTGACAGAGGTGTTCAGTGTTGAACGAAAAGCAACGATTATTTTTTAAAAAAGACATAAAGGATAAAAATGTTGATTTATCGGTTTGGTCATTAGAAATCAATGCCAAAATACAAAGTACAGAACACTTAAAGAAGGATTATATGTCACTCCAAAAGAAGCCAAAATAGTGTAGAGGATAGAGAAGCATTTAGAAAAGTACAAAACGATATTGTACAGAAATAAGAAGGTATAGTTTCATTGGAGGGATTGATATTAGTAACCAATATACAAAATTATTGACCGCTTATTTTGATTTACTTTCTTTAAAACGGTTCATGTTGAGATGTAATAAACTTGAAGATTTTAACGCTGTGATAATATATACCTCTTTTAGAGATGTATGTTTAGTAATTTATGAAATAAATAAAAATATATTAGGCACTGTTGAAGAATTACCTTTCGCTATAAGAGAGTTTCGGAATAAAATTAAGCTATTTGAAAAAGGAGGAAATCAAAAAGTATACCATCAAATTATTCAACAACACTTAGTAGATTATAAAGATTATACAGATAATATAGGATTTTATCTAAATGATAACGGTCAAGCTATAGGCAGCACTATTTATCCTGAATATTTATTAAGAAGATTACAGTATTTAAAGGAGCCAACAGAAGAAGATAAACCAGAAATTTTTAATTTTGCCAGAGAAGTAGGTAGTGAATTACAAAGGATTATTAATATTTTTGAGAGAGAAATTCCGTCGCTTTTGCAGCCTAACGTTAATGAATCGAAATTTATTGAAGTACAAAAATCTAGAGTTACTTATAAAGATGTTAATCACTCCAAATTATTTAATGGGGATGAATCATCAAATGTTTTTAAATATAGATTAATTTTAATCTTACAAGAAGCTTTTGCTATTCAATGGATTCATGAGATTTATAACATAAATATAATTAATAGAGATACCATTGATGAATATTTTTTATTTCGTTTTACTATTAATCGTTTCGATAGCATTGTAGATTCACTAATAAATTTACAAAAGTTTTCTACTGTGCAATTTGACGAATTAAATATTAGTTCGGCAGGGAAGTTAAATAAGTTACTTGAAGATTATATGGTTAATGATTTTGAAGCAGTTGCAGAGCTTAGAAATACATTACATTATGATGATGTGAAAAACTTCTATGATTATTTTGTTGAGATTGATAGTTTAGATGGATTAAATGCACTTTTGACAATTAATAATAAAATATATCAATACATTGATGACTTCTTGGAGATAAGTAGTATTTCTTCTACACCATTAATTGAACTAATTATAAAATCACTATTCTCTAATGGATTATAAGGAATATGTGATTTTAAACAACTTTATTATTTGTATGATATCTATAAAATAACTATTATGTATAACTTTTCAACAATTTCAATAACCTTCGTCTGTTAAATCAGAAGAAGGTTATTGTGTTTCTAAGACCAAAATTAAACAACTTTATTATCTCTACACAGATATTATTGAAACTGTAATAACAGAAATAATGGAATTGATTGATGGATATGGTTCGTTGAAATTTGCAGTTGATTTAATAGACGAGGAAACAAAGCAGTCATTAAGGGAGAAAATTGAACTACACGACAGTTTTATGAATTATATATATGAAAATGAAGGTTATATATAATAAATCAAATAACTTGTTTACAACGGATTAATGAGTATGTGAAATATTGTACTTAAACAAACGGG
>NZ_BNDS01000019.1 GCF_014656545.1 Neobacillus kokaensis
CTTGCATGTATTAGGCACGCCGCCAGCGTTCGTCCTGAGCCAGGATCAAACTCTCCAAGAAAGTTGATTAGCTCAAAAATGTTACGTTGGCTTAGTTTCATAAGAAACTAATTATTATTGTTTGTTGACGTTTTTGTTTGTTTAGTTTTCAAGGAACAATATTTTTGTTGGTTGTTTTCTTTTTCCTTTATCCAACATTTTTTCAATCGCTCAAAAGCGACCTTTATAATATATCATAAGGTGATTTAGAATGTCAACACCTTATTTTCAACCGCCAGCTACGAAAGCTTTTTAATTATTTCGCAGCGACGGTTATTAATATATCAAGTATTTACTCAATGGTCAACACTTTTTTAACTTTTTTACGATAATTTATTATTTATGCGGTAACATCGGTGAAAAATCCCATGACCTTTAGTTTCAATATTAACAATTTCTAATAAATGTTTGTCAATTAAATACTCGAGCAAGACTGATAAATCAACAGAGTAAGGAATTAACTCCTGTTCACTCATCATCTCATTAAACAACCAATAATCCTTCGAGCTAAGTATTTCAATTAAATGAGCGGAGCCCATTTCCGTTCTTGAGTGAATCAAGAATTCACTTGCCAGGAACAAAAGCTCGAGTCTTTGTTCAAGTGTCTCTTCACTGTTAACCAGTTCTTCATATAATTTATAAATTTCCGGCTCAATTTGTTTTACCTGCCGCCATACTGTTAGTTCAGGATGCATTCCATTTTCAATTACTGCAAGCCTCGCTAAATGGTGTAAGGAATGTACAATATGGTTGTAAGCATCTAAGAATTGTTTGTTTTCAAATAGCGTTTTTCCGTCCACATAACGGCGAATTAGCTTTGCAAATTCCAAGCCCATTTTGACTTTTCGACCGTTAAAGGGGAACTCTTGTAGTTCTGTTTTTAAATTTGCGACATATTCGTTCCGATCGAATATTATTTTTGCATGATGAAGCCACTCAAATATTTTGCGGTTGGTTCCTAATAGGAGCCATTCCTTTAACTGTGCTTTTGTAATAATGTGCATGGCAGCTTTTTGCTGGTCATATGTATAATGCTTTATAAATACCGGCTGATCTGCCTCTTTGACGATAATTAAAAGAATAACATCAAATGAATCTGTCGTGAGTATTGTTTTTTCCTTTTTTTCTACCAATAAAACTCCTAAGGTATTTAATTGGCTTGCCCTTTCTTGGTAAATGGGCCGAAGAATGTCTTCCATTCCATGATACCTCCATTTTTCTTGCTAGCAATATATGTTCGACAGTTAAAAAAAATCTCCTTCTAAAATTTAAGACAAATTTCGACATTCTTCAAATTGTATCTCTTTTTCCCTTTTAAAATAAATATGGTATAGTTTCTCTAGGAGGATGAAACATGGCGAAATATTCAAGTAAAATTAATAAAATTCGTACTTTTGCACTTTCTTTAATTTTTATCGGCTTTATTGTAATGTATGTCGGCATTTATTTTCGAACCTCACCACTTATTATGACCATTTTTATGATTTTGGGACTCCTTTTTGTAATTGCCAGTACTGTGGTGTACTTCTGGATTGGAATGCTTTCGACAAAGACTATTCAGGTAAAGTGTCCAAGCTGCGGGAAACCGACAAAAATGCTGGGCAGAGTGGATATGTGTATGCATTGCCGTGAACCATTGACGCTTGATCAAAATTTGGTTGGCAAAGAGTTTGATGAAAAATATAATAAAAAATCTTACAAATAAAAAAAAGGCGGCGTAACTCCATGGTTTATTTCAACCATCAAAGTTATACCGCCTTTTTACTATTTTACTCAATGTACTTCTTTTCCTGTACAATCAGGACAGATTCCGTAAATCTCCATTCGGTGGTTATCTACCTTAAAACCCGTCACATGAGAAGCCAAATGCTCTACCTCGTCTAAACCAGGATAATGGAAATCAACAATCTTTCCACATTGCTGGCATATCACATGGTAATGGTGGGTTGTAATAAAATCAAACCTGCTTGAGGCATCACCAAAGGTTAATTCCTTTACAAGTCCAACTTCACGAAATACTCGTAAATTATTGTAAACTGTTGCCACACTCATATTCGGGAATTTACCTTCTAAGGCTTTATAAATTTCATCTGCTGTAGGATGTGACATCGAGTTTATTAAATATTCAAGTATCGCATGACGTTGTGGAGTAATTCTTACTCCAGTATCCTTAAGGGTATCCAACGCTTCTTTTAGCTGATTCATCGCCATGCACCTCTTTTCTAAAACATATTATTAGATTATAATTGTTATAATTAGTTTACTAATTAATTAGTACGTTTGTCAATATTGTAATACCCGAAACATAATGAATCTTATGAATGAATGTTTGCTTGTATTGTATGATAAACTTTTTTAAATATTTCTCTTCCTAGAAATTTCCCTAGTTTTTTTCATTCTATCCTCGGATTTAGTAGGTAATAAAAGTTCCTTCATATCCCCTAGACTTTTTGGCAATAAAAAGAGGTCCTATGAAGGACCCAAAATTTTTATCTGAGGAGGTATGCCCTAATAAAATGATATTCAATTCAAGCTTAATTGCATTGGACAAATGCCTTTTCTCGGAAAAATAGGCTGGAAATTATTTTAGATTTTCCCGGATGTAGGTTAACGCTTCCTCTACATGCCCTTTTACTTGTACTTTTCTCCATTCCTTTGCAAGTTTGCCATCACTATCAATAATAAAAGTCGAGCGTTCAATCCCCATATATTCTTTGCCAAAGTTCTTCTTCAGCTTCCAAACACCATAACTTTCAGCAACTTGATGTTCGGTATCAGCTAGTAGCAGAAATGGCAGGCCATGTTTTTCGACAAACTTTTGGTGGCGGTCCACAGGATCTGGACTTACCCCAAGGATTATTGCATTAACATCATTAAATTGTTCATATTGATCTCTGAAATCGCAGGCCTCTGTTGTACATCCTGGCGTCATATCCTTTGGATAAAAATAAAGAACAATGTTTTTTCCTTTTAAATTTGATAATGTTATCTTTTCTCCATTTTGTGCTTCTAAAGTAAAATCAGGTGCTTGTTTACCTATTTCCACTGTCATCATCTTCACTCCATTTTGAAAAATATCCCTATCACTAGCCTAACCAAAGTCAAGAAACAAAACAACTTTCCTGCTTATTTTTCCCTGTCAAACATGACTTTGGCAACAAAGGCAGCGGGCAAAGTGTAGCCGATTAATGCCTCTGATGCGGCAATCATTCTCCCCATGCCTAGGGGGATGACATCTCCATTCCCTACAGAAAAAAGCATCATCGCGCTGAAATAAAAGCTCGTTTCAAAAATATTGTAACGGTTCTCATGATTTGCTTCGGCAAGAACAGCCATTCCCATTAATTGCAAAATTAAATAAATTAACCCAAAACCAATAATAACCGTTAAGTAAACGGTACATAAATAAAAGAAATTATCGACAGAAACTAATTTTCCTTTAATCGTATTTGGAATAAACAAAGTTCGTATACTCATAAAAATGCAAAACAAAACAATTGGCAGCAAGAAAATAATCACTCAAGATCACCTCTAAACGGGGGATACTCTATTACTATGCAGGCTTGACCAATAATATATCGTTAAAGAGAAAAGGTGTCAGTGACACTATGTGAAATTTTCACATAGTGCCTGACACCTTAATTCCCCGCACCACGGTATTTTTTGATCCCTTGATTCCACAGAAAGACCGATAGACTAAAAAAGACTACTCCAATCGCCGGTGTTAAATAAGCATACAAATACCATTCTTCTTTTTCTAAAAAGAATGAGGCAGGGTAGACTCCGACAAAGGCAAACGGCAATATCCATGTCAGCACAAAGCGGATTAATTTATTATAAATATTTACTGGGTAACGGCCATAGTTGCTGATGTTGTACATCATCGGCATGATAGATGTTTTGGCATCGGCCCAAAAGCTGATACAGGCAAGCACGACAAAGATCCCACCGTACACAAGGGCACCGCCAATGACAAAAACAATAAATAATAACGGATCATACCATGTTAGTGTTATCCCTAAACGGCTTCCGGCATATACCATAACCGCGATTCCAGTAACTGCTCCCAACAGCGACTCCAATTCAATCCGCTCGAGGATGATTTGAAACAGGCTGTGAATTGGTCTTGTTAAAATCCGGTCGAGTTCGCCTTTAACTATATACCGTTCATTAAAATCCCAAATGTTAAAAAACGCAGAAAAAACAGCATATGGTACAAGGAAAAAGCCATAAATAAAGATAATTTCATCCCGGCTCCATCCGCCAAGCAAATCAGTATGGCCAAAAACAACCAATATGAAAATAAGATTAATAGCCTGCGACATTAAGTCAGATAAAAATTCAACAAATAAATCTGCTCGATATTGAAGTCTTGTTTTTACATATTGAGAGATATATTGAAAAAACATTGATACATAAAACACCTTTTATCCCCCTTGAATGACCAGCTGTTTCTTAGCGATATGCCAAAGCAATTGAATTGGTATGATTAAAACGATGACCCAAATAAACTGCTGGCCGATGGCTGCCCATGCCTCTTGTGTTGTAAATCCTTGTGTAAAAATCATACTCGGCACATAGCTGATCCCTTGAAACGGCAGAAATTTCATGATGGACTGAACCCAGCCGGGAAAGAAACTGATCGGCAGGAGCAGCCCAGAAAATAAATCAATGATCACCCGTTTCGCACGAATCAAACCGGCATTATTGTATAAGAAAAAGGTCGTAATACCTGTTAGGAGATTCAGCTGCGTATTAATAAAAAAGCTCAGCAAAATGGAAAGAGCAAATAACCCCCAGACACCTAAATCCCAAGTGAAACGAATCGGAAAAATAAAATACACGATTACAAGCCCCGGCAGTGAAAAGAAGAACAACCTGAAGATCCCTTCACCAAGCCCCTGCATCGTTTTCATCCCAAGATAATTGTATGGTCTGATTAATTCAACAGCGACTTTCCCCTCCATAATTTCCATTGCCATTTCTCGGTCAATGTTATTAAAATAAAACGCCCTTGCCATCCAGGAAATTGCCACATAAGTGGTCATCTGCACAACAGACAAGCCTTGAATTTCCTCTTTGCCGCCGTAAATTGCCGTCCATAAAAAATAATAGGCACCAATATTAATGCTATAAATTAAAATTCCTGTGTAATAGTTAGTCCGGTATGCGAGCATCATCAAAAAGCGGACTCGTATCATCTCCAAGTATTTATCCAACTTCGACCGCACCCTTTTCATAAATATTACGAATAATCTCTTCTGTTGAAGTCTCATTAATTTTAATGTCCTTGATTTTAAAAGCAGCCACAACTGTCGCGATCACTTGTGAAATTAAAAGGTCGTCATTGTCGAGATTAGCAATAAACACCTGCTCTTTCTCATCGTAATCCCACTTTACTGGCAGTCCGCCGGTCACCTTCTTCACCGCAGGAAGGTCCACCTTCTCAAGAAACTGAAAATGAAGCTCCTTCCCATCGGCCAAGTTTTCCTTTAAGTCATTTAAAGCTCCATCATAAATTACCTTGCCGGCATCAAGCATAATCACCCGGTCACACAATGCCTCGATATCAGACAAATCGTGTGTTGTAAGAAGAATCGTAGTATTGTATTTTTCATTGATTTCTTTTAAAAACTCACGGATTTTCAGCTTCACGAGAACATCAAGACCGATTGTTGGCTCATCCAAAAACAACAGCGGTGGATTATGAATCAACGCAGCTGCCAGTTCACATCTCATCCTCTGTCCGAGCGATAGTTTGCGGACGGGTTTATCCAAAAGCGGCTCGATATCTAATGTTTTAATTACATGCTGCATATGGTCATCATATTGTTCATCGGTCACTTTATATACTTTTTTGAGCAGACGGAAGGATTCTTGAACGGCAATATCCCACCATAGCTGGGAGCGCTGCCCGAATACGACACCGATTGTCTGGACAAATCTTTCCCTTTCTTTATGGGGATTCATCCCGTTGACGGTGATTTGGCCTGAGGTCGGGGTTAAAATCCCGGTCAGCATTTTAATCGTTGTTGATTTACCTGCACCGTTTTCTCCGATGTAACCAACCATTTCTCCTTGTTTAACCGAAAAACTAATATCATTTACAGCAGGAACCACTTTATAATTTCGTGTAAAAAGATCCCGAAACGCCCCCTTCAAGCCAGAGCGGCTTGAATACGCCTTGAACTCTTTTCGTAAATTATTTACTTCAATTGCATTCTTCATTTTTGTACCTCCCGATACATACCTAATCAAATAGTTTATCTAAAGAAGGAAGGGAACACAACTGTCATGCCTCATGGGAGGTTTATCTGCGGGGTTGAGGTAGATATCTGCAGGTTGTATCAATATATCTGCGAGTTTGCACCCTTTATCTGCGAGTTAAAAAAGTCGAAAAGTTAAAACAGAAAAAAAGTGATAGAATAAGAATTGATAAAAAGACAGGAGGAAAAATCATGCAATTTTCTAATTCGCAAAAGTTACATAACGAAGCATTAGAACATATTGTCGGCGGTGTCAACAGCCCATCTCGTTCCTATAAAGCGGTCGGCGGCGGGGCTCCGGTCGTAATGGAGCGCGCCCAAGGGGCCTACTTCTGGGATGTCGACGGCAACCAATATATCGATTACCTTGCTGCATATGGCCCCATTATAACCGGGCATGCCCATCCGCATATCACCGAAGCAATCAAACGTGCTGCGGAAACAGGAGTCCTTTACGGAACCCCGACACCACATGAAGTGAAATTTGCCAAAATGCTAAAAGAGGCGATCCCTTCCCTTGATAAGGTGCGCTTTGTTAACTCTGGTACAGAAGCCGTAATGACAACCATTCGTGTTGCCCGTGCTTACACTGGCCGTGATAAAATTATTAAATTTGCCGGTTGTTATCATGGTCACTCAGACCTTGTCCTAGTCGCTGCCGGTTCCGGTCCTTCTACACTCGGAACACCGGATTCTGCAGGGGTGCCAAAATCAATCGCCCAAGAAGTCATTACTGTACCATTCAATGATATTGAACCATTTAAGCAGGCGCTAGAAAAATGGGGCAACCAAATTGCCGCAGTCTTAGTAGAACCAATTGTCGGCAACTTCGGAATTGTCGAACCAAACCCTGGTTTCTTGGAGCAGGTTAATGATCTGACTCATGCTGCCGGAGCACTAGTTATCTATGATGAAGTTATTACCGCTTTCCGCTTTATGTATGGTGGTGCACAGGATTTGTTGGGCATAAAACCTGATTTAACCGCAATGGGAAAAATCATTGGCGGCGGGCTGCCAATCGGCGCTTACGGCGGCAAGAAAGAAATTATGGAAAAAGTAGCTCCTCTTGGACCAGCTTATCAAGCGGGAACAATGGCAGGTAATCCAGCTTCAATCCTTGCCGGCATCGCCTGCCTTGAAATATTACAACAAGAAGGGGTCTACGATTATCTCGATCGTCTGGGTGCAATGCTTGAAGAAGGTATTTTAGAAGCAGCTAACGAAAATGGTATCGATATTACCATTAATCGCTTAAAAGGGGCCCTTACGATTTATTTCACAAACGAAACAATTGAAAATTACGAGCAGGCCGAAAATACCAATGGTGAAATGTTTGCGAAATTCTTTAAACTTATGCTCCATCAAGGAATAAATTTAGCACCGTCGAAATACGAAGCCTGGTTCCTTACGATCGCCCATACCGAAGAAGATATTGAAGCGACATTACATGCTGTAAGAAACGCATTTTCATCTTTATAAGCTGAATAACTGGTTGTTTTAGTCTCCATGAAACGTCCGCGCACATTTTGCGGACGTTTTATTTTTTTCATTCATTTTCTGCAACAATTTGATAATTGTTCATATAATTTTTCTTGATAATATGTTTTAATCCATGTATAGTACATTATTATTTAAGGGTAAGAAACTATAAATAACCATTTTTGAAAGGATAATACTTAAACATGAAGTTAGGAGCCCGCATTTTAAAAACGGGAATTGCTATTGTTTTATCATTATATATTGCACAGATGCTGCATTCACCTTCACCGGTCTTTGCCGCAATCGCTGCGATTTTCGCGATTCAGCCGACCATTTACCGGACCTATTTAACAATTATTGAACAAATTCAAGGGAATGTAATCGGCGCGATTCTCGCGGTCGTTTTTGTTCTGCTGCTTGGTAATCATTTTATTGTTATCGGACTTGCGGCCATCATTGTCATCATCCTTCATCTTAAATTAAAACTTGAGAATACAATTGGACTTTCCCTGGTAACCCTCATTTCTATAATGGAAACTACAAATATGAGTTTTATTGAGTTTGCCGGAATTCGTTTTTCTACCGTTATGGTCGGGGTTTTCTCTGCGTTTATTGTGAATCTAGTTTTTATGCCGCCAAAATATGAAAATAAGCTTTATGTAAAAATCGTAAGTACAACCGAAGAAACTATCAAGTGGATTCGCCTCAGCATTCGTCATAATTATGATCATCAGCTGCTGAAAGCGGATATTAAAAAACTAAAAGAAAACATCCAGTCCATGGAACAGTTTTATAAAATGTACAAAGAGGAAAGAAGCTTTTTTAAAAAGAATGATTTAGAAAAATCTCGTAAGCTCGTTGTATACAGGCAGATGACGATTGCAGCTAGAAAAGCACTTGATACGTTGAAGCGAATCCATCGCTATGAAAATGAACTTTTGCAGCTTCCGGAGGATTTTAAGGAGGCAACACAGGAACAGCTGGATTCCTTGGTGTACCATCATGAACATCTCATGCTTAGATTTATCGGGAAAATTCCTACACCACCACCATATCCCGAGGAAAATGATAATTTAAATAAAGAAGAATTATTCAATTTCTTTTTAACCTTTCAAAATCAACTTTCCGGCCAGGAGCAGCAGCCTCATATCTACCATATGATGCAAATTATCGCCTCTATTATTGATTATGGCGAGCAGGTGGAGCATCTCGATACACTTATCACCAGCTTCCACTCCTATCATCACAATGAAATATCGATTGAAGGCGAGGAAAATGAATAAGAAAAAACCGAAGCGAGATTAATCCGCCTCGGTTTCTTTTTGTTCCAATTGTTGTACCTGAAATAATTTATAATAATTCCCCTGCTTCGCCATCAGCTCATCATGTTTTCCAACTTCAACAATCCGGCCATGTTCAATTAAAACAATTCGGTCAGCGTGGGTAATCGTAGATAGTCGGTGAGCAACAATAAAGGTCGTCCGGTCTTTGGCCAGTTCTTCCAGTGATTCCTGTATTAAATGCTCACTCTCCAAATCAAGGGCAGAAGTTGCTTCATCTAGAATTAATATCGGCGGATTTTTCAAGAAAACCCGAGCTATTGCAATCCTTTGTTTTTGACCGCCGGAAAGCTTGACACCACGTTCCCCGACCTTTGTTTCGTATCCGTCCGCAAGATTCGAAATAAACTCATGGGCATTGGCTGCTTTAGCCGCGTTTATGACTTCTTCTTCAGTTGCATCCGGTTTTCCGAGTAAAATATTCTCCCTGACAGATTCACTAAAAAGAATATTATCTTGAAAAACAACTCCAATTTTATCTCGTAATGACTGAGCCTTAAACTTTCTGATATCCATTCCATCCAGCAGAATGTTTCCTTCTGTCACATCGTAAAACCGTGGAATTAAACTGACAAAAGTAGACTTACCGCCGCCGCTCATGCCAACAAGTGCAATCGTTTCTCCCTTTTTCACATGGATATTAATATCCTTCAACACCGTTTCCTCTCCTTCGTTATAAGAAAAAGAAACAGCTTCAAACGCAATATCACCCTTCACTTGCCTGCATTCAATGGCATTCTGGTCATCAACCACGTCATACTTTTCATCTAAAAATTCAAATACCCTGTCCATAGACGCAAACGATTGGGTAATCGTTGTCGACGAGTTAACCAATCTTCTTAACGGATTATAAAGCTTATCAATATAAGCATAAAACGCCATCAATGTTCCTAACGTCAAATTGCCTTGAATTACGAGGTAGGCAGAATAAGCGATAACAAGCAATGGAGCGATGTCTGTTATGGTGTTAACGGCAGCAAACGATTTAGCATTCCAACTTGTATGTTTCAATGCTTTATCTAAAAAATTATAGTTCACTTTATTAAACTGAGTTTGTTCATATTCTTCAATGGCAAAGCTTTTAATGACAGGCATCCCTTGTACACGTTCGTGCAAATAGCTTTGAACCTCCGCCAGTGCCTGGGAACGAACTCGAGTTAAATAGCGTAACTTGCCGAAAAAATAACGAATTGAAAAAGCATAAAGTGGAAAAAGCAAAATGGAAACAATCGTCAGCTTCACATTCAACGAAAACATAAGAATAATAGCAATAATAATTGTAGCCATATCGAGCCATAGATTCATTAAGCCAGTAACGACAAAGGTTTTTGTTTGTTCTACATCATTAATGACACGTGAAATAACTTCGCCTGCACGGGTGTTGGCATAATATTTAAAGCTCAACTTTTGAATATGCTTATACATCGCATCACGAAGGTCGAATAATATTTTATTGGATGTCCATTGGGCAAAATATTGCCGGTAATACTCAATCGGCGGTCGAAGTACGATGAAAATAACAATCATGACCCCCATAATGACCATTAATTTATGGAGTTTCTCATTGCCAGCTAAATCGGGATTTTGCACAATATCATCAATAACGTACTTAATCAACATTGGAAGAATAAGCGGGATAGAGAATTTAATAACCCCTATGAGAATCGTAACAATAATCTGCCAGCGGTACGGTTTTACAAATGAAAGATACCTTCGAATACTATCCAAACGAAAAGCCCCCCCTTCCTTATTTCTCTTGTACATTGAAAACGCCTGTTGAACAAGTCAACAGGCGTTTTAAAAAAAGACGTGCGAGCAGAGCTAACCACTTTTCTTAAGTCATAAAATAAATACGAGCAACATACTTAATTTGACTCAATTTACTTTTTAGTGTGCTCCCCCCTTGTCCTCTAACGTCTGTACGTCAAATAACGTTCATACCAAATATCGATAAAATCTGGAGCAAACGGACCTGTTCTCTGCCTAATCATTTGAATCAGTTTATCGACATTTCGTTTTAAAATTTGATCAATGACAGCGGGATATTTCATTTCACGCCGATGACGTTCATATTCATCCTCGTCCAACAAATTAAAGGTCATATCAGGGTACACTTTAATATCAAGATCATAATCAATATACTTCAGTGCTTCACCATCAAAAATAAAAGGTGAACTGATATTACAATAATAATAAATACCATCTTCACGAATCATGCCAATCACATTAAACCAATATTGCGAATGGAAATAACAAATTGCAGGTTCCCTTGTGATCCAGGTCCTGCCGTCTGATTCCGTTACCAATGTCCGATCATTCCCGCCAATCACTAAATTTTGTGATCCTTTTAAAACGGTTGTTTCTTCCCAGACGCGATGGATGTGCCCATTGTGTTTATAGCTATGTATTTGTATTGGTTCACCTTCGATGGGTACGCCCATTTTCTCCCCTACCTTCATTTTCGAACCTTTGCAACCTATCTTACCTATAATTCCACCGACAAAAGGCAACAAAGAAAAGTCCTTTTCTTATTATTATAACGTTTGTGAGTAGAATTTAAAACAAAAGAGCCATATTTCCCATGGCTCTTTGTAAAAAATTGTTTTATCAAGAAGGAGTTAAGTTCATTTCCCGGTAGGAATCAATGACCTCTTCTGTTTGTTTTTCAAAAATGGTCTGAATCTCTTTTAATTCTTTTTTCATTAGTTGAATGTCGGCTTGAATACTTTCAAGTTCTGTTTCACTTTGTAAAGCGAGCAGTTCCGCTTCAATTTGTTGACAACGTTCCAGTTCTGCCTGTAGAAACAGTAATTTTTCCATTGTTGCCATCTGTTCAGAAACTAATCGATTAAAATCATTCATTTCCTCACCGCCTTATTTTTAGTTCCTATATGTATTCTTTAAATAATCCTCAATTTCCTTTGACTTTTTCTGTAAACTGAAGAGAGGTTTTGTCGAAATTTCGAAATAAACGCCCCTTGATATATGTTGCGATATTAGAAAAAAAAAGGCACCCATCCGATTGATGAGCGCCTTCGTCGTAAGTATAGTTATTAGCTTTGGCCGAATTTACCGGCATTTTGGTTTTTACGGGATTCTGCTTGTTGGTTTTGTTGTCTTACTTCTTGAGCATTTGTTTCGCTTGCAAACTCAGTGCCAAATGATCCAGCACCGCCTGCTTGTGCAGAACGAGCGTTTTGCTGTCTTACCTCTGCAGCATTTGTTTCACTTGCAAATTCAGTACCGAATTGTCCTGCAGCACCTGCACCCGCAGATTGTGCGTTTTGCTGTCTCACTTCCTGGATGTTAGTTCCAGCAGAAGTTTTGTTTGGCTGTTGGTTGAATTTAGCCATTGATATCACCTCCACGAGTTTAATTTACCCAGGTTCGTGGAGATTATCCTAAAAAATTATCGAAAATTAAACAAGCAGTGAAATCCCGCCATCTACAATAATTGTCTGCCCTCTGATCATATTTGATTGATCAGATAGCAGGAACATGACGCAATTTACCATGTCTTCTATTTCCACCATTCTTCCCGCTGGTGTTTTTTCTGCTGCTTCCTGAAGAAGTTCCTCCCTGTTCGGAAATGACTTCAATGCCTCTGTATCAACCGCTCCACCGGAAACAGCATTAACAACAATGTTCTTTGAGGCTAATTCAACAGCTAAGTACCTTGTTAAGGCCTCAAGAGCTGCTTTCGATACTCCCACAGCAGTGTAGTTTTCTAAGTAACGAATGGAACCTAGTGAACTGATGCTGACAATTTTACCTCCGCCGCTTTTCTCCATTAACTTGGCAGCCTCTTGGGCACAAAATAACAGCGCCTTACTGTTGATATTTAGTGTCCAATCCCAATGCGATTCTTCAAGCTCCATTGCCGGACGCTGAACCCCGGATGCTGCATTATTAACAAATACATCCAAACGGCCAAATTCTTCTTCTATTTGTGCGAACATCGCTTTAATTTTGCTGACATCTCCGACATTCGCTTTTACAATTAACACTTTTCTACCTAGTGCTTCAATTTGTTCAGCAGTCTCCAATGCCCCTTTTTTACTTCTAGCGTAGTTGATGACAATATCGTATCCTTCTTGAGCGAGCTTAATGGCAGTCGCTTTACCAATTCCGCGACTGCTGCCTGTAACTAATGCTACTTTTTGTGTCATAAAATTCCTTGCCCCTTTTAAAAGTGATGCTATCATTTTAGCTTTTCTGTGCATAGAAGACAATGGATATACAAAAAACTAATCTCGATAATGGCTTTGAAAGGAGTATGAAACGATGTATGCAGGGCGAGATATGACAGAGCTGTCAATGATGTCGATTACCGATTGGAAAGATGTGGAGCTGGGTTATTTTCATCATGCCTTACAGCAGATGATGCCTTATTTAAATACTGAGGGGCAGACGATTCATCGAGAGATTATGGATGAGATACAAAATCGCGGGGGGACTAAGGAACTGCAGATGTGATTTTAAGTTATTGGCTACCGAAGAAGGATACTATAACATCGAACGGTAGCCAATGCTTTTTATTTCTCTTGATTTAGATACATCTTAAACATCTTTTGGTAAGGCACTGGAAAAGCATACTGTTCCATTTCTTTTATCGAAACAAGCTTCCAATCACAGCTTTCCTCATATTCGCTATTTATCTTTCCAACATAAACTTTGATATTCCAAATTAAATGGGAAAAAACATGCTCCACTTGACCAATAATTTTTCCTAATTTAATTTTCAAGCCTAGCGAGGTGTGAAAAAGTTCGTCGACATGCCCTCTCTCACCTTCCACCGGATGTTCAATTTCAACATTAGGAAATTCCCATAAATTTGCGAGCAGCCCAGTATCAGGTCGCTTATGAATTAAAAATCTACCTCGATCATCCACTAGTAAAGCGGCAGCCAACTGTACATGACGCGTTTTTGTTTTTTTCGTTTTAACTGGCAGTTCATTTTGCACTCCCTCTTCAAATGCTTGGCAATGCTCTCGAACTGGACATAACAGACAGGCAGGAGATGTTGGTGTGCAAATTAATGCCCCTAGTTCCATCAATGCCTGATTAAAGGCAGACGGGTCGTCATGGCAAATAAGTTTGCGTACTGCCTGTTCAAATACCTTACGCGATGCTGGACGAGCAATATCCTCCCAAATCGATAGAATTCGTGAAAGCACCCTCATCACATTGCCATCCACTGCAGGTTCAGGAATTCCATAAGCAATACTTAAAATTGCCCCGGCAGTATAAGGTCCCACACCTTTGAGTTTGGATATCTCCTCAGGAGTGTATGGAACCACACCATTATAAGTCTCCCGCACTTCTCTTACCGCTGATTGTAAATTTCGCACCCTTGAATAGTAACCGAGACCTTCCCATGCTTTGAGGATCTTATCTTCATCAGCATCTGCTAAGTCGTCGATTGTTGGGAACCATTCGATAAAACGATTAAAATACGGAATAACTGTATCGACTCTTGTTTGCTGCAGCATGATTTCCGATACCCAGACTTTGTAGGGGTCTTGGTCTTTCCGCCATGGTAAATCACGCTGTTCTCTTTTAAACCAAGAAATTAAATCATTCTGAAAGGAATTTATATTGATTTTATTTAAATTTTCAAGTTCATTTGACATAACTTTTTCCTCCATTTTGATAAACAAACAATGAAAAGGGTATATAATAATAAGTAACTCGTAAAAGAATAATCCACTTTGTTGATTTTGACAAGATTCTGAAGGAGGCAACAAGTTTGGATACTGGAACTCATGTTGTAATGGGTATTGCGCTTGGCGGACTGGCAACACTTGATCCAGCGGTCGCAAGCAGCCATGTTACGACAACTAGTGTTTTAATCGCCACTATTGTTGGTTCACAAATACCAGATATTGATACTGTTTTAAAATTAAGAAATAATGCCATTTATATTAGAAATCATCGAGGAGTTACCCACTCCATCCCGGCAGTGATTTTATGGCCGCTTTTACTCACTGCTATCATTTATCCGTTTTTTCCAGGAACTAACTTGCTGCATTTATGGGCTTGGACTTTTGCTGCCGTGTTTATCCATGTCTTTGTGGATATTTTTAATGCTTACGGGACCCAGGCACTTCGTCCATTTAATTCCAAATGGGTAGCACTTGGCTGGATTAATACGTTTGACCCATTTATTTTTGCAATTCATGTTCTAGGAATTATTGCATGGATATTAGGAGCACATCCAGGTTTTACGTTTTTAGTGATGTACACCATTATCCTCGGCTATTATATTAAGCGATATCAAACTAGAAAGCGGGTACTAGTGGAAGTAAGATCTCTTATTCCTGATGCAACAGAAATTATTGTTGCCCCTACGATGAAGTTCCATCAATGGCGCATTGCTGCGATGAATGAAAATATCTTTTTTGTCGGCAGGTCCGTTGATGGCAAAGTAGAAATTCTTGATCGTTTTAAACGGATACCAGTGCCAAATACACCTGTCATTGAAGCAGCTAAAAAGGATCATAATATTTCTGCGTTTCTCTCCTTCTCACCAGTTTACCGATGGGAAGTGGATGAATACGATGATTATTACGAGGTTCGTTTTATTGATTTACGCTACCGAAGCAATGGACATTATCCTTTTGTTGCAGTCGTTCAATTGGATTCTGAGTTACAGCCGATTCGATCATATACCGGCTGGGTGTTTAGCGAAAAAAAATTAAGAAAGAAATTAGGGGTTATTCCAGGATAAATTTAAGCGGTGACAAATCTGTCACCGCTTTTTTAATGCAACGTATTTTTATCCTGCTCAAGAAAGTGCTTATATTTCGGATTTGTTGCAGTGAATTCATGAAGTTTGTCTCCATAATTCTCAATCCATTGTTTAACAATTCTTTCTGTCATTTCACTTCCCATGTATTCCTCTCCCGCCTTCGCAAAGGTCGTTTCAAAATCATCCCATAACAGTTCGACCCAGGTTCGTGCTTGATAGTAGGAGAGATGGTCGTTTTTTTTAAGTAATAATTTTACCAGTCGTTCATGATAGTCGTTCATTCGTACACCTCGTTGCCATTTTCTTTTAACATAAGTACAGAATTTAAGTAAATACTAACTTTACGTGATAAGCATAGCAAAGAGCACCTTGCTTTTCACGTTTCTCATTCCCTTACTTGGAGGTATAGCATGAGAAATAAACAGCGTAATTTCCCAAACCAAAACAATAATAAGCTTGAGGGAGAACCGCGGGCAAAAGCGGAATATGCATCAAAAAGAGCGGACGGAACTATTAATACTCATCCACAAGAACGGATGCGGGCTTCCGGCGAACGAGATGATGAGTCACCGCAAGTGTGGAAGTAATTTTTTAGAAAAAAGACAAGCCAGAGCAAAGCTTTCTCTGGTTTGTCCATCATTAGTTAAGCTTTTTTAATAAAGAGATTGGCAGCGCCTCTTCTGTGCCATTACCTTTCGTACGGTAACCCCAAGCAAATACACCATTCATATAATCAATTTTGAAATATTCCCCTGGAGCGCCTTCAATTTCGTAAATTTCCCCGGCTTTAAATTGATTAGGATCAAGTAGATAGGCTCTTGCCATTTGCACTTTCCTCTCCAATACTGCAAACTCATTAACGATACCCATTTGCTCTGCTTTTCGGGCTTTTTCTTGGAGCGTAGCAATTTCCTGCCATAATTCTTGTTCTGTCATATCACTATAGCGTTTCTCCTGCTGCATTTCTTTCAACTCCCATATATCGCTTTAGTTTAGTATAAATTCTTTTATCAAATTAATAAAGAAATCATTATTAAAATAAAAAATCATGACGCCTTTGTCATGATTTTTCTTGTTCTGATAAAAATTTTTCAATCAATTCTATCGAAAAACCTTTGCGATATAACGACTGTTTCATCTTTTGCTCGTACTCAAATCCGGTATATTGTGCATATTTCCGGTGAATTTTCCCCCCCTGATATCTGATTGCTTCAAGCTCTTCATCATTTTCCTCAATTGCCGTTTCTTGCAGAACAATTTGAATCACTTCGAAAGAATAACCTTTTCGGATAAGCTGCTGCTCGAGCTTTTGCCTTTGAATTTTTAAGGAATCTTTTGACGGCTTTTTAAAATATTTCTCCCCGAGCTTTACTGCTTTTTCAATTTGCTGCTCTTTAGGAAATTCCGATAAAGCCGTGAATATAAACCCTTCTGCAATTCCTTTTTCTTTTAATTCAAGCTTTATTTGATCTGGTCCCTTGTCAGTTGTATTTGCCATCGTTCTTACAAAGGCAGTGGCAAACTCCGCATCATTGATGTAATGCTGCCCTTTTAACTTATGAATTACTTCATGAATAACAGGTTGTTCAAGATCTTTTTTATTGAGATAATCCCTGATTTCTTTTTCCGATCGAATCCTTCTTGCAAGAAAATGGACGGCTAAATTATAGGCCTTGCGAATATCATCTTGATAATGAATTTCCACTAATGAAAATTCATCAAGCTCCATTCCTTTTTTTAATTGAAATTTAATTAATACATCGCTATCAACACTGAAGGCAAATTCCTCGCCTTTGCCATAATCCATGAAAATGTTATAGCGGTCCTGATTTTTCTGCTGCGTGGTGATTTTCGTAATAATGGCCATATGCTCACCTCAACAATACTTTACCATATTACTTGGAGCGAAACTGTTACAAAAAATATATATTTTTATTAAAAAAAGTATCTTTCCCCTCATTAAAGGCAAAAATGGTTTTGAGTACATAAAGTGAAACTTCAATCAGCGGGGGGATACCCCCGCTGATTGTTAGTTGAACCAATCGGGCTTTTACGGGCAGTTTGATCCCTCCTAAAATCTTGTAAACATATAAATCCTTGATGTAGGGGTCATTAGTGCCCGTTAAAGCGGGGAAATGTACCATTTTTGCTTTTAGTTCGATTGACAAATACTGTTGAAGGGAATGAGCATGATGGGTGGAAAGAAGAAAAAGGACATGGGTAAAGGAAAATATTCTTTAACAAGCACACAAGAGGTGTTATACCAGCGCGATTTTAAAATGGCAGACCGAGCTGGCGGGTTTTCGGATAGGAATACAAAGCTCTAGATTTACAGCGGCTCTATTGATAGGAGCCGTTTTTTAGTTGCGGATAACATAGTTACTTGTATATTAGGTTTTTATTGCGGAAAGCGGTGGATAGTCCCAAATTTCTTGCATTTGACACTGAACCAACTGAAAGTTTTTCCCATTCATGAACCCCTGCAAATTGTAGAAGCTAATAACGGGACCTTTTCGGTTCTCATTAGTTAATAGTGAAAGGGGTTTTCGGTAATGGGTCGTTCACGAGGACAAAAATCACGCGATAAAAACAAAGCTTCACTTCCACAGGTGCCAAAGAACATGAAGTCTGACGGACAGGATGTGGAATTTTCAAAAGAGATGGCTGACGGTGCAGACCTTGAAGCTCAAGCAAGAGCAAATGCAGCTAATCAGCGGGTTAGAAACCGTAAATAGACCTAAAAAAAGAAGCAGGAGCTTTGACCTGCTTCTTCCATCCATTTAAGAGTTAGTGGGTTAGCGTTTTAGTCTGATTTTTTTTGAAAAAGCCTTTAATATAAGGGACTGCGAATCGATCAAGTCCGAAATAGTATGCACCTGCACCTGCGAATAATAGTATCATGGCAATAGTATAAAGAATTGGGTTAGTGCTAGTTGTACCCGCAAGCATAAAGTTCAAGTTCATAAAGGCTCCGGCAAGTAAGGCTGGAATAGTTGCTAATCCGACGATTAAACCGATACCGACTAGTAGTTCGCCCCAAGGAATCAATACGTTAAAAATATCAACGTTTGGAATGGCAAATTGTTGTAAGAAATCTGCGTACCAAGCTTGCACTGCTGGATGATCCCCTGCTGCATTGGCAAGTGCCCCTTTCAGGAATCCGCCTGCATCGAACCCACCTGCAATTTTATGATAACCTGCTATAACCCATTGATAGCCAAGATACATCCGCAAAACCGTCCAAACAACTGCTGCGATAGGGGTTTTGTACCATCTCATCACAATCATCTCCAAATGATTTATTTTTGATAAGAGTTAATCAGCTAGCTGTTACTTATAGAGAAGGTTTGTGAAGTCTTTCACTATCTTCTCTACACTTATAATATACTACTCGTTTTATGGAAAAACAACGGCTTTCACAGTTTCTTAACATTTAAATGTTAGAAAGTTGAATAAATTGTGAACTTAATGTCTTAACGTATTTTATGGAAATTTGGATGTTGTGGACAGACCTAAGAAAGCACTAATATGACTTGTTAATCAATAGTTCGTTATTGTTAACATCCAAATCAGAATTTTCAGTGGATAATGTGCATAAGTCTGTGGAGTACTTTTAAATACTGGACTTTTTTAGTGGATAATATTCTGGATAAAATAAAAAAGCATCCTTGTATTTGGATGCTATTGATAGGTTAAATTTGAAATGTATTTCTTGAGAACGTTTGTGGCTTGAATCTTGAGATCATAGTCCTCATAAATCTAAATGACCGTTGCGGCTTCCTTATTTAAAATCGCCAAATCCACTTCACCGAGGATTGAGAAGTAACAAATTCCCGGATGCTGCCCGGCGAGCAAATCTAAATCCTTTTTAGATGACTCGATAAGATTAATACCTGTAGAAACCTCATCAATGCAAGTAACTCCCGAATTATTGGAAAGCCCTTGGACCAGCCAATATTCTTTTTGTTCCCCTTTAGACGTCTCAGAAATTTCAACAGTATTTTTAACAATATTGCGCTCACCCGAACGGCTTTGACAAACATAAACCAAATCCTCAATCATCGCACTGGCAGTTGGAAACATTCCCGCTCCCGGCCCCTGCAATGTAATTCTGCCGACAATATCTGAGTGAACATTAACTGCATTTTCAACGCCTTCGACATGATAGAATGGATTCTCATTGCCCACCAAGACTGGTTTTACCGCAGCTACAACACGCCCGCCTTCCCTGCTGATGCTCGCCACATGTTTAAACCTTAGCTCTAATTTTTCCGCTGCTGTAATTAACTCGCTCGTAATCGAGGTAATTCCCTGCCGCTCAACATCCTGCCAATCCGGCTCTTCTCCAAAAGCGATTCTGCTAAGAATCATTGCTTTATAAAAGGCATCAAAACCTTCAATATCATTCGTTGGGTCTGCTTCGGCATACCCATTTTCTTGAGCCTGCTGTAGACTTTCGGCAAACGACTGCTTTTTTTCACGCATTTCAGTTAAGATAAAATTTGAAGTCCCGTTTAAAATTCCCTGAATTAATGAAACACGGTTAATTTTTAAAAGCTGTCTTAGCGTTTGAATGACAGGAATTCCGCCTGCAACCGTTGCTTCGTATCCTACCGAAACATTGTTTACCTTTGCTAGTTCAAGCAATTCCTTTCCATAATGGGCAAACATTTCTTTATTTGCTGTAATGATATGACAGCCCCTGCCGATGGCTTTTTTCAAATACGTGAAGGTCGGCTCTTTGTCGACGATTGCTTCAATGACCACATCAAGCTGGGGAAGCTCAAGAATCTCTTCAAAATCAGATGTGAGGAGAACATCTTCTCTTACTTCTCTTTTCTTCTGCTTATTTTTAATAAGTATGGCTGCTACTTCAACTTTTTTTCCAAGAACAGCTGTAAATTCTTCAGCATGTGATTGAATTGTCCTGTAAACTCCTTCACCAACTGTTCCGAAGCCTAATATGGCCACCTTTATAACTGACATTCACCTTCCACCCCTTCATAAATGCTTTACTGTATAAAAAAACCTCTTCTATAAGAAGAGGTCCGTTAAAATCCTCCTCTTATCTTTCAGATCTAAATAGATCCGCAGGAATTAGCACCTTTTCAAGGATTACCTTGAAGGTTGCCGGGCTTCACAGGGCCTAGTCCCTCCGCCGCTCTGGATAAGAGTTTTATATTAAACTTTTATTAATTTTCCAATAATTAAAGAAAATATTAACTGAATCTACCGATAATGTCAATAGTTTCTTAGTTTAAAGTGGTAATAAATCAATGGCTTCCTTGGACTCGATTGTCTGAATCATCTTCAGCCATTCCTGCGGCTTATTGGATAAAACGGAATAATACGTGGTCAGGAATTCCTTTACAAGGGATGCCGGCAGTGTCTGCAGCTCTTCATCAGAAGGCATGAAGCATAGATCAAGCCCGTTGACCGCTTCGCCCGTATTTTCCCATGATGGGTGAACATAAGAAAGATCAAGACGCTTATATCCTAAATGTGACAGAACTTCACGGCGTACGTATGGGTCCATTACCTTCACACCACCAAATTCATGATTTTCCACTCTATACGGGTCATAAATTTCAGCAAACATTCCGAAGAGTACTTTTCCATTTTCTTTCGCAAGCTGGTTTAAATCCTTTAAGCGATTTTGTGCTAAAAAGCGGCCAAGACCGAGGCCAGGTTGACTGATAATTGTGAAATCCGTCATCGCAATATTCCAATCTTGATAATAACGATATTCTGTTGCGCCTACAACTTGGTCGTTGTGAACAGCCACAAATACACGGATGCCTGGGTCTTCTAAAGGTTCTTTCCACAACTCATATTCTAGTACTTCCTCAGGCGGAAAGATTTGCCCCATTAAGTCATGAAGCTTTTTAAAATTTGGATCGTCAATACTTGTAATGCGATTGTATTCCATTTTATGTATGCCTCCTTTTTTAATTCGGTGCCCAATAGCATTGCTGCGGGTTCCTGTGCTTTTCTTATTTGAATGGATTCTTCCATTCCATTAATACGGCATTGTTATGTGATTCTTCATCATCAAGATAATTCTCTGCTATTCCCAATGGCACCCGTCCGCAACGCAGTAAAAAGCTGATGACAGGATCCTTCGTTTCTCCATTAATAATGGCCGTCAAATACTGTTCAGGAGTCATTTTGTCAGCCGCTTTATGGTAACCGGGCATCCGCCCGCCGCCAAGCAAGCGGTCATAACCTTTTTCAATCACTACATGGTACATTGCCTGCATCAGCAGCTTTCCCAGCCCTAATTTTCGATATTTGGGGCGGACACTGATATCAACAATATAAAGGGTATTTCCAATTGGATCATGATTCCTGATGTAACCGTAGTCCGTAATTTCCTCCCATGTATGGCTGGAATGGTTTGGGTCAAATTCTACACAAAGTCCTGTAAGTGAACCAGCTAATTCGCCGTTAATTTCCACACATAAGGCTCCTTCAGGAAAATGCGTCACATGATTAGTCAGCTGCTCTTTATTCCACCACAATTCCTCTGGAAAAGGAGGAGGAAAGCATTCGGATTGAATCTCTATGAGCTGGTCAAAATCCGCTTTCGTATAATTGCGGATGCATACCGGAAGAGGCCGGTCCTGGTCATATACATAGAATTCGCTGCGATACACATTTCCACTTCCTTTTTATAAAAAAATTATTTTTCCCAATCGACATACAAATCGGTTCTTCGGTCACGCCATGTTGTAACGGAGCCGCGCTCGCGCACCTCATATAAAAGCTCTAAATCGAGGTCGGCTGTGACAACCATATCATTATTGATTTCACCCTCTACTAAAATACCTTTTGGCGGGAACGGAATATCGTTAGGTGTAATAATAACCGCCTGGCCAAAATTAGCACGCATAAAATCAACCGTTGGAAGCGCTCCAACAGTTCCTGTTAGGACCACATATACCTGGTTTTCAATAGCGCGGGCGTGGCTTGTGTAGCGGACCCGGTGGAAGCCGTGACGGTCATCAGTACATGATGGGCAAAAAATAATATCGGCACCTTTAGCTTTAGCCATCCGGACAATTTCTGGAAACTCGATATCATAGCAAGTGAGCAGCGCAATTTTTCCTTTATCTGTTTCAAATATTTGAAATGAATCCCCTGCCGCCATATTCCATTCGTTTACTTCCGTTGGTGTAATATGAAGCTTAGCTTGTTCACCAATCCGGCCATCAGGGTAAAATAAATGTGCGGTATTATACAGCTTACCGTCTTTTTCGATAATATGTGTTCCTGCAATAATATGCATATTGGTTTGTTTGGCAAAATTAGAAAAAAGGCTGCGGTATTGCTCCGTAAAGTTAGGAAGGTCATTGATGGTCAGGCTTTGCCCCTTCCCATTGCCAATAGATAGCAGCTGGGTTGTAAAAAATTCAGGAAAGAGGACAAATTCAGCGCCAAACTCTTCAGCGGTTTTTATATAATGCTCACATTGAGCAGCGAAGTCTTCAAAGGATTGAATCGTATGCAGATGATACTGCACCACAGACACTCTAAGTTTCATATCTAACCTCCAAATCATATTTTCCTTTAAATTATCTATTATTTTAGTATTTTATACAAATTAATTGAACTATTAAAAATAACCAACATAAATAAGTGGTATACACGGCAAGATTTTCTAATTTATATAAGAAGAGCCCGCCATTTGGCGGGCCAAAACCTTTGTTATTGTTGGATCTTTTCCTCTGCCAATTTAATTTGTTGCTTAACCTGATTTGGAGAGGTCCCGCCGAAGCTGTTGCGAACAGCGACAACATGTTCAGGGGCGAGTACTTCAAAAATATCATTTTCAAATAAATCGCTGAATTGCTTGTATTCTTCCATGCTTAAATCAAGCAAGAATTTATTTGATTGTATTGAATATAACACAATTTTCCCAATCACCTCATGGGCTTCACGGAAAGGCAGGCCTTTTGTTACTAGGTAATCAGCAATATCTGTGGCATTTGAAAAATCGTTGTTGATTGCTTTGCGCATGATATCTTTATTAACGGTCATCGTCTCAATCATTGGTGCTAATAGCTTCAATGAACCTTCTAATGTTTCTACCGTATCAAACATACCTTCTTTGTCTTCCTGTAAATCTTTATTATAAGCAAGAGGCAGTCCCTTTAATACGGTTAACAACCCAATTAAGTTGCCGTAAGTACGCCCTGTTTTTCCACGCAAGAGTTCCGGCACGTCTGGATTCTTTTTTTGCGGCATGATACTTGAACCTGTACAGAAAGAATCGTCGAGCTCGATAAATTGGAATTCCTGGCTTGACCAGAGAACCATTTCTTCAGAAAGACGTGAGATATGAGTCATAATAATAGAACCAATCGATAAAAACTCCAAAATAAAATCTCGATCGCTGACTGCATCCATGCTGTTTGGATAAATCGTTTCAAATCCTAATATTTCTGCAACTTTCCCCCGATTAATCGGGAAGGTTGTCCCTGCTAATGCACCGGAGCCTAATGGAAGCCAGTTGATGCGTTTCAAGGAATCTACTAATCTTTCTTTGTCTCGTTCGAACATCCAAAAATAGGCCATTAGATGATGAGCGAAGGATACCGGCTGTGCCCGCTGCAAGTGGGTGTATCCCGGAATTAATGTTTCAATATTCTCTTTCGCCTGCTTAATGATGGAAAGCTGAACGTCTTCCACCAATTTAATAATTTCAGTCGTTTTAGTTCGCAAATAGAGATGCATATCGGTTGCGACCTGGTCGTTTCGGCTGCGGCCTGTATGTAGTTTGCCGCCAACTGCTCCGATTTCTTCAATTAATAGTTTTTCAATATTCATATGAATATCTTCGTCTTCTACTAAAAATTCTACTTCATTTTGGTCTACTTTTTCTTTAATTTTAAGTAAACCTTGTTTAATGGTTTCTGCGTCCTCTTTAGGAATAATGCCGCACTCGCCTAACATTTGAACATGCGCCAGGCTGCCGGCGATATCCTCTTTCGCCAGCTTTTGATCGAACGAAATCGAAGCGGTAAATTCTTCAACCAGCTTGTTCGTCTCTTTCGTAAAACGTCCGCCCCATAGCTTTGACATTGCTGCTCCCCCTAAATTATGTGTTGCGGTGTCAGACACCAAGAAAAGCGTAAGCGCCTCGGTCAGCCCCGACAAGTATAAGACAAGCCGGCCGAAAGGTTGTTTTTTAACCTTTTGGGGGATTGGCTTATGACTCGAGGGGCTAGGCGCTGAAGCTGAACATGTGAATTTTTCACATGGTGCCTGACACCGTTATTGACACTATTATTTTAAGCAGAGTGCCCCCGAATCACTTCGGGGGCATCCCTCATTATTTCAAAACTGTTTCTTTCTTGTTCACTTCAGAGTAAACCTTTGTTGGCAGACCCCATAATTTAATGAATCCAACTGCTGCATTGTGATCGAAGGCATCGCCTTTTGTATATGTTGCCAGTTCTTCATTATATAAGCTGTGAACGGATTTACGTCCAACAACCGTATGATTTCCTTTGTGAAGTTTCACACGAATGGTGCCTGATACCACTTTCTGTGTTTCTTCTATAAATGCATCAAGTGCAGCTTTTAATGGTGAGTACCAAAGTCCTTCATAGACAATCTTTGCCATATGCTGGTCAACCTGTGTCTTAAATTGAGTAACCTCACGTGGTAAAGTTAAAAATTCTAACTCTTTATGAGCATTGATTAAAATTAGGGCTCCTGGATTTTCATAGACTTCGCGGGATTTGATCCCTACTAATCTATTTTCGATGTGATCGATACGACCAACACCATGCTTGCCGCCAAGCTCATTTAACGTTTCAATTAATTGAACAAGCGGTAATTTTTCTCCATTAAGTGCAACAGGTACACCTTGTTCGAATTCAATTTCAACATACTCCGCTGCGTCTGGTGTCTTTTCGATTGGATTGGTCCAATCATAAGCAGCTTCCGGCGCTTCTGCCCATGGGTCCTCTAGCACACCTGCTTCACAGGCACGGCCCCAGATGTTAGCATCAATAGAGAAAGGATTATCTAAATCTACTGGAATTGGAATACCATGTTCTTCAGCATAGGCAATTTCTTCGTCACGAGTCATGCCCCATTCACGAACAGGAGCAATTACTTTTAAGTCTGGGTTAAGAGCCTGGATGGAAACTTCAAAACGTACCTGGTCATTCCCTTTACCAGTACAACCGTGAGCTACCGCTACAGCCCCTTCTTTTTCCGCCACGTCCACTAGCAGCTTTGAAATGAGTGGACGAGAAAGTGCTGATGATAGAGGATATTTTCCTTCATATAAGCAATTTGCCTTTAAAGCTGGCAAAATATATTCTTGTGCTAGCATTTCTTTCGCATCGACAATGTGAGCTTTAACTGCTCCAACATTTAACGCTTTTGTTTTTATTGCTTCTAGATCCTTACCTTCACCAACATCCAGCCCTAAAGCAATGACATCATAACCATATTTTTCTTGAATCCATTTAACTGAAACTGATGTATCTAAACCGCCTGAATAGGCTAAAACAATTTTCTCTTTTGCCATGATAACGCTCCTTAAATTCCATTGTTTTGTATTTAAATTCATTTGATAGTATTATTATACATCAATTTCAAAAAAAATAAAGACTATTTTTCTAGTAATATTTTTAAAATTGCTTTTTGAGCATGTAATCGGTTCTCCGCTTCATCAAATACAACAGAATGAGGGCCATCGATAATTTCTGCCATTACTTCCTCCCCGCGGTGGGCCGGCAGGCAATGTAAAAAGAGGAAATCTGCTTTCGCATGCTGGCAAAGTTCTTTGTTAACCTGATAAGAAGCAAAATCCTTTAAGCGTTTAGCTGTTTCTTCCTCCTGCCCCATACTGGTCCAAACATCCGTAACAACGACATCGGCATCTTTGATAGCTTTCACTGGATCATTCGTGATGATAACAGAAGCTCCAGTCTGCTTGCCGTCAGCAATTGCCTTTTCGGTAATTTTTCCATTTGGCAAATATCCTGGAGGACTAGCAATGGTAATATCCATACCTACTTTTACAGCGCCTTCCATTAAAGAATGAGCCATATTATTATTGCCGTCACCAATATAGCAAAGCTTTAATCCAGCAAGCTTTCCTTTATGTTCAAGTATTGTCAGCAGGTCTGCTAAAACTTGAACCGGATG
Organism: Neobacillus kokaensis; assembly: GCF_014656545.1. Lineage (GTDB taxonomy): Bacteria > Bacillota > Bacilli > Bacillales > Cytobacillaceae > Neobacillus > Neobacillus kokaensis. Next base: position 27,045 of record NZ_BNDS01000019.1, read on the forward strand.
GTGCACATCCGTTAATCCATTAATAACTGGGATTGTCGCATGCTCTGCCAATTCCTTAACCTCTTTGTGGCTATTCGCACGAATCATAATGCCGTCCACATAACGTGAGAGCACCTTTGCGGTATCCGAAATACTTTCTCCTCTTCCTAGCTGCAGATCCTTTGAGTTCAAGAATATTCCATGTCCGCCTAATTGCAGCATGCCGACCTCGAAGGAAACCCTTGTACGGGTAGATGACTTTTCAAAAATCATCCCCAGCACCTTACCGCTTAAATGCGGATGTGGAATTCCCTGCTTTTGCTGTGCCTTCATTTCTTGCGCCACTTCCAGCAGGTAATGGATTTCTTCACTTGAAAAATCCGCCAGCTGTAAAAAATCCTTCTGTTTTACTTGTAATTTAGTTACCCCCAACATAAATCGCACCTCTCTCTTCTTCTTTATTGTAATACTCACTTACCGTCCGAATACTTATTTCTGATAAAGAATCCTTATTCATTTCAAAGATTGCATGAACTGTATCAAAATGGGTGAAAACCGGCACCTTGTAGCGAATTGCTTGCTCACGAATATGGAAACCAAATTTCAATTTATTTCGTCCTTGATTTGGGATATTAATAACCGCTCTTAAAATCTGACTTCGGAACAATTCGTTAACATCGTTTTCATCGCTTACTACCTTTTCTACCGCAACCCCTTTGTTTTGGAGAAAGACAGCTGTTCCTTCTGTTGCCGCAATCTTAAACTCTTTTGCAAGCTCCTGGATAATTGGAAGACTGGACTGCTTTTCCCGATCTGAAATCGAGCAAAATAGAAAGTCTGCTGCTGGATTTCCACCTAAACCAGGTACTGCTTTATCAAGCGCTTCAGAGTAGGTTAATCCCATCCCCAGCACTTCACCGGTTGATTTCATTTCCGGTCCAAGAACATGGTCCACACCTTTCAATTTACCTGAAGAGAAAACCGGTGCTTTTACGGAATAATATGAAGGTTCCGGCTGTAAGCCTGTTGTGTCGCACAAATTCTTTAACGAAACCCCTAATTGAACCGCTATGGCCAACTCAATCATTGGAATTCCAGTTACCTTGCTGATGATTGGCACTGTCCTTGATGAACGCGGGTTAACTTCTAACACATACACCTGATTGTCATAAATTACGAATTGGATATTCATCATTCCAATGACTGGTGCAGTTTTAGCAATTTTACCTGCATAATCTATTAAAGTATTTTTCACTTCCTGAGACATCGAAATTGGTGGAAATACAGAAATACTATCACCGGAGTGCACGCCTGCTTTTTCAATATGTTCAAAGATTCCAGGAACCACAATATTTTCACCATCACTAATGACATCAATCTCGCATTCCAGTCCTGGTAGATATTTATCTACTAATAACGGCCACATTTTTTCATTTGGATTATTTTCAAGCTGCTGCATATAGTCAGCAAGTTCCTGTTCAGAAAAAATCGTAAACATCGCCTGCCCGCCTATGACATAGGACGGTCTTACAAGAACCGGGTAGCCTAATTCAGCCGCCGCGGCAACTAATTCCTCAGCATGATTAACGGTCTTTCCTTCTATATGTGGAATGTTTAATTCCTCAAGCAGCTGGTAAAATTCTTTCCGATCCTCAAGGCGGTCCACATTATCAACTGTCGTCCCTAAAATGTTGATGCCTTCTTCTTCAAGGTCACGTGCAAGATTGATCGCGGTTTGCCCGCCGAATTGAATCAATACTCCTTCAACCTGTTCCTTGGCAATCACTTGAAGGACGTCTTCAACCGCAAGTGGTTCAAAGTATAGGCGGTCGGCAACTGAGTAATCGGTACTTACTGTTTCCGGATTGTTATTAATGACTACGGCCTGATAGCCATGTTTCTTAATCGCTTTGGCCGCATGCACCGAACAATAGTCAAATTCGATCCCTTGGCCGATGCGAATCGGACCGGATCCAATAACAAGGATTTTTTTTGCATCAGTTTTCTCAACTTCATCAAATCCGTGATAAGTAGAGTAATAGTAAGGAGTTACAGCGTCAAATTCCGCAGAACATGTATCAACCATTTTATAACCCGGTTTAACGTTAAGTTCTTTCCATTTATTTCTAACCTGTTTTTCGGGAATTCCATAAATTTGGGCTAAAAGTTTATCGGCTATATTAGTCTTTTTCGCCTGTACCAATAAAGAATTCGGCACATCGGCCCACTGATAGGAAGTTAATTTTTTCTCCATTCCAACAATTGAAGTGATTTTGTGTAAAAACCAGGAATCAATTTCAGTTAATTGATGGACTTTTTCAAGTGAGATACCTCTTCTAAACGCTTCAGCAATGATAAAAAGCCTTTGATCGTTAGCTTTTTCAAGCAGTTCAAATAGTTCATCATCTGTCAAAGAGTGATTGGCCCCACGGCAAAGCCCGTATACATTCATTTCCATTGAGCGTACCGCCTTATTAAGCGCTCCTTCAAATGTCCGGTCAATTGCCATGACTTCACCTGTTGCCTTCATTTGTGTTCCGAGCGTCCTGTCAGCTTCTGGGAACTTATCAAATGGGAAGCGCGGCAGCTTCACAACAATATAATCAATCGCAGGTTCAAATGAGGCAAAGGTATTGCCTGTTATCGGGTTTACAATCTCATCTAAATGGTAGCCAATCGCACATTTTGCGGCCATCCGGGCAATTGGATAACCGGTCGCTTTTGAGGCAAGTGCTGATGAACGGCTTACCCGTGGATTTACTTCAATAATATAATATTGGTTGGATTCAGGGTGCAGTGCGAACTGAATGTTGCAGCCGCCGATGATTTCAAGTTCTCTAATAACTTTGATAGAAACGTCACGGAGCATTTGATATTGCACATCTGTTAACGTTTGCGATGGAGCAACTACAATGGAGTCTCCTGTATGTACGCCGACTGGGTCCATGTTTTCCATATTGCAAACGATGATGCATGTATCATTTGCGTCCCTCATGACCTCATATTCAATTTCCTTCCAGCCCTTGATGCTTTTTTCAACAAGGACTTGGTGAATCGGACTTGCAGCTAGACCTTTTTTCAGCACCATTTCTAATTCTTCATCATTATAGGCGAAACCGCCCCCTTCACCACCAAGCGTAAATGCCGGTCTGATGATGACTGGAAACCCGATTTCTTTTACAAATTGAACGCCTTCCTCATAGCTTTGAATGATGGCAGATTCCGGGATAGGTTCGCCAATAGCCAGCATTAAATTACGGAACCGTTCACGATCTTCACCGTTTTTAATTGACTCAACTGATGTTCCCAGAAGTTCAACATTATATTTCGCTAGAATTTTTTGTTCAAAAAGTTCTACTGTTAAATTTAAGCCGGTTTGCCCGCCTAGAGTACCAATTACACCATCAGGCTTCTCTTTTTGAATAATTTTTTCAATCGTCGCAACATTTAATGGTTCAATATAAACTTTATCGGCGACAGCTTCATCGGTCATAATAGTCGCCGGGTTATTATTCACAAGGACCACTTCGAGGCCTTCTTCCTTCAATGCAATGCATGCCTGAGTACCGGCGTAGTCAAATTCTGCTGCCTGCCCAATAACAATCGGGCCTGATCCAATTACAAGTACTTTTTTTAATCTTTTATTTAACGGCATATTGCGTCTCTCCCAATGCTGCAATCTGTTTAACGAATCCTGTTAAAATATATTCCGTATCACTTGGTCCCGGATGTGCCTCCGGATGAAATTGAACTGTTTGAACCGGATAGTGTTTATGTTTTAAGCCCTCAATCGAGCGGTCATTTATATTCCGATAGGTAACATCGAATACTTTGCCATCAATACTTTCGTCCATAACAACATAGCTGTGGTTTTGTGCGGTTATTTTTACTTTACCGGTAGTTATTTCTTTAACCGGATGATTGCCGCCTCGGTGCCCGTAAGCGAGCTTTTCGGTTTTCGCACCGTAAGCAAGGGCGATTAACTGATGACCTAGGCAAATTCCCAGCGTCGGATAATACTGGCTGATCTTTTTAATTTCTGGGAACCATTTTTGCAGTGCCATTGGGTCTCCAGGTCCGTTACTAAATAGAACACCATCTGGGTTTAAAGACTTAATTTTTTCAAAGGTGGTGTTAAAAGGTACAATCGTTACCGCACAGTTTTCATTTAAGAGCGCCGTAAGGATGGATTTTTTGTAGCCGAAATCTACTAATACCACATGCGGTCCATTGTTTTGGAAAAATTGAGGATTTTGTACTGAGACTTTTTCTATCCAAAAAGGAGTTTGATCTTGTGCAGCAAAATCCGTTCCTTTAGTTTTGCTTAAATACCCTTTAACAGTCCCGCGGCTGCGGATCGTTTTGACAAGAAGCCTCGTATCCACTCCAGCAATGCCGGGTACCCCTGCAGATTTCAGTTTTTCGGAGAATTTTTCAATTGACTGAAAATGGCTCGGTGTTTCACATAGGTCGCCAATCACCACTCCTGATAGTGCAGGAGCAATGCTTTCATCATCTACCGCATTGACACCGTAGTTACCGATGATAGGATAGCAGAACGTAATGATTTGCCCGGCATAGGAAGGGTCCGTGATGATTTCCTGATATCCGGTCATACTTGTATTGAACACCACTTCACCAAGAGAATCCTTTTCCGCACCAATCAGTACACCTTCAAAAACTTCTCCCGTTTCCAAAGTAAGATATCCTTGTGCCATTCGTTCTCACTCGCCTTTCTCCATACTTTGGAATGTTTGTTCCAATTTATCGATTAACTCATTAATTTCCTCTTTCGTTACCGTTAATGGCGGTAAAATACGAATGACATTTGGTCCGGCAGTTAAAATAAGCAGGTGATTAGCGATTGCTTTTTGAACAACTTCGATTGCGTTCATTTCTACAACCATACCTTTTAATAATCCTTTACCGCGAATGTCTTTGATAATCGGAAATTTATCTTTCAAACTTTTTAGCTGTAAATCTAAATAAGCTGCCATTTCCTTTGCGTTTTCTAACACACCGCTCTCAACCAGATGTGTAACAGTTGCCGAACCAGCAGCGGTTGCCAGCGGATTACCGCCAAATGTGCTTCCATGACTCCCTGGTTCAAAGCCTTTCGCAGCTTCCTCTTTGGCTATTATAGCGCCAATTGGGAATCCAGAGCCAAGTCCTTTCGCAAGGCTAATTACATCTGGTTCAATTCCAAATTGTTGATAGGCAAATAATGTTCCCGTTCTGCCCATCCCTGTTTGGATCTCATCAACCATTAAAAGTATGTCGTTTTCTTTACAAATCTGAGCTAGTTTTTGCACCCACTCTTGATTTGCAGGAATCACTCCACCCTCACCTTGAACAAGTTCTAAAAGAACGGCCGCAGGTTTCTTTGTATTTAGGACCTCAAGGGATTCGAAATCATTATAGGGTAAATAACTAAACCCAGGCATTAACGGAAAGAATCCATTTTGGATTTTTTCCTGAGCGGTTGCCGTCAGTGTGGCTAATGTTCTGCCATGAAAGGATTGCTGAAAGGTTACGACTTCAGAAGATGCCTTTCCTTTTACTTTGTTGGCATATCTTCTCGCAAGTTTAATAGCGGCTTCATTTGCTTCAGCACCAGAGTTGCAAAAGAATACCTGATCCCCGCAGCTATTTGCTGTAAGTAATCCCGCTAATTTCTCTTGGTTCGGAATATGATAAAGGTTTGTACAGTGCCAAAGGTTTTGCAGCTGTTCTTCCAGTTTTTCCTTCACAACATCAGGAACATGCCCTAGGTTACAGGTTGCAATTCCTGAAGTGAAATCTAAATATTGTTTCCCTTGATCGTCCCAAACATAACTTCCTTTTCCCTTTACAAGCGTGACTGGGAAACGGCTATATGTAGCCATAATTGGCGATATTTCAGAGACTGTAGTATTGTTTACCATCACGCAATCCCCTCTTCTAACACAATTTTTGTGCCAATTTCTTTACCGTTCGTATAATCTAACAAGCTATTTTTCTCGAAACCGTTAATGATTGCCACTTCACTTATATTATGAACAAGCCCATCAATAGCTGCCTTTACTTTTGGAATCATACCGCCGTAAATTGTATGATTTTCAATCATTTCTTCAATAATTGATTTTGATACCTTATCAATCTTCTTTTTCACACCGTCTTTTTCAACTAAAATCCCCGGAATATCGCTGATGAAGCAAAGATTCGCTCCCAATGCTTTGGCAACCGCTGAAGCGGCAATATCACCGTTTATGTTATAGCGCTGCCCGCTGGCATCAATACCGATTGGAGAAATAACCGGTATGTATCCTTGCCCGATAACCCCTTCGATTACTTTCACGTTTACACCGACAACGTCACCGACAAATCCCAGCTGTTTGGAGTTTTCTGTCGGAACTGCCTGCAGCAGGCTGCCATCTACTCCGCTGACACCAATGGCATTTCCGCCAACTTCGATAATATTTCGAACTACCTGCTTATTGACCATTCCGCTTAATACCATTTCAACAATATCTAAAACATCTTGATTCGTTACTCTAAGTCCGTTCACAAAGCTGGTTTCAACATTCAAGCTTTTTAATAATTGATTGATTAATGGACCGCCGCCATGTACAATGATCGGCGTCCATTCTCCCGATTGATGTAGTGAAATGACATCTTGATAAAATGATCTTGGCAGATTCTCCAATACACTTCCACCGCATTTAATCACTAAATATTTCATTGAATGTCCCCCTCTTACGTGCGGTAGGATGCATTAATTTTCACATAATCATAGGTTAAATCGCATCCCCAGGCGGTGGCACTGTATTCACCTTGATTTAATTCAACATGAATTTGAACATTTTCTTGTTCTAGGTATTTTTTTGCTTCTTCTTCATCAAATGGGATTGGTAAACCATTTTCAAAAACCGGAATAGAGCCTAGTGAAACCTTAATCGCGTTCGGCTCAATCGGCACCCCGCTGTAGCCAATAGCTGTTACGATACGGCCCCAGTTTGCATCCGTTCCATAGATAGCAGTTTTTACAAGATTAGAAGAAATGATGGATTTGCCTACAGCTCGTGCCGCATTCTGACTAAAGCCTCCATCCACTTTCACTTCTATCAGCTTAGTCGCCCCTTCACCATCGCGGGCAATCTTTTTTGCCAGTGACTCACAAACGATTTTCAAGCCTGTTTTAAAAACTTCCCAATCAGGATGGTCTTTTGTCAGCTGCTCATTGTCTGCCATGCCGTTTGCCATAACAACGACCATGTCATTTGTACTTGTATCACCATCTACCGTTATCATATTAAAGGTTTGGTTTGTGATATCCTTTAGGGCATTTGATAAATCTTCATGTGCAATGTTTGCATCTGTTGTCACAAATCCAAGCATTGTCGCCATGTTTGGGTGAATCATGCCAGATCCTTTAGCAGCACCGCCAATGCTGACAGTTTTTCCGTCAATATTCAATTGAACACCAATCTGTTTCACCACGATATCCGTTGTTAGAATGGCTTGAAGAAAGTTATTAACACCTTCATGCTCTTTATTTAAAATCTGTTTAATGCCCGTATTAACTTTTTCCATTGGCAGTAATTCACCAATCACACCTGTTGAGGTAACCGCTACCAAGTGATTTTGAATCCCGAGTTCACCGGCAAAATTGTTTTGAATTTCATAGGCATCCTTTAGCCCTTGCTCTCCTGTGCACGCATTGGCATTAGCGGAATTGACAATCATCGCCTGAATTTTATTTTCTTTCGCAATACTTTCTTGTGTAACCACAAGCGGTGCTGCTTGAAATACATTCGTTGTATACACTCCAGCAGCCGTCGCGGGAACTTCAGATACAATATAACCTAAATCATTGCGTTTTCTTTTTAAGCCGCAGTGTAAGCCGCCTGCTTTAAACCCTTTAGGTAATGTGACACTTTCCTCTGCTAAAATAACAATCTCTTTACTTGTAGTTGCCTGTGCCAATTCTAATTCCCCCTTTATCTTCCTTTGTTTACATTATTTATGGATACATTGGTAATTGGTTTAGACCGCTTCGTTCATCCCAACCAAATATGATATTCGCATTTTGTATTGCCTGCCCGGCAGCTCCTTTGACTAAGTTGTCGATGACAGAGATGATTGTCAGCCGGTTCGTCCTTTGGTCCACATGAAGACCTATGTCGCAATAGTTGCTTCCAAGGACTTCTTTTGTAGCCGGAACCGTTCCTTCTGGCCTGATTCTAACAAATGGTTTATTTTTATAAAATTCATTGTATAATTCTACAACTTCCTTAGTTGAAATCGTTTCAGTTAACTTAAGATACGTACTGCACATAATTCCTCTGGTCATTGGAACCAGGTGGGTTGTGAAGGTAACTGCGATTTGGCTGCCGCTCTCATCAGAGAGGACCTGTTCGATTTCTGGAATATGCTGGTGTGCCCCAAGTTTATAAGCTTTCAAGTTTTCATTGATTTCGGCATAATGAGCGGTTAAGGAAAGTCCTCTTCCAGCGCCGGATACTCCAGATTTTGCATCAATGATGATAGATTCTTGATCTGCGATATTGCCATTTAAGATTGGCAGGAGTCCAAGAGTTGCTGCTGTTGGATAACAGCCTGGATTAGCAATTAGAGTAGCATTTTTAATGTGTTCTGGATAAATTTCGCTTAATCCATATACCGCTTGATTAATATATTTATTATCGGCTGGAGTCCTTTTGTACCATGTTTCGTACTGTTCTGTGGACCTTAGCCTAAAATCACCTGATAGGTCAATGCATTTAATTCCTGTCTCCATTAGCTGTGGAACAAGATTGCTGCTCACACCTGATGGAGTTGCTAAGAATACAACTTCATTATTTGCCGCTATATTGTCCACATCAAATTTTTCCAATGGATGCTCCATTATTTCTGACAAATGCGGATAGCTGTCGCTGAAGTTGTTTCCTGCTTGAGAGTTCGATACAACCGATCCAACCTCTAAATATGGATGCTGATTAATCAGCCTAATTAACTCAATCGCCCCATACCCTGTACCACCGATAATTGCAGCTTTCAATTTTTTCACTCCTACGCATTGCTTAATAATGAATTATTATACATGCATGTATATAATTATTCAACGGATATTTATAAATATTTATAAAATTTTATTTTTATTCACACCAATAGAATTGCATTTCTATTGGTACCGTTTTCATTTTTGGTAAAAAAAGACTGCACAAAAAAAAGTTGTCCTTTTTTGTGCAGTCTTTTTATATTTTTATATATTTACTAATAATTAGTACGTTAAAAGATTTAATGTTTTTCTTAGTTCCGACACAGCAATTTGTCCTGGAGCCGATTCTTTTCCAGCAGAACCAAATGTTAGTGCGGAACCAAATGTTCCACCGGCCAGGCGGCTGATCACGCCTATGCTTCCCATGGAAATAGTAATTATCGGTCTATCTGCATATTGGGTATACATTGTATTGGTTGCATGCAACAAAGTCAGTACATCTTCTTGGCAAGTCGGCATGACGGCAATTTTCGGAAGATTCCCGCCTAATTCCTGAGCTCTTCTTAAACGTGCCACAATTTCCTCTTTTGGAGGGGTTTTCTCAAAATCATGATTAGAAATAATGACAAATACATTATTTAAGTGGGCTGATTGGATTAATGATTTTACAAGAGATTCTTCATTAAATAATTCAACATCAATGATGTCAGCATGGCCGGTTTCAATAATTGCTTTATTCAATTCCATATAATATCCCGGACTGATTTCCTTTTCGCCGCCTTCTTTTGCACTTCTGAAGGTAAATATTATCGGTGTGTCGGAAAGAATCGCTCGGATTTGCTTTAATGCGTCTTTCACCTTTTGTATATCATCAACCTGTTGAAAAAAGTCTGCCCGCCACTCCACAATATCCAAATCAATTGTTTTTAACCTTTTTGCTTCATCTAATAATTCCGTTAATGTTTTTCCAACCATTGGTACACAAATTTTCGGGGCTCCTTCACCGATGGTGATGCCGCGGACTTTAATGGTTTTCTTCATAATATCTATTCCACCTTTAGGAGAATTTCATTTACGACTTCTTCTGGATTCTTGTGATCAACTTCAATTTGTAAATGATGATCAGAATAGATCGCTTTCCTCTTATTAAAAAGCCCTTCCATTTCTTCGATTGTTTTTCCTTGCAGTACTGGTCTGCTGTCGATGATAAGACTGAGCCTGTCCTTCCAGTTTTCGAATGAAATATTTAAATAAATGACTGTGCAGTTTGTCAGGCATTCATTTTTGATATCATTCTGCAAGAATGCGCCCCCGCCGACGGAAATGATTTTACTTTCCTGTTTAGTAATTCTTGTAATTAACTCTTTTTCTTTATCTCTAAATACCTTTTCACCAAATTTCTGAAAAATTTCCGGAATCGGTATATTGAATTCTTTTTCTATTTCTTCATCTATATCGATAAATTCACGATTAAGTTTTTCTGAAAGCCGCTTGGAGACCGTCGTCTTACCAACCCCCATAAAGCCTATTAATACAATACTTTTGTTTTTATTACTCACTTAAATTCCTCCTGCTTCAAAGAACAATCTTTAGGTAATTATAAATCTTCTGATTATATATGACAAAACCTATTTTGAGCGATTGCACTCCTTTTTTATTGCCTAGTGTAACTTTACCTTTTATACGCGACCGAGCAACTCCTTTTTTTAGAGACACGGTCGCCTAAAACCTTTATACGCTACCATGACACTCTTTTTTGCTTGCTCTCGGTCGGCTATACCCCTTATACGCTACCCTTACACTCTTTTTTGCTTGCTCTCGGTAGCCTATAACCCTTATAAGCTACTCACCTACTCTTTTTTCATCGCTTTCGGTCGCCTATACCCCTTATAAGCTACCCTAACACTCTTTTTTGCTTGCTCTCGAGCGCCTATAACCTTTATACGCTATCGTGCGACCCATTTTTTTCACTCTCTCGGTCGTTTATAACTCCTTATACACACAAGATACCCCTCTCCATATCAGCATCACATAAAAAAGACCCCGTTATGGAGTCTTTTCATCTAGTTTTTCATTTTCGGATCGAGCACGTCACGCAATCCGTCCCCCATCAGGTTAAATCCAAGCACTGTCAGCATGATGGCCATACCTGGGAAAAATAATGTCCATGGGGCGTTAGTTATATAGTTCTTGGAATCGGCCAGCATTTTCCCCCACTCTGGTGTCGGCGGCTGGGCGCCCAAACCGAGGAAGCCTAAGGCTGCTGCCTCAATAATTGCAGTGGCAATAGCAAGTGTTGCCTGAACTATTACCGGAGAAATACTGTTCGGTAAAATATGGCGAAAGAGAATCCGAGAATCCTTCATCCCAATCGCACGCGCTGACATAATGTACTCTTCCTGCTTAACACTTAACACTTTTGAGCGGACAAGCCGGCCAAAGTTTGGCACATTGATAACAGCAATCGCGATTAAAGCGTTTTGCAGTGACGGACCAAGAATCGCGACAACGGCAATCGCCAATAGAATGCTAGGGAAAGCCAGCATAATATCGAACATTCGCGAAATAATCGTATCCACCCAGCGGCCGTAGTATCCTGCCACAATTCCTAGGAACGTGCCAACTACTACAGAGCCTAAAACTGAGAAAAACCCTACCCACAAAGAAATTCTTGCTCCATACAGCACCCGGGAAAAAATATCGCGTCCGAAGTCGTCCGTACCAAACCAATGCTTGCTTGAAGGGGCCTGCATCCGCTCGGACATGACTTGTTCTTTAAAGCCGTATGGAGCGATCCACGGGGCAATGATGGCGATAATGATAAAAAAGATAACAATTGCTAGACCGATGACGGCTAAACGATTTTTATAAAAGGACCGCCATGCCTCCTTCCACGGAGGTATAAACTTTTCTTCAGCTGGTATCGTCGTCTGTATATCAGCTGTATTTTTTGCAAGTTCTGCCACTAACGGTCCCCCCTTATTTAGTAAATTTTATTCGCGGATCGATAAGAACATATAATAGATCCACAATCAAATTGATTAGAACGAAGATTGCAGCGATAATCAGAATCCCAGATTGGATAACAGGGTAATCACGGAAATTAATAGCATCATATAAATATCTGCCTATCCCAGGCCAGCCGAAGATCGTTTCTGTTAAAATCGCTCCACCTAATAGCAGACCTGTTTGTAGACCGATAACTGTAAGAACAGGAATAATGGCATTTTTTAATGAATGCTTGTACACCACCCAAAACATTCTCAAGCCTTTAGCTCTAGCAGTACGAACGTAATCGGATCTCATGACCTCAAGCATCGTTGCCCGTGTCATCCTGGCAATTATCGCCATTGGGATTGTTGCAAGGGCAGCACTAGGTAAAATCAAATGCTGAAAAACTATTTTAAATTGATCAAACCTTCCTTGCAGAAGTGTATCAAGCAAATAAATATTCGTTATCGATGTAACAGGGTCTCTGGGGTTCTCTCTCCCCGTTGTCGGCAGCCAGCCTAATTCAATTGAAAATACCCATTGTCCCATTAAACCAAGCCAGAAAATTGGCATCGAGACGCCAACTAAAGCAAAGACCATCGCGGCATAATCAAACCATGATTTTGAAAACCATGCGCTGATGATTCCGGCATTGACGCCGATAATAACAGCAATAATGATAGCAACTACCGTTAACTCCATTGTTGCTGCCAGATATGGCCAAACTTCCTGATTGATTGGACCCCTTGTCCGAAGTGATATTCCTAAATCTCCATGCAGGAGGGCACTAATATAATCAAAATATTGTATGTACCACGGCTGTTCAAGGCCTAATTGTTTCGTCAGTGCCGCGATTGTTTCTTTTGTGGCCCTTTGTCCAAGAATTACCTGTGCTGGGTTTCCCGGGATGGCATGGATAATTGCAAATACAATCAAGGTCATGCCGATTAAAACAGGTATTAATGAAAGTATTCGCCGGACTGTATAGGTTAGCAACTTCCTCACCTCTTTTTTGAATTATTTCTATGATTTCTGATTCTCAGATAAATGCAGTAAATCGCGGATATTATCCAAAAACTCGCGGATTATCACTGTAATTATTTCCAAATACAAATCCTTGTTGGAAAAAGGGGAGGTAAAGTCACCTCCCCTCTCATAACACAGTTACTGTTTGAATTCGACTTTACTTAATACTTCAGAACCAGTTGGATGCGGCAGGTAATTTGCCACATCTTTAGCTGCTGCCAATAGCGGCGTTGAGTGAACAAGCGGCACCCATGGAGCATCTTCATGGATAATTTCTTGCGCTTTCTTATAAAGCTCGTTACGCTTTTCTTGGTCAGAAATCGTTTGAGCTTCTATTAAAATATCATGCAGTTCATCATTGCTATACTGTGCATTATTATTGGCTCCAATGCTGTCTTTATCAAGCAATGTGTATAGGAAGTTATCTGGGTCACCGTTGTCTCCAGTCCAGCCAAGCATGAACATATCAAACTCACCTTTGGTTGCCTTATCTAAATAAGTAGGCCAGTCAACCGATTTAATGTTTGCTTTGATATTAATTTTGCTTAAGCTTTCTTGAATAACTTCTGCAACCTTTTGTGCTTCAGGCATGTATGGCCGTGCTACAGGCATTGCCCATAGGTCAATTTCAAAACCTTTTTCAAGACCAGCTTCTTTAAGTAATGCTTTTGCCTTTTCTAAGTCATACGGATACTCTTGAATCGCATCGTTGTATCCTTCAATCGAAGGAGGCATTGGGTTTTTCGCAGCAAGTGCTTTACCGCCGTAGAATGCATCGATAATCGTCTTTTTATCAATAGCATGGTTGATTGCTTGACGAACAAGCTTATTATCAAACGGCTTACGAGTAGTTGTAAGACCTAGATAACCCACGTTCATGGATGGACGTTCGATGATTTGCAGCTTATCATTTGCCGTTACAGTTGCTTCATCTGAATTATTTAAACCATCCATTACGTCGATTTCACCATTTGCAAGGGCATTAAGACGTGCCGTATTTTCCGGGATGACGCGGAAAATGATTTTATTTAACTTAGGAAGGCTCTTATCCCAGTATTCAGTGTTCTTTTCAATGACAATCTTGTCATTTGCCTTCCACTCAACGAATTTGAATGGACCAGTACCAACTGGATTTTTTCTGAAATCGTCGCCATATTTTTCAAGGGCTGCCGGGCTGGCAATGCCAAACATGGACATAGCAAGATTTTTCAAGAATGGTGCTTGAGGTCTTTTTAAAGTAAATTGTACTGTGTGATCATCAATTGCTTTAATTTCCTTAATCACATGGCCTTCGTCCTTCTTAAATCCACCAAACATTGTGTAATATGGGAATTTCTCTGCATCACCATTCATCCAGCGATTAAAGTTGAAGATGACTGCTTCGGCATTAAAATCAGTACCGTCATGGAATTTTACCCCTTGACGCAGATTGAAGGTATAGGTTAAGCCATCATCAGAAACTTCCCATTTTTCAGCAAGGCCCGGATGAATTGTTGTATCTTGCTCGCCGTAATTTAACAAAGTTTCAAAAATATTAATTGTAACCTTGAAAGTTTCACCTTCAGTAGTAGTGATTGGGTCTAGCGAAGCAGAGTCACCGCCGCGGCCATAGACAAGCGTATCTTTGGCAGGAGCGCCGCCCTCAGCCGGCTTCTCTTTATCGCCAGCATTGGAATTCGATTTGTCGCTGCAGCCAACAAGGAACATACTGATGGCTAATAAAGAAATTAGCAGCATTTTTAACATTTTGTTCTTCATTTAGTTTCTTACCCCCCATTTTTTTGTTTTAATATCATAAATGCCGCCCATCACTCGTTATATAAATGGCAGGCAACATAATGACCATTAAGAACACGCTCTATTGGTCTTGTTGTTTTACAAATATCCAAGCACTCTCCGCATCTTGTATGAAACGCACAACCAGACGGAGGATTTGCCGGACTTGGAAGGTCCCCTTCTATTAAAATCGTATTCTTCTTTAAATCGGGGTCCGGGATTGGGACAGCGGAAAGCAGTGCTTTTGTATATGGATGTAATGGAGTATCGTATAGTTCTTCACTCTCAGCTAATTCTATTAATCTACCTAAATACATCACGCCTACCCGGTCGCTGATGTGCCGGACAACACCTAAGTCGTGGGCGATAAAGATATAGGTTAGCCGAAATTCCTGTTGAATATCTTTCATTAGATTAAGCACCTGAGCTTGAATCGAAACATCAAGAGCCGAGACTGGCTCATCCGCAATTATCAGTTTCGGCTTGGTCATGAGTGCTCTCGCAATCCCAATCCGCTGACGCTGTCCGCCGCTGAATTGATGCGGATACCTTTTAGCATGGTAACTGCTCAAGCCAACAACCTCGAGCATTTCCTTCACTCGTTTTCGGCGCTCCTCCGTTGTCCCAATTCCATGGACAATTAAGGGTTCTTCTAAAATTTGCTCAATGGAGTGCCGAGGATTGAGGGATGCATAAGGGTCTTGAAAGACCATTTGAATGTCTCGGCGGACTTTACGTAATTCCGACTTTGACATCTTGGTAATCTCTTTATCTTCAAAAATAATAGAACCGTCACTTGCTTCTATTAGACGCATCAAAAGGCGGCCGGTTGTCGATTTGCCACATCCGGATTCCCCAACTATGCCCAAGGTTTCACCTTTTTTCACATAAAAAGAAACGTCATCAACCGCTTTTACTTCTCCTTGTTTCCTTCCCAATACTCCGCCAGTTATAGGGAAATACTTTTTAAGTCCGTTTACTTCAAGAAGTAACTCCGACATGTTCGTCTCTCCCCTCTTTCAATGTATGTAGGAAACAGCGCACTTCATGTCCGTCTTTTTCCAAATTATATAAATCAGGTGCATCTAATCGGCACCTTTCAAATACTTCAGTACATCTAGCAGCAAAACGACAGCCTTGTAATATACTTCCCGGTGTCGGAACTGTTCCTGGTATACTATAAAGTCGTTCTTTCTTTTCTTTTAAATTTGGAACCGATTTCAATAATCCTTTCGTATAAGGATGCTGTGGGTTTTTCAAGATGGTTCGTACGTCTCCCTGCTCTACTACCTGTCCGGCGTACATGACGATTACCCGTTCACAGATTTCGGCGACGACACCTAAATCGTGGGTAATCAAAATAATCGAGGTATTGGTTTTTTGATTCAACTCTTTCATTAATGCAAGAATTTGTGCCTGAATGGTCACATCAAGGGCAGTTGTCGGCTCGTCCGCAATTAACACTCTTGGATTACAAGCCATTGCCATCGCAATCATCACACGTTGACGCATACCCCCAGAGAGTTGATGCGGATACTCTTTTAGAATTCCTTCCGCCCTTGGAATTCCCACTAGCTTTAATAACTCGATGCTGCGGGCAATTGCTTCTGTTTTTGAAAATTTAGTATGTAAGCGAATAGCTTCCATTAATTGGTTGCCGATTGTAAATAATGGATTGAGAGACGTCATTGGCTCCTGGAAAATCATTGAAATCTGGTTACCTCGAATTTTTCTCCATTCTTTTTCAGAAATATTTTTAAGATCTTTTCCATCAAAAATGATTTCACCATTCTCAATTTTCCCAGGCGGAATTGGTATTAGGCCCATCGCTGCAAGTGAAGTGACACTTTTGCCGCTCCCGGATTCGCCGACAATCCCGAGAATTTCTCCTTCTCTTAATTCAAAGCTGATTCCATCCACAGCAGGAAGGAACTTCTTGCCTGATTGGAAGGAAACCTTTAAATCTTGTATTTGTAGAATAGGTTCATTTTTCACTTTTCCACCTACCTAATCGTTATAATATAACTTCGTGAAAATATCATAAAATAATAAATATTATGACAATTATATCATACAACATTTTCTAAAAAAACTCAAAATTGGTTATATATATAAAAAAGGTACCCGCCGCCTAGTCACAAAGACCTAAAAAAAGATGCCTGCCCCCACTATGGATAACTCAGTACCACAGTGGGGGCAGGCCCCATATAATATTATTGTTTAAATCCGGTATAAATAAGAATGGCATCTCTTAGAAATTCGGCTGTCCCGAGTTGTCCTTTGTCATAGTAGGATTTGAATCTTTCATCTTCTACGTACATTCTCGCGAGACCTGCATGGGCCTCCTTACTGTATTCGTTCCAGTAATAGGTAAGCCATTTTTTATGCAGACCAGCTGCTTTTTGCCCTAACTCTCCTGCAGGATCAGCAGTTTTCATGGCTTCCGTAAGGGTTTTCGTTACTTGTTCTGCAAGAGCTGTGACCTCTTCATATTGTTTCTGTGTCATCTTTAGAAATTTGGCATTTGAGAGGTCAACCGTATCACTGCCGTATTTCTCTCTAATTTCCTCTCCGAAATTTTTTTCATTCTCATCTATCGTTTTCTTCTTAAAGCCTTCAAATTTTTCTTTATCAGACATTTCCGTTCTCCCTTCCGAATGAGCAATTGTCTTTTCAACATTCGCAATTAATTGGTTAAGTTGTTCACGCTTTTCAAGGAGCTTTTTCCGATGTTCTGTAAGCGCCTTTTGGGCATTAAATGCGGGGTCTGTGATGATCTCCTTAATATCCTCAAGACCTAAACCTAATTCACGATAGAACAGGATTTGCTGCAGACAGTCAACTTCCGCTTGACCATATATACGGTAACCCGACGAAGTCACTCTAGCCGGCTTAAGAAGGCCAATTTCATCATAATACCTTAAAGTTCTGCTGCTCACACCCGCCAAACTTGCCAGCTTCTGCACTGTATACTCCACTGAACCATCACCTCCTCTATAACCAACAATACACCTTTACGCAACGTCAAGGTCAACAACTAAAATTGGTGCCTGACACCATTTTTATTAAACCACTTTTTTAGTATTGTTTGTCCTTCATGGTGCATAAAGTTGTACAAAGGGGGATGAACATGCGATATTTATCAACTATGAAGCTTATTCGATATGCGGTCGCATATGTTTTCGTTATTTCCGGGTTGATGAAATTGTTAAATACGGAAACAGCCAATCATTTTATTGGCCTAGGATTGCCGTATCCTGAGATGATGCTCCATCTGGTGATTATTCTTGAGATTGGCTGCGGCATTTTGGTATTGCTAAATAAGTGTGTTAGAACAGCGGTGATCCCGTTAATTGCAATTATAATTGCAGCCATTCTAATCACAAAGCTTCCATATTTAAACTCTAACCTGCTGCAATTTGCTTTTTATGCAAAACTAGACATTGTGATGTTAGTTTTACTAGGAATCCTATATAACCGAAACCAATAAAATTTACAAAAAACCAGATTGTCTTTACGCCAATCTGGTTTTTTTCTTCTATTAGTTTGAGTGTTGTATGATTCAAAATACAGATATTATTTTGAAAAAACTTTCTTTTTCCACTCAGCCTATTCCCAAACATTGAATTATCAATGTTTTTAGTTACTTTCTATTCAAGGATTTAAAAAAAGTTTTTGACGATTCTAAAATATAAAAGTATTATAGAATAACAAAAGGAGGTAATTTGATGTCGAATATTAATAGACAGAAAATTGTGGATAGTGTACCTCAAAAAGGATTTTTCGGACATCCTAAAGGGTTATTCACACTGTTCTTTACAGAATTTTGGGAGCGCTTCTCTTATTATGGAATGAGAGCTATCCTAGTTTTCTATATGTACTATGAAGTTTCTAAGGGCGGCCTGGGAATGGACCAGACCTTGGCACTTTCCATTATGTCGATTTACGGTTCTCTTGTTTATATGTCCGGAATTATTGGTGGATGGCTTGCTGACCGTGTCTTTGGTACGTCAAAAGCCGTTTTTTACGGCGGCATACTTATCATGCTTGGCCATATTGCCCTTGCAATTCCAGGAAGTATTGCCTTTTTCTTTGTTTCCATGGTATTAATTGTCATCGGTACAGGATTATTAAAACCTAATGTATCAAGTGTAGTCGGTGAAATGTATAGTGAAACAGATAACCGTCGTGATGCCGGCTTTAGTATTTTTTACATGGGGATTAACCTAGGTGGATTCCTTGCACCATTAATCGTTGGTTCCAAGACAATCATGGATACCAGCTTCCACTTAGGATTTGGTATCGCAGCTGTAGGTATGTTCCTAGGTTTGCTAGTGTTCGTATTTACCAAGAAAAATAATCTTGGTCTTGCCGGAACCATTGTTGCAAACCCGCTCTCCCCTGCTGAAAAGAAAAAGATCTTTACTTACTTCGGATTAGCTATTGTAATTATTGCTATTATTTGTTTCATTACCATTCCAAAAGGAATCTTAACTTTCCCGGTCTTTATTACTATTGTTAGTATCCTTGGCTTACTGATTCCTACTATTTATTTTATTAGAATGTATATCAGCCCTAAAACGACGGCTGTGGAACGTTCTCGTGTCATTGCTTATATTCCATTATTTATTGCGTCAGTTATGTTCTGGGCAATTCAAGAGCAAGGTTCAACCATTCTTGCCAACTATGCAGATACACGAACACAGCTCAACTTTGCTGGAATGACTATTTCACCGGCCTGGTTCCAATCCTTAAATCCATTATTTATTATTATTTTAGCGCCAGTGTTTGCGATGCTATGGGTAAGATTAGGAAAATATGAACCGTCTATTCCGCAAAAGTTCTCTTTAGGATTATTGTTCTCTGGGTTATCATTCTTGATCATCCTATTGCCTGCCTACCTTGGCGGATCGAATTCTTTAGTAAATCCATTATGGCTTGTACTTAGTTATTTTGTCTGCGTACTTGGCGAACTGTGCTTATCGCCTGTAGGTTTATCTGCTACAACGAAACTAGCACCTCAAGCCTTCGCAGCGCAAACGATGAGCTTATGGTTCTTATCCAATGCAGCAGCACAAGCTGTTAATGCGCAGATTGTTAAATTTTACACCCCTGAAACGGAAATGATGTATTTCGGTGTCATCGGCGGCGCCTCTATCGTCTTAAGTATTATTCTCTTTATGCTTGCACCGAAAATTCAAGGTTTCATGAAGGGTATTCGTTAAATTGTTTATATTAGTGTCTGGTGTCCCGCTAAAAGACGAGGAAACCGGACACTTTTTTTATTTTCTTTTATTTAAAAATTGAATTACATCTCAACATGGAAATTAAGCTGTTAGAGCTTAGGTATTGAAATTTAACTATAGAGGAATCCCCCTTTTCTCCCAAAAAACCGGGCAACTGCCCGGTTTTCTTATTTAGGGAAATATGATGCTACGAAAAACTCTCTCTATAATACGTTTCTATTTTTTAATAACTTTGAAATAATTTCTTCACAAATTTCATGCGTTTCCAGTGAATCCCAAGCTGTAATTTCAGGGCTGGTGTTCGATTCCATCGACTGGATAAAATCATTGACCATTTCCTGAAATCCCCGCTTAACCAACGTCGGCTCCCAATCGCTGCTCCTCACTTCGAAATTTTCCATATCCTTTGAAATTATCAATTGCGAAACATTGTATACTGTTCCCTTCTCATATGGACCCATGACTTGAGCAATTTCCTCATTTGTGCCATTGTCTCTGTTCATAATTCCAATCGCTGTTCCGCCTTGCGAAATAAATTGGACTACAACATGATAAAGGGTCCCATTTTCAAACCTGCCATTCACCAGCAGTTCTTCAATAGGATAAGGCGATAGGTAACGCATCGTATCAACAACATGAATAAAATCATCGAAAATAAAGTTTCTGGGTTCGCCGGGAAGATTATGACGATTCTTCTGTACTATGACCATGTTTGGCTGGACAATTTTCTTTAACCGCTTATAAGAAGGAGCATATCTGCGATTGAAACCAGTCATAAGGGTCAGTCCCTTCTCCTCGGCTAGCTCCACCAGCCTTTTTGCACCTTCATAATTATCCGTGATCGGCTTGTCCACAAAGACATGTACACCTCTGTTAAGCAGCCAGCTGACGATTTCCTCATGAGAAGATGTTGAGGAATGAACAAAGGCCCCAATAATTCCACAATTAACAAGTGATTCCAAATCAGAATGAAGATGGCTAAATCGGTATTGCTCGCCAATCGCTTTTAACTTGTCCTGATTTCTCGTATAAAAATGAAAATCTACATCCTTTATTTGGCTATAAACAGGCAGATAGGCTTTTTGGGCGATATCCCCCAGCCCAATTACTCCGATTTTCAACACAAACATCCCTCCGATAACTGTTTCTCCAGCTAATTTTACCATCCAGCATGCGTTTATGCGCCTTTTATTTCTGTTCCCTTTCTTTCAGACATGTGTCCATCAATTGACTGCTTTTCTAGTGCTTTTAAAAAACCGAAGCATCCCATTGGCTGCTCCGGTTTAGGATATTATTTATTTACTACTTTAAGAGACTTTATATAGGCTTTGATTGCTTCGGTAACCAGTTCTATTTCTTCTTCCGTATTATATGGAGCAAAGCCTGCGCGAATCCAACCGCCTGTTTCTTTGATCGCCAGTTTTTCTGCAAGTGTTGACGCATAGAAATCCCCGCTCGCAATGAAAATTGCATAGTTTTCAGCAAGCCAACTGCAGACTTCTACCGGATTGGCACCATTAATCGTAAAGGCAATTGTTGGAGTCTTCGCAACGGATTCAGGCGCTTGGTATAACGTTACCTCGGGAATATTTTTCAGCGCAGCTCGCAGTTTCCTCGCAAGTTTATTTTCGTATTCTTCCATTCTTGCATAAGCGCTTTCGATTTTTCCCCTGCGGGTCGCCCCCATTCCTAAACTGGCAATAAAGTTAATTCCCGCTTCCAGCGCGGCGATTGCTTCATGGTTCTGTGTGCCTGTTTCTAGTTTGTCAGGGATATACGTTGGTGCCGGCTGTAGTTTATAAACAGATAATTTTTCAAAAACTTCTTCCTTGATGACCGCAATGCCAAGATGCGGTCCGAAAAATTTATATGCTGAACAAAATAGTAAATCTGCTCCAATTTGATCACGGTTGACCCGAAAATGAGGGACAGCATGAACGGCATCAACAGCAAGCATAGCCCCGACTTCATGTGCCCGTTTTGAAATAGTCTCTATATCTGTAATTGTTCCGACAGCATTGGAAGCAAGTGTAACCGAGACGAGCTTTGTATTCTCGTTAATGAGCCTATTTAGGTTGGATAAATCCAATGTCAATGTTTCCGGGTCAACAGGAATAAAGCGGATTTCAACCCCAGCATCATCGGCCGCAGTCGCCCATGAATCCACATTGGAGCGATGGTCGATTTCGGATACCACAATATTATCACCGCTCGTCCATGTTTTTTTCAAAGCACGCGAAACAGCAAACATTAAGGAAGTTGAATTTTGACCAAAGGCCACTTCGTTTGTTTTGGCACCAACTAGGTCAGCTGCTGCTCTTCTCGCATTTTCAATATGCTGTTCTGTCTCCTTGCTTGTTGGGAATTCCCCGTGCAAATTTGCTCCACCATCAGACATATACGAAACCATTGCCTCAATCACGGGCATTGCTACCTGCGAGCCTCCAGGCCCATCCAGATAGATGGCTTGCTTCCCGTTATACTTGCGGGCCATTGCCGGAAATTGCCGGCGTACTTCTTCAATTGGAAACATCTTGACCATACTCCTTTTTTAAAAAGTTTTTCAAGCATATGGTAGTAATACGGCGCTAGGCTGGGCATTCCTGCAAAAAATACCAAATTACTAGATAAAGAGCGGGCCAATAGGTTAGTTTTTTTTAATAATCATTGTTGGGGCAAGGGTTCCTCTTTGCTCTCGTACGCTTGTCATGGGAACTTAAACCAGGTTCCGACAGTCCACTATGTCCTCATGAAGCGTTGATGAGAACTCCAACCAGGTTCCGACAGCCCAATATGTCCTCATGAAGCGTTGAGGAGAACTCCAACCAGGTTCCGACAGCCCACTATGTCCTCATGAAGTGTTTATGAGAACTCCAACCCGGTTCCGACAGTCCAATATGTCCTCATGAAGCGTTGATGAGAACTCCAACCTGGTTCCTACAGCCCACTATGTCCTCATGAAGCGTTGATGAGAACTCCAACCTGGTTCCTACAGCCCAATATGTCCTCATGAAATGTTTATGAGAATCCTTTAGTGTCCTCATAAAAGAAGAGCAGCCCATGCATAGCAGGCTCCTCCCTAAATAATCATATTTAACTGTTCTCTTGTCCCGTCAATTAGATCCAGCGGGGTCACCCCATAATGGGATAAGCTTTTCGCCTTTTCTTCCCCCGCTCTTGCATGAAGGTAGCTTGCCGCGACAAGAGCGTTCAAAGCACCGGCACCCTGCGCTAAAAAAGAGGCAATTAAGCCTGTCAGCACATCTCCGCTGCCGCCCTTACCCAAAGCATCATGACCAAACGGGTTGATAAAAACCTCACCATCCGGAGTAGCGATAACTGATCGATGCCCTTTCAATAACAAAAATAAAGAATTTTCTTCGGCGAAATTTTTAGCAATCCCGAGCCGGTCCGCTTCAACTTCACTTACCGTACAATTCAACAGCCGAGCCATTTCTCCAGGATGCGGTGTAAAAATCACATTTCCATTATATTGGCGGACAATATCCAGTTCATTTCGCAGTAAATAAAGCGCATCCGCATCAACCACCAATGACTGATTTGTCAACTCTCCCATCAATCCTCTGAGCCACTTTTCCCCGCCGGAAAACCGTCCCATCCCCGGGCCAACCGCAATACTATTAAACTGTGTCAGCCGCTCTAACAATTCATGAAGACCAGTTTGGGAAAAATGCCCATTAATCTCCCTCAATGGCAAAAATAATGATTCCGGGCTTTGGGCTGCAGCCATAGGATAAATACTTTCGGGAATCGCCAAGGTAACCAGACCTGCCCCCGAATGTAAAGCTGCTTTTGCCGCAAAAATCGGCGCCCCGACAAAATGACGTGATCCCCCAAGAACGAGCGTATGACCAAATGTTCCCTTATGACCATCCTGCGGTCTATACGGAACCGCCGCCCTCGCCAGTTTTTCCGTTATGACATTGGGCAGCTTTAAGCCCAAATCCGGCACAATTGAGGGCGGAACAGAAATATCGACTGCTTTCCATTCTCCAACATACCGCGGACCATCCTTCAGGAAAAAACCTTTTTTCGGAAAAACAAATGTCACCGTTTTGTCTGCCTTAATCGCAGCTCCCACAACTTTTCCAGTATCACTTGAAACACCTGAAGGAATATCAACCGAAATGATTAATTTACTACCCTTATATTCATTTACAAGTGAAATGACCAAATCAAGCGGCGGTCTTACCGGGCCGTTTACACCTGTACCTAAAATGGCATCCACAATAATGTCGGACTGCTCTAATTCTACTTGAAACGCGGTCATCGTATTTTCTTGCAGATAAAAAACCGGCAGCCCCCGATTTACGTAAACATCGAAATGGATCTTTGCATCACCCTTAAGCCGTTCGGGATTCACCATCAAACAAAGCAACGGCTTCAGTCCCAAATCAACCAGCCTGCGGGCGATGACAAAGCCGTCGCCGCCATTATTCCCCCCGCCTGCAAGTACTACCACTTTGGGATTTTTACAAGAGGTACAGGATAATATTTCCTCTACTACTCTTCCCCCGGCATTTTCCATTAAAACAACACCGGGTAATCCAAGACGCTCCATTGTATACTGGTCCATTTGCTGCATTTCCTTTTGACCTGCTGCATACATTGCACATCCGCTCCTTCTTTCCCAATTACCTCTATTATAAGAAATAATCAAATCAGTACACGACAAAAATCAAACACTTGATGGAACTTTTTTCATCATAACAGCATTCTTATTATTCATTTCTGGATGAACTCTCCGAATCACCGATGGCCTTGCCAAGACAAGTATAACGCTAACGAATAAGAATGATGAGACAATCATAATCCAATGGGCCGGAAACACATCATATAAGAAGCCGTATAATACCATTCCAAGAGGCATTAAAGCCATCGCCATCGTTTCTAAAATGGAAAATACCCGCCCTTTATAACGGTCATCGATTTGTTTTTGTAAAATTACCATGATAGGTGTATTGGTTATCGTCGACATTGTTCCTAAACCAAGCTGCAGTATGATGTAATAACCAAATATCAAATTATGTTGAAAAGTTAGAATTAATGGCAAAACAATCGCGGCCATAATCACACCCATTCCTATAATCCCCCACTTGGATACCTTCAATGGAGATTTAACCTCCTTTCGAACAGTGAAATAAATCGATAGCAGCAGCATACCTGCAGCAAAAGCTCCTTCTGTCAAACCAAACTGCTTAGAGGCTATTTTCAATTTTTCAATCAGAATAAACGAGTAGCCAACCTGATAGGCACCAAAGAAAAAGTTTATTAAGAGCGCAATCCAAATGACGGTCATAAGCAGCGACTGTGTTTTTATATAGGCGATTCCAGATCTCATGCTTTGCCACATCGGCTCCTTTATGTCTTCCTCTGGATTTCGGCTGCTAAACAGGCTAAAATTCATCGTCATTTCCAACAAAACTGCTAGAATGGATGCTGTCATGTACAGGATAAGGAATGTGGGCATAGACACAGCACCATACAATAACCCGCCAACAGCAGGGCTTCCAATTGATGCAAATGAAATCGACATTTGATTAAGGGACATTGCTTTTTGAATCCGATTTTGATCGACAAGCCCGGTTATAGATGAGGAAAAAGCGACACCGGAAAACATGGATGTAAGGGATAGAACGCAAGAGGTAGTGTAAATGGCGGCTAAGGATAACCCTGATGTAATACTAAAGATAAGCAGACTCCCAATTGCTAAAGTCGTGGCAATTTGTGAAAAAATAACGATTTTTTTCCGCGAATAATTATCGATAAAATAACCAGCAAACGGCGCGGCAATGGTCCGAGGCAAAATATTGCAAATCAAGTTTGCAGCAAAACTCGTCGCCGACCCCGTTGCTTGTAAAATATAAAAACTAATCGCAAATGCATATACCTGTGCTCCAAAAGCTGAAATCAGCTTACTAATCGTGAATGTCCAAAGATGGTATGTGGCCTTTTTCAATTTTAATGCTTCGTTCATACATAACCCCACCTAAAAGTTTAATTTAATTAAACAAATTATATCATGCCGTTTTCTTCCTTTTCAAGATAAAGTTTAATATAATTAAACTAATTGATAAATTCGTCTAGAGGTGAATCTTTTTACATGTTAGGTGAACGAATACGGGAATTTCGAAAACAACAAAAAATGACTCTTGAAGCTTTGGCCGGGGATGAACTGACAAAGGGAATGCTCAGCCTTATTGAAAATAATAAGGCAAATCCTTCGATGGAGAGCTTAGTCTATATTGCCGGTAGATTGGGTGTGGAAGTAAGCGAGCTTTTAGAAGATATAAGCTCCAAGAAATTACGTGAGGTTCTCGATGAAGCTGAGAAGCTTTATAATAAAGAAACTGCACTTGGGGAAAAGTCCGATAAATATAAACAGCTGCTTGCTTTGATTGAACCTTACCTTGAAAATCTTTCCCAAGGATATGAATCTGCACGATTATTGGAAATATACAGCCGTAGTCTTTATCAAGAAAAACAAGACGGCTGGCAGGAGATGTCGAAAAAGTCCGCAGATATGTACGATGAGATGAAGCTTACCGCTAAGCGGGCAAGTATTGGTATCTTTTGGGCAATGGAAAAATTTGTTGTACATGACTATGCAGAAGCCTTAACGATATTGTTACGGGAACGGAATCAAATTGAAACGAACCACCATTTCATTGACCCGATGACAAGGGTTGACTTAGATTATAATGAAGCAATACTCCATTTTGCCGTCGGAGATTCAGATTCAGCAGCTGTTGTGATGCAAAATGCGATTCAATTTTCGAAGGAGCACCGGATTTTTTACCGTATTGATGATTTATACCGGCTTGCTGCGGCACATGGGTTGATGATTGGAGATAAGGAACTACAGGAGCATTATGTCTCTAAATTAAAGCAATACGGGGATTTTGCCGAGGATCAGCAGGCGATTATTTTTTATGACCTGTTTCATGCCTTTTCACTCAACTCGGAAGAACAGGAATTTACTAAGGCACTTGAAATCTGTGACAAGTATTTGGCAGACCTAAAAATAGATAAGGCCTACAGATGTTGGTTCCTTCTTGAAAAGGGAAAATCCTTATATGGGCTGGGACGCTATGAAGAAGCGCTGGATTGCCTGAAGAAAGTAGAAGTACCAGCCTATGCCCACCACCCGTATGATCTATCATTATTTTATATCAAAGATTCCTATAATGCGCTATGTCAAATCGAACTAGGCAATATAAGCGATGCCTTGGAATCGGCAAAAGAGGCTGTAGAGAATTTTAAAGCTATGCCTCATACACCATATAAAGATTTTGCAAACGGCGTATACAGAAAGGTGTCAGGCACCATGTGAATTTTTCACATGGTGCCTGACACCTTTATTCATACTTCGAAGGATCGACGAAGAAAACATAACCAAGGTAAATCACAAAGCAAATTGCGGTAGTTAGAAATCCCCACCCGAGGATGATTTGATCGATCACGAGGTAGTTATTGCACAGCTGTACAGGTGCATCAACATATAACCACCCCATGGCAAAAAACAAAATGGTAAATAGAATGACAACAATGTTCCTGCCCAGCTTTTCAAGCCGTTTCCAGCTATCCCTTAGGGGAATTCCGGCTAATAACGGTAAGCTGATAAATTTAAAAACTTCCATACTTTGTTCATTTAATGCTTCGTCCATTGTTCGCGGCAGAGTCCAAAAGGAAACGATGATGATAAACAACATGATACCAGGCAATCCATTTCGATTCCATTTATCAAAAAAGCCGGGAAACCGTTCTTGAAAAACTTTTGCAATTAGAAATCCGGCAATAATGAGCATAGGCATTTGCATGTGCATATGAATAATCATGACGGATTCCATTATCTTCGCAACCGGCGGGAGTGCCAGGAAAATAATCATAATTAAGCCTACTAATAATTGCGTCATGATTACTCCCCTTCTTCCTTATTAAGAATGTTGATAATTGTTTTAGCTGCTTCATCCGGTTTCTTATAATCTAAGACATCCACTAAGGTGCCTTTATTATCTACTAAGTAAAAGGCAGAATTATGGGCAAATGTTCCATTTTTGTCAGGAATAACAATAACTCCAAATGCTTTTAGCAAGGAATCTAATTCCTTTTGGTTCGGAATTCTAGCCATTCTCCAAGTTTCCCCGTCACTATGAAAATAAGTTCGATATTTTTCCAATGTCGCCGGTGTATCCCGATCTGGATCAAAACTGATACTTAAGAAGGCAATATCTTTACCCATATATTTTTTTGGTATGTTTTTATAAACCTGTGACATATTCATCTCAAGCTGCGGGCAAACCGTTGTACAGGACGTATATAAAAATGTAATGAATACATATTTATTTTCAAATTCAGAAATTGAATATTCCCTTCCTTTGCTGTCTTCAAAGGTTACATTCGGGAATTTTGGTTGATCTTGCATTAATTTGTTAACTCTTGCTTTTTCTGCCGTATAGGCAGTAAAACCATCTGTTCCAAAAAAGAATAGACTAAAGCCAAATATAATAACTATGATGCTTGCTAATGTGGTTTGCCAATTTTTTTTGATCATTATGATCACATCCTGCCTAATTTAGCATAAAGAGATAGCCCTATCGAACGAGCTATCTCTTTTTTCAAGGAATTATACTTTCTATTTGTCCAGCTCCAGCGCCTAGGGGCTCGAGGTCACAAGCCAATCCGTCAAGAAGGCTAAAGGACAGCCTTCTCGCCGGCTCGTTTTTTTTACCAAGTTTTAAATCCTGGAGATCCTGGAGGTCCATTCACAATAAACTCTGTTAATGGAACGACATATGCCATCGCTACAACGATTAGCATAACAATAATCCATATTCCCCAGCGCTCTGTCCAGTAAGGAGTTGGAGATGCATTTTCTTCTGCTTCCGCAATTGGGAATTCTGTTTCCCCTTTTGGTGCGAAGAACATCATGTTAATCACTGCATACACTTGGAGAATAATACCAACGATTAGTAATGTTCCGCCGATAGCTAGACACATCATATATGGGTCCCAGCCTAATGCTGTTGCATGATCGCCATATGTTGTATATGAAGTTCTACGTGGTGATCCAAATAATCCGGCTGTATGCATTGCGCCAGACATAAAGATCATGCCTATTGTCCAGATCCAAGTTTGAATGACACCTAATTTATTGATTTGTGGTGTTAGAATACGTCCTGAAATATATGGAACTAACCAATAACTAATACCAAAGAATGTCAATGCGACAGTCACACCAAGTGTTAAGTGGAAGTGACCGACAATCCACATTGTGTTATGCACAACCGTGTCTAACTGGTTGGTTGTTTGGGCAATACCACCGGCACCTGCTGGAATAAAGGAAGCCATTCCGATAAATACTGCTAGGAAACGAACATCACCCCATGGCATTTTTTTATACCAGCCGATAAGTCCTTTGCCGCCTTGCTTTCTTGCAGTTTTTTCAAATACGGCAAACAATGCAAATGCTGTCATTAGTGATGGGAAACCAATTGCTAAACTCATAAATACGTGCATCATTTTAACTGGTAGTGAAATACCTGGGTCAATGATTTGGTGATGGAATCCACCGGTAATGTTCATGATCACCAGGGCAATAATAACGACGCGGGTTAATGTATCGCTCCATCGTCTGCCGCCGATTAATTTCGGTGCAATGACATACCATGCAGAAGTAGCTGTTAAATACCAGATATTAACAAGCGTATGTCCAAACGCCCAGAATAACGTACGAGAAACCATAACATTGACTGTCTTAACCCAGCCAAAAGACCAAGGAATAAGATAGATAACTTCGACTGCTACAGGAATAAGTGCAAAAAACATTAGAACATTAATGCCAGTCGCAAAGTAGGAAAAAATCGGAACATGCTTTCCTTTGTTATTTTTCCGCCAATTGGCTACTTGGATAAATGCCCCAACGTTGCACAGCCACATACCTACTGCGAAAAATACTAAACCGATATAAAACATCGGGTGTGCTTTCAAAGGCGGATAAAAAGTGTACATTACTGATGCTTCATTCATAAGGATTGGAATCACAACCAATACTGCACCAATAATCTTGGATGCAAACGCAGTCCAGACAATCTTTCTAACCTTTGGAAGTAAACCTCCCAGTTCATGTGAAAGTCCTGCATAGAGATAACCAAATGTGAAGAAAGTTGTAAAGGCAAGAAGCATGAACACGCCGTGCATAGTTAGAATTTGATAATAGTTTAACCAAGATGGCAGTTCTAGAAGACCCGCACGGTTTAATCCTTGTGCTAACCCTAAAAAACCACCAACTAACAATATGACAAATGATACAAATAAATATGTTTTCGAAATTTTTGCGTCTTGTTTATTAACTCCTAGCAATTTAGTTGCTTTTGTTTTGAACGTTTGATTTAGTGCCGTTTCCATTAGCCTTTCCCCCCTTACTTAACAGTAATTGTGGTGCTCATGGCTTGGTGGCCGGCACCGCAATATTCATTACATAGAACTAAATAACTTCCCGGTTTATCAAACTTCTGGGTAACTTTTTGGATATAACCTGGTGTTACCATGGCGTTAGCATTGGTTTCAGCAATTTCAAAACCGTGGACAACATCTTTTGAAGTTAAGATAAAATGTACTGTGGATCCAGCTGGAACCTCAATATTACCTGGATTAAAGCTAAATACTTGCAATGTCATTACAACTTCATATTCCTTATCACCGATCTGCTTAATCCCTGGCTTATCAAATGGCGCCGTTTGATCGACTTTTTGCGGATCAATGATATCAGTATTACTCGGTGGTTCCATACCTTCCGCAATAGCCTGATAGCCCGTGATTAACATGAAAATCATCATAAGACCGAAGCTTAAGGCAAGCCATATCTTTTCATCTTTGTGCATCTTCATTTCTTATCCCCCCTAAACTCTCCCCATATATAATCCGTATAACACTAAATACGTAAAAAGAATAACTGCTGCAACCACGCCCAGGGAAATCCATGTTCCTGTTCTTGGTAATTCTTTTTCTCCACTTGTTTTTTTGTGGTTGTGAACTTTTGAAGCTCCCATTTTGATTTACCCCCTTATATTGGTCTCATTTCTTACTTTCATAATAGTTAAGAATCATTCTCAAAGAAGTGAACTGAATCACAATTACAAATAAACTTTTGGCTATTACAAAAACTGAACTTTAGTCTCAACCAGTAAAAGAATATCCCTTATTTATCCTAAAAAGCCTTGTTATCACTGTTTTTAACTTAAAAACAGCTTCTTTTATTTTTGTAATATAAGAAAAAATAGGGATTTTACCTTGAAAATGAAAAATGACAAATTTGTGAACTGTCAAATAAACAATAAAAAAGCTGCTGGATCCAAGGATCCAAGCAGCTTTTTTTATCTTATATGAAATCAAACTAACTCTGTCTTAAAAAACACATCATTCAATGCAAGTTTAAGCGTGCCTTTAAATTCTGCCACCTGACTGATGCTGGTACCACCTGATATTAAACTTTTGACCAGCTCTGCATGCAATCCGGTTAGAATCGCTTTACAGCCCATCATTGAAATTCCTTCCATTATCTTTATAAAACTACTGGATGCAGTTTGTTCCATGTCGGCAACACCAGAAAGATCCACAATTAGAGTTTGAATATGGTTCATTTCAATTTCATTTAACACTTTATTTTGAATCGTATTAATCCGCTGTTGGTCAAGTTGACCTATTAAAGGAAGAATACAGATTTGATCATTTATCGGAATGATGGGAACAGAAAGATTTTCAACTAATTTTCGTTCTTGATTTAGTAATTCATCCTTGTATTTCGAATAGCTGATAAAAAAATAGCTGATAAACTGGTCAATCAATTCATTTATATTTTTTTCCAGATAGAAGAAAGCCTCTCTATCGCTATCAGCCTTACTTAACAAATCATAGTTATACAAGAAGTCCCACAGCGTCCTGCGAATGGCTTGGACCCACTCCAATTTGAAGGCTAGCGTTAAGGAATATTTTGCCCATGCAACCCCTTCCTGCTTAGCAAACAAAATTAATTCATGTACCTGCTCCTCAACAACAAATAAAACGAGCTTATGTGCATTTTTTAACAGATTAATATTTCCAATTCTATGTATTTCATCAATTTTATCTTTTACATTAATAGCTTCGTCTAACAATGTATTTTCAAATGCTTCACGATTCTTGAAAAAGAAATTCTTTATGGAACAACCTTCTTCATACTGTAGTAACAATTTTTTCACTCCCTTTTGGATTAATTGATTTTGCTGCACCAGCTTTATTATAAAGGTCGTTCCTAGATTTTCTTTGCTATCAACAACAATCTTACCGCCATGCTGATAAATGACTGAAAATACCTGTGTCAACCCCATCCCCGTACCTTCTGCTTTGGTTGAAAAAAAAGGAGTGCCAAGTAATGATCGTTTATCCTCAGGAATTCCAACCCCTGTATCTTTAATGGAAACAATCAGTTCCCCATTGATCGCTTCATGGGTGATGGTTAAAGTTCCTTCCCCGTTCATTGATTCAATCGCATTTTTAATGAGATTAAAAAAAGCCTTTTTAAATTGATTCTTTTTACCTAAAATTCCAATATTCGTATTTTTAAAATTCGTTATGATTTTTATATCATATAATTTATCTTGAAAAAGATTTAAGATTGATTCCAATTCTACAGATAAATAGATGGTTTGAAGCTGTTCGTCCTCCAAATCCGGCTTTGAAACCTGTAATAAATCATTTAATGTTGAAAGAGCGTGATCTAATTCAGATTGGGCAATATCAATATATTCGTGTTTTTCTTCCTGCTTGAGCAGCTGTAGAAACCCTTTCACTGCCGTTAAAGGATTTTTAACCTCATGAGCAATTCCTGCTGCAATTTGTCCCACAGATGCTAACTGAATTAAATGGCTGTCACTTCTCGATTCTTCGCTTGCCCTTTCATCTGATTTCATTATAAGGTTACTCCTTTCAAATCTAGCTATAAAAAAATTTTATGTTTTTAATAGTTAGAATATTTAGACTCCCGTAATTATTTTACTAGAAACTTTATATAATTACATCTAGTAAATACTATTTGACATAAAGAATAAAGAAAGTAAACAAGCGGAAACCTTAATGGCTTCCGCTTGTTTTAACAAAGTACATTATTTTCTTCGTTTATGAGTAATTCTGTTACCTTTACATGAGATGGCATTAATGGATGATTGCGTATGATATCAATACTGGTCTGTCCGCCTTTGGACAAATCCTTGACTCCTCCTATCCATGCTTTAATATTATTTTCAGGGAATTCAGGCATACAATTTTTAAAAAGGTAATCTAGTGTTTGAATTTTATCTTGTAGAGTTTTGTTTTCAGATACTTTCTTAAGTGTTTCATCCACATCATTTTGATGACTTTTTATGGCTGCAACAAATATTTCATCCACATTTTCCTGATAAGCAGCAATGATTATATTCCTCATAATCTCACCAAATGGCGCTATAACAGATCCATAGCTTTCAATGATGATGATATTTTCGTTATTCTGCTCACCTATTTGTTTGATTAACTCTTCTTTTTTGTGTCCCATTCCGGATACAAACAGCACTTTTTTCTTTTCATTTTTGGACATTAATCTTCACCCCAATTATTTTGCAAATCACTAGATAGTTTAAAGACCATCACCCGTTCTCCTGTCCGTGTGCTAATATCAGTGTGAAAACCAATTACCTCCACCCCTGTTATGGATAAAATAATTTCCTTTAAGTCCTCCATACCACTTTCAACCAAACTATTCCGATTTTCTTTGACTGACAACATTCCATCTTTATCCTGACATAGTGAATATTCAGCAGGAGTTAAGATACCTTTCAGAATTACAATAATCATATCTCTTAGAATATCTGATTTTACAGAGACGGAACCGCGTCCAAGATAACTTTTCTCCCAATGTGTTAAAGCCTTGCTGATCTCAGCTTCCATGGCCCCTTTTGATTTCTCCATAACAAGCTCCTTTCTCTTAAGAGTAGTTCCATTCATCTATCGCCAAAAATTGGCTGTAATATTCTAATTAGCCATTAAGACCAGCTTTTCCAGTTTCCTTCCGGATCAATGGATGAAAGACGGATCCAGCCATTTTGCAGCTTTTGCCGAAATGCTCGATCTTGATTGAGCGCTCGCTCGATATAGTCACTTGGCGCTTGGATTACCACCAACAATCTTAGCGGGGCATGATAAGCCTCTTGATCGGAGCGCATGACTGACTGCCAAGGCAGGCCAGCTAATAAGTCACTTGAGTTCCCTTGCATGACACCAATCCCTGATGTCACCGTTTGTGTTGCTTTATTCCCGCTTCCGAAATAATGCGGAGCAACAGTAGAAGCATAATACTGCAAATTAATCCATTGGGCCACCGTTGCCGGTCCCGCAAGAATATTTGCCAGCAATGTGCCGTTTCGATCCTTATGCCAATGATAAGTTTGTAAAAAGGCTCTGCCTTCTAAATCACACTCTAGCGTCATCTCTCGGTCCCCGATGATAAAGGCAGCATTGCGCGCCAATCCCCATTCTGGACGTACCTCACTCCAGTCATCTGCCATCCTTTGAACCTCTGCTTTTACATTTTTGGTGCTGGAGCCAAGACTTGGTAATTTCAGAAGACGCTCGGTATTTGCCTGCTCACTAACCTTTGGCAGTAAAGATTTAACAAGACCTAGTGCCTCTTGTGCAGCAGCTGAAAGTTCCGGAACATACAGCCACCGTAATTCATCAAGAGTTGTAATATGTTCTGCCGCTGCAAAAACGGTATCCTTTGGAATCACGATCCCCTCCGCAGCTAACGATTCCCTTACTTCCTGCTGATTGCATAAGTTTGCAAGAACACGGGCATTAAAGCCGCTGGATTTTCCACCGCAAGCACCACAGTCGAGAGCCGAGGCATACGGGTTATTTGTGCTGTGACTTCCATGCCCGCAAATTACCACTAAAGGAGAGAAGCCTTCCGTTATTCCCATCATATTTAGAGCCTGCCGTACAAAGTGTACTTTCTCTCCCTCAGAAAATCCAACCGGAAGCTCTGATTCTAAGTAATGATGGTGGTCTAGGGTCAATTCAGCTGCTGGTTTACGCTGCCAGCTTTCGCGAATCTTTCTTATTGCAGTACCAGTACCCCTAGGTACAAAAGTACGTCCGAATGTTTGCAGACTTAGCCATGGACCGCTGATTTCCGGCAATGCCAGGCTGGCAAGCAGGTTGTGCTTCAAAGACTTAAAGGTACTGCCAAGTGCATTGACTGCCTGCTTACGCTGCTTATATTGAGTTACTACCTCTGATGAGGAAGATTCTTTTATTTTATATTTCGGTTTGAACATAACCGGTAAAGAGTCATGTTTATGTGTACTGCCCAGTTCACATGTTTCGATTGGAAGTCCGAAAAAGCCGGCCGTTCCAAAGGTCTTGAAAGGACCAGTTTTTTCAAGTTGGCGGCGAAATGGCTCTGAGCGCACATCAATGCAAAAGACAAATTGCACTAGCGCGGGCTTTTCGCTTATTTCTGCTGTATGACATTCGGATGCTATAGTCTTTTTTAATTGGTCTTCATATGTTTTTTCCCACGCCTCTAGCCAAAGACGTCTACGGAGAATTTGATCAAAACGGTAAGCTAGAGTCAATCGTGCTTTTATTTCAGCCGCAGATAGCTGCGACCATTCATTAACAGGCATATCTCCCCACTGAATCCAGGAGACAATTAACTTCTCAACATGAACGTCGTATTTTTGCACCTGTACTGGCAGATAGGGTTTGATCAAAATCCTTTCCATGGAAAGTCGAACAGCCAAATAGTCCATTAATAGAGATTGATCGTCTGGCCTTTGCTGTGAACGCCAAAGCATCATTCCTGCCCATCCCGGTAAGGCCAGCAAATGAGCTTCAAGATAGCCCTTTATTTCAGTAAAAGAAATTTCGAGTGCCAGCAGCGCTTCTCTTAATGCATCGTCCGCCTTTTCCGGCAATTCTTTTAGTTCTTTTCGTAAAGGAGCTTTAAGACCAGGGTCGAAACCTGCAAGACTTCTCCATGCATGATAGAAACCTTTTTCGCGATTAGGCATGGACCATACCGCCTGTGACTCATCCAAGAACAATTTACACCACTTAATCAATTGACTGTTAAGCTCTTTCAAAACATTCTTATCGCTATGCTGCTCTAAGCGCTGACTAAGGGTTTGAACGCCATGACGTTCGCTAATTTGGTATTTAAATCGGCTAAGTTTCTTTGCCATACTTTGTAACTCATGGTTAGCAGTTTGTTCAGTGAATGACTGATTAAGTCCTAATGCCTTCCTGCAAAACTGTTCCGCAATATCACGAGGCATATCCAGCGGCTGTGTATCAAGCCAATAATTAAGCACTACATCTAAATTATCTTGACTTATTTCACCTTGATCCCAGGCCGAACGCAGTACGGCATCATTTGGGAGCAAATCTACATTAACTGTGTCTTTGAATTGCCGTGTCACTTCCTCAAATGTGTGGTGTTCCAAACCGACCCAAGGGTGACGTGCCGCAAACGTAGTAATCGGCCCGAACGGTGCAATGACCTTGCTTGCTGCCGCTGTCAATTCTTTCATATCCAAACTAAGGTAATCATTATTTCTTTCCAAATCGTTTGGCCTGGTTAATGGTAATGCCGTACTCAATTCAAATGACCTCCTTGGGATAGTGAATGTGATAAATATTTCGGATGGCTTTCAACCATATCTTCCTTCGGCTCACCTAATTGGACTAACCATAAGTAAATAACAGCTAAGGATGTTGAGGTACGTTTGTGTACCGATAAATATCCTATAGCACTTCCTGCCAGTAAGATGATGAAAAATAATAATACCGCGGGAAGTGAAGGCGGAATTCCATTGTTAACTGTTTCATGTAACAGACTGCTGAAAGCACTATGAATCAAGCTGTACCCGATTGCCGCTCCAACGAGCAGAATCAATCCTGCAATGCGTCCAATCCGGCCATACCCAAAAGCAACAAGCTGAGTCCACGCTAACGTTACAGACCAGCCTAAAATAAGTGCGCTGACCCATTGATAGGCCGCTTCAGGAGCAGACAGCCAAAAAGTAACGGCGGTCACAATGCCAATAATTCCTCCTGCCAACCTCCATAGAACGGACGGCGGCTGGAAAGAATAATCTACCGGGTCATGGTGCGGTACAGCAGATCCTGCCTGTAAGAATAAAGTAGATTTAAACAGACCATGTAACACGGCGTGAATAATCGCTGCCAAATAAGCACCTAAAGCACATTGAATCAACATAAATCCCATTTGTGCAATCGTAGAACCTACCAGTTGACGCTTATAATCAACCTGAACCAGCATGATTCCAGTGCCAATTAAAACTGAAATACTAGAGAGAATCAGTAAAATGATCTGCGCTGCGTTACCATCATAAAATGGTGCAAAACGAGTCAACATAATCCCACCGGCATTGACAATTCCCGCATGCATAACGGCGGAAATAGGCGTTGGTGCAACGACCGAATCCAGGAGCCAGCGCTGGAATGGAAACTGTGCTGCTGGAATAATGACAGCCCCTATTAGCAAAAGAGTAATGCCAGTTCGCTCCCAAGAATCAATTTGAGAAAAAACTTTTTGGTTAAGTATAAATGACAGCTGCCAAGAACTTGTTAAGTATGTTAACCAGCCTATTGCAGCCAACAAGAGGATCCAGCTAAGGGCAAACATTCGCCCGGACAACACAGCCGCATTCCTTGCCACTCGCCATTCTTTATTAACCCTTATAAGCAATGCCAATCCAAAAAGTGTTGCCCCCCAGCAGCCTAGAAGAAGGCGAAGGTCATCACTTAGCCAGGCAAGTGCATCTGCAATTGTAGTAAATGTCAGCAGCGCAAAATATATTCGATAGGAATAATCGCCAAGTAAGTAGCGAATAGAGTAACGCTGTACGATTAATCCAATGGTTAGGACAAACGCCGCCAGCAGCCATGATAAGGAATCATAAAGAAAAGGGCCAAAACTGATACTTCCAGTATTAGTAAATAGACCAACAAGAGCGATAATAGGAGGAAACGAAATAATTCCGACATGAATACGAACGAAAGATAGCGGAACTCTTGGATATAACATGCATAATGCACTAATCAATGAAAGTGTAAGAAATATCGTAAATACAGTTGGCAAGGAACTGAACATCACGCTTCCCTCCCTTGAGATAAATGAATGGAAACTGTCAAAACTCCGAAAATATTTTTCCTTTTTATTTGCTTCATTTCGGAACTTTCCTTTCTTTCCCATCAATTTTAACAACAAAAAACCGACATTCTTTAAGGAATATTGGACATACTAGTCCACTATTCTTAAAAAAATGTCGGTTTACTATTAACTAGCCAAAAATGGTTCTTTAATCAGTCTACCTCATTATTTTCCAAGTTCACTTCTTCATTTTAGGTATTTACTTTTTCATCTAGTCAATTAAATTAACTTTATGCTAAAGCAAATCTATATTTTTTAGAAGTCATTAAAATATTTATGTTAGTAATATTACTGTTTATGAAACTTTCTGTCAAGTTAAATATCATTTTTTTGCCAAACCTTGCTAATCTTAAAATCAATCCTGTATATTTTTCTTGGACGGCCGCGCAAATGCGGTGTTTCCTCTCCCACCTCTTTGGCGAACCCTTTTTTTTCAAGCTGGGTCAATATCCTGCGGGCACTTCTTGGCAGGATGCGAAGCTGATCGGCCAACTCCTGGGCTGTGATTTCATCCTTGTCCATTTTCTTTATAATAGCATAAATCTTGCTTATGGTGACCGGACTTAAAGACGTTACTTCGCTCACCTGTTTAATTTCTTTGGAATTATAGGAGTAAGAGATACTCTCGGGTTTTCCTAAAGGTCCGTGGAACGTCTTGTCCTCGAAGGCAGCCATCCAATTCCCTTTACCATGCTCTAGCGCATGAAGCATCGCATTCCCCGCCCGAATTTCTGCATCATACGCTGACTGCCCGATTCCGATTCCACATGTTACCAAGCCTTGTGTGATCAGCCCTGTTTCAGCGGCTTCAGGAATTACTGTAAACTCTCTGGTAATCTCTGAAAGTGCGCCGCGGGTAGTAAAAATAACAAACCGGCCCGGTCCAACTGACTTTAGTGAACCCTGTACCATTTTTGCATAGTTTAACAGTCTTTGCGTAATATTGATTTCAATGTTGTAAATCTCATCGGAAGCATAAGTTGATTTCGTTAAATGTGATAAGTAATCGAATTCAAACATTTGAACGGCAATTTGCCGGTTTTTAAAATGCAGCATTTCATATGTTCTAAGGGCCATATTTAACACCGACTGAACCGCTGATTTTGTATGGGTAACACGAAACACCGGGACACCAAGCCGTTCAAGCTCAGTTTGTACCTGCCAAGCACAAGTCACAGCGGCTTTTGTTTGACCGGAGCTCCATAAATGATAGTGATGATCAACTACTTCTTCAAGAGAATGATATTCTTTACTCAAACGATTTTGATGAAAAGGAACGGCTAACTCATCAAAGATTTGTCTTAATCCCGCTTCCGCTAAGGCATCAAAACTCAGCTCGTCCACTTCAAATTGATGTCGATAAAGGATTTGATATAATCTCCGATATAAACTTGTACCCGTATATGGGACATAAAACATCGGCTTATCGATCTGCCCCCATTCTTTTGCAACCGTATACGGATATATCCCAGAAAAAAGCCACAAATCTACTTCATGGGAATGTACTTTAAGAAGTTCAATCACGTCTTCGTCGTAATAATGAAGCAGCGGTAAACACTGAAATTCGGGGTATTCATCCACTATGGATTTAATCCATGATAAATTGTCCTCAACCCCTATAAGTCCTACACGAATACTCACTTAAATGATCCCCTGTATTCTTAATATAAACTCGGCAATAACAGCAGAACCTAAATAAGTTCCAAACAACACGAGCATGCCAACGATAATACTTCTCCACCCCAATTTTGCAAAATCTGCCCATGAACGCCCAATTGCAATCCCCGCATAAGCTAATATTGGTGTAGTAATGGCTAATAAATTTACGTCTGTCGTCCATTTTACCACTTGCTCTGACCCCGGAACCCCAGGCATAGATACAATAATTGCAATAATCGAGATGTAGGCAATCGCCGGAACTTTAAACGGCAGCACCTTATCAAGGACTAGTCCCGCAAGGCTGATTAGGATTAAAACGATTATTCCCGGAATTGCCTTTACAGGCATAACACTATAACCGATCCAATTTCCAACGAGCGTGATAAGCCCGACAATAATAAACACCATAATCCACTCTTGGATAGTTCGTAACATGTATCAGCCCTCCACCTTGACCTTTGAAGCAGTCTTTTTATCTCGAAATTTTGTCAGAAATGCATAAAATTTTTCCGTTAACGGCAGTGCGATAAAAATACTTACATATAAGCCGGTAGCTGTAGAAATAAGATTACTGGCACCGGCAAGTGCAACAATGTCTTTTTCTAAGTTCGGAAAAGCCGAAACTAACGAACCGCTGGCTGCAGCCATCATACTGCCGCTCCCTACGCCTGAAGCCATCGCAAACGCTAATGGATGAAGCGGTGTAATCGTCGCCAAGATCCCGGAAATCAGCCCTAAAAACACGGCTCCAAAAATCGTACCAAAGATATAAATAGACATAACACCTCGACCCTCAGGCGAATTTAGTCCGTACTTGTCCATAATTAAGGCTACATTCGGTTCTCTTCCAATGGAATGTGTCATACCAATACTCTCCCGCTTTAAACCTAGTAATACAGCTACTGGCAAGGCTATTAATAGTGTGGCTAGATGCCCAAGTTCCTGTAATATCAATGCCGGACCAACCTCTAAAATCGTGTTAACAGCCGGCCCTATTGTTACGCCAAATTTGGCCATTAATAAGCTGACTGCCAGAAAGACAAGCGTTTCCGCATTTTTTGATTGTTTTTCTTTAACAACAGGGGTAAAAAATACTCCAAGACCAATGATAATGGCATATAGCATTGGCAATAACAAAATGACACCGCTGCCGATAGACACTTTATGAGTTCCAATTAGTTCTGTAACGATTACAATCCCTAAGACTACCACATGCAACCGCCAGTCTTTCCATAAATTCATCTATGTTCACTCCTCTTGATGACGCGTTACTTTTTCTTCAAGTATTCCAATGCCGCCGTTCCCAGCACCTGCGCAGCCGTTAATAAAGCTCTTTCGTCTATATCAAATTTCGGATGGTGATGCGGATAACTCTCACGGCCGGGGATTCCTGCTCCCGTAAAGAAGAATGCACCTTTGACCTGCTGCAGGTAGTAGGCAAAATCTTCGCCGCCCATTTGTGGTTCATATTCCTTAACTGATGTAACAGTCGGAGCTGATTCAGCAATCTCAGCAATAAATTCCGTTTCTTCTTTATGGTTAACGGTCGCCGGATACCCTCTTGTAAATTGATAGTCGTAATCAGCATCTGCCGCCATACATGTTCCCTTAACTACACGCTCGATTTCCTTTTCAATTTGATTTCGGATTTCTTCCTTAAAGGTTCGGACAGTACCTGTTAGGTTAACAGAATCGGCAATAATGTTATAAGGATTTTTGGCCTCAATGGAACAAATGGATACAACGGCCGAATCAAGTGCACTTACTCTCCTGCTGACGATTTGCTGCATATTGACAATCAGCTGGCCGGCGATCGCAATACTGTCCTTTGTTAATTCCGGCTGGGAACCGTGTCCGCCATACCCTTGAATTTTAATATCAAAACGGTCGGGTGCGGCCATAAATGCCCCTGTGCGGTAG
This sequence comes from Neobacillus kokaensis, assembly GCF_014656545.1. Taxonomy (GTDB): domain Bacteria; phylum Bacillota; class Bacilli; order Bacillales; family Cytobacillaceae; genus Neobacillus; species Neobacillus kokaensis. The sequence continues at coordinate 68,896 of NZ_BNDS01000019.1, forward strand.
CCAATTTCTCCAAGCGGACAAGTAGCCCAAAGGTGAGTTCCAAATATAACATCAACCCCGTCAAGGCAGCCGTCTTTAATCATCGCAATCGCTCCTCCTGGAGGAATTTCTTCTGCATGCTGATGAATAAAGACTATATTTCCTTCCATCTCATCTTTCATCCGGTTAAGTGCTTTGGCAAGACCAAGCAATGCCGCAGTATGGCCATCGTGTCCACAGGCATGCATCACTCCATCAACCTTTGATTTGTAAGAAAAATCATTTTCCTCTTGAATTGGCAGAGCGTCAAAGTCTGCTCTTAAGGCAACAGTCGGCCCTGGTTTTCCTCCCCTTAAAGTGGCAACAACACCCCGTCCCCCCACATCCGTGCGGACTTCATGCCCTAATTTTTCATGATAATCAGCAATCAATTTTGGCGTCTCTACTTCTTCAAAGGATAATTCAGGATACTGATGTAGATGGCGTCTAATTTCAACCATTTCCTGAAAACCTTCTTCTAAGTAACGATACAATTGTTCCACGATAATCCCCTCCAAAATATTTCGAACTTACGGTTCATTTATGGTTATGTCCTAAATTATATGTGCTGGAATTATTTTTCGTCAATATCTAATATTCAGAATTATTTTAACCAAAATATAATCAATAAAGAAATATATTCAAAAAAAGTTATTCTGAAACTTTTTCTATTAACTAAAAATTTAATGTTTTTACAGTTTAACTAATAAAAAATATTTGTTTTATCATTTATATTTATTTTATTAATATAATTTATCGAGAAATCAAAATTGAAACCCTATTGAAAAAATTATATAAACTCTATATAGTTTATTAACGTAGTAAAGCATTATCAAATTAATAGATTAAGAGGAGTGGACCGAAAATGATGACTAGTGATCTCGGGCAGCGAATAGAAGAGGTATTCCAAGATGTAACAAAGTGGCGCCGTTACTTACATCAGCACCCGGAGCTATCTTTTCAAGAATATAATACAGCTCAATTTGTTTATGACATCCTTGAAGGGTTTGGTGGATTGGAGCTTTCTAGACCAACAAAAACAAGCGTAGTAGCACGATTAAAAGGAGAAAAGCCAGGTAAAGTCATTGCGCTTCGTGCCGATATGGACGCACTTCCGATTAAGGAGGAAACAGCGCTGCCGTTTGCATCTGAAATGGATGGCGTCATGCACGCATGCGGACATGACGGACATACAGCAATGCTATTAGGTGCAGCAAAAATATTAAAAGAATTTAAATCCTCTTTGAGCGGTGAGGTCGTGTTTATTTTTCAACACGCTGAAGAGTTACCTCCAGGCGGTGCACAGGAATTGGTGACTGCAGGAGTCCTCAATGGTGTACACCAAGTAGCCGGAATCCATTTAATGAGTACTTATCCATATGGAACAATTAACATCCGCAAAGGGGCTATTTCTTCAGCGAGTGATATTTTCACTATTATTGTCCAAGGAAAAGGCGGTCATGCCTCAACACCTGAGCTGTCCATCGACCCATTAGCAGCCGGAGCACAAATTGTTACTGGCCTTCATCATATCGTTTCACGATCTGTCCGTCCTTTAAACTCCGCGGTCATTTCTGTTACGAGATTCCACGGCGGCGATGCAGTGAATGTCATACCTGATACCGTTGAAATTGGCGGATCTGTTAGAACTCTTGATAAAGAAACTCGTGAATTAATTAAAAATCGGATTAGCGAGGTTGCCGAAGGAATTGCGAAAGCACACGGGGCCGAAGTAAAAGTGGAATACACCTATGGTTATGACTCAGTGATTAATAACGACGAATTGACGGATGAAATTGTAAGTATGATTGAAGAATACTTCCCTGACCGAAAGCTTCAATGGATTGATCCGATGCTTGGAGGTGAGGATTTCTCGGCTTACAGTAACACAAAACCAGGCTGCTTTGTATTTATTGGCGCCGGAAATGAAGAAAAAGGTATTGTGTATCCTCACCATCATCCGAAATTTGATGTCGATGAAGCATCGATGAAAGACGGATTGAAGTTCCATGTCCTTACTGCTTTAACGCTTACAAACAAATCATAGAAGGAGGCTCTCATGGCTCAACAAACATCATTAGCTGAAAACACACCCAAACAGAAAAAGTCATTTTTTGACCGAATGCTGGATTCGATTGAATATGCCGGTAACAAATTACCAGATCCAATCGTATTGTTTTTTATTCTTTGCGGTATTACGTTGTTAATTGCCTATATTGCTTCTCTTTTTAATGTATCAGCAGTTCACCCGGTTACTGGTGAAAAAGTAGTCATTAATAATCTATTGGATCGTGAAGGGGTAGTCGAAATCCTCACAAAAATGGTGACCAATTTTAGTTCATTTGCCCCGCTTGGCATGGTATTGGTCATGATGATTGGAGTTGGGCTTGCTGAACAAAGTGGATTTTTTACCTCCATTATGAAGCGGGCTGTCATTGCCACTCCTAAAAAAATCATTATTCCTAGTATTATTTTAATTGCGATTGTGGCCAATGCTGCTGGTGATGCCGGTCCAATCGTATTGCCACCGCTTGCGGCAACGATCGTCATGGCATTTGGTTACCACCCGCTTGTAGGGTTAGTCGTTGCCTATGCTTCAGATTTAGGAGCCTTTGCTGCGAATTTAATTATTGGTATGTCAGATACACTTGTTGCCGGTTTTACAGGACCAGCTGCACAAACCGTCAATCCAGACTATACCGCCAACCCTGCTATGAACTATTATTTTATTGTGGTTTCAACGATTATATTGTTATTTGTTTCCTTATGGGTTACCCACAAATTTACGATTCCCCGCTTTGGTACGTATACAGGTGAAATTGAAAAAATGGAGGGAGTAACACCTGAGGAGCACCGTGGATTGAAGTGGGCGGGTATTGCTACATTGATTTTTGTGCTGGCTTTATTATCTATGCTTATTCCTGAAAACGGGTTGTTACGTAATCCTAAGACAGGATCAATTATTGAAGATTCACCGTTCATTAATGGCATTGTGCCGCTCATCACGATTCTTTTCTTTATACCTGGTCTTTTCTACGGAATTGGCTCCAAATCGATAAAGACATCGAAGGATTTTGGAGAAATGCTTGGGAAATCAATGAGCACGATGGGACCATATATCGTTCTAGTATTTGCCGCTGCTCAGCTGCTTGCTTTTTTCGGTGCAACCAACTTAGGTCCGATTATTGCGATTAAAGGAGCGGAATTTCTAAAAGCAATCGGATTTACTGGCATTCCTTTAATTGTTTGTTTTATTATCTTTGTTGCCTGTGTTAACTTGTTAATTGGCAGCGCATCAGCAAAATGGGCAATTCTAGCTCCAATTTTCGTGCCGATGTTTATGTACTTGGATTATCACCCTGCGTTTATCCAAGCAATCTACCGTGTCGGTGATTCAATTACAAATCCAATTACACCAATGCTTCCATACCTTGTATTGTTATTATCATTCGCTAAAAAATATGATAGCAAAATTGGCTTAGGGACACTAATATCAGCCTTATTCCCATACACACTATTCTTTGGCATCTTCTGGATTATACTAGTTATCATCTGGTACCTAGTAGGATTTCCAGTGGGTCCAGAAGGCCCCATACATTTATAAAATAAAGAAGGGCCAGTTTTTAATCTCCTTTGAGGAATCTTAAAAAATGGCCCTGTATTTTTTAGTTTAAACTATTTCGATACACATATGGATCGTTTGGCTTGGCTATCGTCTTATAACTTGTTACTTTAATAACAGGAATTTTCGCCTTCATTGGCGGATAGTATACCATATCTACTTTTCCCGTTACTTCATACCACTGGTCATTTGGAATATGGATGTCTTTAGGGAACTCTAGCATCATTCCGAAAGCCCCTGAGTCTGCCACACAGTGGATAATTCCAAAACGCAGTAAAAATATCTGGTTGCTTTTTAAATTGGGACCATTATAGGTAAACCCCTTCATGGTTAGTGTTTTCCCCGCAAACTTACCCATATAATTATAAAGTACTTCAAGACCCACTAAGTAATCTTCATCCCTTAATGTAAACTCGTTTTTCCCTACGTAAGATTTCGATTCTTTGCTAACTAAATCCAAGAAGGCATCCTTCCCCATAAATTGGCTCATATCTGGATTAAGTACCTGATGCATTCCATATTTGTCGGATGAATCCTCTAACGCTGGAAATGAAAATCCTTTCGCATCCACTAGTTTTGAATTAAGCGTCGCCACAGGTAAAACAACACCTGAAACGGCAGGGATTAACACTAACGTGTAAGCTAAGAATTTTTTTATTTTCTTTCCCTTCGATAATGTTTTTTCGTCGTGGTGATGATGGTGTTCGTTAACATGGACATGACCGTGCTCGCAATCGAGACATTCATTCTCCTGTTCTTTCCTTTTATCGGAAAAATACCATCTTATCCCTTCAGCAATCGTTAAAAACAAAAGGACGTAGATCATGCTGTACGATAGGAAAGAATATTTTAAATTAATGTATTTTGCTATGTTTCCAGTAGAGTGCAACATAAAAAAAAGATTAGTAAAAAGTAGTAAAATAACAACTCTATACATGATCAACCATCCCTTAAAAAAGAAGTGAGCCAATAAATACAAATACTGTAATTAAAGAAACTAAGATAACAATTAGTCGTTTATTGAAATATCCAGTCATCATCAAAACATTCTTAATATCTACCATAGCCCCGAAAACTAGGAAAGCAACAATTGAGCTTTGATAATTAGCGAAACTATTCCTAAATGATGAAGCAACAAAAGCATCTGCTTCGGAACAAATCGATAAAATAAATGCTAAGGCCATCATGACTAGAGTCGCCGTTACCTTTGTATGACCCAAGGTAAGCAAAATTTTCGTAGGTACATACACCTGCATAGCGGAGGCAATCAATCCACCCATGACAAGAAACTTTCCGACACTTAGAAACTCATCAATCGTATGAGTTACAACACTTATTAATTTTTGTTTGGTGTTTTGATTAGAGTGATCGTGTACGTGCACATCACCATTCTCTTTCAACGGGTTTTCTTTGATAACAAAAGATAATACAAAGCCGACTAAAATAGAAACCACCAAAGCCAATCCTGCTCGCTGCCAAACCATTGTCCAACTGTCACCAAAAGCGACATAGGTCGCAAATAGAACAATTGGATTAATTATAGGTGCTGCGAGCATAAAGGAAATCGCTGCATATGGAGCTACACCTTTTTTTATCAAACGTGCAGCTATCGGAACAATCCCGCATTCACAGCCTGGGAACAATACACCTATTAAACTAGCTGTTATAACAGACAAAAACCTATTTTTAGGCATCATTCGAATAATCGTATTTTCAGAGACAAATACTTCAATCAGTGCAGAGACAAAAGCTCCAATTATTATAAAAGGGATAGCTTCTATCACAATGCTGATAAATATCGTATTTAATTGTAATAATCTATCCATGAATGTCACTCCTGTGATGAAAAAAATAATTTTCTCTCATTTCACCAAATTCATGGAGTCTACTATACTCTTTTCTATTTATTTCGTCCAACGAAAAAAACTGGCAAAAAGTAAAGGAAACCCTGTGCTCCCTATTCTTTGTTCTTATCACATTACTTGAAGCCTGAAGGGATCATTCATCACTCTACCTTGTCCTTAGAGGCACTTTTCAGGTTATTTACCAATTCCATTGAATGTGTTACTATTTTTATATAAGACATATTTCGACAATATTTATAATATCTCAAGCGATGAATGTTATGGGTCACACTATAACAGGAGCAGTTTCTGGAGAGACCGCAACTTTGATTGCGGCGCCGAAGGGTTCACAATCTCAGGCAAAAGGACAGAAAAGTATTAACACCTACTTTTCTATTTGTCATTTTTATTTTTAAGAGATTGGAGAAATCCAATCTCTTTTTTTTGCGTTCTACAAGACTATCATCTGGGGGAATTTCACGTGACACAACAACAAGAATTAAAACGAGATCTTAAGAATCGCCACGTCCAGCTCATAGCTATCGGCGGGACGATTGGAACAGGTTTATTTCTTGGTGCCGGCAAAGCCATTCAATTAGCCGGACCGTCCATCATTCTTGCCTATCTAGCAGTAGGGATTGCCTTATTCTTTGTCATGAGGGCATTGGGGGAAATGCTGCTATCTAATGCCGGATATCAATCCTTTACCGACTTCGCCGCTGATTATATCGGCCCATGGGCAGGTTATGTAACCGGGTGGACCTATTGGTTTTGCTGGATCATGACAGCGATGGCTGATATTATAGCGGTTGGTGTCTATGTGCAATATTGGTTCAATATACCCCAATGGATACCTGCTGCCATTTGTTTAATTCTATTATTGGGGCTTAACTTGCTGACAGTTAAACTTTTTGGAGAATTAGAGTTTTGGTTTGCCTTAATTAAAGTGATTACAATACTTGCACTCATCATTGTCGGAATTGTGCTAATGATAATCGGTTTTCAAACACATACAGGAACGGTTTCAGTAAAAAATTTATGGCAGTACGGCGGATTGTTTCCACACGGGGGCACAGGTTTCTTACTTTCATTCCAAATGGTCGTATTTGCTTTTGTAGGGGTTGAGCTGGTCGGTGTATCAGCAGCCGAAACAGCCAATCCGCAAAAAAATATTCCTTCCGCCATTAATAAGATTCCATTAAGGATTTTATTTTTCTATGTCGGTGCCCTTTTGGTCATCTTAAGCATTAACCCATGGAATCACTTGAATGCTTCCAGCAGCCCATTTGTCACTACTTTCAGTTTAGTTGGAATTCCAGTTGCAGCGGGAATTATTAATTTTGTTGTATTAACATCAGCCGCCTCGGCGTGCAATAGCGGCCTGTTTTCAACAAGCAGAATTCTTTATAATTTAAGCCGCCACCAAGAGGCTCCGCCTAAGCTTGCGAAATTAAACAAGAATCGTGTTCCAAGTAACGCCTTGCTTTTATCAACGGTTGTCCTTTCGCTTGGCGCCCTTTTAAGCAAACTCATTCCCGACCAGGCATTTGGCATTGTGACAACCATTAGCGCGATATGCTTTATTTGGGTTTGGAGCATCATCTTAATCTCACATATCTGCTATCTCAAAAAGCGACCGGATTTACGAAAAAAATCAATCTTTAAAGCACCGTTAGCACCATTTATCAATTATCTCGTCTTGGCATTTTTCATCTTTATTTTAATTATCATGGCAATTGCCGATGAGACCCGGACAGCTTTATTTTTAACACCAGTATGGTTTGTTCTATTATTTATTTTGTATTCTGTCAGGAGAAAAAAATAATCTAATAATAAAACAGGAGCCCTGAAGCTCCTTTTTGATTGGTTCTTTACTTACTTCTTGCTAACTGCATCCGTTTGTTAAATAGCGTTGGGTATGATAAAAATCCAAGCATGACGCTTGTGATGGATGCCGTTGTTAAAAGCAAAAACAGCACGAGCAGCTGAAATTGGACCGCCTGAACAGGGCTCGCACCAGCAATAATTTGCCCGCTCATCATCCCGGGAAGCTGGACAAGTCCAATCGTTTTTTGACTCTCAATAGTCGGAATCATACTAGCTTTGATTGAGGTCATCAATTGAATGTGTACGGCCTGTTTAGGCGTTCCTCCAAGAGATAGTATCAGCTCCGCCTTGTCTTGATGGGCCTCAGTCTCAGCGATAAACCGATTAAGAAACAGGATGGCCAGCACCATACCATTACCAACCATCATTCCGCTGATTGGAATGATATATTGGGCGGTATGGGGTGTAATATTAAACCCGAGTAAAATACTTTGAGTTAAAACTTCGATAAAAATTAACGTAACCGCAATTTTCCAGGTAATCCCTTTAATCGCTGCTCCTTTTTTACGGGCATTTAAAGTCGCGGCAATAATCATAACGGCAACCATTAAGAAAATATAAATAATGCTTTCGGCATCGAACACAAATTTAAGAATATAGCCTACAATAAACAATTGGATGATCGAACGGATGACTGCAATCATCGTATCTTTTTCCAGTCCAAGGTTCAAGGTTTTCGATAATACGATGGGAATGAGAACGAAAATTAATGAAAAAATTAATGCAATGATCCCCATCCCAATTCCCCCTTTACAAACTGTCTTACTCGTTCATTACTTGGCGATTCTAATAATTCACTTTCACCCGTTTCAACGATCTCCCCTGCCATCATCACCCATGTGTATGCTCCAACATTTAAAGCCTGTTTTAAGTTATGTGTTATCCAAACAATAGTCACGCCGTACTTCCGGTTGATTTTGACAATCAGCTCCTCAATTTCCTTTTGCGAAACTTGGTCGAGGGATGAAGTGATTTCATCCAGCAATAATATTTGCGGACGATTCACCAAAGTGCGGGCTATTGATACTTTTTGACGCTGCCCGCCGGATAATTCTTTACTGGTTCTTTGAAGAAAATCCTCTGACAAGCCTACGTCATTTAACAAATCTCTGGCCTGGATATCTGGAAGCCGTTTTCCTTGTAATTCCAGAGGCAGTGCCAAATTTTTATGGACACTTCCATCAATCATCGGCGCACTTTGAAGCGCCATTCCAACCGTCCTCCGCAATTCCACCGGGTCATAATCATTTATGTTTAGATTACCAATGGTAATGTCTCCATCCTTTGGCGACAACAGCCCATTGCATAGCTTAAGAAGTGTGGTCTTCCCAGCCCCGGAAGGCCCCACCAAAGTCGTAATCTCCCCATCATAAAAAGCTCCCGAAATATTCCTCAAAATCGGGTGACCATCAATTGAGTAATTTACACTGTTAAATTGTATAGCTGGTTTCATTCCGTTCACTTCCTTATGAAACATGGGTATGGTTCTTCTGTCTCATGTTCAATTGGGTGCCAAGCACCTCTTAGGCAATCTTACCAAAAATCCACTCCCATTTTCTAGTTCACTCTTTACTTCAATTGTCCCAAGATGTGTGTCGACAATCCATTTGGCTATTGATAGGCCTAGACCGTGCCCGCCATCACTTTTTCAGGGCTTACTTCCAAAACCACTAATTACAGCTATTAGGTTATTTCTTAGGAATTTATAGTTCTTTTTTACAAAAATAAAGTTATTTTACGAAATTCCCCCCTTTTCTACAAAACAACCTATCTTATCTACATTTTTGGGAACTAATTGGAACAACGCAAAATAAAATAAGCCAGTCCGCCTCATCAAAGTGGCAAACTGGCTTTCTATAATTATCTTATTGCCTGCTCAAAGTACATATCAGCATCAGCTTTTACTTTTGGTCCTTTTTTCGGCTTTGGTCCCATGCTATCAAAACGGGCAAGGTCATAAACTGCAGTGCCTACAATTTCAGCTACATCCTGAAGTTTTTCCTTGCTGATTTTATCAATAGAATCCTCTGGCGTATGGTACCAAGGCTCGGATGGGCTATGGATAAATAATGCTGCCGGGATTCCCGCCTCGGCAAATGGGACATGGTCGCTGCGCCCGCCTTGTCCATATGGTGTCGGTGCACCGTTCAGTCTCTCACTTGAAGCTTGAGCCAGCTCAGTTACTAGGTTTGGTTTACCGTCAAGGGTAAGTAATACAAGCTCTCCAGCGTCCCGGCTTCCAACCATATCAAGATTAAAGTTTGCTATTACACGATCCTTTTCCTCATCTGATAGATTGTTAACATAGTAGGTTGAACCAATTAACCCCAGCTCCTCCGCACCAAATGTGACAAAGCGAATTTCGGTATCAGTTGGAACATTTTTTAATACGCGGGCAAGCTCTAAAGTTGTCGCTGTTCCGGAGGCATCATCATTTGCCCCTGGCGCTCCGGCAACAGAATCATGATGAGCACCAACGACAATCACTTTATTTGTATCCTTTTGGTTATTGGTAGGTTTTTTCGTAGCAATTACATTATGGGAAGTGCTTTCCCCTGTTCTTGCTCCTTCAATTTTTACTGAGGCAGTTAATTTAGAGCCGCTGTTTAATTTTTCCAGTAATACCTCTCCTTCAGCCTGAGTAATTGCGACAGCTGGAACATATTGATCATTTGCACCACCAAGTGTTCCATTTACGGGACCGCTTGTATTGTTAAAAATAATAACCCCTGCAGCCCCCTTTTCCGCTGCATTTAGTACTTTATCGGCAAAACTGATATCTCCTCTTTTAATGAGAGCGATTTTACCTTTTAGGTCCATGTTTTCCAGTTCTTCTTTCTTCCCAAGTCCCGCATAAACCAAGTCGCCGGCGACATTTCCGCTTACAGTGTATGTAAACGAAGCGGGTTTAAGTTCCCCATCATAACCTTCAACGGATAATTGAATGGTATGCGGAGGTGTGTATCCAAAATATTGGAACGGTTGGATTTCAACCTCATAGCCATATGATTCGAACTGTTCTTTAATATACTTCACCGCATTATCTTCTGCCTCAGTACCTGCTACCCTAGGTGTTTTGGATAGATAAGCAATATTATTGTAAATGTTTTCGGCATTAATATGCTTAATCACCTTGTGATCAAATACCTTTAAAGGCTGTTCGTGGACAGTCCCCGTCTCTTGGGCGAAAACTGCCTGAGTACCTATTGCACCAAATGCCAATGTTGATGCTAGGGCGATGGATAAAAACGGTTTCTTCAATTAAATCACTCCTAGTTATTGTATTCCTATCAATATTATACTATTTGAAATTTTCCAATAAGGGTAGAAACTACTATATCAACTAGGAGTTAATTACTAATTATACTAATATTTGTAATACATTAAAGCTATTACTCTATTATTTAAAAAAATGAAACATGAGAACCGATCCCATGTTTCATCTATTTTATAAAAATCCTACGAAAATGCCTGCCAAGACGACTGAGACCATTGTGACGGAGATGAATCCTCCGACGAGCATTGGTGGCAGCATATGGCTGGTTAGTATTTCTCGTTCGTTTTCGTTAGCTGTTAAGGATTTAATTACTTCAGTAGTGATGATATAATCTGCTGGAAATCCATATAATGCAGTAAGTGCAACAGCAAATGCCATTTCTTTGCTGACTTTTAAAACCTTTCCTATGATGAAAGAGAAAATATACATACCGATAACGGCCAGAACAATACATACGATTAGTGGATATAAAATTTCCAGCATCATATCTGGTGTCGCATGTTTTAATCCATCAAACACAAAGAGCATAAGAATCATAATGCCGATCCCAAAGCCATTTGCTTTTTGAAGCGGCTGTTTTTCTAAAAATCCGATGCTTCTAGCAATTACACCGAATAACAAACAAAGAACAAATGGACTAATTGAGATAATTGGAGCTAGTGCAGTAGATACTAGGTATGCTGCGAACCCTACTACAGCAAGCCGTAAAAACTTGAAAAAATCCGTATTGTACTTGTCAGGGAGCTTTTTGAAAAGCTTTAGCTCAGCTTGTGCAGATGCTCCTGCTTCTTCTCCTTTGACAGCAAGATTTCCATTACGAATCTGTCCAAGAAGTCTTTTCCCTTCTTTTTTCAAAACAATAGATGTTAATGGGTACCCCGCAAAGCCTTGCATCACATAAATCACGATGGCGAAAACCGATAAACTGACTAAACCAGCTTCCTTCGCACCCTCAGACATGATCACAGCAGATACTAATCCGCCAACTAACGGAGGAATGGCAACTATAACTGTTCGGAAATCGAAAATGAACATTCCAATCCCAAAAAGGATCGCAATAATCCCTACGATTCCTGCAAGTGATATGATAATTGTCTTCCATTGTGCTTTCAATTCTTTAAGTGAGAGTAATGTTCCCATGTTTGTAATAATTAAATAGATGACCATAGTTGCTACAACCGGCGGTACACCTGCAACGGCGACGATTTCTTTGGGAAAGAAAGTCCAATAGCCCAGCAGGAACAAGACTGCACATATAAATACAGATGGTACCCAGGCTTTTGTACGAACAGAAACAAAATCACCAATAAATAAAATCATTAAAACAATTACCAATGCTAACATTTGCGACATAGCATGACTTCCTTTCATTAAACAAGTATCTAAACCCTTAATATTTAATTGAATATTCAGAAATTACAATTCGGTTAAATGGCTGAGTCTACTCTATTTATGTAGAATCAACCTTCTTCCCATTAAATTTTTACTTACTATTTTGTAGATAAGTTAATGTTGCTGCTCCTAATGTTTTCGCTGCAATCAGCATACCTTTTTCATCAATATTGAATTTAGGATGGTGATGTGGAAATACTGCATGCACCTCTGGATTTTGTGCTCCGGTAAAGAAGAAGGCTCCTTTTACATGCTCTAAATAGTAAGCAAAATCTTCTCCGCCCATATGCGGTTCACATTCCACAACATCTGTTACACCTGGAACTGTTCTTGCGATATCTACTACAAACTCCATTTCCTCTTTCGGATTGACAACTGCAGGATACCCTTTTTGATACTCAAAGGTATAGTCGACATCCCCAGCGATACAAGTCCCTTTAATAATCCGTTCAATTTCTTTTTCCACATGCTCACGAGTGCTTTCTTTAAAAGTTCTCACTGTGCCCGCAATCTTTGCTGTATCGGCAATGACATTTGGTGCATTTTTTGCTTCGAAAGAACCAATGGAAAGAACAGCTGAATCAAGCGGATCGACCCGGCGGGAAACGATTTGCTGCAAATTATTGACCAGCTGGGCGCCAATTACGACACTATCTTTTGTCCGATGAGGCTGTGATCCATGTCCACCGTGGCCTTGGATTTCGACTTTAAAAAAGTCGGCTGCAGCCATAACAGGCCCTGTACGATATTCAATTGATCCAACCGGTAAAAGTGACCAGATGTGCTGTCCAAAGATGACATCGACACCATCCAGGCAGCCATCCTCAATCATGGCAATCGCCCCGCCAGGTAAAACCTCTTCTGCGTGCTGATGAATGAACACAACGTTTCCTTCAATTTCATCTTTCATACTGTTTAATACTTTTGCTAGTACTAACAAGGTTGCTGTATGACTATCGTGACCACAAGCGTGCATAAGACCATCAACCCTAGATTTATAAGGAACGTCTGTTTCTTCTTGAATCGGCAGTGCATCGAAGTCTGCCCTAAGCGCAACCGTCTGTCCAGGCATACCACCGCGTAAAGTTGCAACAACACCGCGGCCGCCTACGCCAGTCCGCACTTCATGACCAAGCTTCTTATGGTACTCCGCAATATATTTTGGTGTATTTTCCTCTTGAAAGCCCAATTCAGGATATTGATGCAAATAACGACGTACACTTACCATTTCTTCGTATGCTTTATCTAAAAGTTCATAAAGTTTATTCATATTAGCCATCTCCCATACTTTCGACAATTTTAGACAGATTTATTTTTGTATAATAAAGATTATAAAATATCTGAAAATTATTTCAATGTTTAACTACACAACAAAAACCTATCTCCGTTGTTCGAACACACAATAAAAGAACGGTTTTTGTATAATAATAATATGGAGGTGTTATTGTGAAAAAAAGTCATCAGCTTACTAGTATAATTGAAAGCATTCGTTCTATAACATCTTCGTTAGAAATAAACGAAGTGTTAGATCATATCGTTACCCATGCCATTAACGTTATCTCAGCTGCGGATGCCGGCTACGTACAACTGTATAATGAAGAAACAAAAGAGCTATTCGTTAAATCAGCCATAGGATTTAATGAAAAACTTCAAGAAATCAAAATAAAAATAGGCGAATCAATTACCGGAAAAGTATTCATCACTAGCAAACCTGTTATTTATTATTCACGTTCGGAAATTTATGAGGGGATGGCAACAATCTCTAAACAAAATTTAGACTATATTGAAGATGCCAGCAACCATTTAAAATTAAAAGCACTGATTAGCGTACCGCTAATTGTAAAGGACAATACTATTGGTGTCATGACCGTACAACAGTATGACGCGAAAGGGAATTTAACGGAAGACGATTTACAATTGTTAGAGGGCTTTGCAGCGCAGGCAGCGATTGCGATACACAATGCCAGGCTATTTAAAGAAAAAAATGAACAATTAGCGGAAATTATTAAATTAACCAAAACACTTGAGGAAAAAAATAATATTCTTATCAAAAGGGCAAAAATCCATGAAACTCTTACGAGGATTTCATTACAAAATAAAAGCATTGAATCAATTATTCCAGAATTAAACCGAATAATGAATAGAGAGATTTTCTTTTATGATAATCTTGATTCCCAACTTTATCCAAAAACAACCATTAGCTATCCCTACTTAAGTAACGAAGAGTTTTCCGCCATTCTAAGAACAAAAAACAGACCGTTTTTTATAGAAATTTATGAGCAGCGGGAGATCAGCTACTATATTTACCCTATTCTTTCAGACCGCGTTTCTCTAGGCTGTATCATTATTCCGCTAGTCACGCCGATAGCCTCACAGGATAAAATGACAATTGAACAAGCAAGTTCGATTTTGGCACTTGAGTTGACAAAGCAGAAAACACAGGCTGAAGTATACTATAAAAAGACACATGAGGCTTTTAATGACCTGGTGAAATGCAAGGATGATTATTTATTGGCGGAAATGGGTGAATCTTTAGGCATTCAAACAAATTCATACTTTGCTGTATTACTAATTGAAATCATCTCCTATTCAGATTTACAAATACTTGAAGCGGTTATTCATCGTTTCATTTCAAGAATGAAGCGGCGGCTGCCGGAACAAGGCACACTGATCTTTGGCTTTCATAATAAAATAACGGTCCTATTTTCAGCAAAGGACCCGAAAGAAATTGACTACATGACAGAAGCCCTTGACTCGCTTTTATTCAGGTGGGGAAATCAAGAGGAAATCACCATGCAGGCCGGCTTAAGTACCACCTATCAGGGGATTGAATTTGTGTCAAAATGCTTTGATGAAGCAGCGAAGTCACTATCATTTTCTATCAATCGTCAAAAAACGGGCATCATGAATTACAAAAAGATGGGAATTAACCGCTTATTCATGACCCTGCCATCTCCTGAAATAGAACGATTTATCGAAGATATTTTAGGACCATTGCGAACTGAAAAAGCACAAAATAACGAATTAGAAAAAACACTGTTCACCTATATCAAACTAAATCAATCGATCTCAGAAACAGCAGAAACACTTCACATTCATAAAAACACGCTCTATCACCGAATTAAAAAAATAGAAGAACTACTAAAACTAAAGCTCAATAACCCAGACGACTACCTCCAAATCCTGCTCTCTCGCCATCTCCACGAAAACTTTACTAAGCGATAATACAAGGAGGAGGTTCTTCTGTTTCATAAGGCAAATACCATGAAAAATCGCCGCCATATTAGAGGTCTTTTACTTTAAGAAAGTAAAAAGACCTTTATTTTTTACTTTTCATTATGATTTTTATTACTTTGTTAAAACTAAAAACAGGACAAAATCCCTATTCATTTTATCTTGAACGCCATCATTCGTTATTGTAGAATATAACAATATACGAACATTGTTGTTATATTAAACCATTAATGTTCGTTTTACGTTAAGGAGGAATTAAAAAATTATGAACAAAAGGATGACAATCTCGTTTTTTGCTGTAATGCTGATTAGTGCATTATTGCTTGCTGGTTTTTCATCGATAAAAAATGAGAACAAAAAAGCCGGACACGAACAAAAGAAAACAGAACAGCCGATTGCTATTCAAGGAGCAATGGACATTGAAATTTCAGCTCTCCTAAAGGCAATGAGGAATTATAAAGAAGAACAAATTGGAAATTACACCTTTTATACTGGAAAAATTGACAAAATCCCAGTAGTTGTATCAAGAACTGAGATTGGAATGGTAAATGCTGCTGCCTCAACAACATTACTTATTGATAAATACCATCCAAAGGTCATTATTAATCAAGGAACTGCAGGAGGACATGACCCGAATATTCATGTATTTGATACAGTAATTGGCACCGAGGTCATGAATATTGGCAGCATGAGGTCTGAACATTTAGATGATGGCGAGGGAATGAAGCCAGAAACATGGAAGTTCATGGCTACAAGCATAAGAGAAAATGGTAAAAAGGTGGAATATGAATCTTTTAAGAGCGATCCTGAATTAGTAAAAGCTGCTCTTAGCGTTGCTAATAAATATTCACATGGAAAAGTGGTTGAAGGAAAAGTCGGCAGTGCAGACTTTTGGAACCGAGAAGTGGATCGAATTCAATGGTTTCACGAGAAAGCCGGAACAAGTGTAGAAGAGATGGAAGCAGCATCGGTTGCTCAAGTAGCTAAAGCTTTTAATATCCCTTATTTATCGATTAGAACCGTTTCAAACTCAGAAGTTTCAGGTGATAAAATTGAGGATTTAGAAACTGCAGGCCAATATGGTGCAGAATTTGCTGTTGAAATTGTAAAGGCAATAGGAAAATAAATTAAAGTAAAACATGGGTATGGTGCTTTTGCTTCCTTTAGGAAGCAGAAAAACCGTTCCCATGTTTTTTCATCAACGCTCCCTGTTCACGATATAATCCAATAAATGCTTTAAAAAGGGTATATTGCGGGGGACTTCCTGCAACGCCTCTACAGCCAGACAGTAATGATTCCACATCTCTTTTCTTGCTCCATCGAGACCTAGTATAGAAACGAAAGTAGAATTGTTATTTTCAGCGTCCTGACCAGAGGGTTTTCCAAGTGACTCTATATCCCCTTCGACATCCAGCAGGTCATCTTTGATTTGAAAAGCAACCCCAGTATGTTTAGCATATTTTTTCAAAGCATCGATTTCGGACTCACCTGCCTCCGCAAGCATGGCAGGCATAACTAGAGAAGCCTCAAACGCTATCCCCGTTTTATAAAAGCTCAACACATTCAGCTGCTCCAGCGTCAATGATTTCCCTTTTGATTCCAAATCCATCGCCTGGCCTCGGCACATATCTGCCGTCATCTTGGCCGAATAGCGAACCAAGTTTAACACCGTTTTTGAATTAAATTGCTCAAGAAATGTCTGTTCTTCAACTGCCTTTTGGGTCAAAAAGAGACCAGTTAATTCTGCAATAGCAATATTATATGTCATATGCAAGGTTGACCGCCCCCTGCGGCTTGACGAATTATCCTGGGACGGAAGATCATCAAAAATTAAGGAAGCGGTATGCATATATTCCAATGATTTAAGAAGCGGTCCAACGGCTGATTTTTTCAATCCATATTCTTTCACACCCATGAACCAAGTAATAATGGGTCGGAGCCGCTTTCCATTTCCCTCTAGACTGTAATTGGCTGCATCGATAATTGGATCTCCAAGCAATATATTATGCCCGCCGATTTTCAGCATACCGTTAATTTCATTACGTACAGTTTCAAATATATTTAAAAATTCTTCCCGCTCTTTCTGCTCTTCCTTTAGAATCGTAATGATATGGTCCCGAAGTAATTTATCAAAAAAGTCAACATCATCCGCTTTCCGCACCATTTTCTGAATAAGATGATTAAATTTTGGATTTCCGAGAGCAAATAGACTCATTACCTCATTATATTTCTCGGTACCTACTCGTTCTTTAAACCTTTTTAGCCCATTTATAGCTCGACCAAGGATGACTTCACAGGTCTTGGGATCTGACTGATATACATTATGAATCAAATTAGCAATGACCGCCCAGTACAATTCAAAAGGATTGATCAAATCCTTACGTTTTTCATGGTATTTCAGATAATAAGTATAAGGTGTTACCGCCCCATCCTTCATGTCATCAAACAGATCGGCAAAATCATCTGCAAGCTGATTGTAGATTCCGTAATAGAATGTCCGATTGTCAAAGCCCTCATCCTCCGGGGCACTGATAACAGAACGGGCAATCAATCTGGAAGAAGCTGATTTTAAAATGATTGGGATATAAAGCTCCTCATTAGTGTAATCTGTACGCTTAAGATCCTTCATCCTGTCGATTTCTTGAGATAGGAAAAAAACATAGGCCTGCTCGAAAAAGTTTTTTCTATTCGTTTCCCGCTGATTGGCTTTAATGTAATCAAACGCTTCAGTAAGCTCTGAATGTATAAACCGTATTAGATTTGAGTTTTTTCCAGTCCAGTTACCCAATCTCGGTACAGTCCCTGTGATAAGGGTGGTACAAATCAAATCGGAATATCGCCTTTTCTCTGCTGAGGATAAAATATTAGAGTCCAGAAGGTCATCAATGAAGGGATATGTCAAACCATAGGCATAACCAAGTCTAATCGCTTTATCTAGTTTTTGAATTCGTTTTTCAGGTGAAACATCCTCCTCCATCTCTTCAAGCACATGCATGATGACCCCAGCAATGATTTTAATCAATTTTCGCTGAGCATGCACTGCATCCATACCTTCGGGAATTTTTGCGCTTACCGTCTTTAATTTGTCTAACAGCCAAATCATAGTCGTTTCAATACCTTCTTTTTGTGCCCAGCGGTACAACCCGGCCATGCTGAAGGTTTCATGTTTATTATTTCGATCAATCAAATAATTTTTTAGAGTGTCAACCGTACGCCAAACCCTTAACTGAGTGTCAGGTGAGCCTAGTGCTTTGCCTAAGTCCCGCATATAAATATAAGAGATGCTTCGATCAAGATACGACTCCAGTTTTCCTGTGTAATCCAGCCAGCGAATATAAGGGTGATATCCTCGAGAAGTCGTTTTTTGCTTTCCCAGTGAAAAAAAATGATGGCGGATATGGTTGTGTTTCCATGATTGTATATCTTTTGTAAGGGTAGAGATATAGTTTTTTTGCGAGACCAGCACCTTAAGGATTTGAAAATACTCCACGGCCTGCTCCTCAGCGCGCCGATAACAGATATCGGCATTAAGTATCAGTTTTTCACTCATTACAATTACCTCTACTTTACGTACAATTTTGTATACATACTATGAAAATATCATTATATATAGTCTAAAATACCATTTTTATTTAAGAAAACCATAAAATTTTTTCCGGCAAAAAAATGTTAACTGTGCTTTGATAGTTATGGAACCCCATTGTATATCGCCTCTTTACTTTTTGTTTAATTCATATTAGTATATTAAAGTATTAATCACACTAATCTTATCGGAATATGAGGTGGAAAAATTGGCACAGACTGTAATAGATACGACATCAGATTTTAACCATAAATCATGGAATCATAAGTCTACAACTTTCATTACAAAGCTTAGTCCCATGCAAAAGAAATTAGTTTCTATTGGGATTCTTTTGTCACTAATTTTATTAATAGCGATTGTTCATTCGGCAAATTGGATTCAAGGAAGCTTATTTATAATAGGTCTATTCCTTGGAGCGACTTTACTTTATGCACGTTTTGGATTTACGTCAGCCTTCCGCAGGCTCGTTTCTGTTGGTAATGTTCAAGGGCTTCAAGCTCATATGCTGATGTTTGTCGTCGCAACCACATTATTTGCTATTATCCTGAGTACGGGGTTCAGCTTTACCGGTATTACACCTAAGGGATATGTTTCACCTGTCGGAGTAAGTGTGATATTTGGTGCATTTTTATTCGGAATTGGGATGCAGCTTGGTAATGGATGTGCGTCGGGGACTTTATATAATTTAGGCGGCGGTTCATCCTCAATGATTTTAACGCTTACTTTCTTTATTATTGGTTCCACTCTAGGTGCTTATCATTTTACATTCTGGATGGAGGATACTCCAAGCCTCCCGCCGATCTCTTTGGCAGAATCGACTGGACTTGGCTATTTCGGAGCATGGCTCCTGCAATTAGTAGTTTTTGCAGCGATTTATTGGATTACCATTATCATTACGAAAAAGAAAAATCCGCCAATGATGAAGCCTCTCCCTACCACAACGGGTTGGAAAAGGGTCCTTCGTGGTTCTTGGCCATTGTTTACAGCTGCTATTGTTTTAGCAGTGCTAAATGCTTTAACCCTAACAGTTAGAGGGACTCCATGGGGAATTACCTCTGCCTTTGCTCTTTGGGGCGCCAAAACCCTTATGGCTGCAGGTGTAGATGTCACTAGCTGGGGATTTTTCTCAGGAGCAAATGGAGAAGCACTTAAAAAGACAGTTTTAGCGGATTCAACAAGTGTCATGAATTTTGGGATTATTTTAGGGGCATTTATTTCAGCCTCCTTCCAAGGTACATTTAAACCTAAAAAAATTAAGCCTGGAGTAGCTGGGGCATCTATTATCGGCGGCCTTTTAATGGGGTACGGTTCACGTCTGGCATTCGGCTGTAATATTGGCGCCTATTTCGGCGGAATTGCTTCCTTCAGTCTTCACGGCTGGGTTTGGATGATTATGGCAATGCTAGGGACCTTCTTGGCATTATATATCCGTCCTTTATTCGGCTTAAAGAATCCAAATTCAAAAGATTCTTTTTGTTGATTACAGGTATATAAAAAATAAAAAACTTGTAGACCATGATGGTTCTACAAGTTTTTTTATTTTAGGCTCTGTAAAACTTACTATTTTTACAATAAGTAAACCCTAAGTACCAAAATATTATCCACGGCAACTATTCTATTAGTCCTAAAGGTTCATTTTTTAAAAAGTGAGAAGGATTTCCAAAAATGTAAGCGAATACATTCTTGGGATTTAAACTTTAGGAGGGATTTATTTTGAAAAAAGGAAAAAAGCGTTCTGCTATACTATTATCTTCAATGCTGGTAACTTCTGGTTTGTATTTTACTCCAGTGAATCTGACTACTCAGGTCCAAGCGGCAGCACAGAATATCGATAACCCTAGTGTGAAGGCATTCGACCAGAAAACAATTGCGAGAGTGAATGCCGAACGAATTTTTCAGGATGTCCACTATTTATCGGAAACGATTGGTCCACGTGTTACTGGTACTGAGGGCGAGCAAAAGGCTGCCGAATTCATCAAACAGCGCCTATTATCATTAGGTTACAAAGTTGAGACTCAGGAATTTAGCATTCCTGACAAAATGATTGGACACTTACATACGAGTGACAACAATGAAGTGCTCGTTAATATACCAGCAGGTTCAGCATCTACCTCAAGTGATGGAATTACGTCACAGCTCTTTAATGCTGGGTTAGGGAAAACAGCCGATTTTACCGCTGATGTCAAAGGAAAGATTGCTCTTATTTCACGAGGTGAGATTACGTTTAAGGAAAAAATTGATAATGCCGTTGCATCGGGAGCTATCGGAGTATTAATCTATGATAATGTTAATCAGCCAGGTCCATTAAACCCTTCGATTGGCGGCAATGCCACGGTACCTGTTGGTGGAATTACAAAAACAAGCGGTGAAGCTTTGCTAAAGGACGTGGCAGCTCAAGGTAAAACTGTCACGCTGAAGGTAGACCGGATTGCAAATGCGAAATCACAAAACATTATTGCCACCAGAACTCCACAAAAGGGTGAGAAACATGACATTGTACATGTTTCCGCACATTTCGACAGCGTTCCATTTGCACCGGGAGCAAGCGATAATGCTTCAGGAACTTCTGTAGCGTTAGAATTGGCAAATGTTCTAAAGAGCTACCCAATTGATAAGGAATTACGTTTTGTCTTTGTCGGGGCAGAAGAAATCGGCTTAGTCGGTTCAGAATATTATGTCAGCCAGTTAAGTAAAGACGAAATCAACCGCAGCATTGCGAATTTTAACATGGACATGGTTGGTACCGGCTGGGAAAAAGCTACAGCAATTTATATGAACACTGTGGATGGTAAGGCAAACATCGTGACGGATACCGCAAAGGCAACAGCAGAACGAATCGGCACACCTTCTCAATTGGTTCTCTACCAGCGCGGTGCCTCTGATCATGTTTCATTCCATGATGCGGGTATCCCAGCAGTAAACTTTATCCGCCGTGAGCCTGGAACAGCAAATCTTGAACCTTATTACCATACACCACTAGATAAAATTGAGCATATCAGTATAGATCGTTTAAAAGAAGCTGGCGATTTAGTTGGATCCTCTTTGTACAGCCTAATTAGAAAATAGCAGATACTGAGGGACGGTTCTTGCGTTTCATAGACAAAATATAAAACAAATGAACCGTCTCCACGTTTCAACTAATCTATTCTTTTTCCATTTCGGAAAAACTTCTTTTGCTGATCTACCGGTGCCATTTGACGATAAAGACATTCTCATTTGAAAACATTAACTTATTTCCAGGTTATTTTATAAACATTCCTAATAAGGAAAGCCGCATGAACATTTATTCTTCCCAAAATATATGGAATAAGAAGCCGGAAATTCTTGATTAACCCGCTGAACCTCTTTGGCAAACTCCTCTTCATTTTTAGGCATTGGTGATAACCTGTTCGCCTTTTCCTGAGTATCGATATTGGCTCCAGGAGGAACAAAGCAATTGGGTTTTAATTTGACTCCATTCGTTACCACAGCACTTGATGAAATAAAGCAGCCTTCCCCTATCACAGCGTTATAGACGATCGCTTTAAAACCGATAAATACATCATCATCAACCCGACAAGGGCCATGAATCAGTGACCCATGAGCACAGGAAACCTTATTGCCTATATAAATGGAATACCTTTTATTACTCTTTTGGATATATTTATTTCTTAAGCCATGAAGAATAACACCATCCTGTAAATTACTGTTGCTTCCAATATAAAATGGCGTCCCTTCATCAGCTCGTATGCTTACAAAAGGGCCGACATAAGTATTGCTATTAATGGTGACATCCCCTACCACAAAGGTAAAGGGACTTAAGAATGACCGGTTATGGATTTTAGGATATCGGGGATAAGGATTTACTGTTGTCGGTGGATTATAACCAACATAATAACTATAAATATTGAAAGGTCCATTTTGATTACCTGCATGATTGCTCAAAATTTAATCTCCTTTCATATAGCAAACTTTTTTCTTAATACATATACGTGCTAAATTTTAAATCATGCTTTCCCATAAAAAATCAATAACCGGCTAAAAAAGGAAAAAGAGCCTTATTCCGCAATCCGGAACAAGGCTCTTTATTTTTAATTTATGATTTAGATAGGTATCTCAAAAGATTTCTGCTATTAATGCAATACTCTAGCAGCAGTAGTAAACTTAGACGGATTAAAAGAAGAAATTTTTACAACATCACCGGTTTGCGGTGCATGGATATATTGTCCATTTCCAATATAAATACCAACATGGTATGCTGGATTACCCCTGAATACTAAATCTCCTGGTCGTACTTGACTCAAGGAAATTCTAGTTCCAAAATCTTGCTGGTCACGTGACACCCTTGGGAGATTAATGCCTACAGAACGAAACACATATCCCGTAAATCCTGAACAATCAAATCCTCTTGGTGTAGTCCCGCCCCAAACGTAAGGAACGCCTAAATATTTTTTAGCATTGGCAATGACCTGACTTGCCGTTGCAGAAGCAGTTGAACCACCGCCATCATCTGATGATGTTGACTTAGATTCGTTTTTTACAGATGCTTTTGGTCGATCTTGCTGCTGATTGGATTGAGCTTGCGGCCGCTCTTCTTGCTGCGTTACACGCTGCTCAGGCTGCTGTGCCTCTTGACTAGCCTGTTCCTGTGCACGCTGTTGTTCCTGTGCACGCTGTTCAGCTAACCGCGCCTGACGTGCCGCTTCTTTTTCAGCCTCTTGTTGTGCATACTGATCTTTTTGGTTCTGTAACGTGTCTTTCGCAGCTGCCAAAGCCCTAGAAATTTCTCCCTTATCAGCCTTAATGCTTTGCTGCTCTGAAGCTAAGTCAGTCTGGTCCTGCTTTAACTTATCTAATTGGTTATGTAACTTTTCCTCTGCACTATTTAATGCCTGTTGTTTTTCATTTAAACCAGTTAATAAGTCAGAGTCATTTTGCAAAATGGCAGAAATCGCGGTGAATCGAGTCATAAACTGTGAGAAGTCTTTAGAAGTAATCAAAAGTTCCGCATAGGTTGCTAGTGACTCTTTCCCTTCTGACTGAAGGCTTTTTAGGCGCTCTGAATAAATCTGTTTGTGAACTTCTAAGGCCTCTTTGGCTTCCTTAATTTCTGTTTCTGTTTCTTTAATTTTTCCTTGTTGTTCGTTAATCTTTTCTTTTAATGCCTGGCTTTTCTCCATTGACA
Organism: Neobacillus kokaensis; assembly: GCF_014656545.1. GTDB lineage: Bacteria > Bacillota > Bacilli > Bacillales > Cytobacillaceae > Neobacillus > Neobacillus kokaensis. The sequence goes on from NZ_BNDS01000019.1 coordinate 92,917, forward strand.
TGATAATGCGGTCATCTAATTGTTGAATCTTGCCTTGAAGGTCATCGATCTGTCCTTCTGTTGCATTAATTTGTTCTTGTGTCACCGGCCGCTCTGCAAATGCAGGCGTAACTTGAAACATAGAAGTGAGAACGGCAACTGATACCGAATATTTTAGTAGTTTCTTGATCATTGCAAAATCTCCTTTGATACCTATCATTAATTCAAACTCGTAATATATTACTAGTTTATATTCCAAATGGACTAAACACAATAGAACTGTCGGTAATGTAATATAATTGTAACTTTATGTAGAAAATTCCGTAATATAATTCGACATCTGCTGCCCAGCTAAGACTTTTTTCATAAAACACCAATACAATGACCATGTCCTTTTGCCTGTTTTCTTTTATAAAAAACAAAGAAAGATGAGAAAAGTCCCTTGCTAGGAGTACGGCACAGTCGACAAACTTATCAAAAAAGGTCTACGAGTGGTGAGATTCGGATAATACTTGTGGAAGAGAAGAAGCGCGGCCGGCATCAGGCGTAAATCGCGCCTTCATAACAGAACGGGTGATGGCTATTGGAGATAAAATATGAACTAGAGGAGAGCGCTATACATGACCAAGAAAGAGGTTTTTCAATTATTGGTATTAATCGAATCTGTTTATCCTCACTGTACTACCAAGGACGAGACGATTCAGTATTGGTTCAAAATTTGCTCTGAAATGGATTATGAGAAAGTGATGGCGAAGCTAAAAAAACACATTCGCATTAGTCGATTTCCCCCTACTATTTCGGATATTGCCGTATTTACATCGGAGGAGAATGATTGTCCTGAAAAATTACAGACTTGGATTAAGGAAGGGAGGGAGAGAATTAAGCGCGAACGCCGTAAAGCTAACCTCAGGCCAATACCTGACTGGTTACGAGAATATTCTACAAGAAAATCTAATTGAAACAGATTGTGAAATAAGTCTTATGATTCTGCAAAAAAGTCTTTAGGATTCTATAAAAATCAATAACCGACCGAATGTCTTCTTTATTGAGGATTTCGCCCGCTTATCAACCCTATTGGCTACCCTGCTGTTCCTTTTTTATTGCGCTCGGTCGCCTATACGCTCTATTGGCTACCCTGCTGTTCCTTTTTTATTGTGCTCGGTCGCCTATACGCTCT
>NZ_BNDS01000020.1:0-61385 GCF_014656545.1 Neobacillus kokaensis
GACATATTACCACTGGGCTTAGTACTCATAGATGGTTCATGACAACAACATTCCTTTATATTTCCATGTTTAAGTTCTCATGAACTCACCATCATGCCGGACGTTTTACCAGCTTTGGATTCCGGTTCATGGTTACTAGCAAAATGAAACCGCTGATAATGAGCAGCATACTTGTACTGATAAATACCGCCGAGAAACCGAGGTAGCCGGAAACGAAACCGCCGAGCATCGGTCCGATAATATTACCCAGAAACCGCAAACTGTTATTATACCCCAGCACCTCACCCTGCATTGCAATCGGAGCTTCCTGACGGATATAGGCTATCCTTACCGGAATAATACCGCCAATTGCGGCCCCTAGTAAAAATCTGATTAAAACTAATTGCCAAAAACTTGTCACCGCAGCCCCAGGTAGATAAATAATTCCAGCTGCAAAGAGGAGGATTACCAGAATTTTAATATACCCGTACTTATCTGCGATTTTCCCCCAATTCCGCGACATCAGTAAATTACCCAACCCAGCAACTGAAAAAGCAATCCCTGAATAAAAAGCGATATTTGACTTACCATGCAGTTCACTGACGAATAAAGATAGAATCGGCTGGATACTGAAATGGGCAATTTGTACAAGTGCAGATATGAGTAAAACCGTTAACAAGATTGGATTTCTCGTGATATGCATTAAAACCTCTTTACTGGAATAATGAGATTTTGCCCCAGAACGCACCTCAATGCGAAATTCCTTTGTGGTCATCACCAGCAGGGCTGAAATGAAAATGGCAATTGACGTCCATTTGAAGGTGGTCGAATACCCAAGAGTATCAGCTAATACTCCGCCGAGCATTGGCCCTAACAAAGAACCGGTGATGCTTCCTGTTTGTAAAGTGCCAAGAACCCGCCCCGCAATTTCCTTCGGTGTTTGGGTGGAGATAAATGCTTGCGACATCGGAATGAAGCCTGAGAAAAAGCCCATGAAAAAGCGGAGAAAGAATAACTGCCACACGGATTGGGCAAATCCGATTAGAAAAATGGAGAAGGCCATGCCGAGTCCAGAAATAATTAAGATTTTTTTCCTGCCGTAACGGTCGCCGATTTTTCCCCAGATAGGTGAGAAAATAAAGGCTGATACGAATGTTATAGCAAATGTCAGACCGGACCAATGCTGAACATATGTTACTGAGAAATTTCCGAATGACTCAATATACAATGAGATAAACGGAAGGACCATGGTCATGCTGCCGGATACAAAGAAGTTAGCAAACCACATAATCCATAAATTACGCTTCGCCTTTCCCTGTTGATTCACAGAATAACACTTCTTTCTGTTGATTGCTTCGACTTACTAAATATTATAATACCTAAATTTTCAAATTATTCAACCCCGCTGATTGTCCTGATTTAGATGCAGCAGTCTAAAACAGAAAATACTATGGTCAAAAGCCCAGAGAAAAAACCTTCGAAAGTACATGAGAGGAGCGCTCCTTTTTTTGTCTTTTCAGCCTTTTCTGATATATGGCTTAAAATGGCAATGAGGATTGATTCAGGAACTTGTTTTGATTTAGACTAAATGAATAATGATAAGGTTATGTGGTGAGAAAATGGAAGAACAAGTAGTAAAAACAAAAGAGATTATGGAGGTTTGTTTGCTGGCGGGGAAAATCATGCTCCAATCCGGAGGAGAAACGTACCGGGTAGAGGATACGATGACAAGGATGGCAGCTGCTTTTGGTATTGAAAACACGAACTGCTTTGTCACACCGACGGGAATTATTTTTTCAGCTGAAGGGAATGGACCTACCAGGACCAAATTAATCAGGATCTCTGAACGATCAACCGATTTACAAAAGGTGGCGATGGTTAATAGTATTTCAAGAGGAATTAGCAGTGGTGATATTAATCTAAAACAGGCAATCGATCAATTAAACGAAATTAACTCCATGAATTTAACGTTTCCGATTTTGGTCCAGGCAGCAGCGGCATCACTGGCAAGCGGCTGTTTCATGATTATGTATAATGGCGGCTGGAATGACTTTATTCCTGCATTGATTTCCGGAGGGGCAGGATATTTAAGCTTTGTTTATTTTAACCGTGTTGTCTCGGTCAAATTTTTCTCCGAATTTCTAGCTGCGTTTGTCATTGGGCTGCTATCGTTCCTATCTGTCCATATGGGTATGGGACAACAATTGGACAAAATTATTATAGGCTCTGTCATGCCGTTAGTTCCCGGGCTGTTAGTGACGAATGCAATAAGAGATTTAATGGCAGGGCATTTAGTTGCCGGATTGTCAAAGGGAGCGGAAGCATTTCTGACAGCCTTTGCGATTGGGGCTGGAATAGCCTTTGTTGTATCATTTTTGTAAGGGAGGGGAAATTAAAGTGGATTTATTCATACAATTATTCACCAGCTTTATTGCAACCAGTGCCTTTGGAGTTATTTTTAATGCTCCGAAAAATACGTTAATCAAATGCGGGTTGATCGGTATGGGCGGCTGGATGATTTATTATATTCTGAACAGTTATTCAGAAAATGCAGTTCTGGCCACGTTAGCAGCAACGATTTTTATCGCAGTTTTAAGTCAGCAATTAGCAAAGTTTTATAAAACTCCAGTTATTATTTTTAGCGTTGCCGGAATTATTCCATTAGTTCCCGGCGGACTCGCTTATGATTCGATGCGAAATTTTGTTGAGAACGATTATAATTCAGCATTAGGATTGGCAGCAAAAGTCTTTATGCTGGCAGGGACCATTGCTTTTGGACTTGTCTTTTCAGAGGTAATTAACCAAGTTATACGGAAAATCGGTAAAAGCGAAGTTAGGAATTAAGCTTTCTAGTTCTATTGTTTGAAAATTAACTCTTTATTACCTTAGAAACTTTTGATATGGTAGTAATGAAATACTATAGGTTTACCATGATTTTGACAAGGAATGAAACGATGGTATGAAGAAATGGTTAATGTTCGTTATAATTCTAGCCATATCAATTTTTGGAGCTAAGACAATTTTAGCTGTGAAGGCAAATCAAGCTGCGCCAGTAACAGTAAAAGAAGCACCGCCGCTTAAGTCTCGTCAATTTGCGCTTCAAAAAGACGGCCCGATATTGCCCAAAAACAAACTGTTGGATGTCCCGTTCATCAATCAGATGGACCATCCAATGCTTTATAATGGCTGTGAAGTTACAAGCCTTGCGATGATTTTGAATTACCATGGTGTGAAAGTTTCGAAGAACGAGCTGGCAGCAAAAATTAAAACGGTTCCGTTATCCTATTCAAATGGATTAAAAGGAAATCCGAATGCCGGGTTTGTAGGGAATATGGCAAAAGGGCCAGGACTAGGGGTTTACAATGGCCCGATATATGATCTTGCTAAAAAATATGCAGGGGATAAAGCTGTCAATTTAACAAACAGCCCGTTTACCGATTTGTTAAAAAAGGTCAGTCAAGGACTTCCAGTCTGGATTATTACAACTTCCCGCTTTGCACCGGTTTCAGTGTTTGAAACTTGGAATACTCCCCAAGGGAAAATTGAAATTACCTTTAGTGAGCACAGCGTCGCCATAACTGGATATGATGACAAGTATATTTATGTAAATGATCCATACGGGGTGAAAAATCGAAAGTGCGACCGAGAAAGTTTCATTAAAGCGTGGGAGCAAATGGGCAGTCAGGCAGTTGTCATCGAAAAATAAAATGGTATAGAATTGGACGAAGGCAGAGGAAATTTCCCCTGCCTTCGATTTTGCTTTATTTTATATATTATAACTATATTTGTAACTTGAATACTGCAAGTTTTATTTGTTTGCTTTCATAATGTAAAAATAACGTTTATATACATTTGCCGCGGTACATTTTTCCACTGTAGGTTTTATAACCTAAACGATATAAGCCCTACCTCTCTTACATCCTTACGGCTCCGAAGCCGTTCCAGTGTGAATAAGTCTTTCCGATAAAACATTCGTGGAAAGCCAGATAATATTCCTACATTGTCTTCTGATTTGATCCAAGTTACTTGAAAGTAAAGCACAATTTTATATTATAAAGGTAAATTTAGTGTTTGTCAATGACAGGAAAAGGATTTGGAAAATTACATTTGTAAGCAGGATTATCTTTGGGCTTCATAATTAGTAGCCCAAACTAATCTAATTATACAAGAAATAAAAAAGGGGACATTAAATAAGCGTGCCAATAAATTTTTCCCAAGTACATTTTTTGTCGAAAAACATCGATTTTCTAATAGAAAATGGTAAAATAGTACGAGAAAGATTGTGAATGTTGTCGTAATTTTTGAAAGATTACATAAATTAAGGAGTTTTAAGATGAATGAAGGTCGCCATAGCCCTAAGTTAATATATGAAGAGAAAAAAGCGATAAAACTTTTTTTGGGGTTATTCTATATATTTTTTATAACATATAGTGTTTTTTGGTCCTTAATTATACCTAAATACACTACTTATGGGAACGCTGATTATTTTAATGAAGGCCTAGGTGTTTGGTTGTATATTTCTATTATGGCCATGTTACCCATCTCATTGTATTTTCTTAAAAAGGAAAGTCCTTATATTATTAAATATTTTATTTTATTTAGTTATATAATAATTGATCTTACAGATTTACTTTTAAGATATTATGGTACGACAAAGCCGTTTGCATCAGGAAATATTGTTGAATTGTTATTTGTTTTTTTTGCCCCTATATTTGTAAATAAAAAATATTTTTGGGCTGTCTCAATAGGAATGATTGGAAAATACTGCTTTATTGGAGTAGTTTTGAAAGAGATGGATGTTTTAAATCCAATTGCAGTAATAGCAATATTAATAGCGATTTCGTATATATTACTAATCCGTTTTTTTTCTTATATTCAGTCGTTAAATATTGTTCATGAAGAGCTTCGCCAAAAGGAAAAATTAGTGATAATCGGCCAAATGGCGGCGACAATTGGACACGAGATCCGTAACCCATTGGCATCTCTTAAAGGCTTTGCTCAGTTGCAGCATGAGCAATTTCCGAACCAGAATGCTTATTATCCGATAATGATTCAGGAAATAGATCGGATAGATGTTATTGTTAATGATTTGATGTATATTGGAAAACCAAAAGCTATCTGGATAGAGCAAATAAATATAAAAGGAATAATCGAATATACTATTTCAATCATGTCGCAGCAGGCGGATGCACAAAATATTATAATTGAATCAAGTTATGCCGAACATCTACCGCTGGTTGAGTGTGATGAAAAACAGCTAAAACAGGTGTTTATCAATTTAATAAAAAATGCTATTGAGGCAACCACGAATGGTGGAACAATAAAAATTAATGTACAGCTTTTAGAAGAGGGAAAAATCAACATATCAATTTCTGATGAAGGCTGTGGCATCAAAAGTGAAGATATTCCGAATCTAACGACTCCCTTTTATACTACTAAAAAAAGTGGTACAGGATTAGGATTAGTAGTAATAAACCAAATTATTAAGGAACATAACGGTGCAATAAAAATAGACAGTGATTTGGGAATAGGAACAAAAGTAACTGTAACATTACCAATTAGGCAAAAACTATAGTTCTATAAATATACAAAAATCGTCAAAATAAATTATTTCTTGGGATTTCCTTATGAGATATAATGAAGAGGAATGATGAAATTTGATAAATTTTGTAATTCCGATGATTTTAGTGATGTGATGAACACGCTTGGAGGTTTCTATGATACCACATGAAGAGAAACGCACTATAAAATGGTTTCTAATATTCTTTTATATTATAATGTTTGGTTATGACTTTTTTTATTACTATCTTGTACCTATTTATATCTCTCACAAGGAGCAAAGTTTACCTAGTGATATCTGGAATATTAACTATATAGTTTTGATTCTATTGATTCCTGTCATATATTTCTTAAATAAGGGAAATAAACAATCTTATATTAAATATGTTTTTTTTATATGTTATTTGTTGACAGTCTTTATTGTTGATTTAATAAGCTTCAATGGAAGAGGAGAGTCATATTCTAGTGGAAATGTGGTAGAGGTGTTTCTGATTTTAACAGTACCGCTATTTCTAAATAAAAGATATTTTTGGTTAGTTAGTATAGGTGTCGTAGTAAAATACATTTTAACAGCTATTATATTAAAAGCGTTCTTTTTGGTAATGCCAATTATATTATTTATAATTTTATCCATAGTGGCATTCTTTTTATTATTAAGATTTCAGAATTATGTCAAGGCAATTAGTACTTCATATGATAATCAATTACAAGGAATTGTAAAAGCAGTTATAGCAACCCTTGAATTAAAAGATCCGTACACAAGAGGTCATAGTGAGAGAGTGGCCGGTTATGCTTTACAATTAGTTCAACAATTAGAAAAATTTTCAAAGAATGAGCAAAAATCATTTTATTATGCTTGTCTGCTACACGATATTGGGAAAGTCCATATCCCTGATAAAATATTAATGAAACCTGGCAGATTGACAAAGGAAGAATTTGAAATTATTAAAACTCATCCTAGTGTGGGTGCAGAAGCAGTTAAAAATGTCGAAGGAATAAACGAATGTATTTGTGTAATCAGGTCACATCATGAAAGATGGGACGGCAAAGGTTATCCTGATCAGTTATTGGGGGAGCAAATCCCACTCCTTGCTAGAGTGACGTCCATAGCAGATGCCTTTGATGCAATGACCTCATCTCGTTCATATCGTGAAGCATTACCAATAGAGGAAGCTTATAAGCGAATCATTGATGGAAAGGGATCCCAATTTGATCCCATTTTGGTGGAAGAATTTAAGAAGGTATTCCCTTCTTGGGCTGAATTTCACAAGAATTATTCTTGGAATAAACACTAGGAGGTGGAGTTATGAAAATCCGCAAGCTTAAGAAAATTAAAACAACGTGTTGGTGGTGTGCCTTTATTGGAATTAAGCCATAAGATATAAGGGTGTTAGCGAAAGCTAGCATCCTTATTCTATAATTATTTGATTATAGGGGGCCTAAGGATGCAGCTTCTTAATTCAAGTTTTTCTTTAATTCCTCTCGAAATCCGCAAAGATAAAAAACACTATATCGTTGAAGATAAAACCTCAGGTGAGTTTTACGAAATGCCTGAAGTTTGTGTAATTGCAATTGAGCTAATGAGTAAAGGTATAACTTTAGGTGAAATTGAAAACCAGATAAAAGGAAAATATCCTCTCGAAGAAGTAGATATGCTTGATTTTGCAGAGCAGCTTCTAGAATTACAGCTGGTTGCAGAAATTGATGGTGTAAAGGTTGAAATTTGTAAAAAGGAAAATCAAAGCCTTGGCTATTTATGGATCTCCCCTCAATTTGGTAAATTCTTTTTTAATAAAACCGCTTTATTGATTTACATTATTTTGTTTTTTGTAAACGTTTCTTTTTTTGTTACTAATCCTTCATTATTCCCAAATTTTAAAGATCTATTTATCTTTGACTATATGTTTTTAAATATTCCAATATGGATGTTCTTATCATTTGTATTAGTATTAGTTCATGAATTCGGTCATGTGCTGGCGATGCGTGCCTATAATCTGCCGACTCGATTGGAGATTGGCCACCGGTTGTTCTTCGTGGTGTTAGAAACCGATATGAGCCTAGTTTGGAAGCTGCCTTCAAAGAATAGAAATGTCTTATATTTAGCAGGACTTTGTTTTGATACTGTGATTCTTTTTATCGCACTTACCTGCCTGTTTTTATTTTCAAACGCTTCGGGCATTTACTTAAGCATCCTGCATGTAATTGTCTTAGATACATTCATTCGTATGGTCTACCAGTGCTGTATTTATATGAAAACAGACTTGTATTACCTTTTCGAAAACGTCTCCGGATCCTACAATTTAATGGAAAATGCCCAGCAGCAAATAAACAGTTTTGTACCATTTGTAAAATCCGCTGCTCAAGAAGAAGTCATTTTTGCTGAAGAGAAAAGAACCGTTCTTCTCTATACCATTTTTTATTTTATTGGTATCGGATTTACACTGTATTTATTTGTTTGTTATTATATTCCTCAATTGTTATTTGCTTTGAAAAAGATAATGCCGGGGTTTTTCCAAGGGACAGCGACCCTTCCTTTTTGGGATGCGGTCATTTTCACCCTGCAATTACTTATTGGATTGTTGCTACTGCTTTATTCGTGGCGAAAAAAATACCTTCAAATGCAAATGTGACAGACTTTTGTCAAAAATAAAATTTATAGGGGTTTTTCCTCCACCAGTTAGGGGATTTCCCTGATATAGATAACACTTCCGTTTTCCTACAATGAGTATAAGAAAACGGAAGTGTTATTTTTTTTGAGGAGGATCAAAAATGCAGTCTACTATTTCTGCGACTAAAAGACCGGAGCGCTCTATTAACAATGCGTTTGCATCCCAATATGCCAAATCGATGTTTTTATCAATTGTTGGACTTGCGATTTTAGTGTTTATTGGTACAAGAATGTTTACTCATATTGACTTGAATCTTTATGGATACATGGTAGGTACGATTACCTTTATTGGCGGCTTCTTCTACCGCTTTATTGCCTGGGGTGAAAGACCGCCAACCAAAATCATTATTAAAAAGGGCTTAAAGCTGTTATTTCGAAAAAGCACCGCTAAAACAGCAGTGAATCATTTAGCTATCTATGATTTTATCAAAAAACGTGGATTTTACCGCTGGCTGCAGCACGTGTTAATTGGTTGGGGCTGTGTCCTTGCTTGTTTAGTAACTTTCCCGCTCGTGTTCAGCTGGATGTATTTTACGATGGCAGACAACGGCTACTACACAGTTGTTTTAATGGGAATGGATCTAATAAACATTAAAGCAGATGGAATTATCGCATGGTTTTCTTATAATGCCTTAAATATTTCCGCCATCATGGTAATTACCGGGGTCTCGATGGCACTTTACCGCCGGATGAAAAACATGCAGGCACGAGCCGAGCAAAAGTTTGTGTATGACTTTTTGCCGCTTTACCTTTTGTTGTTTATTTCTGTAACAGGTTTGTTATTAACCGTTCAAAATGTATTTTTACACGGATGGATGCAGCCGCAAATGTCGCTGATCCACCAGTTTTCTGTAATAGTCACATTAATCTATTTACCATTTGGCAAGCTTGCTCATATTCCTTTCCGTCCGATGAGCGTGTTTGCAAGAAACTATCGTGAACATTATGGTGATGAGCATATGAAGGAATGTAAAGTGTGCGGTGAAAAGTTTGTTTCAGTAGAACAATCGAATGATGTTATCAATGTACTTGATGTGAATGAAATGAACTTTAATATGGAAAAAGACGGCTTCAATTTAGCAGAATTGTGCCTGCCATGCCGTAGAAAATATCGTATTGCAAGATTTTCAGGGAGCCCTACACACCAAGTGAAGGTCAAGGAGGCAAATCAGAATGCAAGAGGTTAATGTAAAGGGACCTAGAGATAAATTTTTCAAGGAAATTGAAAATGTGCGTCACCCAAATGAAACGCTCGTAAAGACGCACTGCAGCTATTGCGGCATGCAATGCGGGATGAATTTACGTGTTAATACAAAAACAAATAAAATTATTGGGGTTGAACCTCGTTATGACTGGCCGGTAACGGTTGGGAAAATGTGTCCTAAAGGGGTTACCGCTTACCAGCAGACAAATCACCCGGATCGTATCCTAAAACCGTTAATCCGCGATGATGCTTCATTAAAAGGTACGCAACAAGGCTTCCGGGAAGCTTCTTGGGACGAAGCCTATGACTTAATTGCAAAGAAATTTATCGAACTGCAGGAGCAGTATGGTAAAGATACGTTATCTGTATTCAGTGGTGTTTCGATGACGAATGAAAAATGTTATTTGACCGGTAAGTTCGCGCGGGTTGCTCTTGGAACACGGTATATTGACTACAACGGACGATTCTGTATGTCAAGTGCTGCTGGTGGATTCCTACGTTCCTTCGGGGTTGACCGCGGTTCGACATTACCATGGACAGATATCCATGAAACAGATTGCTTGTTCATAGCTGGAAGCAACACGGCTGAATGCCATCCAACCTCTATGTTCCGTGTCTGGAACGTTCAGGAACGCGGCGGATATATCATTGTTGCCGATCCTCGTGAAACACCAATTGCAAGACGGGCAGATGTTCACCTAGATTTAAGACCCGGAACAGACCTTGCACTGGCAAACGGGATTGTTAACCTGCTGATTCAAAACGGGTATGTGGATGAAGTATTCGTTAGCAGCCATACAAACGGCTTTGAAGAAACAAAAGAATTAGTGAAAGAATTTACACCAGAATATACGAGCCAAATTACTGGCGTTGCACCTGAAAAAATTATTCGTGCTGCAGAAATTTATGGAATGGCTCCGAATGCAGTTGTTATGTTTGCCCGTGGTATTGAACAGCAGCATAAAGGAGTAGATAACGTATCAGGTTATACGAACATGGCTCTTGTAACTGGAAAAATCGGTCGTCCTAAATCAGGGGTAGCGACGTTTACTGGTCAAGGAAACGGGCAAGGCGGCCGTGAGCATGGGCAGAAATCTGATCTGCTTCCAGGCTATCGCAAAATTACCAATCCGAAACATGTCCAAGAAGTATGTCAGGTTTGGGGCATCACGCCTGAAGAAATGCCGCAGCCAGGTGTATCTGCTTATGAAATGTTTGAACTAATGGAACAAAAAACGATCCGCGGATTATATCTGCTTTGCTCAAACCCGGCAGTATCTGCGCCAAATCAAAACTTTGTCCGTAAAGCACTTAAAGGTTTGGACTTCATGGTTTGCTCTGATTTCTATCTTTCTGAATCCGCAGAATTTGCTGATGTTATCCTTCCATCGGTAACATGGTCAGAAGATGAAGGAACGGTAACCAATATTGAAGGACGGATCATTAAAATTAATAAGGCTCAAGAGCCGCTCGGCGAATCCAAGCCTGACTGGCAGATACAAGCTGAGCTTGCTGAATATCTTGGCAGAGGAAAATACTTCTCTCATTTAAAAACAGCCCGCGATGTCGCTGATGAATTCCGCTTAGCTTCAAAAGGCGGTTATGCAGATTACTACGGAGCAACGTGGGATAAGATTGAAAAACAAGATGGTGTGTTCTGGCCTTGCCGTGATGAAAATGATCCAGGAACACCACATATGTTCTTAGATAAAAAATTCTATCATCCAGATGGAAAGGCGAAAATTTGTGCACTGCCTTACCGTCCGCCTGCAGAAGAGCCGGATGTAGAGTATCCATTACGCTTAACTACAGGTCGTGTTGTGTATCACTATCTGTCAGGGAACCAAACACGCCGGATTCAATTTTTACGCGACATGTGTCCTGAGCCATATGTAGAAGTACATCCCGAAACAGCAGCGAAATACATGATTGAACATGAAGAATATGTCCGCCTCTACACACGAAGAGGGGAGGCAGAATATAAAGTGAAAATTACCGAGGCCATTAGAAAGGATACCGTTTTTGTTCCATACCATTTTGGTCACGATAAATCTATTAATCTACTAACGATTGCCGCGCTTGATCCGATTTCCCGGATGCCGGAGTTTAAGGCATGTGCCGCGCAGATTGAAAAACTAGACAGAACTGAGGTGCAGTAAAGTGGTGAAGAAGAGGTTATATCTTGAACTTGAAAATTGTATCGGGTGCCGTTCCTGCTTAGCTGCCTGTACGCAGTGCGGCGGGCACGAACAGCGGAACCGTAACTATGTTTACGATGTAAATCCACTGGTGAACCGTCAGACGATGCCGCTTATGTGCCTTCACTGTGTGAATCCTGCGTGTGCGAGAAGCTGCCCGGCGCAAGCTATTCAAATCCATGAAACAGGGGCCGTTCTTTCGGCTCTTGTGGAAAAATGCATCGGCTGTCAAAACTGTACAATTGCCTGCCCATACGGCATTCCGAAGTTTGATACCGAGCAGAATTTAATGTACAAATGTGATCTATGTATTGACCGGACAAAGGACGGCATCCCGCCGATGTGTGCGAGTGTATGTCCATCCAATACGCTGCAATGGCTGACAGATGAAGAAATCGAAGCAAAACAAAAGCAATTTAACCTTGATAATGGCAAGTGGGTTACAAGCATGCCTTACTTAGAAGGCGAAACAAATGTTAGAGTGAATCTCCCTGGAATCCTGCAGGGTGTCACGAAATTGTTCTAGGAGGGATTCATGATGAACGACAAAAATAACAAAATCCCATTTAATGAAGATAACTATACACATAATATAAATCGGAATAATGAAAGAAAGCTGGACCGTAGAGGTTTTATGAAAACTTTGGTTGGGGCAGCTGGTGTGTTTGCCATCTCTTCCCTTCCATGGGGAGCCATTGCCGCAAAGGAGCTTACTGGTCTTAGTGATAAGAAATATCCAAAGCATAAAATTACTGATGTCAACTCAATCGCAATTGGCGATGCTGTAGATTTTGCTTTTCCTAGTGAGCATGACAGTGCTATCTTAATCAGGCTTTCTGAAAGTAAATATGTTGCTTATCAAAATGCTTGCACTCACCTTCGCTGCCCAGTATTTTGGGAAAAGGCAGAGGGGGAAATGATTTGTCCTTGCCATCACGGAAAATTTGATGTGGAAACAGGTGAACCGATTGCCGGACCGCCTAGACGTCCGCTTCCGGAAATTCATGTGAAGGTCCAGAACGGCGCCGTTTATGCCGTGGGGGTGAAGCGTTATGAAGCGTAGTTACGTTCCTGTTGCCCTGCTTCTCGCTGTATTGTTCCTAAATATCATTTTTACTCAGTACATGGTTCATCAATATTTTTATGAACATTATACGAATACAATCATAGCCGCCGTGATTAATGTGATCCTTTTTCCAATTGCCTTCCTCATTTATAAAAAAGGTGTGAATGTTAATGACTAGTGAAACGTATATCGATTTTTGCTTTGTCCGTCCTGCGGCAGGCGGTTTTTCGAAAGAAATTGATGAGCTGTTGAAAAATACCTTTGAGAAGAAACGCTTGAATTGGTACCTTGAGGAAAAGACAGTTGATAGTGCTGAGATGGTGATTGCCGAGATAAAAGGGATGAGCGATTGGACTTCTGAGGATGAGACCATTCAGTTCCTCGAGGAAAACGCAGGTGAAAAGTTCTGGCAGTATCTGCAGGGCTATAAAATGTTCATCTATCCCGTAAAGAGAGGATGTGGCAGCTGTGGCGTCCATTAGTCTTGATGATGTAAAACGATTTGCCGAAGGAGCAAAGGTTGAAATTTTTATCCACGACCAGGAAGGCAGCGACCAGGCTCCGGCTGTCAAAAAAACAATAAAAAAGGTCCAGCTTTGCCCGGACTCGACCCATCTTCGCTTTTATTTTGATGACTTTTATTTTCTCGCTGTCCCGCTCGCCAGTGATGTAAGCTGGTCAAACGAACAATGGGCCGCATTTGATTCAGAAAGCGGGTTAACTTATACTTTTAAAAAGGTTCAGGTCTAATAATGCGGCCTGCCTTTTTTATAAATTTTTGTTTTTGCAGATATATTACCAAAACTACTCGTTAAATCAAATAAAGGAGGGCAGGCTAAATGGATTTACAAAAATCAAAACAGCAGATCAGCTCTTATATTATTGATACCCAGGAAGAAGAAATTAAAAGAATTGCCCATGAGCTGCATGAAGGAGTAGGACAAAATCTGTATAGTATTTTAACAGGATTACAGTTTGTTGAATCTGGAACAAAAGAGCCGCAGATGAAAAATTACCTCCATGAAATGACCATTTTGATAGAAAAAACAATTCAAGAGATTAGACTGTTATCTGTTGAATTACATCCGCCTGCTCTTACCACTCTAGGCCTACTCCCAGCAGTGAAAAGCTATAGTAAGCTATATACTTCAACATTCGGCATTTTAGTCGATCTGGAATCTTTTGGTGTTGAGAAACCAATACCGGAGAAACGCCGAATTGCTGTTTTTCGCGTATGCCAAGAAGCTTTTATGAATATTGCCAAATATGCAGATTCCTCCAATATAAAAGTAAATTTTATTTGGAAAGAAGAAGAGTTAACCATTACAATTCGTGACTTTGGCAGCGGGTTCGAGCCAGAATCACTAAATCTTCAGCATACCTCAGGGCTTTCGGCCATGAAGGAAAGAATGCTTCATACTGGCGGCAGGTGTACTATATCTTCTAAAATAGGAGAGGGAACACTGATAGAATTATCTCTTCCACTAAATGTAGAGTAAGGGGAGTTTAGATTGATAAGAATCCTATTAGTTGATGATCATGCAGTTGTTAGGAGCGGTTTAAAAATGCTTCTTCAAACAAATCCAGAAATGCAAGTGGTCGGAGAAGCATCTGAAGGAAATGAAGGAATTAAAAAGGCATTAAAGCTGGAGCCAGATGTGGTCGTAATGGATTTAAGCATGCCGCACGGAAAAGACGGTCTTTCGGCAACGGCAGAATTAAAGCAGCAAATGCCTGGGGTTAATATTTTGATTTTAACGATGCATGATGACGAAGAATATCTTTTTCGTGCGATTCAAGGCGGGGCGTCAGGCTGTATTTTAAAGAGTGCGCCGCACGATGAATTAATGTCGGCCATCGAATCGGTTGCAAAAGGAAATGCTTATCTGCATCCATCCGCCACAAAACGATTAATGGAAGAATACTTATCAGGCGTGAAAAATGATGGCAATGACACTTACAATCTTTTATCTGAACGGGAGAAGGAAGTATTGACTTTAATTGCGAAAGGGTACGCTAACAAGGAAATTGCGGAACAGCTTGTCATCAGTGTGAAAACAGTTGAAACTCACAAAAGCAACTTAATGGAAAAACTGCAGCTGAAAACTCGGCCCGAATTAGTGGAATATGCCGTTAAAAAAGGTTTATTAGGCTATAGCATTTAAGGAGAATATCCAGGATGACAGAACTTAGAGAACTTCCAGCAATAATTGAGGTATGTGAAAAGTTAAAAACGGCAGCAGCCTGCGAGTTTGTCGGACTTGCCCTCCAGAATGAAACTGGCCCTGATGTCAGATGGCATTATGCTTCCGGAAATTTGAACGATAAATACAAACGAATCACGGTCCGTTTCGGAAAAGGAATCGCCGGAAAAATTATTTCAAGCGGCAGTAAGATGATGATCAGTGATTTTCCAAATCAAATTTTTGGAAAAGTTACCGATTATCCCATTATGCTGGCTGAAAAACTTATTTCTTCCTATGCGGTTCCTTTATTTTTTAATTACGTCCCAAAAGGAGTTTTGCTAGTAGGGAATAGGGAATCACATGTGTTTAGTGAAGAGGTCCAGCAAATGGTAGACGATTCTGCTCTCGTCCTGGAACAGCTCTTAAAGGAGCAAATCTTTAGATGAGGGGGATTTAAAATGGACAAGGAATTTCAGCAGACGAAAAATGAGTTATTAGACTATAAATTTGCGCTTGATGCCTCTTCCATTGTGGCCATCACCGATTCCCACGGTGTAATTAAGTATGTGAATGATCAATTTTGTCATATATCGAAATACTCCCGTGAGGAATTATTAGGCCAGGACCACCGAATTATTAATTCAGGACATCATTCTAAGGGTTTTTTCAAAGAAATGTGGCGGACAATTGGTTCTGGAGAGGTTTGGAAAGGCGAGATTTGTAATCGGGCAAAAGATGGTACCTACTATTGGGTTGATACAACGATTGTTCCATTTTTAAACGAGAACGGAAAACCTTATCAGTATTTAGCGATTCGCTATGAAATTACCGAGAGAAAAAGGGTCGAGCAAGAATTACAGAAGATGATGACTAGAATCATTAATGTTCAGGAAGAAGAACGAAAGAGGTTTTCACGTAATTTGCATGACGGAATTGGCCAGAATCTATACAGTCATTTAATTACGATTAATCGGCTTCTTTCGGAGATGGACCATCCTCTTCTTCATCAGATGCAGGAGGAAGCCACACAATTAATTGAAGAAATTCGTGAAATTTCATGGGAGCTTCGTCCGTCTGTCCTGGATGACCTTGGCCTTGTGCCAGCGATTCGCTCGTATCTCACTAGATTTTCCGATCATTACAATATTGATGTTTATTTTGACTGTGTCCTCCATCAGCGCCTTGAAATCAGCATTGAATTAACGATTTACCGAATCATCCAAGAAGCGTTGACCAATATTCGTAAGTATGCAGGAGTAACAGAAGCAGTCGTTACGGTACGAGAAATGGATGATGTTGTCCGGGTGATGATTGAGGATAAAGGGAAAGGATTTAATTTAGATTTGAGGGCAAAATCTCCTGGTGTTGGTCTTTTTAGTATGGACGAGCGTGCCCGCTCTGTTGGAGGTACCTTATCCATCCATTCATCCCCTGGAAAAGGAACGAGAATTATTTTAGAAGCACCTAATACAAATAATGAATAGAATAATAAAGCTGCAGCCTTTGCTAGGTCTGCAGCTTTTCTTTTTATAATTTGAATGAACTTTTCAATGATACAACTCGGTTAAACACAAGTTTATCGACTGTTGTATGTTTCGGGTCAACATTGAAATAGCCGTGTCTGAAGAATTGGAATTTATCATACGGACGGCTTTCCTTCATGTTTGGCTCTACGAAACCTTGGAAGATTTGCAGTGAATTAGGATTCACATGGTCAAGGAATGTGCCTTCCTCATCCTCTTCTGAGGCATCTGAAATCAACGGCTCATAAAGACGGAATTCCGCTGGAACGGCATGCGTTGCTTCCACCCAGTGAATTGTACCTTTAACTTTTCTTCCGGTAAAGCCTGAGCCGCTCTTAGTTTCTTGATCATAGGTGCAGCGCAGCTCCACTACATTCCCGTCGGCATCCTTGACGACTTCTTCACATTTGATGAAATAAGCGTGCTTTAAGCGGACTTCGTTGCCTGGGAAGAGGCGGAAATACTTCTTTGGCGGGTTCTCCATGAAATCATCCTGCTCAATATAAATTTCACGAGAGAATGGAATTTTCCGCATACCCATTTCCGGATTTTCTGGATTGATCTCAGCATCAAGCAGTTCAATTTGGCCTTCCGGGTAATTGGTAATAACTACTTTTAATGGGTTAATGATGCCCATTGTCCGCGGTGCTTTTAATTTTAAATCTTCCCGGACAAAATGCTCGAGCATTTCAAAATCTACAGTTGCATTGTTTTTTGAAACAGCTGTTTCACGAACGAAAGTACGGATGGATTCTGGTGTAAAGCCTCTGCGGCGCATTCCGGAAATCGTCGGCATCCGTGGATCATCCCAGCCATCCACAAATTCTTCCTCGACAAGCTGTTTCAGCTTACGTTTACTCATTACTGTATTCGTTAAGTTCAAGCGTCCAAATTCGATTTGCTGCGGCTGGCTTTTCATCTCACATTGTTCTACAACCCAATTGTAAAATGGACGCTGGTCCTCAAACTCAATCGTACAGATGGAGTGAGTAATCCCCTCAATGGCATCTTCAAGCGGGTGAGCAAAGGCGTACATCGGATAGATGCACCATTTATCACCTGTATTATGGTGAGTAACATGGGCGATACGGTAGATAACAGGGTCGCGCAAATTGATATTTGGCGATGCCATATCAATTTTTGCCCTTAGTACTTTTTCTCCGTTCCCAAACTCGCCATTTCTCATCTTTTCGAACAAATCAAGGTTCTCTTCGATGGAGCGGTCGCGATAAGGACTGTTTTTACCAGGCTCAGTGAGTGTACCGCGGTACTCGCGTATTTCATCAGCTGATAAGTCATCGACATAGGCTAGCCCTTTCTTGATTAACAGGACGGCACGGTTGTACATTTCATCGAAATAATCGGATGCGAAAAATAAGTTATCCCATTCAAAGCCAAGCCATTTTACATCCTCTTTTATCGAATTGACGAATTCAATATCTTCCTTTGCAGGGTTTGTATCATCAAAGCGAAGGTTCGTTTTTCCGTTAAAATCATCCGCTAAGCCAAAATTAAGAATGATGGATTTAGCATGTCCAATATGTAAATAACCGTTTGGCTCGGGCGGGAAGCGGGTCATGATAGTTTCGTGTTTGCCCGATTCTAAATCCTTTATCATAATATCTTTTATAAAATTAGAGTTTTGATTGTCCACTCTTTTCAACCTCTTTCATCTTGTCTCTTCTTTATAAATACCATAAATATTGATATTTTTCCATTATTCCCATCAAATCAGAGGAAAAACAGCGGGAAGGGGTACTTTTTTAATGGAAAGATGTCATTAAAAGGAATACAATGATAATTTGAATAGTGTTCAATAGAAAGGAGCATTAAAATGCTTAACTTTGCAACGATTGGAACCGGGTGGATTACCGAGTCGTTTATTCAAGCAGCACAAGAAAGCAAGCAGTTAAGACTTGCCGGGGTGTACTCTAGGTCGGGTGAAAAAGCGAAGCAACTCGCGGATACATATCAAGCCCTTAAATTTTATACAGATATTGAGGAAATGGCGGCTAATCCGGAAATTGATGTTGTTTATATTGCTTCACCGAATTCGGTTCATCTAAAACAGGCGTTGGTCTTCTTGAAAAATAAAAAACATGTCATTTGTGAGAAGCCGATTTTTTCAAATATGGCGGAAATAGAGGAGGCATATCGGACAGCAGAGGAAAACGGTGTTTATTTATTTGAAGCAATTCGGAATATCCATACGCCAAATTTTCAGATTTTGAAGGAAAAGCTTCATCTGGCTGGCTCGTTAAGAAGCACGATGCTGCCGTATATTCAATATTCCTCCCGCTATGATGCGTTTTTAAAAGGGGAGAACCCGAATGTTTTCTCGGCTGAATTTTCAGGCGGGGCATTGGTGGATTTAGGTGTTTATCCTTTATTTCTAGCAGTTGGGCTGTTTGGCGAGCCACGAAAGGTTTCCTATCACCCCGTTTTGCTAAGAACTGGGGTCGATGGCAGCGGCACGCTTGTACTAGAATATGATGGGTTTGTTTGTACGATTCTTTGCTCCAAGGTCTCTCATTCGATCCTTCCGTGTGAGATACATGGAGAGAAAGGGACGTTTGTGTTAGCCGATGCGGCACCGATTTCTCAGATTACCTTTTATGATAGTCATACTAAGGAAGCTCAGGTCTTGAGTGTGGCGCAAGAGAAAAAGGATATGGTCTATGAATGCAGAACGTTTGCGAGAATTATTGAAACTAGAGATGATATAGAATACAAGGCATTGAAAAATTGGAGTATAGCTGTTTTGCAGATTACTGAAGAAGCGCGTCGGCAAAGTGGAATTGTGTTTGGGGTGGAAAAAATAAAAGCAGCCGGTGGATGAGAGTGAATCCACCGGCTTTTTTCCTTTATAATATCTTTTTCAATTTTAACGCTTCGCTGCGTGCAGAAGTCGGGCGTAGCTTTTCTAACACAAACCCAACCAAACCGCCGACAACCGCAGGGACTACCCAGCCCAGTCCAACTGATGCAAACGGGAGCACGCTCATCCATGCTTCTAGTACACTCCATTCTAAGCCAAACATTTTTAATCCATCATATAAGCTTACAAACCCAGTTAAGAACATCGCACTGGCATATACTTTTTGCGCTCCGCCGAAGAAGCGATGGAGGAAGGCTAGTGTCACAAGCACGATTGTTAACGGATAAGCCATGACAAGGAATGGCACGGAAATCGAGATAATCTGATTTAAGCCTAGATTGGCAATTAAGAAGCTGACAACAGTAACTAATGTAACCACAGTGCGATAGCTTAATTTTGGTGCCATTTTTGAAAAGTACTGACCGCAGGCGATCGTTAACCCGACGCAGGTTGTAAAACAGGCTAATGTAAAGATAAAGCCTAAAAGAATTTTCCCGCTATTGCCTAAGAGAATCGTTGCAGCAGAAGATAATAGTGCTGTGCCGTTTTCAAAGGACCCGTAAGAGGCCATTCGCGCCCCGATAAAACCGATTCCCGCGTAAACAAGGGCAAGGGCGGCACCGGCAACAAAACCGGCTTTAACAGTATAAGCTGTTAATTGTTTTTGATCAGTAACGCCTTTTTGCTTGATCGTTGTTAAAATAACAATCCCGAACGCAAGCGCGGCTAGTGCATCCATTGTCGAATATCCATCGATAAAACCTTTAAATAATGATGCCGTTTGATAGGTTTCGTTTGGTCCCTGTAATGGCTTATCTAATTTGAAAGAGCCGGTTACACAAAGGACAACAATTGACAGTAATAATGTCGGGGTGATGATACGCCCCATATAGTCGACCACTTTAGACGGATTTAAGCTTAATAGAAAAACAAGTAAAAAGAATACGGCCGTGAAACTAAGTAATAGCAACGACTGGTTCACGTGAACATTTCCTAAGAAAGGCTTGAAGCCCATTTCAAAGGCAACGTTGGCATTGCGGGGCACACCAAAGAATGGTCCGATGGATAAATAAACCATTACGGTGAAAGCAGCTCCGAACCAAGGATGAACCCTGTTTCCAAGGGCGTTGCCGCCGTCTTTCACAAGTGCAATGGCTGAAATGACCAAAAGCGGCAGCCCGACTCCGGTAATAATAAAGCCAATAATGGCGGGCCAAAAGGATGTTCCTGCGCCCATTCCAAGGAACGGCGGGAAAATCAAGTTTCCGGCTCCAAAAAACATTGAAAATAGCATTAACCCTACAAAAAACGTATCTCTCTTCTTCATCTTTTCCCTCTCCTTTTCATTGGCTTTTTGAAAAAAACAAAAAGCCCGCCCCTAATGAAGGGACGAGCTAGCTCGCGTTACCACCCTACTTCCGCAAATCAAAAAATATCGTTGCGGCTCTCGTTCAACGTACTATCATACGCGTCCAATTGTAACGGCAGGCAATCCGGCAATACTTACTAAAATAATTTTCAGCATTGCATCTCAGAGATGATTTTCACCTGTTTCCTGACACCGGCTTTCACCAACCGCCGGCTCTCTGTGGTCAAAAGAAGGACAAGCTACTCTTCTCGTCATCGATTTTGATTTTTAAAAAAAGTCAGAAATGAATTTGTTAAAGTAATTATATTATTTTCAGATAGTTTTGCAAGAGTTTTTTTGAAAATTTTTAGGCCTTGCCGAATATTTTTGACAAATTTTAGACGCGAGTATGACATCTTTATGAAATGCATCCTCCGATTGATTAATATCACATTCCCTGTTTTTTCAGTTCCATATAGTAGGGATAGTAGGAATGGAGGGAACGTGAATGAAGTCGAAAGCCTGGTATAAGAAGCAGTTGAAACGGAAGCCGGTTCAAATTACGCGATATGTAGTGCAAGGATTTTTTCTGTTGTTTGTATTATTTGTGGGTCTGCAATTCTATCAGTTTTACAAGCATTTTGAAACAGGCGGGTCAACACCATTTGTTGAACGGCCGGCAGCCGTTGAAGGATTCTTGCCAATCAGTGCCCTGGTTGCCTTAAAGGTGTGGCTGAAGGGCGGAGGATTTGATATGATCCACCCGGCCGGTTTAGTGCTGTTTACCTTTTTTGTCACCTCAGGAATTATTTTTCGAAAATCATTTTGCAGCTGGTTCTGTCCGGTTGGAACCATAAGTGAAATGACCGCATGGCTTGGAAGAAAAATGTTAAAAAGGAATTTTGAAATTCCGACCTGGCTTGTATGGCTATTAACTCCGCTAAAATATTTACTGCTCTATTTCTTTATCAGCATGATCATTTCGATGCCGGTTTTTCAGGCGAGTGCGTTTCTAGAAGATCCATATAATAAAGTTTCCGATGTGAAAATGATGCTGTTCTTTTTAAATATTGGCGGTTTTGCATTGAAGTTTATTCTTGTCCTCTTTGTTTTATCTTTGTTTTTCCGGAATTTCTGGTGCCGTTTCCTTTGTCCGTACGGGGCGATGATTGGACTTAGTTCGATTTTCAGAGTAACAAAAGTATATCGGAATGAAGATACTTGTACAAATTGTGAAATGTGCACCAAGGTGTGCCCGCAGCGGATTAAGGTACATACGAAAAAGGCGGTTGTATCACCCAATTGCAATGCATGTATGTCTTGTGTTGAGGCATGCCCGATTAAAGATACGTTGAACATGACGGTTGTCAATAAAAAGGTCAATAAGTGGTTTATTCCTGTTGGGTTTATTGTTTTATTTTTCATTGTAGTGGGGATTGCGAAAATAACCGGACACTGGGAGACGATTTTGACTTATGAAGATTGGAAAGAGTTGATTCCAGGGGCAAGGTATATCGGACATTAATCGTTTTTTTGAAAAAGCTTTCTAATTTACTAATATCCCCGATCAATCAGCCCCAAATGGGTTAGAGCTGTTAGATTTCGAGTAATGTTGATATAAATCAATTTCAAAACTTAAACGCGGTGTTATACTGAAGCCAAATCTTTCATAAAGGAGACTCTAAAATGAGCGAGACCTTTCAATTGGATGGCAAAAGATTAGTTATTGACGTACGTGAGCGGATTGCAAAGGGAGAACATCCGCGCCGTGAAATATTAAATGCAATCAAATCGGCACCGATTGGTACTGTTTTTGAAATTCACCTGCCTCACAGGGCAGAACCGCTTGTTGCTAACCTGCAGTCATTCGGAATGAATGTCATTGTCAATGAAATAGAACCAATGCATTTCCGTCTAATGGCGGTAAAACTGGATCAATTTTAAAAGAAAAAGCTGGAGAGGATTAATCCAATCCAGCTAATTGTTTTAACTCCGCAAGCTTAACAATTTGAATACTGCGCCGCCCATCCATCTTAATCAGCCCTTGGGTCATAAAAGACAAAAGCTTACGGCTGATAGATTCTGGCGTTGTTCCAATATAGCTTGCTAAATCCTTTTTCGTAATTGGCAAGGTAAAGGAACTGTCTTTCGCATTCATTTTGTCGTGAAACAGGACAAGCGCCCGCGCCAATCGCTGCTCGACTTCCATTAAGCTTAACAAACTCACCGATTCGTCTGCCTCATACAGTCGTTCATTAACCTCAAGTAAAAAGCGGTAGGATAAATCGGCATTGCTTTCCATTGTTTTCAGAAAATCCTTTTTTTCGAGGTAACATATCACTGTGTTGCCAAGTGCTTCGGCATTGACGTAATGTTTTTCATTTTTTAATAAGGAAAATAACCCAAAGAAGTCTCCGGGAAACAAAAGCCGGACTATTTGTTCTTTTCCTTCAGCAGACATTTTTGTCAGCTTAATCAGTCCTGAATTGACAACAAATAATGTCTCGGAATGTTCACCTTCACGAAAAATAAAATCCCCTTTCAGAAATGTATGGCTTCTCGTAACCCGCTGCAGTACCTGAACATCTTTCTCGTTCAGCCCTTTAAACACAGGAACAGAAGCAAGACAAGAAGACTCATGTGAGCAGTTATGTGTACAGCCCATTTCAACCACTCCCTGAACAAACTTATTTAACCTAATAGTAGCTCTAACCGTCTGACAGAGTAGTGATTTATATCAACTTCTTGACGTAAATCAAGGTAATTGAGAACTAATTTCATTAAAATAAAGAATAAGACATGAGGTGATCTTCATGAAGCAGGCATCTTGTTTAATTGTTTATGCCAGCATGTCTGGGAATACGGAGGAAATCGCCAATGAAATTGCAAAAGGCATCCGTGAGGCCGGAGCAACTGTTGAGATAAAAGATATTTTGCAGGCAGAACCGGTCGATCTGAAACAATCTGACGGTATCCTATTAGGTGCCTATACATGGGATGATGGAAATCTTCCGGATGAGTTTCTGGATTTTTACGAGGCGATGGATACATTGGAGCTCAAAGGGAAACCCGCCGCAGTCTTTGGCTCTTGCGACTCCTATTACGAACATCGAGGCGGGGCAGTGGACATTCTAACTGAAAAACTAACCGAACTAGAAGCAAACATCATCCTCAACGGCTTAAAAATAGACCTTGCCCCAACACCAGAAGAAAAAGAACAATGCGTTCAATACGGCAAATCCTTTGTGAATGGAGCATGGGGAAGGCTCTCCTGTTCACTGGAGCTGAAATGAAAGGAGAATTTCTATAATGACGATTATTGAAGTACCTTTAAACCATATTGCCTGTACGGGCTGCATTCGAAGGATTAAGCGTGGAACTCAAAAATTCAATGGTGTGAAGGAGGTGAAAATTCTAACCGGCACCGGCAAGCTTCAAATTAAATTTAGTGAGGAAACGATAAAGAGTGATGAGATTCATCAAAGGATTCACCATTTAGCACATAAAACATTTGATTAATTTGCCCGCCAGGGGCTTTTTTTTATTTATTTTGTTCTTAAAACAGAACAGAATATCCCTTATATGATAAAATTTATTTACAATGTATCAGCATATGAATTAGAAGAAAGACTGATTTTAAGAAGGGAGGAGCGTATGAGATTTTGCTTGTTTCTGCTGGTTGCTGGTACGCTGGATGCTATTTTGACCCATGTGGGGGTGGCGCTGGGAATCGTTGAAGAAGCGAATCCGATGATGAAAATTGTAATTGAAAAAAGCTGGTCCCATTTTTATTTCATTAAAATTTTTCTTCCACTCCTTCTGCTTGGCCTATATTTTCTTCGCCCAATAAAAGGAAGAGTCAGAATTTTATTGGTTTCAGCCTGCGCTCTGTATTTTTCCGTCCTTCTGTATCATTTGGTCTGGATGGTTCTCTACCTAAACAACTCAGCATGAGCAATCGATTACTAGACACCAATCGCCAATTAGGATAGTATCAACTTTAGGAAATTGAGTGAACAAAAGGAGTAAATCATGTTAAATAATTTAAAACCTTTTATACAGGAAGTATGGAACAAGGCGGGTTTTCAAACAGCAACGGCGATTCAAGGGACAGCCATCCCGATTATCCTAGAGGGAAAAGATGTTATTGCAGAGTCTCCTACCGGGACGGGAAAAACTCTGGCTTACTTACTGCCATTATTACATAAAATCGACTCCAGTAAGCAAGGGCTACAGGCCGTTGTTTTAGCTTCTTCTCAGGAGCTTGTGATGCAGATTTTTCAGGAATTTCAAAAATGGTCAGAGGGCAGCGGCATCAGAGGAACCTCAATCATCGGCGGCGCTAATCCGAAACGTCAGCTGGAAAAATTAAAAAAACGCCCGCAGGTTATTTTTGCAACACCTGGTCGTCTTTTAGAGCTGATAAAGCAGAAAAAAGTAAAGATGCATGAAGTGAAACTAATTGTCTTAGATGAAGGTGATCAGTTGTTAATCCCTGAACATCTTAGCTACGTCCAAGACATTGTCAAATCAACGATGAGCGACCGCCAAGTGGTGTTATTCTCGGCTACTTTGAAGCCAGCAACGGAGAAATTGGCGAAGGAAATGACGAAAGAGCCTGAAATGATTAGAATTTCGAAAGCAGAAGCGGCTGCTGAATCAGGGGAAGTCGAGCATCTTTATTTTCTTTGTGAGATGAGAGATAAGATCAAGCTGCTTGAAAAAATCGCCCGTTTGGATGGTACAAAGTCGCTGGCATTTATCAATGATATTGCCGAGCTTGAAGTATTCAAGGAAAAACTGCATTTTAAAGATCTTTCCGTCGGAGTTCTTCATAGCGATATGAAAAAACTAGATCGTCAGGCGGCATTAAAAGACTTTCGGGATGGAAAGATGAAAATGCTTGTAGCGACTGATGTAGCAGCACGAGGCCTTGATATTCAAGGCGTTACTCATGTTGTACAGGTTGATCATCCTAGGGACCTATCACAATACGTGCATCGCTCTGGAAGAACCGGAAGAATGGGTGCTGACGGTACGGTCATCTCGCTTGTAACGGAAAGGGAAGAACGCGAATTAAAACGCTTTTGCCGCGAATTGAATGTTCCGCTTCATAAACGAATTTTCTTTAAGGGACAAATTACAGCGGAAGAACAAAAAGTCCAGCGTTAATCAGCAGTGAAAAAACTATATTGGGCAACTTTGGCTATATATTATTCATGAAAAAACAACTCTAGAAATTGGGGTTGTTTTTTTTGTGTTCCCAATAAAGGGTTAACTCTCTCAAAATTATAAATATTGCGAATCGACTTTAAAAAATAGATGGAGTTTTGTACCTGTATATAGGTGGTACATCACAATCAAGGTTGCAGCGAATCAACCTTATAGAAACCATATTTTTTAAAATATTAAAGGAGGAAGAAAAAATGGCTAACAATAATAATAATAATAATAAAAGTATGGAAGAAATAGGACGTAAGGGTGGACAAGCTACAGCAGAGAATCATGATAAAGAATTTTATCAAGAGATCGGAAGAAAAGGCGGAGAGGCCACATCCGAGAATCATGATAAAGAGTTTTATCAAGAGATCGGAAAAAAAGGCGGAGAGGCCACATCCGAGAATCATGATAAAGAGTTTTATCAAGAAATCGGAAGAAAAGGCGGAGAGGCCACATCCGAGAATCATGATAAGGATTTTTATCAAGAGATTGGACGAAAAGGCGGAGAAACCACAGCGGAGAATCATGATAAAGAGTTTTATCAAGAGATCGGAAGAAAAGGCGGAGAGGCCACATCCGAGAACCATGATAAAGAGTTTTATCAAGAAATCGGAGAAAAAGGCGGTAAGTCACGCAGTAACCAGCGTGATGATGATTAAGCTTTATGAGTGTAAACGAATGAATCTAAAAAGGCTTGCACAAAATTGTGCAAGCTCTTTTGTTGATATTAGTAAGTGATAGATGATAATTAATTACGAACGCGAACTGTTCCTGTTTTCCAAAATGGCTAAACGAATCAGTTTTAACTTTATTTCCTTACTAAGAGAAAGCCATTCACATGTATAGAATTTCATGATCCTTTCCTCCCTCAAAAAATGGTTAATATTCAAAAAACTGTTTATTCTTTATTTCCCCTTATCTTTAAGGTTGTAACATAGTTTTTATCTCCAATTTACTTTCATTTTTTACATTTTTCTACTCTATTTTTATGTACAGACAAAAATTCCACTAAATTTTTTAACGGATATACGAATAAAGGATTTCTGCGATATTTCTTGAATAATTAAGTAGGAACGGAGGGAATATGGTGCAAAATTACGAATGGCTTGAAGAAGTAACGATCCATCAGCTTCAGGAAAAATTAGAAAGCGGTGATTTGACGTCAAAAGAACTGACGTTACTCTATTTACGGAGAATAGCAGCCTATGATAAAAAAATAAATTCGGTATTGGAAGTAAATCCAGATGCCTTACAAATTGCGGAAGCGCTCGATGCAGAACGAAAGGAAAAGGGACCGCGCAGCCGCTTACACGGGATTCCGATTTTAATCAAGGATAATATCGATACGTTCGACAAAATGCACACAAGTGCCGGTTCGCTTGCGCTAAAAGATTCGTTTGCCCCGAAAGATTCCTTTGTTGCCGAGCAATTGCGAAAGGCTGGGGCGGTGATTATTGGAAAAACTAATATGACCGAGTGGGCAAATTTCATGGCCATTGGAATGAAAAACGGCTACAGTTCTCGCGGCGGACAGGTATTGAATCCGTATGGTCCTGGTAAATTTGATGTCGGCGGTTCTAGTTCAGGCTCTGGGGCAGCGATTGCGGCAAACTTAGCGGCAGCAGCTGTCGGTACAGAAACGTCCGGATCCATTTTAAATCCGTCCTGCAAAAACTCGCTGGTCGGTATCAAACCGACTGTTGGTCTGATTAGCCGGAGCGGGATTATTCCAATTGCCCATTCTCAGGATACCGCTGGTCCAATGGCCCGGACAGTAGAAGATGCGGTTATTTTGTTGTCAGTCCTGAACGGCATGGATGAACAGGATCCGATTACCCATACCAATCCAATCAGTGAGCTTGATTTTACCAAGCATTTGAAAAAGGATGGCTTAAAGGGAAAGCGGATAGGAATTGCAGTTAATGGTTTTATCGAATTTCTTACGAAAGAAAAGAGAAAAGTTTTCGAAGATGCAATGGAAGTTTTAAAAACAACCGGAGCAGAGGTGATCGATAATATTGAGATCCCAAGTGCTAAGCTGCAATGGTCATATGATGTATTAACATATGAATTTAAACCAGGCCTCAATGCCTATTTAAGCCGGCTCCACTCAAGTGTTCCGGTAAGAACATTGGCAGATGTGATTGAATTTAATAAACAGGATGAAGCGAAGATGCTGAAGTATGGTCAGTCTGTGCTGCTGGAATCGGAGGCAACAAGCGGTACACTGAAAGAAACGAAATACATCGAAACACTGGCATTTGATCAATATCATGCCAAAGTGCAGGGGCTTGATTTTGCATTAAACAAATACAATCTAGATGCAATTGTTTTCCCGGCAGATGAAGGGTCAATTATTAGTGCCAAAGCAGGTTATCCGTCAATCGCTGTTCCAGCAGGGTATACTGAAGCCGGGGAGCCGGTCGGGATTACTTTTGCACGAAATGCCTTTAGTGAACCGGTGTTAATTGAAGCCGCTTATGCCTATGAGCAAGCAACAAAATTCCGCAAGCCGCCGCTTCTTGAAAAAGAATAAGTCCGCTTGTTTTCACTCATACTATCAATGATTTCTTAAAAAGGAGTTGATTGTGTGGGTAAAACAAAGCTAGGGAATGCTAATGCACAGCGCAATAATAATCGTAAAAAAGCGATGAAAACAAGCTCAGAACTTGTTGAATTCGAGACTGGCGAAGATATGAAACGAAATCGTCCGAGAGATAAATAGATGTGAAACGCCTCCAGTGCTGATGCTCGGAGGCGTAATTTTTTTTGAGCGGTGTTGAAGTGTAGATATCTTCTTAAACAGTGTAGATATCCTTTAAGCCTAAGTCTAAAAAAAGCATAAGCGACATTCACTGTTCTTCCAGTAAATCAAGCCCACTTAATGCAGGGCCTTCAATAACCTCGCCATTAAAGGAATACCTTGAGCCATGGCAAGGGCAATCCCATGTCTTTTCCCCCGCATTCCACTCACATTCACAGCCCATATGTTTACATGTTGTATCGACCACAAACAATTTTCCGTTTTCGTCTTTGTAGGCACCGGCTCTTTTACCGTTAAACATTACTACAGAGCCTTCGCCAGCCTGCAAGTCATCGGTATCTTTTTCAGTGTACTCCAATTTTCCTTTAATAAAATGCTTGGCTATATCTCCGACCGTTGTGACAGCACTTTTTAAATCAGGGTCAGCCTGAAATCTTGATGGCTCGTAAAGCGCTTTGTAGGGATTTTCCTTGCCTAATACATAATCCCTTAAAATATGGCCAGCAAGGATTCCGGTAGTCATGCCCCATTTTTTATAACCAGTTGCAACTAAAACCTTATCACGATCCTCTGTAATTGGTCCGATATACGGAAGCTTATCGAGTGTAACCAAATCCTGTGCAGACCAACGGTATACGATTTCTTTGGCTCCGAAAGTTTGAAAGGCAAAGTCTGCCACTGCCTCATAATGTTTCATTGTATTTATACCTTGACCGGTTTTGTGGTTTTCCCCGCCGATAATCCAGAGAGTTTCTCCATTCAGCGGCGTCGAGCGGATGGACCGTGACGGGCTATCAGCGCTGATATACATGCCGCCAGGGTACTCTTTGTCCGTTTTAATCGCAATCGCGTATGATCGATCTGCATACATTCTGGCAAAAAAGAGTCCAAATTTATCATAAAATGGGAAGTGAGACGCCATAATAAGGTGTTTGCATGTAACTTTATGGCCGCCTTTGACAAACACTTTTGGCTCTGTTTTGTCATCTGCAATATCTGTAGCAGTTGTTTGTTCATACACTGAACAGCCGGAATTCACAGCTTCGTTTAATAAACTGGTTAAAAATTTTAGCGGATGGTACTGTGCTTGATTATTCATTAATAGGGCGCCTTTTATCGGTATGTTGAAGGGAATGGTATCCTTCAGGGCACCATCAATTCCTAATTTTAAATAAGCATCCATTTCGGTTTGCAGCTTCTTTTTGTATTCTTCAGTTGTTGCATAAATATAAGCATCCTGTTTACTGAAATCACAGTCAAGACCTTTTTCGTTTACTTCGTTTTCGACAAATTGAATCGCGCTCATATGTGATTCGTAATAAAGCCTTGCTTTTTCCTCGCCAAAGTGATTAATAAATTCATCGTAAATAATGTTATGCTGAGCAGTTAATTTGGCAGTTGTGTGACCCGTGGTTCCATTTAACACCCGGTCCGCTTCTATAAGCGCAACCTTTAACCCTTCTTTTGAAAGTAAATAGGCTGCTGTAATTCCGGTGATTCCGGCACCGACAATCGCTACATCAACGGTTAGATCTTCTTTTAACGGTTCAAAGGCTGGTAATTCTATTTCACGCCAATATGGTTTTGGGAATTGAGGAAGTTTTTCAGATGCACTCATAATGACCCTCCTGTTTCATAATTAACTCATGTTTAATTTTTCCTAAAATGAAAAAATCATGTAGTGGAGAGGGTTTATTTTTTCCATAAAAAAGAACCTTGGGTGTCCAAGGTTCTGAGGAACTTACGATTGGTTGGAGTCATTGTTATTAATTTTATCAACCCGGTTAGCATCTTCTGTATTAAGTGCCTGACTTAGGAAATGCATAATTGTCCCTCCAGCAATCAACATGATTACTACTAAACCAATCAACGTTATCCACCACAAACCCATCTCGATCTTTCCTCCTTTTTTAACAATTCTACCATGTAAATATTGCTATCTAAAGATATATGCCTAAACAGAGCCAATCTTGCATAGAAGGTCTGACCCGTTATTGCCTTTTCTTGTGTTCCGAATAATAATCAACCTTTTTAATATTGACACCAACAAATGTTTCAATAATCGATTGACCGCCGGCAATAGAAAAAATCAGGATAAATATAAAGGCAGCATCAGGGAAAAGCAAATACCCTGCTCCTAGTATACCGGCACTCCATACACCGGCACACCAATAGCATTTCAAAAGATAACCAAACATAGATTTAGGGACTTCTTTTGTTTCCAATGTCCCGTTTTCATTTTTCACCTGGACCTGCTTCATAAATGGCCTGCGGATAAATTCGGTAATTTTATCGAATACAATTAAATGGGTTAATCGATAGCTTGCTAATATGAGCATAACATAGGTTATCCAAGAAATGTCTCTCATTATAAGTCCTCCAATAAAACAATCAGGCTGATAATTATTCATCTAAAAAATAGTTCTGCACCCTTTGTATATTTTGAGCCTGAAATCAAAAATATATATTCGGAGGAGGCGAAAAAATGAAAAAATCTTTTTGGTTAGGTTTATTGTTTATACTTTCTCTTTTCTGTATTCCAAATGTTTCATTTGCTCAGCAAATTTATACTGTTCAGCCGGGTGATTCACTTTGGAAAATTGCCGTCAAATATCAGGTGGGTCTTTCGGAATTGATTAGTGCCAACCCGCAATTTAAAAATCCAAGCCTGATCTACCCTGGACAAAAGGTAAATATTCCTGATCTAGGCGGCGTAAAATCAATTGAATCCCAAGTGATTCAATTAACCAATCAAGAGCGGGCCAAATATGGACTGAAGCCACTAACAGCAAATTGGGAGCTATCACGTGTAGCCCGTTATAAAGCGATGGATATGCGGGATAAAAACTATTTCAGCCATACAAGTCCAACTTATGGAAGCCCATTTGACATGATCAAGAATTTCGGAATTTCATACCGTTCAGCTGCTGAAAATATCGCGGCAGGACAAACTACTCCGGCTGCCGCTGTTAAGGCATGGATGAACAGCCCGGGACACCGCGCCAATATATTAAGTACATCGACCAATCAAATTGGTGTTGGGTATGCTAAAGGCGGCGCGTACGGACATTACTGGGTACAAATGTTTATCGCAAAATAAATTGGTCAAGGGTCAGTTTCTTAAAGAGACTGACCCTTTCTACGTCTTAGGACCGAGACAAAAATCAAGCTCTAGCGCAATTATGGAAATTCGGTAATCAAGGTAAGATGATATCAAGAAAGCGAAAGGAAGTGGAAGATTAAAATGAGAAAGTTTGGATTACTGGCAGCGGGCGGGATTGCCGCAGTTGTATTACTTTCAACAATCGGCCCGATGGTGGGGTTAGCAGTCAGCTTAGTGCTTCTGTACTTCATCGTGAAACAATTTTTAAAAGCGAAATCCACAGGAGCCAAAATTGGCCTGGCGATTGTTGGGGTGATTGTCCTTGCAGCATCGATTCACAATGTACCTGCCGTCATCGGCGTTGCTGCAGCATATGTGCTTTATCTCGTTTATAAAAAATGGAACGGACAAAAGCACAACAAGGTTAAAGAAGAATCCGACCCATTTACTAATTTTGAAAAACAGTGGAATGAATTGAAACATTCTTAAAACTAAAGGAGAGAATGAAATATGTCAAACTTATTTACAAGAATTAAAAACGTTGTGATGGCTGATTTGCATGAGGCTTTAGATCATAAAGAAAACAAAAATCCAATTGCGCTGCTGAACCAGTACCTTCGTCAATCTGAACAAGAAACAGAAAAGGTAAGGAAATTGGTGGAGCGCCAATACAAATTGAAAGAGGAGTTTACGAAGGAATATCATCAAGCACTTCAGCTCGCTGAAACAAGAAAGTATCAAGCAGAAATTGCTTCAAAAGCAGGGGAAACAGAGCTAGTTCAATTTGCCTCTAGAGAGCATCAGCAATTTGCTGACCGGGCTGAGCGTTTAAAGGCTTCATTGGAACAGATTAACGGACAGCTTTCGGAGTTAGAAAGTAAATATGAGGAAATGAAACATAAATTAAAGGATATGCAGCTGCGCCGGATGGAGCTGATGGGTCGTGAGAATGTTACACGTGCCAATCAGCGGATTAACCAAGTGTTAGAATCTGATTCGTATTCCGATAAATCCTACTCACGCTTTAAAGAGATTGAAAACTATTTGGACCGCTTGGAACATCAAGTGAACAGTTCCTATTACCGCAGCACAATTGATGCCAAAATTGCGGAGTTAGAAAAAAATGCAAAATTGGAAGAAAGCAAGTCCATTTAAAGGTTAAACATGATATCCTTTAGAAAGGCGTAGAGTCTCTGCGCCTTTTGGCCATATTAAATATCTAAAATTTTCATCGATAAAAAGGGAGGGTGAGCCGTGTTTAAAAACTACAAAAACGACTATGTGGGATGGCTGGTTGTATTCGGTGTAGTTATTCTGCTGTTGGAAGTACTATTTTTCAACCATGGGCTGATTTTCTCTCTTTTTGTTTCGGGTGGAATGATTTATTTAGGCAGAAAAAGACGGGGAAGAATGTTTGGAAAATGGCTGTTTTACGGCGGGATTTTCTTTTTTGCCGTCAGTGTCTTTAACATGATGACATTTAAGTTTTTATTATTAGCAGTTCTATTGCACTTTTTTATTCAATTTTTAAATACAAAAAAGCAGCCTAATAAAATGACACCTGAACTTATTGAACCGGATCAAACGGTGAAGCCGGAATCCCTTATTCAAATAAAGCCGTTATTTGAAAATATTTTTCTTGGCCAGCAAAAAACGCCGCAGGGGGTCTATGAGTGGAATGATGTCAATATTCAGACCGGCATTGGCGACACTATTATTGATTTAAGTTACACCATGCTTCCAAAAGGGGAAAGTGTCATTTTGATCCGCAATTTAATTGGCAATATACAAATTCTTGTCCCGTATGATCTTGAAGTAACGGTTAATCACTCTTCGCTAATTGGAAGGACGAAGGTGTTTGAAAATGAAAACAGCAGGATGTTCAATCAAGTTTTTCAAGTAAAAACTCCCGGCTTTGAAGGAGCAGAGCAAAAGGTCAAAATCATTACCTCGCTCATCGTCGGTAATATTGAGGTGAGCCGGATATGAGTACGACTGGGCGACAAATTGTCTGGGTTGTCTCTTTTGCTTTTTTGATGGCCATTTTTATCAGTATCGTATTTTTTTTCGTTTTTCCCTTAAATAGCTGGTCTGAACTGTGGACGAGACATTTCATGGATATTCCGATTGTTGTTTTTATTCCGGCCTTCAGCATTGCCATGGGTATTCTTGTTGGCACCGCTGCAGGAGTTTATTGGAGAAATCGATTGGGGCTAATCGAACATTCACTTCATCAATTAGAAGAAGGAAGATATCATGATATAAAAATGGAAGCCTTCTCTTCCGTCAGTGAAATGCAAACCATTGCGAAACGGATGGAGAAAATCGGCAAACAAATAGCAGAGCAGGCAAGACACGCCCAGAGGCTTGCGACCGAAAAAGTCGAAGATCAGGAAGCCAGAATCCAAGAAATTATCGAGCAGGAGAGGAATCGACTTGCCCGTGAACTACATGACTCTGTCAGCCAGCAGCTATTTGCTGCGTCGATGATGATGTCAGCAATTAATGAAACCAAACAGGATAAAGAGGAAACTCCCGAATCGAAACAATTAAAGATGGTTGAAGAGATGATTCATCAGTCTCAGCTTGAAATGAGGGCACTTTTGCTTCATTTAAGACCTGTTGCCTTAAAGAATAAATCGCTTCAGGAAGGAATTGAGGAGCTGTTAATCGAATTATCACAAAAAGTAGAAATGGAGATAAAATGGAAAGTGGAAGACTTCCCGCTTGATAAAGGTGTGGAGGATCATTTATTCCGAATTCTCCAAGAGTCGATTTCTAATACACTAAGGCATGCAAAAGCAGAAAAACTTGATGTGCTGCTAATTAAAAGAGATGATTTAGTCATTTTACGAGTTGTCGATGATGGCGTTGGCTTTGAAATGGACGAAGGAAAAGCGGGATCCTACGGGATGCAGAACATGAATGAGCGGGCCTTGGAAATTGGCGGGGCGCTTAAGGTAATAAGTGTGAAAAATAAAGGGACGCGGCTGGAAGTGAAGGTCCCGGTAATGGTTAATGGAGTGGATACAAATGATTAGTGTACTATTTGTTGACGATCATGAAATGGTGAGAATTGGGGTCTCGTCCTATCTTTCCGCACAGCCGGATATTGATGTGGTCGGTGAGGCTGAAGATGGAAAAAAAGGTGTAGAACTAGCGCTGAAGCTTCGCCCCGATATCATTTTGATGGACTTGGTCATGAAGGAAATGGACGGGATTGAAGCAACAAGGCAAATCATTGAACAATGGCCAGAAGCGAAGATTATTATTGTGACAAGCTTTCTAGATGATGAAAAAGTGTATCCTGCACTCGAGGCCGGCGCGACAAGCTATATGCTAAAAACTTCAAAGGCAAGTGAAATAGCGAAAGCCGTTCGAGCCACCTATCAGGGGCAGTCGGTATTAGAACCAGAGGTTACCGGCAAAATGATGATGAAAATGCGCAAGAAGCCGGAACACCTGCCACACGAGGACTTAACCAGCCGCGAAATGGAAATTTTACTTCTTATGACCGAAGGGAAAACAAATCAGGATATCGCCGACGAATTATTCATCGCACTCAAAACCGTCAAAACCCACGTCAGCAACATCCTAAGCAAACTAAACGTCCAAGACCGCACCCAAGCAGTCATTTACGCATTTAAGCATTCGTTAACGAAATAAGGATTCCATTAAGGGTGTCAGGCACCATGTGAATTTCACATGGTGCCTGACACCCTTTTCTTTATCATGGTTAAAAAAAGTAATTGAAAATCATTTTCAATGAGTGGTATTATATTTAATGAAAATGATTATCATTATCGAATTGGAGGTTTTATACATATGAAATTTTTAAAAATATCTAGCATTCTATTAATCTCAAGCAGCTTGTTATTTGGCTGTTCAAATTCTGATAAAGGTGCAGCCCCGGCCAAAGATCAGGCTAAAGAAACAACTGCGTCTTCTCAAGATTCCTTTAAAGAAGTAACGGATGAATATCGTGAATATGCGATTGGAGAGATTGAGGAATTTGTTAAAGCAACAGACGCGTTCACAACTGCGGTGAAACACGGTGATATAGAAAAAGCGAAGCAGCTTTACGCACCAGCACGGATGCATTATGAACGGGCGGAGCCGATTGCGGAAGTATTCGGTGATTTAGATCCGAAGATTGATGCCCGTGCAGGTGATGTCTCAGAGGCGGAGTGGGGCGGATACCACCGAATTGAAAAAGGTTTATGGGAAGATAACACAACAAAAGGATATGAACAATATGCTGACCAGTTGATGAAGGATGTTAACCTTTTACGAGCAAAAGTCGACACGGTTGAGGTTACACCGGATCTATTAATTACCGGTGCAGTTGACCTATTAAATGAGGTTTCAACTTCCAAAGTAACCGGGGAAGAGGATCGCTATTCGCATACAGACTTATATGATTTTGCAGCAAATGTTGAAGGCGCAGAAAAAATCTATCAATTATTAAATCCAGCATTACAGAAGAAAGACGCAGAGCTTTCAAAAGAAATTCAAACTCGTTTTGCCAATGTTTACAGCTTACTAGAAAAGCATAAAAACGGTGACGGCTATAAAGTTTATACTGACCTTTCAAAAGAAGAGGTAAAAGCGTTAAGCCAGGCCATTGATGCACTAGCCGAACCACTATCCCAAATAGGAATTGTAACGGAGGCGTCTTAAATGACAACCGGTAACAACAACTTAGAAAAATCTTCTACTGAAACGAAAAAAATCTCGCGCAGAGATGTGTTGAAAACAGCCGGTATTGGCGGAATCGGTGTCCTAATTGGGGCATCAGGTTTCGGCGGGCTGCTTTCGATTACAGAAAGTAAAGCAACCGATACCGTGCAAAATGATATAATCCCTTTCTATGGAAAACATCAAAGCGGTATTACCACAAAGACGCAGGACCATGTCTATTTTGCGGCTTTAGATGTGACGGCATATGAAAAGCCAGCTTTGGTAAAGCTTTTTAAGGACTGGACGGAGGCAGCGGCCTTAATGACAGAAGGAAAGCCTGTCGGGGAACTATCCAGCAATGAATTTTTACCCCCAAAAGATACAGGCGAAGCAGCAGGTCTTTCTCCATCCAATTTAACGATTACCTTTGGGGTAGGACCAAGTCTTTTTGTAAAAGATGGAAAGGATCGTTTTGGCTTAAAACATAGGCGGCCAAAAGAATTAGTCGATTTGCCTAAATTTCCACTCGATGCTTTAGAAGAGGAATGGACAGGGGGAGACCTTTGTATTCAAGCTTGTGCAGATGATCCGCAGGTAGCCTTTCATGCTGTCAGAAACTTAATTCGGATTGCCAGAGGAAAGGCGATTTTACGCTGGGCCCAGCCGGGATTTCAACGGACAAAGCAGGCGGATCCAAAGGGGGAAACGCCAAGAAATTTGTTCGGGTTTAAAGACGGTACAGTTAACCCTAATTTTAAAAATGAACAGCAGCTGAACAAGCAGGTTTGGGTTCAGCCTGGTGATGGACCTAACTGGTTAGTTGACGGAAGTTACTTGGTTGTGCGAAGAATTCAAATGTTCATTGAGGTGTGGGACAGAACGAATTTAAGAGAACAAGAGAATACGTTTGGGAGATACCGTGACAGCGGTGCACCTTTAGGTCAAAGTAATGAATTCGATAAACTAGATTTAAAGAGTAAAAAGGAGAACGGAGAGTACGTAATTCCAGTTGATTCTCATGTCCGCTTATCACACGGGGATGGGTCGCAGCAAATATTACGCCGTGCCTATTCATATTCAAACGGAATGGATGTAAAAACAGGCAGCTTTGATGCTGGGTTATTGTTCTTATGTTTTCAACGTACGCCAAGTAAGCAATTCATTCCGATTCAAAAGCGGCTTGCCCAAATGGATAAGTTGAATGAATACACATCACACCGCGGCAGTGCGATTTTTGCCTGCTTACCTGGGACGATAAAGGGCGGTTATATCGGGGAAACACTTTTTAATTAGTAGTTTCCTTTATTAAAAGTCTAGCGCTCTTCTCATGAGCGCTTGTGTTTTTTGAACCAAGGGGAGAGACATGATGAAAATAGGGAAGCTATTTATTTTGCTGTTTGCGTTTATGCTTTTATTCCAAACATCCAACTTTGAGGCAGTGTCAGCCTCCGAGAATCACGACGAACTCTTCGTTTTGATCGGTGACAGCCTGATGAAGGCAAAAGCCAGAGATGTAGAAACTGTTGTGAAAAATATGGAGCAATTTGGACATGAATGGGCGACAATCAAAAAGAAAGACAGCCAGCAGGCAAAAAACGTGGACGAAGAACTAAAAAAGGTCCAAGGGCTGGTGGCGGATAAAAAGGTAAACAGCCAAGCATTGTCCAAAAGCCTATCGGCGCTGTCAAGTGCAGTAGTTTTATATGACCAGGAACAAAATCCTTTGGATAAGGAACAGGCGAAAGAAAAAGTGAAACAGCTGCTGCCGCTGATTGCCAATTTTAAAGATTCATTGGCAAAAGGGGATCGGGCTGTACTTAAGGCACGATACCAAGCAATCATGAATCAATGGACTGTGTTGGAAAAGGTGGTTCATGATGTGAGTATTGCCGCTTATGGGAATATCGAAAAATATAATGCACTTATTCGAATTGCGATTACACAAGAACCGGCCGATCTTGAAAAAGCAAATGTTAATGCCGACGAACTAAAGAAAGAAGTGGATAATTTCCTTGCCGGGAAAACTGCAAAGGGTGTAAAAGGGAACTACACTTTGACAGATGTTTCTGCTTTATTAAACAGTGCGGAAACAGCAGTTTCGGACAAGGATTTCCAAAAAGCAAGTACAGTCTTAAATGAAATTCTCAATATTTGGCCAATGGTTGAAGGCGACGTCCAAACAAGGGACAGCAAGCTGTACAATGATATCGAAACCAAAATTCCGGCTGCGATTAGTCTCTTAAACTCTAAAATGGTTGATACTGATAAGGCTGGAGAAATCCTAAAGGATCTTCAGTCAAGGCTTGTACCTTTAACGAGTAAGACTGATTATAGCTTGTGGGACGCCGCGCTTATTTTGCTTAGAGAAGGGTTAGAAGCGATTTTAATTGTGGGTACACTGATTGCTTTTCTAAAGAAAATGGGTCAGGCAAGCAAGCAAAAGTGGATATGGGCCGGGGTTGCAGCAGGGATCCTTGCCAGCGCGGTCCTCGCCGTTGTGATCAATCTTGTTTTTTCAAAAATTGTTGCTGCCTCCAGCCGTGAATATATTGAAGGAATTACAGGTGTTGTGGCCGTATTGATGATGCTGACGGTCGGGGCATGGCTTCATAATAAATCAAGCATTGGTAACTGGAATAAATATATCAACCAACAAATGCAGCAGGCAATTGCCAAAGGAAGTCTAATATCCTTTGCGTTTATTAGTTTCCTATCGGTATTTCGGGAAGGGGCCGAAACGATTATTTTTTATACTGGAATTACTCCGTATATCAGTTTACAGCAGCTGATAATCGGTGTGGTCTTAGCGATCGTCATTCTTGGCGTTGTAGGCTTTTTGATTATTCACTACAGTGTTAAGATTCCAATCCGTCTTTTCTTTAAGGCGGCAACGATTCTAATTTACCTTTTGGCCTTTAAAATTTTAGGAGTAAGCATCCATGCCCTGCAGATTTCAAATGTGCTATCTATGAGCACAGTACAGAGCCTGCCATATATTGATTGGATTGGAATGTACCCAACATGGGAAACCTTCTTAATTCAAATACTCCTGATTGCCATTATTTTGTTTATGACGTGGATGGTTAAAAAACGAGCGGCTGCCAAAAATGCGTAACCTTAAGGGTGTCAGGCACGATGTAAATTTTTCACATGGTGCCTGACACCCTTTTTTATACTATTCTCCGGACTTGTCTCATAACTTATAATGTAATTCTTTAATCAGTGAGACTACAGCAAAGGGAGAATCTAAAATTGGCAATTTATTATCGAGGTATTTTGTTTTTAGCCGTAACTGCATTTTTAGGAGAGGGAATTGAAGTATTAGTAAATATGATTCTTGCAAGGCAGCTGGGGTCGCATGGTTTGGGTTTGTATATGTCCATTTTGCCAACCATCTTCTTAATTGTCCTCATTTCCAGCTTTGAATTGCCGGTGTCGATCTCGAAGTTTATTGCTGAACGTGAGGAGCGCTACCATCGTAATATTTTGTATCACGCGATCTCGATTACGATTATTTTTACCTGTCTTTTATTAGTGATCGGGACCATGCTGCTGCCATTCATTCCCGTTTTCAATTCGTATCATCCCTATGTCCGCTGGCTTGTTATCATTCTGATTCCTGTTATTTCTTTTACATCGGTGGCCAGAGGCTATTTTATGGGCGGGCAGCAGATGGGGAAAATTGCAATCTCTAACTTTTTACGAAAAATTGTTCAGCTCGCAGTGCTTTTTGGGGTGTTTCGGTTATTCGAATTCAATGCGGAATCCTCGCTGCTCATCGCTATTGGAACATTAATTGGCAGTGAAATCGTTGTTTTTCTATATTTGGTTTTTATGTTCATTATCCAGTTCCAGCAGATGAAAAAACAGCCGTTTTCCAACATCAATAGAAAAATAGTGAGAAAGAATTTAATGGCAGTGTCGATTCCCACAACCGGCATGCGATTGTTTTCTGCTTTCACTGGTGCCATCCAGCCTTTCCTGATTAAGGCTGCCTTAGTACATTCCGGGGTTTCGGCTATGCAGGCAACAGAACAGTTCGGCATGCTGATGGGAGTAGCGATATCAATCGGCTTTTTCCCGGGATTTATTGCCCATTCGTTGTTAATTGTCCTGATTCCAGCCGTTTCTAAGATACATTCGGACCGGGATTTTTCCAGCCTGCAAAAAATACTTCAGCAGGTTATGGTTCTTACGCTTGGGTACGGAATTGTTGCCGTAGCTATCTTTTACTTTTTTGCACCTGAGTTGACTTCGTTATTTTTCAAATCGAATACATCCGCTATTTATTTGCAATTGCTCTGGCCGTTTTTCCTGTTTCATTACTTTGTGATGCCGCTGCAGGCGTTTATGATCGGTCTTGATATGATCAAAGAGGCCTTCATTCATATTATTTGGTCGACGGTAATTTCTTTTGGTCTTATTCTTTGGCTCGGCTCAATGCAGGAATGGCGGATGGATGGGGTCATTATCGGGATGAATACAGGGTCGGTCTTGTTAGCTTTAATGCATTATTTAACTATTTGTAAAAAAATCGGTGTCACGTTTTTCATGAAAGGTGTATTAACGAAAAAGGGAGCTTGAAAATTCAAGCTCCCTTTTGTGTTAGTCTCTGCTTCCCATAATCCCGAAAATACGCAGAATGCTGATGAATAGATTGATGAAGTCTAAATATAAGCTTAATGCCATCATTGGCACTTCTTCTGGTCTTACGCCGTAGTGTTTCATTCGGCTGATATCAAACAGAACGTAGCCGCTGAATACTAATACTCCGATAAAGGAGAAGGCAAGCATTCCGGTTGAACTAAGCTGAAAGAAGATGTTGAAAATTGAAATTGCCACTAATGCCAGCAAGGCAGCAAATAGGAATCCGCCTAAGAAGGAAAAGTTTCTCTTTGATTTCGCCGCATAAATAGATATCCCTGTAAATACAACCGTTGTAGTGGCAAAGGCCATTGCGACAACATTAGCACCTGCAGTTGAGGCGTAATAGGCGACAATCGGATACAAAGTTATCCCCGAGATAAACGTAAAGATATATAAGAACGAATAGGAAATCGCTTTTTTCCTTCTGAAAAATACAGCTGAGAAAATCATCACTAATTCTAGAATTGCTAATGGTAAAAATAAACTAGGCGGCACGTACACACCAGCCATGGTACCTAAGAAGGCGATGGCAAGTGAAAAGGCAAATGTCCGTAATACAGAAGGCATAAATTCAGACGATGTTTGTGTATTATACAATTTTCTTCACCTCATCAATAATGTCTTACATTAAGTTATACGAAGAAGTGGTCAAGATGTTTCACTTTTTCGTAAAATTTCTTTATCTTCTTTTAAAAGATCACGAATCTCAGCTAAAAGCACTTCCGTACGATCAGGAACTTCTTCAACGACAGCTTCTTCCTGTTCCTCTTTCTTTTTGAAACGGTTAAGGAATTTAATAACAATGAAAATGGAGAAGGCAATAATAAAGAAATCTACAACGTTTTGTATAAACAGACCGTATTTTATGTTTCCAAAGGCAAGTTTGGTAAAGTCGATATGACCTTTACCCACAATTAAGCCAATGATAGGCATAATAATATTATCCACCAGCGAGGAAACGATTTTACCAAAAGCAGCCCCGATGATTACCCCGACAGCGAGATCCATGACGTTACCCTTCACTGCAAATTGTTTAAATTCATTCCACATACAATGTACCTCCAACTTTACTTACATGAATCAAATTTTAACCATAGATAGGAGCATTTAGCAATAGTATTTTTACCCTAATGAAAAAAGAGCAGGCGGACCCGCTCTTTTTTTTATATTAAAATGCCCAGTTTCCGTTTCTAAAGACCGGCTCACTTGTTCCGTCAGCGGTAATTCC
Organism: Neobacillus kokaensis; assembly: GCF_014656545.1. Classification (GTDB taxonomy): domain Bacteria; phylum Bacillota; class Bacilli; order Bacillales; family Cytobacillaceae; genus Neobacillus; species Neobacillus kokaensis. The sequence continues at coordinate 42,252 of NZ_BNDS01000020.1, forward strand.
GTCAATATCCATATCAGCGGAACCAATCATAAAGTCAACATGTGTAATGCTTTCATTCAGGCCATTTTCCTTCAGTTCGTCGGAGGACATTTTCTTTCCGCCCTCGATACAGAAGGCATAGGCGCTGCCAATAGCCAAATGGTTTGAGGCATTTTCGTCAAACAATGTATTAAAGAAAAGAATGTTAGATTGTGAAATTGGCGAGTCATAAGGGACAAGCGCAACTTCACCCAGATAATGTGAACCTTCATCGGTTTCAACTAGATGTTTAAGAACTTCTTCGCCTTCCTCTGCTTTCACACCGACAATTTTTCCATTTTCAAATGTAATTGAAAAGCGGTCGATGATATTTCCGCCGTAGCTAAGCGGTTTCGTGCTGGCGACGGTTCCGTTGACACCTGTTTTAAGCGGCACAGTGAAAACTTCCTCAGTTGGCATATTGGCCATGAACTCAACACCGTTTTCATTGATGCTGCCGGCACCGACCCATAGGTGGCTTTTCGGAAGCTCAATTGTTAAATCAGTGCCGGGTGCTTTGTAATGCAGCTTAGCGTAACGTTTTTCATTTAAATAGTTAACCTTTTCATGAAGTGTTTCGTCATGCTTTTTCCAAGCTTCCACAGGATTATCAGTATCAACACGGACTGCTTTAAAAATAGCATCCCAGAGCATGGAGACCTGCTGATCGCTTTGCACGTCAGGGAAGACCTTGGCAGCCCAGGCTGGCGAAGCGGCAGCTACCACAGTCCAGCTGATTTTGTCTGATTGAATTGCTTGGCGAAACTTTGAGAGCGCTTTACCAGCAGCTTTATTAAAATTAGCAATTCGCTCATGATTTACCCCTTTTAATAAATCAGGACTGGAGGAAACAACTGACATGAAGGCGGCACCCTTTTTCACAAGCTCTTCCTGTTCTTTTGCACGCCATTCTGGATATTCATTGAAAGCCTCGTCAGGAGCTAAGTCATATTTTGTTTTAGACACAATATCATCGTTCCAGTTAACAATAACGTTCATCGCACCCGCTTCGTATGCTTTTTTTACCGCTAGGCGGACAAAATCTGCAGCATCTATTGCAGCGTTTATAACCAATACTTGTCCTTTCTGAACATTGACGCCTACCTTAACGGCAAGCTCTGCGTATTTTTCCAGGTTCATTTGAAAATCACTCATATGTATAATCTCCTTTTTCAAAATCTTCTTTTTATTATTGTAGCGGTTTTATTTGGAAAAATAAACCGAAAGCTATAGTAGAAAAAGGTATAAAAAAACAGTAAAGATATTGTCTTTACTGAAGTTTGCTGCCATATACTTTTAGATTGAAATAAACACCCGTGGAAAATAATACGATAAATGTAATTATGCCAGAAATTGAAGTTGGAGCCATGAATTGCGATAATTCCATTGATTCCACCGCCTATTAATTTGAAGTTGTTTATACTCTGATTATAGTACTAAAAGGTATAGTTGTGAACATTTTAGTACAATTTTGCGACAGGTTTTTGAACTTTTATGACTGGGTTTGATTTTCTTATCTAAACTCTGGAATAGCAAGAGGGAAATATATACTTTAAGTTTTTTTTTAAGCAGATTAGAAAGAAAAAGCAATGGTGACGCGCACATAGAGCTTAATGTTCCTTTGATAGAAGGCATTGGAATTTTCGGAATAACTGAATCCAATAGGGACGTATGTTATATTTAACTTATGGAAACTCGAAAGGATGTTTTAAATATGGCAAAAAGTGTTGTAATTGCTGAAAAGCCTTCTGTGGCACGTGATATTGCACGTGTGCTTAATTGTAATAAAAAAGGAAATGGGTACCTTGAAGGAAATAAATATATCGTTACGTGGGCACTAGGACATCTAGTCACCCTTGCTGATCCGGAAAATTACGATATGAAATATAAAACATGGAATTTAGAAGATCTGCCTATGATGCCTGAACGTTTGAAATTAACTGTAATTAAGCAGACTGGAAAACAGTTTAATGCTGTTAAGAGTCAACTGGTTAGAAATGATATCACAGAAATAATCGTGGCTACAGACGCAGGTAGAGAGGGGGAATTAGTTGCACGCTGGATTATTGATAAAGCAAAAGTTAATAAACCAATTAAACGTCTATGGATTTCTTCAGTTACCGATAAAGCGATTAAAGATGGTTTTGCCAACTTAAAGCCAGGCAAATCTTATGACAATTTATATGCATCAGCTGTCGCACGTTCAGAAGCTGACTGGTATATCGGACTAAATGCAACACGTGCATTAACAACCCGGTTCAATGCCCAATTAAACTGCGGTCGTGTTCAAACACCCACGGTTGCTATGATTGCCGCCCGTGAGGAAGAAATCAAAAACTTTAAAGCACAAACCTATTACGGCATCGAAGCCCAAACATCAGATAATTTAAAATTGACATGGCAGGATGCAAAGGGGAACAGCCGCAGCTTTGATAAAGAGAAAGTCGATGCGATTGTGAAAAAACTGGGCAAACAAAATGCCATTGTTACAGAAATAGAGAAAAAACAAAAGAAGTCATTTTCGCCAGGTCTTTACGATTTAACAGAACTACAGCGCGATGCAAATAAAATCTTTGGCTACTCTGCAAAGGAAACGTTAAATATTATGCAAAAACTGTACGAACAGCATAAAGTCTTAACGTATCCTCGTACAGATTCACGTTACCTTTCATCCGATATAGTGGGAACACTTCCGGAACGTTTGAGAGCATGTGGAATTGGAGAGTACCGTCCGTTAACCAATAAGATTTTAAGCAAGCCGATTAAAGCTTCGAAAGCATTTGTCGATGACAGCAAAGTATCGGATCACCACGCCATTATTCCTACAGAAGGTTATGTAAACTTGTCAGCCTTCACAGATAAGGAACGAAAAATTTATGACTTAGTAGTAAAACGATTCTTAGCCGTGTTATTTCCGGCATTTGAATATGAGCAATTAACACTTCGAGCAAAAATCGGTGATGAAAATTTTGTAGCGAAAGGAAAAACCATTTTATCGACCGGGTGGAAAGAAGTATACGAGAATCGATTTGAAGATGATGAGGCAGCCGATGACATCAAGGAACAGATTTTACCTCGCATCGAAAAAGGTGACACCTTAAATGTAAGACTAATCGCGCAAACATCAGGTCAAACCAATCCGCCTGCACGTTTTAATGAAGCAACATTACTTTCAGCAATGGAAAACCCAGTGAAATATATGGAAACAAAAAATAAACAACTGGCGGACACGTTAAAATCGACTGGTGGATTAGGTACTGTTGCTACACGTGCAGATATTATTGATAAGCTATTCAATTCATTCTTAATCGAAAAGCGTGGCAAAGACATTCACTTAACTTCTAAAGGGCGTCAATTGTTGGATTTAGTGCCTGAAGATCTTAAATCTCCAACTTTAACAGCCGAGTGGGAACAAAAGCTTGATCAAATCGCCCATGGTAAGTTGAAAAAAGAAGTGTTTATCAGCGAAATAAAAAACTATACAAAAGAAATCGTTGCTGAAATTAAAGCAAGTGATAAAAAATACAAACACGACAACATCTCTACAAAAAATTGTCCAGACTGTGGAAAACCAATGCTTGAAGTAAACGGAAAAAAAGGCAAAATGCTCGTGTGCCAAGATCGTGAATGCGGCCATCGTAAAAATGTCTCACGCACCACAAACGCACGCTGCCCACAATGCCATAAAAAACTAGAGCTTCGCGGTGAAGGCGAGGGTCAAATTTTCGTATGTAAATGTGGATATCGTGAAAAGCTATCTGCTTTCGAAGCACGCCGTAAAAAAGAATCTGTTGGTAAAGTGGATAAACGTACGGTGCAAAAGTATCTAAAAAACCAACAAAAAGATGAGGAACCATTGAATAATGCGTTGGCTGAAGCATTAAAAGGGTTGAAGTTTGATTAACACTATACAAAGGGGCAATTTATCAAAATGATGAATTGCCCCTTTGTTCAAATTGCCACTCTTCTTTACGGAAATAAAAATGCTTTCAACGAGGGCAATGGGAACAAAACTCACAAAGAAAGCGATCGGAATGTTTCCAATGAGGGTTATTGGCAACAAAACTCACGAAGAAAGCGGTCGGAATGTTTCCAATAAGGCTATTGGAAACAAAACTCACGAAGAAAGCGGCCGGAATGTTTCCAATGAGGGCTATTGGAAACAAAACTCACGAAGAAAGCGGCCGGAATGTTTCTAATGAAGGCAATTGGGAACAAATCTCACAAGAAAACGGCATTTAATCCCTTTCATTTATTATCCTGCTAAAGTGCTATTGTACTAAAATTCAGAAAATTACCTTGACATTATAGCTTTCCTTCTCATACAATAATTATCAAACCAATAATTTTTTGAATAGGTGATAGGACATGTTGCATCTCCTAAATTTTAATTTATTATCTGAAAACGGCAATAGAGAGGCTGGACTCCAAATCTGATGAGATTAGGAATCCAGCCTCTTTCTTTATTTTACTAAAGTGGTAGAGGAGTGGGATTAAATGATTACGTTAACAGGAAACAGCCTAACATTAGAAGAAATGAAGGAAGTATTATTTCGACAGCAAAAGGTGCGTGCATCAGAGGAGAGTATCAAGGCTGCTGCTAAGAGCCGTCAAGCCGTGGAAGAAATTGTTTCAGAAGAAAGAGTTGTATATGGCATTACAACAGGGTTTGGAAAATTTAGCGATGTACTTATTGATAAAGAAAATGTACAGGACCTACAATTAAACTTAATTCGTTCTCATGCCTGCGGTGTCGGTGAACCGTTCCCGGAGGTTGTTGCAAAGGCTATGGTGCTGCTTCGTGCGAATGCTTTATTAAAAGGATATTCCGGTATTCGCCCGGTGGTAATTGATATGCTCTTGGAGTTGGTAAATAAAGATATTATTCCGGTCATTCCTCAGCAAGGATCTCTTGGTGCAAGCGGGGACTTGGCTCCATTATCTCACTTAGCCTTAGTATTGATCGGCGAGGGCGAAGTTTTTTACAAAGGAGAGCGGATCGACGCTCACGAGGCCCTTCAGCAGGAGGGATTACTGCCGATTACGTTAGAGGCGAAAGAGGGTCTTGCGCTTATCAATGGCACACAGGCGATGACGGCCATGGGGGTTGTCGGCTATTTGGAGGCGGAACAGCTGGCATACGAAAGCGAGCTCATTGCTTCCATGACGATTGAAGGTTTGAACGGCATTATTGATGCGTTTGCTGAGGAAATTCAAACGGCGAGAGGGTATCAACAGCAAATCGATACGGCAGCAAGAATCCGCAAATATTTAAGTGACAGTTTATTAACGACACAGCAAGGGGAACTTAGGGTGCAGGATGCTTATTCACTGCGGTGTATTCCACAGGTTCATGGGGCTTCTTGGCAGGCCCTTGATTATGTGAAAGAAAAGCTGGAAATTGAAATCAATGCCGCAACTGATAACCCATTGATTTTTAAAGACGGACAAATGGTTATCTCCGGCGGGAATTTCCATGGCCAGCCGATTGCGTTTACGATGGATTTTATGAAAATTGCGGTAGCCGAGCTTGCCAATATTTCTGAAAGACGGATTGAACGGTTAGTAAATCCGCAATTAAATGATCTGCCGCCGTTTTTAAGTCCCCAGCCTGGGTTGCAATCCGGGGCGATGATTATGCAATATGCTGCTGCATCATTAGTTTCGGAAAATAAGACATTGGCTCATCCGGCAAGCGTGGATTCGATTCCATCTTCGGCTAACCAGGAAGATCACGTCAGCATGGGAACGATTGCGTCAAGACATGCCTATCAGATTATCCAAAATGCAAGGAGAGTCTTAGCAATCGAAATGATTTGTGCGATGCAGGCGGTCGAATACCGCGGTGTGGATAAAATGGCTTCTCAAACGAAGAATTTTTATACAAAAGGACGCGAACAGGTCGCATCTATTAAAAAGGATCGAATCTTCTCACAGGATATTGAAAAATTAGCACAATGGCTAAGAACCATTGAATTTTCTAAGTTCACTAGAAATTTGAGCTTAAATTAAAAAAAGCGGAAGAGTTCGTAAAAACCAACTGAATTTGCAGCTGTTTATTTGAGCTGAATAAATGAGAAAAAGGCGTGAAATTTCTCACGCCTTTTTAGTCTTTTTGTTCCGGCAGTAAGCGGGCAGTATCCCCGCGGGTTTCATCTTCCTCTACTCTATTTTTAAAGGCCTCCCGGGTCACCAGGAATTCCTCGTCCCCGAACTCTTCTTTAGAAGTTTTTTCCGCTGGCTGGCCGTGCTTAGGGAAATTTCCAGGATGATTTTTGTTTTTATGGTTAAAATGTTCTCCACGTGCCAAAGTCAACACTCCTTTCGTTATCAACAGTAGCATTCCCTATCATGGAGAAATGATTACCGAAAAATTTTGACATTGACTTTTTCACGAGAAGCAAATTTTTGTTATAATGGGAGTAATGGTTATAAAGGAGGACTGAACACATGGATATGTTTCAGATTATCTCAGAAGACCGTATTAAAAAAGCTTACGAGGACAGCGAGTTTGACAACCTCCCAGGGTATGGTAAACCAATGAAGCTGGAGGATCTAGCGGGTATTCCTGAAGAATTGCGAATGGCCTATAAATTGCTGAAAAATGCAGGGTATACTCAGGAGGAAAGCGGCTTACGTCAGGAATTGATGACAATTGAAGACTTAATCAATAAATGTGACGACAGCAAGGAACGGGCAAATCTGAAAAAAAGGCTGAATGAAAAACTTCTCCGCTATAATCAGCTGATGTCAAAGCGCAGAAAAACAACAAACTCGTCCATTTTTAAAAACTATGAAGTGAAGATACAAAACAAGCTAAAATAAAAAAAGCTGTGCGATTAAGAGTGTATTTTAGAATCAACATCACTCTTCGCCAGCTTTTTCTTCATGATTAGAGGGCTTGCACATCTTATCCAGCATGAATCCTGCAAAAACGATAAAGGCAATAGGAATCGAAAAATTTAGCACATGAACAACTGTCATTCAAATTCACCACCAATTATTAGAAAATTTATAATATTAGGTATAATGTGTGTTGATTATATTATATGCTTTTTGTCACAGAATAGACAAATTTTTTAAGTATAATGGAAGATAATTTTTCAATATTTATGAAAAACGAAGAAAGTTTCGACGATAAACTTTCTTTATTTTTTATTGAACCAATGAGATTAACTGGCATTTTGTAGAATTTTGGTAAAATTTGATGGAAAAAGTAGTTAGAAAATTAAAAAGGTGTGACAAAATATAACACTCAGATAAAAAAGGACTAGATATAATGAACTTACTGATAAATGAATGAGCAAATAGTCCCAACATTGTTAGGTTTAGGGTGTAGTACTGAGGCAATATCACGCAGAAAAAGGCAAACCTGTTGAAAGATAGGGACGCAAAGCCGAGGATCTAAGGTAAGTGATGCTTACTATGATGGCCGGGTTACCTGGAATACATAAAGTATTTTAGGGGTGAAACGAGTGATTGTACAGGAAAGAGTGGTCGGGGTAATGGATGAAGAATGGCTGGAACTTATATGTGAGGCAAAAATGTTAGGATTATCAATAGAAGAAGTTCAGACCTTTCTAAATCAGAAGGAACAAAAAGATAACTCGTGAGTACATAAAAATTAAAAAGCATTCTGCAATTTATGCAGGATGCTTTTTTCGGTGCGGCATTTTTGAATATTTATTGATTTCCTTGGTTATTACGCCATTTATTAAACTCTAGAAATTCACGAAATTGCTCCTTGGAAACTCCAGAATTCATAGCTTCCTTAACTAAATTCATCCAATCATAATCTAACTCGGTTTTATCTACTTGTTCATGAATTAAATGTTCAACAGAAATATTCAAAACATGAGCTATTTTTTCAAGAAATTGGATGGAAGGATTTTGCTGTAAATTTCTTTCAAGTGAACTTAAATAAGATTTTGCTACGCCGGCTTGTTCAGCTAGTTCGGATAGTGACATTTTCTTTTCTGAGCGGAATTTTTTTACGCGGTCACCAATCATTTGTCTCACACACCTATAAATAGTATATTTACGTTCATTTTACCAAAAAGAATGAGAAAGTACCATATTAAGAACAAAAAACAATTTTGAAAAATAGACTCGATAAGGTTAATATTAATAGTGTTCACTGAAATGAATCGAGGATATTTACTTGTAAGCCAGTTTTCGCTGCAAATGAGCTTGCACGAGTTGCGGTATTCTTGTATCCGAGATAAAAAATAGTTAATACATACATAAAATAAATAAAAAAGGAAGGGGACTCTGTGCAATGATTGTTCTGAAATCACAACGCGAAATTGAAGCGATGAAAAAGGCTGGTGAAATTCTAGCGGCCTGCCATAAAGAAATTGCAAAAATGATTAAACCTGGAGTTACAACGTGGGAGATAGATCAATTTGTAGAGAAATTCTTAAGCGAACATAATGCAGCTCCCGAGCAAAAAGGATATAAAGGCTATGAATATGCAACATGCGCTAGTATCAATGATGAAATATGCCATGGATTTCCGCGGAAAGAGCCTTTAAAAGAAGGTGAAATTGTAACGATTGATATGGTTGTCAATTATAATGGAGCACTGGCAGATTCTGCTTGGTCTTATGCAGTCGGCGAGGTATCAAAAGAAGTTGATCATTTATTAAATGTAACAAAAGAAGCTCTTTATAAAGGGATTGAACAAGCTGTGGCTGGTAACCGCATCGGAGACATCGGTCATGCAATTCAGGCATATGTCGAAGGGGAAGGCCTTTCTGTTGTTCGGGACTTTATTGGACACGGAATTGGTACGGTCATCCACGAAAAACCGGATGTACCGCATTACGGCCTGCCTGGAAAAGGCACTCGGATTAAAGAAGGCATGGTGTTTACAATTGAACCGATGGTGAACATTGGCATGCATTATACAAAAATGGATAACAACGGCTGGACAGCCAGAACTGTTGATGGCACTTACTCTGCACAATACGAACACACTATTGCCATCACCAAAGACGGCCCAGTAATACTAACGGACCAAGATGGATAAAAAACAAAAGTGGCCCCTTGTGAATTTTCACATGGGGCCCTTTTGAATTTTTTTATTTTTTCCTCAAGTTTCCTAATTCTTCTACCAAGGCTTGCATTTCATTTGGGCTGAAGGAGTTTTTTCTGAGAACCATTTCGTAAATTTCTTTTAACTCTTCATACATTTCCTCGTCAAAGTGTGAGGGCTTGATGGCTCCTAGGTTTAAGACTCTTAATTTTTCTTTTATTGTTTCAATCATAAATTCAACATTTTCTACTGTTTTTTGTGATAAATCCATGTACATCCACCCCTTCAAGCTAATAGTTTCATCTTTTCACGATAACCCTATTCTGTCAATACAAACCTTTTGACTAAAGCCATATAGGTAAAAGAGAGGACTTGCATCGTGAGACAGTATCAAGCAAAATAAATAGTAAGACCATGTTTGATTGAGGAAAGGAAAGGGTACATATGACAAAGAAAAATCTTTTTTGGAAGGGAATGCTTCTTGGCGCTCTTGCTGGCGGTGCAGTTAGTTTATTGGATAAATATACCCGTCAAGTAATGAAGGAGAACGTTCAAAAGACTTCAAGCAAGGTGTATGAAACGGTTCGCCATCCAGGAGAAACAGTGGCAAAAATAAAAACAACGATTAAACAGGTAAGTGAAGAGTTTTCCTATCTAGCTGAAAAAGTGGATGAAATTCGTGAATTAACACCGCAAGTAACTGAAATGCTAAAGGAAACAAAGGATACCTTCAAAAAGAGCAATGACGATGAGTTAATGGAGGAACTACTTGTAGAAAAAGTAACTAATTATTAAAAAGGAGAGGTGATGATGGGGAATAAAGGGAATGTTCGCTCCTCTTTAATACGCTTGCTTTGGCATCGGATTAGTGAAGATGATCTTCCGGGGTTAAGCGCGCAGCTTGCTTATTATTTTCTTCTTTCACTTTTCCCGCTTCTGATTGTGCTATTTACGTTGATTCCTTATATCCCAATTCCTCAGCAGGACATGCTGGGAATCATTCGGGAATTTGCTCCAGTAGATGCAATGCAGTTTATTGAAAAAACCATCAATGAAATCATGAGACATCGCAGCGGGGGCTTGCTCTCATTTGGTATTATCGGTACCATTTGGTCGGCATCGAACGGGATAAATGCGATTGTGAGGGCATTTAATAAGGCCTATAATGTCCCGGAAAGCAGATCATTCCTTGTCGCAAGAGGGATGGCCATTCTTCTAACGTTTGGAATGATCTTTATTTTTTTATTAGCCCTTATTTTACCGATATTCGGCCGGGAAATCGGCCAATTTATTTTTTCGCAATTTGGCTATTCCAAATTATTTCTTAAACTGTGGAATACTCTTAGCGTTGTTGTGAGTGCGATCATCTTGTTTGTTGTTTTCACGGGTTTGTACTGGATTGCACCGAATGTGAAGTTTCGCTGTCGCAGCGCTTTTCCTGGGGCAGCCTTTGCGACCTTTGGCTGGATTGTTTCTTCGCTTGGCTTTTCTTTTTATGTTGGAAACTTTAGTAATTATTCGGTTACTTACGGAAGTATTGGAGCAATTATTGTGTTAATGATCTGGCTGTACATTTCCGCCTTTATTATCATTCTTGGCGGAGAAATAAATGCTTTTTATAGTGAAAAATACCGTAACAATTGCTAATAGTTACCTTTATGAAAATGTTTTATCTGTTCAAACTAGACGTAGGGCCTAGTTGATGCAAATGCAGGGGCCCCACCATATTGAGGGAGGGTTGAACAGTGACGAAACATACGAAAAAAGATGGCGGTACGAAACAAAAAGGAAAAGGCAGCAAGGGAAATAAGACGTCCGGATCTGCAAACGGCTCTAACGGATATCACTAACCGTATAAATGGCGAAAAAACCGGGTTTAGTTACCCGGTTTTTTAAATGTCTATCTATTTATGTGGTCTTATGATTTCAATAACCGCAAGCTATTAAGTATTACTAGGATGGTGCTTCCTTCATGGCCGATGACTCCGAATGGCAGGTCGATGAACTGGAAGAAATTGGAACAGATTAACACCATAATGACAGAGATAGAGAAAATGACATTTTGCTTGATGATTCTGTTCATCCGCTGCGAAAGTCTTACGGCTTCAGCAATTCGCGGAAGGTCATTTTTCATTAGAACGATGTCAGCCGTTTCAAGAGCGACATCCGTTCCTTCTCCCATGGCAATCCCGACATTCGCAACAGCGAGCGCCGGCGCATCGTTAATGCCATCCCCCACCATCGCTACCGTTTCATATTTTGATTTCAGTTCTTTAAGATGGTCCACCTTTGTTTCAGGCAGGCATTCGGCGAAAAACTCATCAACGTGGCTTTCTGCGGCAATCGCCCGGGCTGTTTTTTCACTGTCGCCAGTTAACATGACGGTCTTAATTCCTTGTTTTTTCAGTTGGTCAATAGCGACCTTTGTCTCCTCACGAACTACATCCTTGAGGGCAAACATGGCACTCAAAGTACCATTAATTTCAATAAAGACGAGGGTATTTCCCTGGCCAGCAAGTTCTTTTGCTTTTCCATCTGCAAAATGGTCAACGTCTTTGCCGACAAAAGCAGCTTTCCCAATTTTCCATTGTTCACCGTTGATTTCAGCTTTAATTCCCCAGCCCGGAACATCTTCAAGCGAGTCGGGATGGAAAAGCTCCTTTTTAAGTGATTGTTTAGCATATTTGACAATCGCTTGTGCAAGGGGATGATTCGAGTGACTTTCAATCGAAGCGGCTTTCCATACTAAGCTTTCTTGGTCAAGACCTTTCTTTATGACGATTTCGGTCACTTCCGGTTTTCCTTTTGTCAGTGTGCCGGTTTTATCGAAAGCAATGGCGCCTAAATGGCTTAAATTCTCTAAATGGACACCGCCTTTAAACAAAATTCCATGGCGGGCACCATTTGAAATTGCCGACAGGGTGGCGGGCATAATCGATGCTACAAGGGCACAGGGAGAAGCGACAACTAATAGAATCATTGCTCGATAAAATGATTCATGCCAGCTCCATCCTAATAAAAAATGCGGCAGGAAAAACATCGCGATTACTATTAGAAGGACGACCTTTACGTAAGTTCCTTCAAAACGTTCAATAAAAAGCTGTGACGGTGATTTTTCACTTTGGGCTGATTGCACAAGCTGAATGATTTTTTGAAACAATGTATCACCGCTAGCCTTTGTCACTTGAACTGTGATTGACCCTGTCAAATTGACGGTCCCAGCAAAGACTTCTTCCTCGTTCCCTTTAGAAACCGGCATCGACTCGCCTGTTATCGCAGCTTCATCAATATTCGTGTAACCCTTTATAATCTTCCCATCAGATGGTACCCGTTCTCCGGGTTTAATCAAAATATGGTCTCCAACACGGAGCTCAGAGACTGGTACTCGTTTTTCTATTCCGTTAACGAAAAGGAGTGCTTCTTCCGGCTGTAACTCCATTAAGGAGGAAATTTCCTTATGGCTTTTATTCATCGTATAGGTTTCCAAGGCGCCGCTGACCGCAAAAATAAAGATCAATATAGCTCCCTCTGTCCAGTAACCGATAATGGCAGAGCCAATTGCTGCAAAAATCATCAGCATTTCTACGTTTAATTCTTTATTTTCATAGGTGGCTTCAATTCCTTCTTTTGCCTTGGCAAAGCCGCCAATTACAAATGCAAGTAAATAGGCAATTATGGAATCTGCACCTTGACCATTTTTATCGAACAGCCATCCAGCAATAATAAACACACCGCTTAAACCTGCAGCAATCAGCTCGGCATGCGGTTTTATTTTATCTAATAAGCTAACCTTTTGAATCCCTTTTGACAGGGACTTTGCTTCAGAACCCATTTGTATCCCCTCCTTGAATCAGATTATAGCGCAATAAACTTTGCTAGTCAATTTTAATTGATAAAATTTATATCTAATTGAGAATGATATTCATAAATATTTATTGATAATGTTTGATATAGAGCGTAAGTTCATTGAATATAATCGAGAATCATTATTAATTAAAATTATTTTTAACAATGTGCAATTGATAAGAATAATCAACCTCACTCCCCTTAAAAAACACGAAAGCTGTCATCAAGTGATGACAGCAAAATTCTTAAATGATCTATTTGTATTTAATTTTATTCTACCACACATTGTATGGGGAAGGTATCAAATTGTTACTTAAATCGAGCTTTCTTAGTTGGACTGAAGCTGAGGTCTTTTTCCAAAAATAAAAATAATAAATGAAAGAGATAGAAGAATAGTACTAATAATATAAAAGAAACTTATATTTTGCAGGTATGTGATAAAAATGCCTCCGATGATTGGACCGCAAAGGCTCCCAAGGCTGAAAAAAATGCCGCATAATAAATTTCCTGTCGGCAGCAGGCTTTTTGGCAGTAAATCCGTCATGAAGCTGATTCCAAGCGAAAAGGTTGAGCCAACGAGCATTCCGGAAACGAGGAGGGTTACGAATAGACCAATTGTAGAATGTTCTAAAAAACTTGCTGCCGTAAAACTGCAGAATCCGAAAAAAAGAACAGTCATCAGTACTTTTCTCCTGCCTAATTGATCGCTCAACACTCCTAAAGGAAGCTGTGTGATAATGCTGCCAATCGCAAAAGCTGATAAAACTAGAGAGACGGTTGAAACATTCATATTTATTCTTAATGCATAAACGGGAAAGCTGCCATTTAGGGAAGATTCCAAAAAGCCATAGCCTAATGCTGGTAAAAAGGCTATCCATCCATATTTTAAGGCTTTACTAAACTGCATGAAAGCAGCTAAAAAAGAATTAACGTTTACCACTTGTTCAGGCTGTTCATTTTTTAACGTAAACACAAATACCCAGCCGATTAAGCAAAGAATCGAGGAGACTATAAAGGGTAGTGCTTCATTAATATTAACAAGAGGGGTCATCAATGGTCCCGATGCAAAGCCAATTCCAAAAAATAAACCATATAACGATATATTACGGCCTCTCTTTTCTGCTGGGGAGAACGAGGTAATCCAAGTCTGGGTGGCGAAATGCAGGGCATGGTCACCGATTCCAATCAGCATCCTTAAAATAAACCAGAACCAAAACGATTTCCAAAGGGGGAACATCGCAAGCGAGGCCACTACAAGTCCGCCGCCAACAATAATGACTGGTTTGTATCCATATTTTCTAAGAGGCAGCTCCATGAATGGAGAAACAAGTAAAATCCCAATATAAAGAGCTATAGCATTCAAACCGTTTAACGACGATGACACACCACCTTTTTCAAAAATGACGGCAATCAATGGCAGCAGCATTCCTTGGGAAAAACCAGAAATGGCGACAAGAGAGACAAGAATCCATAAAAGAAAATGATTTTGTTTCATGTAAGTTTTCCTCATTTGTAAAATATTCCTTAAATGATGGTAGCGGGAATATTAATTTTTTGCAAGGAAAATGTTGTTTTAGAATTTATATTAGTGGTAATGTTTTTTTGTAGTAAAAGTGGGGAAAGAGAAATAGAAAGAAATAGATTCTGGAGGTAAAGTTTGTGACAAATAAAATCTTTATGATGTTGACCTTTATTGGAGTACCTGTCTCCATTATTGGGACTTTCATGCACTGGCCAAGCATTATTTTATTTATTCTATACTGCTTAACGATTATTGCGTTATCCAGCTACATGGGCAGAGCTACGGAAAGCTTAGCGATTGTGGCGGGACCAAGAATAGGTGGTTTGTTAAATGCAACGTTCGGAAATGCCGTTGAGCTGATTATTTCTGTTTTTGCGTTAAAGGCAGGCTTAGTAGGAGTTGTTCTTGCTTCATTAACAGGTTCTGTGTTGGGAAATCTTCTGCTGGTTGCAGGACTTTCTTTCTTTGTCGGCGGGTTGAAATATAAGCGGCAGAAATTTAATGTATTCGATGCCCGGCATAATTCGGGATTGTTGATGTTTGCTATCATTGTGGCCTTTGTGATCCCTGAAGTATTTTCTACGGATATGAACGAAACAAAGAAATTATCATTAAGTACTGGGATTTCCATTACTCTTATTTTGCTTTATTTAGCTGCATTATTTTTCAAATTGGTCACACATCGAGGGGTATACCAGAGTGACACCTCATCAGAGCATCATGATGAGGAGCCGGAATGGGGAAAAGGAAGAGCGATCGCCGTCTTGTTGATTGCAACTCTTGCCGTTGCTTTTATTTCCGAGCACCTTGTCCATACGTTTGAATATGTTGCAGAATCATTTGGCTGGTCGGAGCTGTTTATCGGGGTCATAATCGTTGCAATTGTAGGGAATGCAGCTGAGCACGCATCTGCTGTCTTAATGGCTTATAAGAATAAAATGGATGTCGCGGTTGAAATTGCCATCGGCTCCACCCTGCAGGTTGCAATGTTTGTTGCTCCTGTTCTCGTTCTATTATCATTATTATTTGAAAAATCAATGCCGCTGATTTTCACCTGGCAGGAGCTCACGGCCATGGCATCATCCGTCCTCCTAATGGTTGTCATCTCTAACGATGGTGAAACCAACTGGTTCGAAGGCCTTACTTTACTCGCCGCCTATGTCATCATGGGAATCGGCTTCTATTTGCTGTAATGGGGATGGTTAACGGTATCAGGCACCATGTGAAAATTTCACATGGTGCCTGACACCAATTGAAGCAACAAAAAAAGACTCTACCTTCTTTTATGAGGTTTTATGAGGTTTAGAGTCTTTTTTGTTATTTACTTCCATGTACTTTGTTTTTCATTTTTCGTCCTATGATAGGGTAAACCATCAATCGCTTTACTATGGGACCATCAATCACCAACCTTCATGTTTTAGTTGTACGCAAGACAAACACGAGTGTTGACTGTCATATTAGAGAGAATCCCAACCTCCTTATGAATATGGATATGGTTAGCCGATTGATTGCAGCCCTCCTTTTTGAAAAGTTAAGTTTATTATAAAACTTAATTAGAATTTTGTAAATGTTCAGATTATTACAATTGTATTACAATTTGTTGACGCTTTCAAAAGGCTGTTTACTTAATTATTACTTCTTTTCTTAAAATAATTTCAAAACCGATAATAGAATGGATAATATTAATCAACTCCGAAAAAACTACTATCAGACTGATTTACGTTTAGTACTGAAAGGAGTTTAACTTAGTGAGAAAATTAATCTCTGTCCTTATGACTTTGCTATTAATGGTTTTGATGGTACCAAGTGCCTTCGCCGAAAAAAACCCGTCAGGCCCACCGAAAATGGAGCCGGCAAAATATCAAATTCCTTCCTCTGTTAGGAGTATTACGAAGGAAAACACCTATCCGAATTCAACACAGGATCTGCCATATTTGCAGCCAAGTGAGTTAACGAAAAAATTGATTAACTCATCTAATGTAAAAATTGAGAATCCTGATTTAATCCGCATGTTGAATGAATCAAGTATTAACAGTACCCCTTTTGCGGTGGGCTATCGTGCAATCGTCTATCTTGGGCAGTGGGCATTAAACTATGAGTCATCTGAGACTTCACCGAATTGGGAATATCAAAAAATCAATACGAATTATTATGACAATCGGGGCGGCAATACACCATACCGAATTAAATATGTTCAGGAGTCGCAAAAGATTGTAAGAGGGGGTCTTACATCTAAAATTACGAACGCTGAAGAAGTGAAAAAAATGATGCTGCTAAAGGCAATGAAAAAGACCAATCTTCCTTTATCTTTTGATACGGTTATTGGTGCCGGCACGAAAAATGATCATTTTTACAATATTCCTGCAAAGCGATTAGGCTATCTTTACGCATATGCCCCTGCAATTAGTGAGAAGGGGAAGGTTACGTATGGCGAAGTTTACTTAATGCTGAAAGGCAATCGCAAATTCATTGTTATCAAAAATGTCACGTCACAAGGAATAGGGGCATGGATTCCGGTACAGGACTACGTTTCGTTTGGCTTTGTTGCATCAGAGCGGCCAAGATAAATTAAGGGGACGGTTTTTCTATTTCATTAATAATTAGGCAGCCTATAAGTAATCATTGCCAAAGAACAGAAAATTAGATAGGATAAAACGGTAATGAAAGGAGCGAATGAAATGGGAAGCCCTACCTATGATAAAAATACTCAAGTGAGCTTTTTAAAGCAGCGTTTAAATATGTTTATTGACGTATTGGATGCAATCGATCCGGAAGAGACGGATCTTGAAGATATTGACCGATTAATTTCTATTCTTGATGAAATGGAATCAAAATGTCGCGAATTTAATAATCGTGAAACGGAAGAGTCTGTTTAATAAGCAGGCTCTTTTTTGTGGGCAATTTTTATAATAAGATTTTTTCCGCATACTACCATGTAATCGATTGCAACCTTAGCCTTTAAATCTGGTGCTTATAGGAGTATAATTAAAGCCGTCGAATAGTTATAAAAATTAAAATAGATATGAAGGACAAGGGAAAGGGGAACAAGAAACGTGAATATCGTAAAATTTGAAGAAAGCATGTACAAGCTGGTTGTTGAAACCTCTACAAAGCTTCCTAAAGACGTTCGCCGTGCTGTAAAGTCGGCTAAAGAAAAAGAAAATGCCGGCACCAGAGCAGCAATGAGCCTTGCAACCATTACAAACAACATCGCCATGGCAGACGAACAAGTGTCACCAATCTGTCAGGACACAGGTCTGCCAACTTTCAAAATTAAAACTCCTGTCGGCGTAAACCAAATTGAGTTAAAGGCTGCCATCAAAAATGCGATTGTTCAAGCAACAAAAGACGGGAAATTGCGTCCTAATGCTGTTGATTCATTAACAGGCAAAAACAGCGGCGACAACCTTGGCGACGGTCTTCCAGTTGTAAAATTTGAACAATGGGAAAAAGACTATATTGATGTTAAGTTAATTTTAAAAGGCGGCGGCTGTGAAAACAAAAACATTCAGTACAGCCTGCCATGTGAATTAGAAGGACTAGGACGTGCAGGTCGTGACCTAGACGGGATCCGCAAATGTATTATGCACTCCGTTTATCAAGCACAAGGACAAGGCTGCTCAGCCGGATTCATCGGCGTCGGCATTGGCGGCGACCGTTCTTCTGGCTATGATTTAGCAAAAGAACAATTATTCCGTTCAGTTGAAGATTTGAATCCAAATGAAGACCTTCGCAAGCTTGAAGAATACGTAATGGAAAATGCCAATAAGCTTGGTATCGGTACAATGGGCTTCGGTGGTGAAGCTACTTTGCTAGGCTGTAAAATTGGCGTAATGCACCGTATTCCTGCTAGCTTCTATGTGTCTGTTGCTTACAACTGCTGGGCATTCCGCCGTATGGGTGTTTCAGTTGATCCACAAAATGGTGAAATAATCGAATGGGCATATCAAGATGGTGAGTTCATTGATTTTGCCGCTGGCGAGGCTGAAAAAGAAGTTGCCGCTGCTAGTGCATCTGATGATGTTATCTCACTTCAAGCACCAATTACTGAAGAGCAAATTCGCCAATTGAAAGTCGGAGACGTAGTTGAAATCAATGGTCTAATGTATACTGGCCGCGACGCGATCCACAAATATTTAATGGACAATGAAGCACCGGTTGATTTAAACGGTCAAGTTATCTACCACTGCGGTCCGGTTATGCTGAAGGATGAAGAGGGTCAATGGCATGTAAAGGCTGCAGGCCCTACAACAAGTATCCGTGAGGAGCCTTATCAAGGTGATATCATGAAGAAATTCGGTATCCGCGCTGTTATCGGTAAAGGCGGCATGGGTCCGAAGACTCTTTCAGCATTGCAAGAGCACGGCGGCGTCTATTTGAACGCTATTGGCGGGGCTGCACAATATTATGCTGACTGTATCAAATCTGTCGAAGGTGTTGATTTAACCGAATTCGGTATTCCAGAAGCAATGTGGCACTTACGTGTAGAAGGCTTCCGTGCTGTTGTTACAATGGACTCCCACGGAAACAGTCTGCATGCAGATGTAGACAAATCTTCTTTAGAAAAATTAGCACAATTCAAGGAACCGGTTTTTAAATAAGTTGTAATGTAGTTGGGATAGACTCGCTTTGGGGCGGGTCTATTTATTTTTCTAGAAGGAATATATAAATTGTTTACGCTAAGGGTAATCCATTTTGTTCCAATTTTTGT
>NZ_BNDS01000020.1:61580-83097 GCF_014656545.1 Neobacillus kokaensis
CATTGGAATTATGTAGAAATGTGCCTAATTTACGTAGAAAAGTCCTTGACTATGTAGAAATAATCGCTCAAATTAAGAAGTACTCCAATTTATTCTAATTTTTGTAGAATTCCATTGGAATTATGTAGAATAGTGCTTGAATAATGTAGAAAAAGTCCTTGATTATGTAGAAATATATTAAAAGAATCCATTACCTAAGAGTATGAATAAGGCTTTTTGTAAAATGTTTTCCTCAAAGTCAATTTAGACATAAAATTGTCAAAACAATCATTGATCTTATGTAGGAATATTGGAGGCTTTATAGAAATTTAAACAAGGTAAAAAACCACAGGGAGGGATTAACCTTGTTTGTTAAAGATATAGAGGTACCCAAGTTATTAGAGCAAGTTGAAGCACTGGAAGGGAGAATTCCTGAGAATCATCATGCAATTCCGGAAGTTAAATTGAAAATTAAATCTTTAAAGTCAGGCTTTAATGGAGAAAAAACAATTAATTATTATCTAGGTCAGTTACCTCAAGAGAAATATCATATATTCCACGATCTACGATTACCATATGGAACTGGATTTTTTCAAATCGATGCACTACTTCTTTCCAGAAAAATCAAACTCATATTTGAAGGGAAAAATCATTCCGGAAAATTACATTTTGATATGAATCAAATGATCCAGGACTATAATGAAAATCGAGAAATTTATGAGAATCCAATATCACAGGTGAATCGCCATAAAATTTTGTTAGATTATTTTCTGGAACAATATCAAATTTCACGCATTCCAAGTGATTTTTATGTAATGATTTGTAAACCTACGACCGAAATTATTATACAACCCGGATATACAGAAGGAAATAAAAGAATACACAGAGCAGGGAATTTACTTAAGCTTATTGAAGCAAATGAGAAAAGGTTCAATTGGGAGTTTGTAAATGAAGAATCAATTGAAAATATTAGCAGTCTTTTATTACAGAGTCATACTCCAAAAGAGCACGATGTTCTAAAGATGTTTAAGATAGAAGAGGAAGATATTATAACTGGAGTACACTGCCCAAGGTGTTTGCGTCTTCCAATGACTTATCATCGAATGAATTGGCTCTGCCCCTATTGCCAGTTTGTTTCTAAAGATGCACATCTAAAAGCAATTAAGGACCACTTTTTAATTTACAATACTCCTTTAACGAATTCTAAAATCCGTACATTTCTGCATCTTCCAAACACGAGAATAACTACCCATATCTTATCATCAGTTCATTTACCCCATTCAGGAGTTAGTAAAGGCCGTATCTACCTCAAACCTTAACCCACAATATACCAATTATGTTTTCCCTGAAAAAACTAACACTATAAAAAACAATATAGGGGGAACATGGATGAAAAGATTAATCATTACCACCATTTGTATGATGCTCATATTGATTCCAAATGTTACATATGCAGTGTCCAATCATCCGATTCATTGGGGGTTTAAAAAAGCGGTCAATGAGCAGCCGCCCGAAGCGGGGACACACTATGATCAGCTGCTCGCTAAATACGGAGCTTTTTACAAAGGGAATCCAAGCACCAAAACGCTATACCTAACGTTTGATGCAGGCTATGAAAATGGCTATACGCCGCAAATTCTTGAGGTGTTAAAAAAGGAAAAGGTCCCGGCGACTTTTTTTGTAACAGGACACTTCTTAGAGTCGCAGCCCGAACTGTCGAAGCAAATTGTAAAAGAAGGCCATATTATCGGCAATCATTCTTGGAGCCATCCGGACTTCACCACAATGAGTGAAGCAAAAATTCGAGAAGAACTGGAAAAGGTAAAGATTAAAACGAAAGAATTGACCGGCCAGAAGGAAATGAAATATCTGCGGCCGCCGCGCGGTATTTTTAGCGAAAGGACAATGCAGGTTGCGAAAGAGTCGGGATTCACACATGTTTTTTGGTCCCTAGCTTTTGTCGATTGGAATATTAATCAGCAAAAAGGCTGGCAATATGCTTATGATAACATTATGAGACAAATCCATCCTGGCTGCGTTTTACTGCTCCATTCTGTTTCCAAAGATAATGCTGATGCCTTGGAAAAAGCAATTCAAGATTTGAAAAAGAAAGGCTACGAATTCAAGAGTCTTGATCATTTAATGAGGGGACAGTAAACCGGATTTCAATAGAAATCCGGTTTTATTATTCTAGAAATTACAAATATTTATTTACAGTTTGATTAATAAAACTTATTATAATCCTAAGAATAATTGAAAAGATCGAACAGTGGTTGTTATATCGATGGCCTTAGAGGAGTCTTTTTCATGTCGATGTATTATAAAATTGTTTTATTTCAGGTCTTAATTGTCCTCTTTCCTATATTCGTTTACCATTTATTTTTTCATGAAAGTGATCGTGAACGAAGAAAACCTTATTCAAAGCTATCCATTTTATTAATCATCATCTTAATTTTTTCCATGTCATTTCCAATCGAATTTACGGAGGGTTATATATACGATTTCCGGGTTATTCCGATTATCATTTCATTTGTATATGGCGGACTGATTCCTGGCCTGATTACGGGAGCTGTTTTGATCATTTATCGCTTTATCATTGGCGGTGACGGATTCAATGTTGCTCTAGTCGATTTTTCTCTTACTTGTGTTCTGCTGATTTATATGGAATATAAGCTGAAATTCTTTCAAAAAAAGAATAAAATTCTGTTTACGAGCATTGTATTTTGGGTGAATACCTTTATTGTCATGCTGACCTTATTTACAAAGGACCAAAGTTCACAATTAAGTTTCGTGTTTATTTATTATACCATTACTTGGATTTGCATGATGATGGTTGTATTTGTCATTGAAAATGTAAACCAGCAAATGGCCATTCGTGAAAAATTGAAACAGGATGAAAAGTTAAATGTAGTCAGTCAACTGGCGGCCTCCGTTGCCCATGAAGTGAGAAACCCGTTAACATCGGTTCGTGGCTTTCTACAGCTCATTTCCGAAGACGATAACTTGCGGGAGTCACAGAAGGCCTATATAAAAATTGCCGTAAATGAGCTTGATCATGCTCAATCCATCATCAATGATTATCTGTCCCTGGCAAAACCTCATACGGAAGAAATGTCCTCTATTAATATTTCGGAAGAGGTCATGAAAACCGTAGCACTTATGACATCGTATTCTAATATTCAAAATATAACCATTGAAACAGATATCCAGGATTCTCTTTTTATAAAAGGTAACAAAGGGGAAATTAAGCAGGTTCTAGTCAATATTATGAAGAATGGGATTGAATCGATGAATATAGGAGGAATTCTTAAGGTCCGAACATTTGAAAGAATAGGGCTGATATTTATCGAAATCATAGACAGCGGCAAAGGAATGACGAAACAACAGCTAAAAAATCTTGGCACCCCGTTCTATACTACTAAGGAAAAAGGCACTGGCGTTGGCCTCACTATTTCATTCCAGCTAGTTCACGCGATGAAAGGCAAAATCACAGTCCAAAGCCAACCCGAAAAAGGCACAAACTTCACCATCCAATTCCCAAGCGCATAATTAAAGCGCTTGGGAATTGGATATGTTTTTTTGTAAATTGGTGCCTGACACCACTCGTGGACATTTGTTGTTGTGGGGTGGACATATTTTCTGGAATTAGGTTTTTCGTTATTTCGTGCTATAATACGTTGATATTAGATGAAATAAGTCTATGCTTTGTGATAAACAAGCATTGTATTAATTTGGAGTGAAACATATATGAAACTAGATCAATCCATTAAAATCCAGCTGAAGCAGACATTCCCATTGACGATTAAACGGCTCGGGATTAATGGCGAAGGCGTCGGTTATTTTAAAAAACAAGTGGTGTTTGTGCCTGGTGCTCTGCCAGGAGAAGAAGTGGTGGTAGAGGCAACAAGGATTCATCCTAAATATGCGGAAGCGAAGATTAAGAAGATCCGTATTAAATCTCCTCATCGGGTCAAACCGCTGTGTCCGGTATATGAGCAATGCGGCGGATGTCAGCTGCAACATCTGGCCTATGACCAACAGCTGAAGGAAAAACGCGATATCGTTATTCAAGCACTAGAACGTCATACCAAGCTAAGACTAGAAAACCTCCATATCCGTGAAACAATCGGGATGGAGAATCCTTGGGGATACCGTAACAAAAGCAGCTTCCAAGTCGGTGAAAAAAATGGCAAGCTGCTCGCAGGTCTATACGGTATGAATTCTCACCAGCTAATTAACATAGACCAATGTGCCGTCCAGCATTCACGTACAAATGAAGCAACCGCTATCGTCAAGCAAATTCTGCAAGACCTGCAAATCCCAATTTATAATGAGAAAACTCGAAAAGGAACCATTCGAACCATTGTTACCCGTGTCGGGGTACAGACAGGGGAACTTCAAGTTGTGTTAATCACATTAAAAAAAGAACTGCCGAAAATGGAGCTCATCATTAATGAAATTCAAAATCGGCTGCCTAATGTGAAATCAATTGTTCAAAATATTAACGGTGAAAAAACATCACTCATTTTTGGCGAGGAAACTATGAACCTTGCAGGTGAAGATTTCATCCAAGAAACACTAGGTGATCTGCAGTTTGAGCTGTCAGCTAGAACCTTCTTTCAGTTGAATCCGGTTCAAACTTTAGTGCTTTATAATGAAGTAAAAAAAGCAGCCGCTTTAACGGGAAAAGAAAAAGTTCTTGATGCCTATTGTGGTGTTGGAACCATCGGGTTATGGCTTGCGGACCAAGCAGCAGAAGTCCGTGGTATGGACGTGATTGCAGAATCAATTGAAGATGCCAAGAAAAATGCGAAACGTCATGGATTCACAAATACAAAATATGTGCCTGGGAAAGCAGAGGAAGTTCTGCCGAAATGGGTGAAAAAGGGTTGGAGGCCAGATGTTGTCGTGGTTGACCCGCCTAGAACGGGTCTTGACAGTCAACTGCTTCAAACCATTTTGCAGGTAAAGCCCGAAAAACTTATCTATGTTTCCTGCAATCCTTCCACATTAGCGAAGGATATTCAAGTATTAAGTAAGAATTATGAAGTAAAATATATTCAACCAGTGGATATGTTTCCGCAAACGGCGCATGTGGAATGCGTGTCACAACTCATTTTAAAAGAAGGCAGTTAACCCTTGGGTGCTGCCTTTTTTCGTGCAGATTAAATATATTATTTTGATAACCTCCTCGAATGAAAAAATCTCCATTAGGGTAAAAATGTCTCCAAAGGTTAAATTTCATTGATCAAGTCAAATATATTTTTTAGGTTTAGTCTGATGATCTGCTGCAGTGGGTCTATATAAGTCGGAAACGGAAATCAATACAGATTATTTCAGAGCCAATATTAAAGATCAACGAAGATGATAAAGAGTACCTCGATATTTTTTAAACTTGATTTTGGTAATACAAAAAGGTTGAAAACATTGGAAAAATAAAGGAGTATGTAAGTTAAATAAAATCATAAAAAATGACTAACCCACGATAAACAAGGAGAAATAATTCTATGATTAAATTTGAAAATGTATCAAAAAGATATCCAGATGGAACAGCTGCTGTTGACTCAATACAATTTGATATTCAGCAGGGCGAGTTTTTTGTCATTATCGGACCAAGCGGGTGTGGAAAAACAACGACCCTGAAAATGATCAATCGGCTGATTCCACTAACAGATGGCACGATTTTCATTAATGGAAAAAAAATAAGCGAGTATGACATCCATGAGTTAAGATGGAATATTGGATATGTACTGCAACAGATTGCCTTGTTTCCTCATATGACGATAGAGGAAAATATTGCGATTGTTCCTGAAATGAAAAAATGGGAAAAGAATAAAATTAAAACGCGAATTCATGAACTTTTGGATATGGTTGGGTTAGATCATGAAACGTACGCCCACAGAAAACCTACCGAACTGTCCGGCGGTCAACAACAAAGAGTGGGGGTTATCAGGGCACTTGCGGCAGACCCTGAGATTATCTTAATGGACGAGCCGTTTAGTGCCTTAGATCCAATAAGCCGGGAAAAACTTCAAGATGATCTGTTAGATTTAAAGAAAAACCTCAAAAAGACCACTGTTTTTGTCACTCATGATATGCGGGAAGCATTAAAACTAGCAGATCGTATCTGCATCATGAAGGAAGGAAAAATTGTTCAAATCGGAACCCCTCATGAACTTGTTACAAACCCAGCCAATAATTTTGTAAAAGATTTTGTCGGGGCTAAAAACGGAAATTGGACCAGTGAAATTAAATTGGAAGATTTACTTGAACCAGTAAAAGAAAATGAAATGGAGCAAGCCTATACAATTACAGCACCGGTGTCAACTCCGTTGAAAGAAATATTGGAGATTCTATACGAGCATGAACAACTGACAATAGAAAAGGATGGTAAACTAATCGGCCATATTAATCGGGGGTCTGTAATGAAATATCTTTCTACAACTATCACGGAGGAAAGGGGTCTGACAAATGAATGATTTTTTACATATATTTCTAGAGAGAAAAGCTGAATTATTAAATGCTTTATTAGATCATATCCAGATATCATTTATCGCCCTTTTCTTTGCAGTAATCATTGCTATTCCACTAGGAATTTATATTTCAAGGCACAAAAAGGCAGCAGAAGGGATCATCGGGATAACATCTGTCATTCAAACCATTCCGTCTTTAGCTCTATTGGGTATACTAATTCCTTTATTCGGAATTGGAAGAGTGCCGGCCATCATCGCCTTAGTTGCCTATGCACTACTACCTATATTAAGAAATTCATATACGGGGATTAAAGAAGTCGATCCTTCATTAATTGAAGCAGCTCGAGCAATGGGGATGAATTCAAGAAAAAGATTAATCAGAGTGGAAATACCGCTTGCAATGCCAGTCATCATGGCAGGAATCCGGACAGCAATGGTGTTAATCGTAGGAACAGCTACCCTTGCCGCATTAATTGGTGCTGGAGGGCTTGGAGATCTTATTCTTCTAGGAATTGATAGAAATAATACAAATCTAATTTTACTTGGAGCAATACCAGCTGCTTTACTCGCAATCTTATTTGATTATTTACTTAAAAAATTTGAACATCTATCATATAAGAAAACCTTTATATCACTTGGGACAATTGCATTACTGGCTTTCCTTGTTATCGTAACTCCATTTTTGGGACATCAAGACCAAAAAATAGTTATTGCGGGAAAACTCGGCTCAGAACCGGAAATCTTAATTAATATGTATAAAATCCTAATCGAAGATGGAACAGACCTGCAGGTTGAATTGAAACCAGGTCTAGGCAAAACCTCATTTGTTTTTAATGCACTTAAATCGGGAAGCATTGATATTTATCCGGAGTTTACAGGCACATCCATTTCAGAGTTTTTAAAAGAAACTGCCAAAAGTACCGATCGTGAAGAAGTCTATCTGCAAGCTAAAGATGGTATGTTGGAAAAGTTTAATATGGTTATGCTGAAACCAATGCAGTATAACAATACCTATGCGTTGGCAGCATCAAAAGAGCTAGCTGATCAATATAAGCTAGAGACCATTTCTGATTTAAAAGGAATTGAAGACAAGGTGAAAGCTGGGTTCACATTAGAATTTTCCGACCGGGAAGATGGTTATCGTGGGATTCAATCATTGTATAATATTCAATTTCCAAATCTCGTTACGATGGAACCCAAGCTGCGATATACAGGTGTCGAATCAGGTGACATCAATTTAGTTGATGCCTATTCTACAGATAGTGAATTGCGACAATACGGATTAAAAGTTTTAGAAGATGATAAACATTTATTTCCACCATACCAAGGTGCACCATTATTAAGAAAAGAAACGGTTGATCGCTATCCTGTAATAGTAAAAGCATTAAATAAATTAGCTGGAAAGATTACAGATGATGAAATGAGAGAAATGAATTATCAGGTGAACGTAGATGGAAAAAGCCCAAAAGAGGTTGCTGAGGAATATTTGAAAAAAGAGGGTTTATTAAATTAAGGAACTTTTCCGCAGGACGATTTTTGGTTAATAAAGGTTATACAATTTTATAATCACAAAAGAAGATGGCTGTTAAAGAATTTTGAAAGAATTCAAATAGACATCCATCTTCTATACTTTATTATTGATAAAGTTGTTCGCTGTTCCCTACAGTAGGATTTTGATAGTTAGCCATATATTGTTGAATTTGGTCGGAATTTTCCGGAACAACTTCGTACATTGCACCCAATTTGGCAATATCCGCCGGCGCCGCGTTTTCAACTGGGTAATACCCTTTGGATGCCATGTATTGCCACATATCATAGGCGTGTGAACAGCTCATCATAAATGCTGTTTGACAAAATGAACGAATTTCAGGATTGACCATCTCCATTGCTGCCCAAGCATATTCACGGCCTGCTCTTTTCAAAGTTAAAAGATAGGCTGTGGCCATTTCCCGATCATTCATATTTTCTACCATAGTTCTAGGCTGAACAGCCGGAGCAGGCGAAACCATTTGCAGGGTTTGGTCGGAGACTTGTCTGCTCTCACTTAACAAGGGCAGTTCCTTTGTAGCCCCCTCCATTTTATTTAAAAATTCAACCTTCATATTGTAATCTCTTACATGTAGTGGTAAATGTCGTTCGAGAATCTGTTTAAACTCTGGGTCTTGGACATGATTCAGCATATATCCCATGTTCGTTATTGAGTTCACACAGCTCATCGTTAATTCATTTAAGTCATGCAATTCATGTGCTGCTAATTTCATTTTTTACCTCCAGGCAGTATTTGAAAATCATCTTTATCATGTTCCGAATAGAATCAAAAAATACAAATAACCTTTTGGGAGTCCTTATATTATTATTTTGAAATCTAGTTTGTAATCATGTAATATTAGATAAATCAATTGGTGCTGGGACATGATACAGGCACGAATTTTTTTATGGAGGTCAATTGTGGATAATAACGATATTTTAATTCGCTTAAGGTATGCATTGGAAATAAAGAATAAGGAAATGGCTGAAATCTTTAAACTTGGCGGAGTGGATGTAACTGTGCCGGAAGTAATTCAGATCCTAACAAAATCAGATGAAGAAAGTGACGATCAAATCAAATGTAATAACAGTATGTTAGATTCCTTTTTAAACGGGTTTATTATTTTTAAAAGAGGAAAACAAGAGTCCAAGCCTGGACAGCCGGATGCACCAGAGTCATCCATTAAAAAAAGTGCAAATGTTAATAATCTCCTGTTAAAGAAAGTAAAAATAGCCTTAGCATTAACAACTGAAGAGATGCTAGACCTGTTCAGCCAAGCAGGAATCACAGTAACAAAGGGAGAACTCGGCGCTTTGTTAAGGAAAGAAGGGCATAAAAATTATAAAGAGTGCGGCGATAAATATGCCAGAAACTTCTTAAAAGGGCTGGCGATTAAATACAGGGGATAATATGATACATACCTATTTAGGTGAGACAATTCGTTTTGAAATCAACTACAAAAATCGTACATCTTTCGGAATTACGATTGATAGCTACGGAAATATTGAAGTTCAGGCTCCAAAAGCGACACCTGATGATAGAGTTATTCAGTTATTAGAAGGAAACTGGGAGCTTATTCAGCAAAAATTAAAGGAAATGAACGATAGGCTGCAAGGACCGGAGAAAAAGGTTTATGAGTATGGGGAACATTTTCTCTATTTAGGAAACACCTATCCTATACAGATTATCCAAGATATTAATTTAGAGGAAGAACATGTAGTATTTGAGGAAGGAAAACTCCGTATTTATGTAAAGAAATCTGACCCTGAAAAAATAAAACAAGCTTTAAAACGGTTTTATTATCAGAAGTGTAAGGCTTTAGTGGAGAAAAGTATATCCTTCTATCAAAGCAGCTTTAAAACAAAACCACGTTCCATTCGGATTACAGATAGCAAAACCACATGGGGAACCTGTGATTCAAAACAGCAGTTAACCTTTAATTGGAAACTGGCAATGGCACCTAGGGAGGTAATTGACTATGTAGTGGTTCATGAAATGTGCCATATGGTACATCTGAATCATGACCGTTCTTTCTGGCGCCTTGTAGGTAAAATAATGCCAGATTATAAGGAAAAGGAAAGTTGGTTGGCATTATCCAGTTGGAAGATGACTGTTTAGTTGTTCTACTATTAATAGTTCATAATGATAAAACCGTAAAGCAGCCTTTCTTAGTTAATCATGAGGTTCATTAACTGCAAATAACCCATAAAATTTATCAGCGTTTTATTTTCGGTGCAATACATGATGGTAAAAAACACCTATGCAAACTAGGTGTTTTTTAGTATTTATTTATAAATTCATATAATTCTAAATATTCATGCAAATGGAATTACATTAGACTATAATGGATATTGATGGAAATATAAGGGGGTAATAAATATTGAAGAAAAAGTTCATTGTGCCTGTAGCTCTGTCGTCTGCGTTGTTGGTAGGTTCGGTTCCAGCTTTTAATGTTTTTGCAAAACCGGTTGATTCAAAGGTGGTTAGCAGTGTACAAGCTTCTAAGAAGTGGAATGAGAAAGCAAGCGTTCCTTTATTTGTGAAGGAGAAATTTGCAGAGAAATTCTCTTCAAGCACCTCTTCCAGTGCCTTAAATTATTTAAAGAAAAACGAAGATAAAATTGGGCTTAAGAATCCGGACAAAAACCTAAAAGTAAAAGATATACAATCAGATAAACTTGGTATGACTCATGTCCGATTTAATCAGACAATCAATGGGGTTAATGTAGAAGGCTCCGAAGTTATTGTTCACTTTAATAAAAATAATGAAGTCGTATCCGTTAACGGAAGAGTAAATCAGACGCTTGCCGAAGAGACAATGGATACAACTGCTTCCTTAAGCAGTGATGCTGCACTTAAGGCGGCATTGTCCTCTGTTAACGCTCCAGAAGAATTGACATATGAGCCAATTACGGAGCTTGTGGTCTATCCTTTTGATGGTGAAAATCATACAGCTTATAAGGTAAACGTGAACTTCATGGGGGATGAGCCAGGAAACTGGTTTGTCTATGTCGATGGAAAAACTGGGGAAGTCATCGACAAGTATAATGGCTTAATGCATGCGGATGAAATGAGAACACAAAAAGGTGCTGGAAAAGGGGTGCATGGCGATCACAAAGAAATACATATTTCTCAAGTAAAGAACCCGAACTCTGGAACCAAGTTTGCCTTAGCAGACTACTCTCATAAGGACCTTGATGGTATACTCACATATGATGCTAAAAATGATAATGATTCCAGAAACGATACTTTATATGTTGGGGATTCTGCTGCATTTATCGGTGACTACGATCGGGCTCTTGTCGATGCACACTATAATTCGGAAAAGGTATATGACTATTACCTTAATGAGCATGGCCGTAATTCCCTTGACGGCAAAGGAATGGCAATCATTTCTAGGGTCCACTATGGCAACAATTATAATAATGCATCCTGGAATGGACGTTGGATGACGTATGGTGATGGTGACGGTGAGTTCTTTATTTCACTATCAGCGGGTCTTGACGTTGCTGCCCACGAAATGACTCACGGCGTCATCACGCATTCAGCAAATTTAGTATATCGCAATCAATCAGGAGCACTAAACGAATCATTCGCTGACGTTTTTGGTGCCCTTGTTGACGATGATGATTGGGAAATGGGTGAGGATATTATGGCACCTGCTGCTAAGGCTGAAGGTGTTACAAGGTTACGCAGCTTAAGCAATCCAAACAGTGTTGTCGTTAGCAACGAACAAAGAAGGGCTTATAGTACAAATGGTGGAGTCTATCCGGATCATATGGATGAATTTTATCATATGCCAACATCTGTTGATGGGGGCGGTGTCCACGTTAACTCCTCGATCACAAATCATGCTGCATACTTAATTGGTCAAGAAATTGGCAGGGAAAAATTAGGGCAGATTTACTATCGAGCGTTAACGGTCTATTTAACGCCGAATTCTGATTTCAGCGACGCACGTCGGGCAATTGTTCATTCTGCCATCGATTTATATGGTGAAGGCAGCGCGGAAGAGAAGGCAGCCAATTCCGGATTTGATGCGGTGGGAATCTATTAAGTATAAAATAGTATTGTCTGCAGGAATATCCGTTCGCGGCTTTTAGAAAATAGTAACTTATAATATAAATACAAATTAAGGCTGGATCTTATAGGGGTCCAGTCTTTTGTATTTTCCAAATTATAAGGGAAAAAAACAGATGCTAGTGCAGCTTATGAAAATTGCCGAATTGTTTCGGTAGAATCCTAGTGGTGTCAGGCACTTTTTGCCCTTTACATTCTGCTATAGCTTCGTTATATTCAAAATAGATTGAATATACTGGAAACCAATCGTGCTGTGGGGGGAAGCCTGTGAATCTTACCTATTTTTTGTTTTTTATTTGCATTATTGTATGTACGCTCATTATTACATATTGGGCCGCTAAGCGAAGCAATACGACGAACCGCTTTTATACGGCTTCTGGAAGTTTAACTGGTTTACAAAATGGACTGGCTATATCTGGTGATTTTATTAGTGCTGCCTCATTTTTAGGGATTGTGGGTACTATTGCGATTCATGGTTATGATGGATTCCTATATTCAGTCGGTTTTTTGGTTTCCTATTTGGTTGTGATGTTTCTAATCGCTGAACCAGTTCACAATCTCGGAAAATATTCTTTGGCCGATGTGATCTGTTTTCGTTTTAAAAGTAGCACGTTACGCTCTATCATAGCGTTTGGTACTTTAATGATTTCATTTCTTTACATGGTTCCGCAATTAGTTGCTTCCGGGTTGCTGCTTCGGCTGCTGCTGGATATTGACTATTCCATTTCTGTTATGGTGATTGGCGGCTTGATGACGATTTATGTTGTATTTGGCGGAATGATTGCCACCTCTTGGGTACAGATTGTCAAAACGGTTGTTCTCTTGTCAGGCACATTCCTGCTTTCATTAATAGTTTTATCACGTTTTCATTGGAATCCTTCTGCTATTATTACCGAGGTCATTCATCAATCACCTCTCCGTGAGCAATTTTTTATGCCTGGGAAGCTTTTGCAAAGCCCGATCGAATTAATTTCCCTGCAGCTGGCGTTATTGCTTGGAACAGCAGGTTTACCGCATATTCTGATTCGTTTTTTTACTGTCCGAAATACAAAAGAAGTGCGCAGGTCAATCCTTAGTGCGGTCTGGGTGATCGGCCTCTTTTATTTAATTACACTTATTCTCGGCTTCGGGGCGATTACGTTAATTGGGTATGATAGATTAGTAGCAGCTGATGCAACTGGTAATCTTGCTGCCCCGTTATTGGCAAAGGAACTCGGCGGGGACTTTCTATTGGCTTTTATTTCTGCCATTGCTTTTACAACGATTGTAGCGGTTGTGGCAGGATTGGTCATTTCCGCAACCACCGCTTTTTCGCATGATATATATCATCATATTATAAAAAAAGGGGGAGCATCGGAGGAAGAGCAGCTGCGTGCAGCAAGATTGACGGCACTTGGAATTGGCTTGATTTCTACTATTTTTGCATTGCGTATGGAAAATATGAATGTGACATTTTTGGTATCATTAACCTTTACAGTTGCTGCTTCAAGTAATTTTCCTGTTCTCTTATTAACGATTTATTGGAAGCGTTTCAATCCAGCAGGAGCCATTGCAGGAATGATAACAGGGTTAATTGCGTCGCTAGCCTGTTTAATCTTGGGACCCCATATCATGAATTCTGCCGGAGGATGGATTGCAACCGACCCGCTGTTTCCTTTATATAACCCCGGAATAGTTGCCATCCCAATTGGTTTTATAAGTGCCATCATCGGCAGTCTGCTTTTTAGAAAATCTTCTCAGGCTAATGAAGAAGAGATGACAGAATTTTTTATTAAGGCACAAACCGGAATAGATATAAGGGGAAAAGAAATGTGAAAGAGATAACGATTATTTTATTTGAACGTCTAGGGCTATTATTAATTATTGCCTTTGTATTGACAAGGTTTCCAGGATTTAAATCATTATTATATAGAGAATTCAACCTAAAGATGTTACTTGTTCATTCCGGTGTATTTGGTCTATTCGGGATAGCGGGTACGATGGCAGGCATTGTGATGGACGGGGAGACCATCAGTCATTTCGAATTTGTTGTGAAGGCTGTAGAAAAACATCAATTAGTAGTGAGTTTAAGTCTTGTTGCGATTGTGATTGCAGGACTCCTCGGAGGTCCGATTGTTGGAATGGGTGCAGGGATCGTTTCCGGTATTCATTTATTAATGCTTGGCGGTGTAGGCTGGATTGCAAACGGTTTAGTAAACCCATTAACGGGGCTGCTTGCGGGATTGACAGCGCGCTTTTTTTCACAGGAGCGGGTTATTCCACCACTCAAAGCGTTATTTATTGGTATTTTCCCACCGGTATTGCATATGCATCTATTGCTTATTTTTCATCCGGATACCATTGAAATCGTAAATAAAATTGGGTTGCCGCTCGTGTTATCAAATAGTCTTGCAATTGCAATTTTCACTGCTATGATCACAATTGTTCTTAAGGAGCAGGAAAATGAAGCAGCACTGGCTACGAGAAGGGCACTAACGATTGCCGAAGAAGCACTTCCGTTTTTAAAAAAGGACCACCCTAAAGAAATGGCCCACGGGCTTTGTAATCTGTTAATGAATCGCTTAAAACTTGCCGCTGTATCGGTAACAAATAAACAGGAAGTGTTGGCACACAAGGGAATGGGGGAGGATCACCATCAGCCTGGCCAGCCTGTTTATCAAATGCTTGCCTATGAAGCAATTGAGACTAAAGAGATGAAAATAGCTGCTGCACGTTCGCAAATTGAATGTCAGCATAAGAGCTGCCAGTTTGAAGCAGCCATTATCATCCCGATTACAGAAGCTAATGATGTTATGCTGCTCATCACCTTTTATTTCAAAAAAGCACATCATATCCGTCCTGTTGAGCTTGTTTTAGCTCAAGGGCTTGGGCAATTACTTTCAAACCAGCTGAATGTACTTTCTGCGGAAAGCTTGAAGCTTCATATTCGTGATGCGGAGCTCCGAAATCTTCAAGCGCAAATTAATCCCCATTTTCTGTTTAATACATTGCATTTGATTGCTACATTATTTCGGGAAGATCCAAAAAAAGCTCGTCACATCACCGTTCAGTTGGCCCATTATATGCGCTTTAATCTGAAACTGGTTTCCAATCCGCTAGTACCATTAGAAAAAGAATGTGATCATGTGAATGCGTATATGGAAATTATTCAAGCGAGATTTTCCAATCGGTTGAAAATTATTTTTCACCATCCAGAAATGATTCCGGATGTTAATATCCCGCCTTCGACAATCCAGCCTCTAGTGGAAAATTGTATTCAGCATGGGCTGCGAAATATCGCAAGTGATGGAAAAATAGAGGTAATCATTCAACAACGAGACAGCCTCCTTCAGGCGATTGTGCGGGATAATGGCATCGGCTTTCCAGAAGATATACTGAAAGAGGTCACGAAGAAACCATTGACCAATCATCAAAATAGCGGAATTGGTTTATACAATGTCAACCAGCGTTTAATCAGTTTATTGGGAGAAGAAGCAAAATTGCATGTTCGTAATCTGCCTGAAGGGGGAAGTGAAATTTCTTTCCAAATTCCATTTAAGGTTCAGGCATAAGAGGGGTGTTCTATTATGAAAATTCATGCCATGATTGCTGAGGATGAACCGATGGCAAGAAAAGAATTGATGTATTTGTTAACGCAGGAAGATGATGTTGAGCTATGTCCAAATGCCGAAACAGGGGAACAGCTATTACAATTGTACAGTGAATATGATCCTGATGTGATCTTTCTTGATATTCATATGCCTGGCATTTCGGGAATAGAGGCGGCTAAACATCTAATGGACCAGGCCGTTCACTTTCCTCCGCTGATAATATTTACTTCGGCCTATGATGAGTATGCCATTCAGGCATTTGATATGGAAGCCGTCGATTATCTATTAAAGCCTTTCGATGAGATACGTTTTCAAAAAGCTATGAAACGACTGCGAAACCGATTACTGCAGCAGGAACGGAAACTGATGGAACCGTATTATTCCAATTTTAAATCATCCGGCCCTGCGAAGTTTCTGATTGACGATGGGGAGCGAACAGCGGTCTTATCACCGGAGATGATTTATTATGCAGTTCCGCATAAGCGAATGCTAGAGGTCCATACAAAAGACAGAGTCATTTTAAGCCGGATTACATTGCAGGAATTGGAAAAGAAGCTGTATGGATATCCTTTTTTTCGGACACATCGCAGCTATTTAGTAAACTTAAATTATATTAAGGAAATTACCCCGTGGTTTAACGGAACAAGCAATATAACGCTTAAAGATATGGAGGGCATTCAAATTCCGGTCAGCCGAACCGCACGTAAAATGTTGTTTAAAATGTTTGAACAGAATGGGTGATGGATTCCCCGTCAACGGCGCAGCAATTGACGGGGGAATTTTAGACCATTAATCCCTGAATTAGAACCATTTACACATTCAGAACGACCATTGAAACAAAAATCCTCCTTGGTTGATTGAATATTCATATAATTAAGTAAACGCTTTCAATGTAAAAAAATGGGGAGGATGATTTATTTGAATGATCAAAACGAAAAATCAAAGGTAAATTATGTCCAAGTGGAACAAAGTGAACAGTTTCAACAATTTATGAACAAAAGAAAAAAGTTTATCGTACCGTACACAATCTTTTTTCTCGTATTCTACTTTTTACTGCCAATCTGCACTTCTTATACGTCTTTTCTTAATACACCGGCAATCGGTGATATTTCGTGGGTATGGATATTCGCCTTTGCACAATTTGTGATGACATTTGTTTTATGTACTGTATATGTAAAAAAGGCCGGGGCGCTGGATAAAGAAGCTGACCAGATCATAAAAAATCAGGTTCAAAAAGGAGGGGCTGCTTGATGAGTATGACAGTCATTGTCCTCTTTCTGGCTATTGTCCTATTAACACTTGTGATTACGTATTATGCCGCAAAGAACACGAAAACTACCGGTGACTTTTATACAGCCGGCGGGGGCTTAACTGGCTTTCAAAATGGGATTGCCATTTCTGGTGACTACTTGTCTGCTGCTTCCTTTTTGGGTATTGCTGGTGCGATTGCCTTAAATGGCTTTGACGGATTTTTCTACAGCATCGGGTTTTTGATTGCCTATTTGGTTGTTATGTTTTTGGTAGCTGAACCTTTAAGAAACCTTGGAAAATATACGCTGGCGGATATGATCAATGCCCGCTTTGATGCTAAGAAGGTAAGAGGTGCAGCAGCTCTTAGTACAATTACAATTGTTATTTTTTATATGATTGCGCAGCTAGTTGGAGCAGGTGCCCTAATCCAATTGCTATTTGGCATTAAGTATTGGATTGCCGTATTAATCGTTGGTGTGATGATGACAATTTACGTATTATTTGGCGGGATGATGGCAACAAGCTGGGTGCAAATTGTCAAAGCCGCTCTCTTAATGGCTGGTATGGTAATTATCTCATTTCTCGTATTAATGAAGTACAACTTTAACATTGGAACGATGTTTACTGAAGTAAAAACGGCTACAAGCCATGGTTCGGCATATCTCAAACCTGGCATTCAATATAAAGATGGTCTTGGAACCCTTTCCCTGATGATTGCATTGGTACTGGGAACTTCCGGGCTGCCGCACATTCTCATGCGATTTTTCACCGTAAAGGATGCTAAAACGGCAAGAAGCTCTGTAATCACGGCTACTTGGACGATTGGTATTTTCTATATCCTAACGCTTTTCCTCGGGTTTGGTGCAGCCGCGTTTGTCGGTCAATCGAAAATACTTGAGGCAAACCCTGGCGGAAATATGGCGGCACCATTATTGGCTAAGGCGCTTGGCGGTGAATTGTTATTTGCCTTTATTTCCGCTGTTGCGTTTGCGACAATTTTGGCGGTA
Source organism: Neobacillus kokaensis (assembly GCF_014656545.1). Lineage (GTDB taxonomy): Bacteria > Bacillota > Bacilli > Bacillales > Cytobacillaceae > Neobacillus > Neobacillus kokaensis. The sequence goes on from NZ_BNDS01000020.1 coordinate 79,489, forward strand.
GTGGCCGGGCTGGTTTTGTCAGGAGCATCAGCATTCGCTCATGATCTATATGGACAAATTTTGAAAAAGGGAAAGGCAACCGAACGTCAGCAAATGCTGGCTGCTCGTTATGCTTCTTTGGCGGTATCTGTATTTTCGATTATTTTAGCCTTAGGTGCACAAAAGCTAAATGTGGCATTTCTTGTTTCACTAGCATTTTGTATTGCCGCAAGTGCGAACTTACCGGTTATTCTTTATACAGTTTATTGGAAAAGGTTTAATACAACCGGGGCGATTACGGCCATCTTGACCGGACTGATTTCTGCGCTTGTGTTGGTGGCTCTTAGCCCAAGTGTAATGTCGCCTGTTCCGGGTGCTGCTTTAATTACAGGAGATCCAATCTTCCCATGGGCAAATCCGGCATTGGTCTCTGTACCACTCGGCTTTTTAGGAGGATATATCGGAACGATCCTATCGAAAGAAACGGATCCTATACGCTATGCTGAAGTAAAGGTAAGAGCAAACATTGGATATAATGAGCAATCCTGAATAATAAATGATAAGAGGGTTTTTCCAAAAGGTTAACTTTTGGAGAACCTTCTTTTTTTGTGGATTTAGAAAAACTTGTATGAGAATTTTAAATTAATGGAAAATCAGCAAGATATTAAAAGAGAAATAATGTAAAATAATATTCGCAATCATTTCTTGTTATTTAATTGTTAGGAGGACTTTTATGCTGAAAAGCTCTTTATTGTTAATTTTTACTTTTATCATTTCGATAGGATTAATTGGCTGCCAATCAACTAGTAGTAATGTAGAAACACAGAATTCACCAGATGAAAAGGCAATTCAAAATGAAAAAATGGCACTTGCAGATGGGGATTATAAAAAAACAAAAAATAATATCAGTCAAGAGGCAATAACTAAGCAAGAAGGAGCAAAGAAACAAAAAGAAACATCCGGTCAGGAAAAAAACGGGGCTTTTACATATAAAACTTATTCAAATCCTAAAGCTGGATTCTCTGTTGAATACCCTGCAACTTTTTTTCGGTCTCCCGCACCTACATACAATGATGGCAGGGAATTTTATAACGAAGATTGCACCATTATAGCAAGTGGAATTTACATCAAGGTAAAGGATAAGAAGGCAATCGCCGCTTATTATAATCGAGCACTTGAACATGTGACTAGTTCCATTGCATACAAACGATTAGGGCATGATTGGTACGTAATATCTTATAAAGAAGGAAGTAACACTGTATACCAAAAAGCGATTATTAACAAGGGTACGATCTCTACATTGAAAATAACCTATCCATCTAGCAAACAAAAATATTATGAGCCAATGATTAACCGAATTTCCAGCACGTTTAAAGGGTGACAAACGAAATGATTGGCAAGCAGAGGAATAAGGGTCAGACCTTCAATACAGAGAAGATCTGACCCTTTACAAATCAGTATTATAGAAACATTTTTTCTAATTCTAATGGTTCGATGTATTCTCCATCTTTGTAAGCACGCATGTTTCCGCCGGAGATTTCATCGATGAGCACGATTTGTTTGTCCTCTCCGACTCGTCCAAATTCAAATTTAATGTCATATAGCTCGATGCCTTTTTTGGCAAGTTCTTCTTTGACGACATTTCCGATTTGCTGAGTCAGTGACTTTAACACTTGGTATTCATCCTTCGATAAAATGCCGAGCATATCCAAAGCATCTTCACTGATTGGCGGATCTTGGCGGCCGTCATCCTTCAAGGTAACCTCAACGAAGGCATCAAGCGGCTGCCCTTCTTCCGCGTATAGGCCATATCTGCGTAAAAAGCTGCCAACTGCTCGGTATCTGCAAATGACCTCAAGCCCTTTTCCAAATACCTCTGCAGGTTTAACGGTCATTGTTGCCTGTTCGATATCAGCGTCAATATAATGGGTGGGGATTCCTTTTTGTTTTAAAATTTCAAAAAAGAATTTAGTTAATCTCAAACCTGCTCGCCCTGCGCCTTCCATTGTAAGGCCAACCGTGTTTGCACCTGGATCAAAGACTCCGTCAACCCCTGTCACATCATCCTTAAATTTAAGTAGATAATTTCCATCTTCCAATTCATAGACATCTTTTGTTTTACCGGTGTAAGAAAGCTTCATATTAAAATCCCCTTATTTATTAGATTTGGACCAAAATTCTCTTTTCTCAGAAATTATTATAATATAAAAATCCTAAAAATAGCAGAAATTAAATGTTTCCAACATTAAGAGAAAATATTTATATTATTTGGAGTGAAGTAACATTTCTATTATTCTGAATTTTTTCTTTCATTTTTTGGATAACAGGAGTAATATAATCATAAGAAGTCTTTATTTTAATAAAATGATACCGGGAAATTCATAGGGGGACACACGAAATGAAAGCTTATCAAATTGAAACAATCTTAAGCACTAATCGCAAGCCAAAGCCAGATCCTGAACATCTTGAATTTGGACGCACTTTTACAGATCATATGTTTATTTTGGATTACACAGAAGGAACAGGCTGGCACAATCCACGTATTATCCCATACCAGCCTATCAGCTTAGACCCTTCCTCCATGGTTTTCCATTATGGACAAACTGTATTTGAAGGATTAAAGGCATATAGGACCAAGGACGAGCAAATTTTTCTCTTTAGACCTGATCGTAACTTTAAAAGATTGAATCACTCCAATGCTCGATTATGTATTCCGCCAATTGATGAGGACTTAGCTTTAGAAGCATTAAAGCAATTGATTTTGGTGGATCGGGAATGGATTCCTCAGGCTGAAGGAACATCTCTTTATATTCGCCCGTTCATTATTTCTACAGAACCACATTTAGGGGTAGCGCCTTCTGAAAACTATCAATTTATTATTATAATGTCACCGGTTGGTTCTTACTATAAAGAAGGTATCCATCCGGTAAAAATAGCAGTAGAGCAGCAGTATGTACGGGCTGTAGCCGGCGGAACCGGTGAAGCCAAAACGGGTGGGAACTATGCCAGCAGTTTAAAAGCACAGGAAGTAGCGGACAAAGTGGGCTATTCCCAAGTGTTGTGGTTGGATGGACGAGAAAATAAATATGTTGAAGAAGTAGGCAGCATGAATATTTTCTTTAAAATTAACGGCCAGGTAGTAACTCCTGCTTTAAATGGAAGTATATTAGCAGGTATTACAAGAGATTCAATTATACAACTTTTAAAACACTGGAATATACCTGTAGTGGAACGAAAAATTTCGATAGATGAAATTTATCAAGCCTATAAAGATGGTTTGCTTGAAGAAGCATTTGGAACAGGGACAGCAGCTGTTATTTCACCAATCGGAGAGCTTTTATGGAAATATGAAAAGCTTGTTATAAATAGCCGGGAAATCGGCAAGCTGACTCAAGAATTGTATGATACATTAACAGGCATTCAAAATGGAACGAAACCAGATCCGTTCGGCTGGAGTGTAGAGGTCAATTCAGGCAGTTTAACTTATTGAAAATGAGAATAAATATTTAAAGAAATTTCAGGGACCTCAATTGCGAGGTCCCTGTGGCCGTTCTGATGGGGGACCCCATCTTATATTTTTATAGGCGACTGAGCCCCCAAAAAATGAGGTAGCAGGGTAGCCAATAGAGC
>NZ_BNDS01000021.1 GCF_014656545.1 Neobacillus kokaensis
TGACTTGGCTGTTGAAAAGATATCCAAACATCCTTAGTTCTCTTCATCCAGGTGGCGGCCGTCCTCCCTACCATCCCAAAATGATGTTAAAAGTGGTCCTCTGTTCCTATATCAATCGTATCTATTCATCTCGCCAAATGGCAAAACAACTGCGTGAAAATATTTATTTTATGTGCCTATCTGGCAGCCAAACTCCTGATTTTCGTACAATAAATCGTTTCCGTTCTAAACGCATTAAGGACGTTATTTACGAGACGTTTTTTTTCCATTGTCGATTTACTTTGCCAAGAAGGGCTCGTAAAACTTGAAGATTACTTTTTCTATGGAACCAAAATTGAAGCCAATGCCAATAAATATANNAAGTTGGATGAGAAATTCCAACAAATCATTTTATCTATTGAAGAATGGATGTTGGACTGTATTCGGGCAAATAAAACATAACCGGGGTTTCAATCGCTTTTCGTTAAGAGGCCTTTCCAAAAATATCACGGAATGGGGGCTTATTTGTGTTGCCCATAATTTAATGAAGTGGGAATCAATAACTAAAAATCAGTTAAAGGTAGCAGAAGAATAAGGGAAAAATAAGGGAGGATTTCCCCCTGGGGGGAGTAAATCTTTAAAATCTAAAAAATAAAATGGATGAAAAAGGAAACTAACTCAAAAGAGTCGTTATTCAACGACCTTTTGAGTCAGCCTCATTTATTCTTTTTACTAAAATCTGTACAATAAGTATTGAATACGAATGAAAGAGGAAAATGCATGAAAATTGATGTACCTAAAATCTCTGATGAATTTTCTTTGAGGAATTTTCAAGAAATTTATTATGAAGAGGATCGAGAATTAGAAGATTGTAAAGTTATTGACTGTGTATTTGAAAATGAAGCACCGGGAAGAGTGCGCTTAGCAAATATGATGATAAAAAATTGTCGGTTTACTAACACTGATTTTCAAAACATCGACATTACGGACGTTATTTTTGAAAACTGCGATTTATCCAATGCTAATTTAAGTAAGTCATCTATTCATAGGGTGGAATTCAAAAACAGCAAATTAGTAGGTGTGGATTTTACAGAATCGCGTTTTGGAAATGTCCAATTTAAACATTGCGTATTAAACCTGTCGGCATTCGGAGAATCTAAGCTTGAGAAAGTAATATTTCAAGAAACCGCATTAAAAAACTCAGATTTCTATGACTGTAAACTCAAAAACCTTGAGTTCAAAGCTTGCAGCTTAAATGGGATAAACTTTGATCAAACATCACTCAAAGGAATCGATATCAGCACATCGACTTTTGACACACTTACGGTAGCAATGAATGATTTAAGAGGCTGCAAGGTCTCATCCTATCAGGCCATACAATTTGCAGCACTATTGGGATTAGTTATTAAGGAGTAAGTAAGCCGTTTTGGTGCCTGTCTAATTTCCCAGGTGTCAGGCACCAATTTTTTATTCAAATTTTTTTAAAAATAAAACCACTTCCAAATAGATCTTGACAAAACAGTATAATACCCATAATTCCCCGTTCAGTCCGTAGAAAAGTCGGGGTTTTAAAATGAATAGCTATGAAAAAAATTTAACCTAAAATTAGTACCTACTACTAATAATTGATGTTAAAATAAAGAAAATAAAAATTTTTTAAACAAGGTGGTTTTTAAATGCATAATTCAAAGGCTCGAATTACAGCCATCGGTTCCTACGTTCCTAAAAGAACGCTGACAAATAATGATTTAGAAAAATTAGTTCAGACAAATAATGAATGGATTATTCAACGAACTGGTATTAAAGAACGTAGAATAGCACACCAAAATGAATATACAAGCGATATCAGCTATCAAGCTGTCAGGAACTTAATGGAACGATACAATCAATCAATAGATGATGTAGATATGGTAATCGTCTGTACCATGACTCCAGATTTCAAAACGCCAAGTGTAGCTTCATTAGTTCAAGCCAAACTGGGTATTAAAAATGCCGGTGCAATTGATTTAAACACCGCTTGTTCTGGGTTTACCTATGGGCTTCATGTCGCAAATGGACTAATTACTGCTGGTTTACACAAGAAAATTCTTGTAATTGGTGCTGACACTATGTCCAAAATTACAGATTATGAAGATCGGTCTACCTGCATTTTATTCGGGGATGGCGGAGGAGCGGTGCTTGTTGAATTAGATGACCAACACCCAAGCTTTCTTTCGACGCATGTTAGTTCAGAAGGGGAAAAGGCAAAGAACCTCTATTGTTCAAACCTATCCCACAGCATGTTTGAAGAGGATTTAAAGAACAACGGGAAGCTGATTCAAAACGGTCGTGAGGTGTACAAATGGGCGGTTACCACGGTGCCAAAAGGAATACAAAAAGTAATGGAAAACACCTCAATAAGATTTAGCGATGTGGATTGGTTTGTACCGCATAGTGCAAATTTAAGAATGATTGAATCCATTTGCCAAAAAGCAGACTTTCCAATTGAGAAAACATTATACAGCTTAGTTGATAATGGCAATACTTCAGCGGCCACGATCCCGTTATCACTCGATAAAGGCGTATTGGAAGGAAAAATCCAAAATGGGAACAAGATTCTTATTTATGGCTTCGGCGGCGGTTTAGCACATGCTGGGTTACTGATTGATTGGGATTTAAGGTAAAGGCATACAAGGAAGTTGATAAACGAAATGAAAATGATTGATGCCCATATTCATTTAGATCAATATAAAGATAAAGAAGTTGAGCTAATCCTGGAAAATTCAAACTGGCTTGAAGCATTGCTAACCGTTTCAACTAACCTTGAATCATGCAAGCGAAATCTTCAATTATCTAAAAAATATCAACTGATAAAGGCAGCATTTGGGTTTCATCCGGAGCAATGTCCGCCTGCGGAAGAAGAGTTTTGCAAGCTTATGCAATGGATGGGACAGCATCAATCGGAAATGGCAGCTGTTGGTGAGGTTGGCTTGCCGTACTACTTAAGAATGTCCAAAAAGGTATCCCCTTCCCAGAACGATCAATTTGTAGAATACCTTGAAACGTTCATAACAAAGGCAAAGAAATGGGATAAACCAATCATTTTACATGCAGTCTATGACGATGCTCCTATTGTTTGCGATCTTTTAGAAAAGTATTCTGTGTCAAAGGCCCATTTCCACTGGTTTAAAGGTGATGAAAATACAATTTCAAGAATGATAGAAAACGGATATTATATTTCCGTAACACCTGAGATTGTTTACAAGGAGAAAATTCAAAAGCTGGTTCAAAGATATCCATTAGAGCAAATAATGATTGAAACAGACGGTCCATGGCCATTTGAAGGACCTTTTACGGGCAAAATGACACACCCAAAGATGATGATGGAATCAATCTCTATGCTTGCAAAAATAAAAACCCTTTCGGAAATAAAAGTTGCTGAAAGAGTTTTAGCAAACACGAAGAGATTTTATCGCATATAGAAATTGGTGTCTGACACCTAGATGCTCAACAGAGGTGTCAGGCACCGATTTTATTCGTGAATTTCTTCTTTACCAAAGCAACGGATAAGAGTAGTATCGGAATTAGCAGCTGAATTGTTAAGAAATAGATAGGTACCGTAGTACCCATGCCTTGGATCATTTCCTCAAATGAGGGGATGGACCAGACGGAAAACAGAATAATTAAAAACCCAATGGGTAAAACAAATGGTTTATAACTAGGCAATGTAAGCCATTGCGAAGTACCAAGAGCAAGCATGTAAAAAAAAGAGGAAAGCTGGACGAAACCGCCGAGAACCCATACGGCGATGACAATGGACTCAATATGTTCAAAAAAAGAACCGATACTGATAAATCTTGCAGCCTCAAACACGGGAAAATGGAGATTAGTAATGATTGATCCAAATAAAAAAAGATTCCCAAGATTGATAAATACCATGGTGAAGACACTAGTAATGAGCGAAACCATTCCCCATTTCATGACTTTTTGTTGATTAGTTAAAAACGGAAGCAATAACGACAGCAATGAAAATTGACTTAACCATGCATGTGGTGCGAGGGATCCTTTAATGGAAGGCATCACCCCGTTTTGCATGATCGGCAAAATATTTTTGACATTCAAATCAGGAATAAGAAGGACATAAATCAAGACATAAAGAGCAATAACAATCGGCATAAAAATCATAGCGCATCGTCCGATTGTTTCAATGCCCCCATGAACGGCTATCGCACAAGACAGGGCAATACTACCCGTAACTATGATGATGGGTGTTTTATGTAAAAAAGCACTTTCAATAAATTCTCCATACTCTCTAAATGCGATGGCGGTATCATGTAATAGAAAGAATAAGTAAATGAACGCGATCATTTTCCCGAAGGTCCGTCCGAGAATAAGTTCACAATATTCGATTAGTGTTTTCCCAGGAAAAAGCCTTGAGAGTTTTACAATTATTATGATAATTAAAAAACCGCTCAAAGAACCCCATATCGGAGAAAGCCATAAATCACGCTTTGCATCCTGTGCTGTAACATATGGAATGTAAAGAATGGCTGTGGCGACAACGGTCGCATACATAATGAGAGCGAGCTGCAAGTGTGATATTCTGCCTTTTTCAATCATGATTGTTCATTCCTTTTCTGAAAGGAGTCTTTTACCAGAGCGGTTTAAATGGCTTATAGATGAATTCAATTAATTGTCCAGGTCCTGGCATTTCCGGAAAAATAATAAGTAAAACAGCTAGAACCCAATTTACCACCATCAACGAAAAAAAAGCTATTTTTACTTTTTTCTTATTTTTCTTCAATTTAGGCCATTCGTACAAGAAGATCAGCACTAATATTATCGTTACCCCTGTTATTTCGCCAATCTTCATTGTTCAACACCTCTTTTACGTTTTCCAGTTGCCAAACCGGTTCTTTTGATCTTTACATTGGTATCAAATGAAATGGCCACTTGTGGGAAGATTTCATTCCACTTATCTTTCTTTTGTTTCCAAATTTGTGGATATTTTCTTTCGAATACATCAGCAAAACCGACAATATCCGCGTTCAGCTCTTTCTGGATGATTGAAAAAGCTAACCGTTCACGATCCTCAATTTCCTGAACAATCTTTTGCTCAGCTCTTTTTACAACTTTTGGGTCGAAAAGATTTAGCTTTGTTGAATTTTGGATGACCTCTAGATCCGCATTTGTTTTAATGTGCATTCTCCAATTGCCATTCTTGATGGAAGGGATTAATTCATTATGGCTTCGTAATAGATTTAAGGAGATGTAGCCTTTTTCGTTATTAAATGAAATTGTAATCACACCAGATTTGATTTCATTTCTTGGCCAAAGAATCCCCCTAGTTTCTTTATCATCTAATCTTCCCACCATTTTTCCATCTTTAAAAATAGCTGTTCCATTAATAATTGGAATCGCATTTTTTTTATCCATCATTGATGGGTCTAAATTTTCAACCCAAGGGAGTACGGCTGCATCGGATTCACCTGACAGCATTTGCGCCAAATCTTTCACCGTTACTTTCACGCCAATATGTGTTTTGACGATTTTCCGAAGTTGTTTGGAGGCGTCTTTTTCCAATTCAGGCATTGCCTTCAAAACCGTCTTGGATCTTCCTTTGGACACAAACAAATCAGCTCGTATCCGTGGCTCTGAGTGGCGCATCCAGAAATCAATTTGGTCCCGTATTCCTTCTTTTGCTAATTTTTCGCCAATAATGAGCACTTCATTTTGCCCCCAAAAGATTTCCCTCGTGAGTTCCTCCTGAAGTCGTGCCATTGCATCAGCAATAGTTTCTCCCTCAGCAGATCTTACAAATGATTGGCCTGCGCCGCTTCCACTAGACATTCCAGATTGTTGCCCGCCTTGTGCGGGCTGCGGAATATATATTTGAGCTGAGAGTTCGATATTATTTTTTTTGCCTTTATCAATACCTGTTGCCAAAATGAGTGCTAAATCATTCACCTCGGCACGGTCCCAGCATCCTGTTAGGAAAACAGAGGTAAAGCCTAGATAAAGGATTAAAGTAAAAGTCTTCTTTGCAGATCGGATCATTGAACTCAACTTCCGTCGCCACCTTTGCTTTGACCCGGCTTTTGGTTACTGGATTCACGCCTTAAGAAACTAGTACCTTGGGAAAATAAGTCTGGCCGGGTATCCATTGCCCACCACGGTGTCCGTATCAAGACATCCTTTAAATTGTGAACCTTAAGTGGCGCAATTGAATTGAAGTATGGCACACCAAAGGATTTTAGCGTACACATATGTGCGACAATAGCGGTAATTCCAAGCATAACACCTAATAAGCCTAACATTCCGGATAAAATCATGATTGGGAAGCGCAGGATGCGAATCGAAATGCCGGTTACATACCGTGGCATTAAAAACGAGGCGACACCTGTAATGGCCACCACCATAACCATTGGTGATGAGACCAATCCAGCCGCTGTGGCAGCTTGTCCAATGACCAGGGCACCGACGATACTAACTGCAGCTCCCACTTGTTTCGGCAATCTCACACCTGCTTCACGCAACGCCTCAAACGTGATTTCCATGATAAACGCCTCAACCAAAGCCGGAAAAGGAATTTGTTCACGGCTTTCAGCGATTGTTAAGAGCAGTGTGGTAGGAAGCATTTCTTGATGAAACGTTAAGATCGCCACATACGCTGAAGGTGCAAGTAAAGCGATAAAAAAGAATACATAGCGCAGCCAACGAATAAAGGTACTAATGTAAAACTGATTATAATAATCTTCTGGTGCCTGTAAGAGAGTTGCGAACGTACAAGGGGCGATTAACGTGATTGGGGTGCCGTCAATCATGATTACAACACGCCCTTCTAAAAGACAGGCAGCAGCGACATCCGGTCGTTCCGTTGTTAAAACTTGTGCGAAAGGGGATAACGGGTGATCAATAATCATTTCCTCAATATAACCGCTTTCTAAAATACCATCAATATTGATTCGTTTTAGCCTGCTGGTGACTTCTTCAACCAAAGTGTTATCGGCAATTCCTTCAATATAGGAAACGATGATTGGTGTTTCAGTGTAACGTCCAATATCCATTTGTTTCATTTTTAATAACGGATGGCGAATTTTTCTTCTTAAAAGGGAGGTATTGACTCGTAATGTTTCAATAAAACCTTCCCTCGGACCACGAATAACTGATTCCGCGTCCGGCTCCATGATACTGCGCTTTTCCCACTTCGGCAGCCCAATTGAAATTCCCTTTGTTTCTCTTTCAATCAGAATAATCGGGTTCCCAATTGAAATTTGTTTAAAAACATCAGGAATAAAGGAAATTTCCTTGAGATCAGAAACGGATATTACCTTTTTCGTGCTCTCCAATATTGAATTGTAATCAAGGTCTTTCATTCTAAAAAGCGGCATTAACACATGCTGATCGACCTCTTCAGTATTCGATAGACCATCAATGTATAGAAGAACGGCATTAACACTGCCAGCAATAAGAAATTCACGAATTACCACATCAGAGCAATCTTTATAGGCTGATTTTAGGATGTCGATATTTTTATTTAAATCCGGATTAAGAGGAACTTCCGGTAATGTATCCAACGATTCATTCAGTTGTTTTCTTGGAAAATCAAATTTCTTTTTCCCATTCCCCATAAATTTCATTAACTGGTTCCCCTTGGCACGTATTTATCGTTATTTTTTGCACATTCAGTGGGGATTATGCTAGCATCTGCGTAAAATAATAAAATATGAGGAAAAATATGGTATAATCAAAGAAAAAGAAAAGGAAGTTTGTATGGTGTTAAATAGGATTCAGAACCGTCATATTTGGCTGTTTTTATTTCTAATGGTATTGGGAGCAAATTATTCTTTGTACCATACATCATTTGGGACTCAAATCATACCTGAAGAAACCCAATGCTATAGTCATTGCTTCAATGATTGATTTAGCGCTAGTTGCGCCTATTTTCCTGATGGCGTGGAAACGAAAATTAGAGTGGAAGAGTTTAATCGTTGGAATTGCAGGAGGACTTATTTTGGTCCGCTTTCTTATTCCAATAGAGTATTTAGCTCCATTTGAAGCTGTAACCTGGATTGGTTTTGCTGTTGAAGGCGGAATGTTGTTATTAGAAATTTTAATCATTGTGACACTAGTAAAATATTTACCGAGTATTAATCGTTCTGTCAAAAATAGTTCGCTGCCGGTGATATTTGCTTTTTGGAAAACTGTGGATAAGCTAGTGAAGCCGCTGCCGATTATTCGAATTATTTGTTCAGAAATGCTCATGTTTTATTATGCTATTGCTATGTGGAGAAAGAAACTCCCGACCGGTACGAATGTGTTTACCCTGCATCATAAATCAAGTTTATTTGCGATGCAAATCATGCTGATTCATGCCGTAATCCTCGAAACGGTAGGTCTGCATTGGTTCTTTCATGAAAAATCAATTATTTTATCTATCATATTGCTGATCATTAATGTTTACATCGTGTTTTTCTTAATTGGTGATATTCAAGCAGTCCGCCATAATCCAGTACTGGTAACGAACAACAAGCTTTATCTTTCACTAGGGTTAATGAAACGAATGGAGATTCAGTGGACTGATATTGCGGAAGTCATCGAAGAACCTGAACAATTAAAACAAAAGCTCTCTAAAAATACAATTGATTTTATAGCTCGTGACTTTGAAGAAACCCATCCTGATGTCATCTTGAAATTAAACTGGCCTATTCCAGCAGCTCTCATCATGGGTATGAAAAAAGAATTCGATCAAGTTGCAATTCGAGTGGATGATCCATTACGATTTAAAGAGATGATAAAGGAGAAAACGGCCAAATCTATAAACTATTGTAAACCGGATGTTTATGATGTTGAAGGCGAAAGTAACTAAACTATAAAGATTTCAACTATTGTGGTTGAAGTCTTTTTTATATTTCAAAATACATCCAAAGTCTGAGAATTTGTGTTGTTTGACATAGACCAAATATCGAAGAAAGTTCCTCCATACTCATGATTTAGGATGTTTTTAATTCTTATATACTTAAGTCAGTTAATAAGATTCCTTGGAAAAAGGAGGAATATATGAAATGTCAATCAATCTTTTTTCTCTAACCATAACATTCAAAAAACGTGAAATCAGTCTTGATGAAGCTGTCGAGCAAGAGAGAATCGACAATCTATACGAACAACACAAGAACCGCCAATTTTCGATGTACCGGATGATATAAGCAAGCATTTTGCAGCAGTTTTTTCCTGGAAGCCTGCTGCTATGGGACAAAATGAGTTGTGGATCTGATGTATTGTCCTATATAAAGCGATACTGGACAAAACCAGCAATGAAATGGGTAAAACTGTCCCATAGGAAAGCTCTATGGGACAGAACCAGTAGTGAAATTAATGAAATTATCCCATAGCTGTGTCATAGGTCTAGAAACTTTCCATATTGGTGCTCGTGATGAAGTATAAGAAAGGTCACTTGAGAAAAAATAAGCAAGGATACGTAGGAATCTTTAATTAAAATGAATAAGGTGATCAGCTTGCCGATATTACGAGAAGTTGGGGAAGGTCTTTACTATTCAGTTTACGGTGAAGGGACGCCTCTTGTATTTATCCATCCTCCATTACTGACAAGTGCCAATTTTAAATACCAAGTGGAGGAGTTATCGCAAAAATTTCAGGTTATTACTTTTGATATTAGAGGGCACGGGAGAAGCACATTTTCCAAGGAACCAATTACATATGGAATGATTACCAATGATATTACACAGCTATTAGATCACTTGGGAATAGAAAAGGCAGTTATTTGTGGCTATTCAACGGGAGGAAGCATCGTATTAGAATTTATACTTAATCATAAAGAACGAGCTTTAGGAGGCATTATCATCAGTGGAATGTCCGAGGTCAGGGATTTTTATAATGAAAAAAGAATCATTATTGCAAAGCTGCTTGCAAAAATAAGAGCGAAAAAGCTGCTTGGTTTGGTTATTACATTGGGAAATGCAAATACATTTGAAGTTTTTAAAAATATGTACCGTGAATCGCTAAAAGGGGATATCCGAAATATCACTCAGTATTTTAAATGTAGTTTACATTATAATTGTACACACCAATTACCTAGCATTGTGTCACCGATTTTATTAATCTTTGGGAGTAAAGATAAAGTCTTTCATCAATATGCGGAAATTTTACATGAACAGCTGCCAAACAATGAATTAAGGATAATCCAAGAAAAACATCAAATTCCAACAAAAGCAGCGAAAGAGTTAAATCAAATGATTTATGAATTTGTTGGGAAATTACAGAAATAAAAAAGGATTATTCCAATGTTTCGGAATAATCCTTAAAACCTTGCCCTCTGTTTATTCCGTGTATATTTTTTGAACGCGACCAATCTTTCCATCCGTTAATCTGACCTTGATGCCATGTGGATGGTTACTTGATTTGGTGAGAATATCTTTTACAACCCCATGGGTAAGCTTGCCTGTTTTTTGGTCTGCTTTTAGTACAATATCAACCAGTATACCGGGTACTACATCTTTACGAAATTGTCCGTTCATTACACACCCATTTTTCTCCGAGTATTACTTGTTTTTTTTGTTTGCTGGCTTTTCATTTTTTTTGTGGAAAAATCGGAATTCTTCTGTCCGTTAACGGTAGAATTCTGTTTCTTTTTGTTTTCTAGCTGCCGCTTCATGGCCTCTTGCAAGCTGACTTTCTTTTTTTGTTCTCCGTTTTGATTATTCTCATTCATAGGAATTTCCCTCCATAAAATACATCTTAGTCCAACAAGTATAATCTATTTTAGGGTATTTGGGAAAGTGGGATTGGTATTAAAATAAAAAGCTTTTAAAGCGGCCGAAAAATTCTGCTAACTAGCGGGGTCCAAATCGGTTCGATTCGTCTAATTAAGTACGTTGTCATATTTCCTATAATCGCACTTCCTAGGATATCTGAAGGGTAGTGCTGTCCAGTCCAAATTCGTGAAACCCCAACTAGCACAGACAAAAGCCATAATAATGTACCTGCTGCCCGATGGTAAACAAATACAGAAGCAGCCACGGCAAAAGCAAGAGTAGTATGTTTGCTTGGAAATGATGAGTCCTTTTTTGATGGAAACGGCGGTAATAATTGAACTCCATGGTTAACATAAGGGCGAGGTTTAAAAGAAAAAAGCTTAATTAGAAAGCAAATGATATAGGTTACTCCAGCGGAAAGGCCAGTATATGCAGCCATTTTCTTATAATCATTCCGTTGAAAGCAGAGTAAGATTACAGCCAAAAGATATACAAACCGAGCCTTTTTTGAAATCAGTACCATAAGAGTATCTAAGAATTTTGATGAACCTGCATACTGATTAATGGATCTAAACAATCGCATATTCATAGCAAATGTCTCCTTTTTCTAACGTTAACCAACATTGCTAGTATTACCGAAAAACAGTGAAATATGTGCTATTGAACTTAAGTTCTATCTGGTAATCTTTTAGATAGAATCGGCAATCATTTTTTGAAAAGGAGGAGATAGCTGAATTCACGAAAGCAGCGATAACTTCTATGACATGAAGATGATATACTAAAATTAATCTTATTTGTCTAAAGGAGACTAATAGTTTGGAGGCAAAAATGAATCAACTATTAATCAAAGAGATGACCGAGGCCTATGCAACAGAAATTCTAAACTGGAAATATGAAGCACCATATGATTTTTATGATGTTGAATATTCTAGCGCAGCTTTAAAAGAACTGCTTGAGAATCCCTATTATGCAGTGATTAATTATTCCAGCGAATTAGTTGGCTTTTTTTGTATTGGCGAGCCTGCACAAGTACCGATCGGTGTCCAATACGGTGCCTATCAAGATGAATTCGTTGATATCGGAATCGGCTTGAAGCCTGAATTAACAGGCAAAGGCAAGGGTGCAGCCTTTTTAGCGTTTGTTATTAACCATATTCAAGAAAAATTTCATGCACCGATGCGTTTAACCGTCGCAACATTTAATAAACGAGCAATTCGACTTTATGAGAAATTTGGGTTTGATAAAGTGGTTGCGTTTAATAGTCGGGGAACTGAATTTATCACGATGGTTAGAGAATTTTAAAAGGAGTTTCTTACAGTTTTTTTATATGTATCATGTCACTACCCCTTTATTTGATGACCGGGACTACATAAGAGGAGGTTATTCTTCCTTGTTACATTAACTATCTTTTCATTATTTCATTATAAAAAAATAGGGATTAGAAGTTAAAATCTTTTTTAATTTGGAAAGTATCAAACAAAAAATCTTCCTAAAAGACGGAAGATTTTTTATTTTAAATTGGGATATCCTTGCTGGCGTAATGCCTCGTACACTAATATAGCAGCTGTATTCGAAAGGTTCAGGGAACGAACATGCTCATTCATTGGTATTCTTAAAAAATGATTTTTATGTTTTTCTAGTAAATTTTTTGGTAATCCCGTTGATTCTTTTCCAAACATAAAATAATGTTCCTTTGAAACATCACTGAAATCAAAGGAGGAATGTGTTTTTTCACCAAACGTCTCAATATAGAAAAACTCACCATGATTTTTTGAAAAAAAGTCATCCAATGAGTCATAATACGTTATGTTTACAGACTGCCAGAAATCTAAACCTGCTTGTTTTAACATTTTTTCATCTGTGGAAAAGCCAAGTGGTCGGATTAAATGCAAGGCTGTATCCGTTGCGGCACAAGTGCGTGCAATATTTCCAGTGTTAGCCGGAATTTCTGGTTGATATAGTACAACATGTATTGCCAAGAATGGTCACCTCAATCTTTATTTTACCATTAAAAATTATAGCATACAGATTGTGAAGAGATATACTTACTTAACGGGGAGCTTTAACACGATAAGGAATAAAGAGCTAAAAATAGCATGTTTAAGCGCTAATTGCGTTTTATTGAAAAGACAGTGGTATTAACAGGGGATGTATACGTAAATATTCTTTTATTTTGTTTTCTTATCGGATAGATGTACCCGAATACGAAGGTTTTGAACAATTCGAGTAGTTAGAACCCGCCTGCTTACTTAAATCACCAAACAATTCCTTTTTTCAAAATTAAAGTTAGGTTATTCCTTGAATTATAGCAGGAACAGTGGGGCAGCCCCCCTTAATATTTTTACTTTAAAACAGCGGAGGACTGACCCATTTTTAGAATTATTTGCTTTATAAGTCAGCTACCTCCTGCAGGAAATCCTCGGTCGAAACGACATTGGCATAGATTCCGTTAAGCGCACTAATAAAGGCATATTGAACATGGTCGGCCGGGACTTTCTTTTCTTGGTATGACAAATCTCTTGTCGCACATGCATCTTCAATTAGGGTACACTCAAAACCAAGATCTTTTGCAGCTCTTACCGTGGCATCAATGCACATATGTGTCATCATACCGCAAATCACGAGCTTGGTTACACCGTTTTCTCTTAATTTGCTTTCTAATTCCGTCTTTAAAAAGCTGTTAGGTGCATGTTTAATAATAATACTTTCATGTTCCAATGGTAATACAGCTTCATTTATTTTAACTCCTACTGTGTTTGGGAGAAAGAAGCCTGCTCCTTCTTGAAGCGAGATGTGCTGAACATGAAAAATAGGATTATGTTTCTGTCTAAACCATGCAAGTAGTTTAGCCGCATTTTCTGCTGCTGTTACTGGATTGCTTAATTCCATCTTACCGTTAGGAAAATAGTCATTTTGAATATCAATTAAGATTAAAGCTGTGCTCATTTTTTTCACCTCATCAATAATAAAATATAATAAAATTATAAATAATCTTTGGTTGATCATCGATACTTTAATGAAACGTTTTTAGATCAAACCATTTCATGGTGAAAGGAATTTATATATGGAGCTTGATAAAATTGATTTTCAAATTCTTCGCATTTTAACGGAAAATTCGCGTATTCAATGGAAAGACTTAGGGGAACAAATCCATATGACCGGGCAAGCGGTCGGGAATCGTATAAAAAAACTGGAGGATAGCGGTGTCATTAAAGCCTATACCCTAATAATCGATGAAATGAAATTAGGACTGGACTATACCGGTTTTGTCGTTGTTTATTTGAAAACAGCCAATCATGAACAGTTTCTTCGTTTTATTCATGCTCAAAATGAGGTAGTAGAAGCACATCGAATAGCAGGGAAAGGCTGCTACCATTTAAAAATTAAAGTGGAATCCCAAGAACAATTGAATTCTTTTCTTAATAACCTTCTTGACTATGGGAATTATAGTTTAAATCTTTCGATACAAAAAATTAAACAATGCAACCCAATTGCAGCCAAATTACAGTGAATTGTTTTTGGGATGCTAAAGAATCAAAATTAGAGTTTCATTATAGGAAAATATTTTAAAAAATGTAATTAGGAGCGGAATTCAATGAGTCAACGAAAGTTAGTATTATTTATTGCTCAAAGCTTGGATGGCTATATCGCCACAAAAGATGACTCTTTAGATTGGTTATTTAAAGTTGAAGGCGAAGGAGATAATGGATATTCAGAGTTTTTAGCAACGATTGATACCGTCTTTATGGGGAAAAGAACCTATGATTGGTTAATGGAAGAGGTAAAAGGTGACTTTCCTTATATAGATCAACATTGCTATGTTTTTACCAGAAATCCGGTAGAAAATAATGAACATGTAACATTTATCAACGAGGATATTGTGACTTTCACTTCCAAATTAAAGAAAGAACAAGGGAAAAATATATGGATAGTGGGAGGAGGAGATTTATTATATACATTTTTAAAAGAAAAACTCGTTGACGAACTGTATTTGACGATAGCACCAACAATCATAGGAGATGGTATTCCTTTATTTAAAGAAGGAGATTATCAGTTAGAACTTTCTCTTAAAGGTACTAGAACCTTTAATCAATTTGTTGAATTACATTATATCGTAAAAAAATAATTACAACATGTTTAATTATCAGGGGATTTTTTTCAATAAGAAATGTTCTCGCATTTAAATGATATAGGTTTATTTTTTATACTCTTCCTATTTTAATTATACCATACAAATAATGGTTAATATAGACTGTTTATTCCCATTTCCTGCTGGTAAAATCAATAGAACATTCATGGTTAGGAGAGATGTAGAATGAGTTCTTTGGCTCTCGGTTTTCAGGAAATAGAAAAAACACAGCTGTTGCTTGTTGGCGGAAAAGGGTTGAATTTAGGGGAATTATCAAAAATTCACGGAATACAAGTACCTGAAGGATTTTGTGTTACAACAGTGGGATATCAAAAAGCCATCGAACAAAACGAAACGTTTCGAGCATTGTTGGATCAACTGTCAATGCTAAAAGTAAAGGATCGTGATCAAATTCGAAATGTAAGCAGGAAGATTCGGCAAATTCTTATGGAAGTAGAAATTCCTTTCGATATTGTGTGCGAAGTTTCTGACTTTCTCTCTCGGTTTGGCGAGGAACATGCTTATGCAGTGCGTTCTAGTGCGACTGCTGAGGATTTACCAATTGCCTCTTTTGCCGGTCAACAAGACACCTATTTAAATATCATTGGCAAAGAAGCCATCTTGCAGCATATCAAAAAATGTTGGGCATCCCTATTTACAGATCGAGCGATAATTTACCGTATGCAAAACGGATTTGACCAGAGAAAGGTTTATTTATCCGTTATCGTTCAAAGGATGGTCTTCCCACAGGCTTCAGGGATTTTATTTACCGCTGATCCGATTACCTCTAACCGAAAGCTGCTATCAATCGATGCCAGTTTTGGACTTGGAGATGCACTGGTCTCTGGCTTGGTCTCTGCCGATTGTTATAAAGTACAGGAAGATAAAATCGTTGATAAGATGATAGCAACCAAAAAATTGGCTATCCATGGTCGAAAAGAAGGCGGGACAGAGACCTTGTCGATTGATCCTGGTCAGCAAAAGACTCAAACACTTACTGACCAACAAATTTTACAATTAGCACGTATCGGAAGACAAATTGAAGCTCATTTTGGCTGCCCACAAGATATCGAATGGTGTTTGGTTAATGATACTTTTTATATTGTCCAGAGCCGGCCAATCACTATTCTTTTCCCCATCCCTGAAGCGAACGATGAAGAAAATCACATTTATGTATCTGTCGGACATCAACAAATGATGACCGACCCTTTGAAACCATTGGGAATGTCTCTATTCCAGTTAACATCTTTTGGACACAGGTTTAAAGCCGGCGGAAGGTTGTTTGTGGATGTCACACATCAACTGGCTTCACCTGACAGCAGAAAAATGTTATTAGATGCCATGGGACAACACGATCCGCTCATGAAAGAAGCACTTATAACCATAATAGAGCGAAGAGATTTCATAAAATCGTTAACAAATGATAAGCAAGAACAGAGTTCCGGTAAAAGCAATAAAAGTGTGTCGTCTGCGAATTCTCAAGCACAAATCGAAAACGACCCTGCAATCGTTTTTGATTTGATTAAGCGCAGTCAAACATCCATAGAGGATCTAAAACAAAATATCCAAACAAAATCAGGGGCAGATTTAATTGATTTTATTCTAGAAGATATTCAGCAATTAAAGAAGATTTTATTTGACCCACAAAGTTCAGCTGTATTTATGGCTGCTATAAATGCTTCATCATGGATCAATGAAAAAATGAACAAATGGTTGGGTGAAAAAAACGCGGCAGACACGCTTTCTCAATCTGTACCCAACAATATTACTTCGGAAATGGGTCTGGCACTATTGGATGTCGCAGATGTGATTCGTCCTTATCCAGAAGTAATAAATTATTTACAACATGTAAAGAATGATAATTTTTTGGATGAACTAGTTAAGTTTGATGGTGGACAGGAAACCCAAAACTCAATAATAGCTTATCTCAGCAAATACGGAATGCGATGTGCCGGAGAAATCGATATTACTAGAACTCGATGGAGTGAAAAACCAATTACACTTGTCCCCATGATTCTGAGTAACATCAAAAATTTTGAGCCTAATGCAAGCAAACGGATTTTTGAGCACGGGCTGCAGGAGGCTTTGAAAAAAGAACAAGAGTTATTAGATCGATTGAAGCAATTACCGGATGGTGAACATAAATCCAAAGAAACAAAACGAATGATCGACCTAATCCGGAATTTCATCGGGTATCGTGAATATCCAAAATACGGCATGATCAATCGCTACTTCGTTTATAAGCAGGCTTTACTCAAAGAAGCTGAACAACTCATACAAGCGGGTGTCATTCATGAAAAAGAAGATATATACTATCTCACTTTTGAAGAACTCCGTGAAGTCATACGCACCAATAAATTGGATTACAAGATCATCAGCAAACGAAAAGACGAGTACAAATTATATGAAAAACTAACTCCCCCACGTGTTATCACATCTGATGGTGAAATCATTTCAGGTGAGTACAAACGAGAAAATGTCCCAGCCGAAGCTATTTTAGGCTTACCAGTTTCATCAGGAATTATAGAGGGACGGGCACGTGTGACCTTAAAAATGGAGGATGCTGATTTAGAAAATGGAGATATATTAGTCACTACCTTTACTGACCCTAGCTGGACACCTTTGTTTGTATCCATAAAAGGCCTAGTCACCGAAGTTGGTGGACTGATGACCCATGGAGCGGTTATCGCACGAGAATATGGCGTACCAGCAGTTGTGGGGGTGGAAAATGCTACCAAACTCATAAAAGATGGGCAACGAATTCGCGTACATGGAACAGAAGGATATATCGAATTATTGTAATTCCTTAATACTTCCAAATTTAAACAGTTGTAGCACCGCTATCTTGCTTTTTGTAATCATCTCGACGCTTGCTGCTACTTCTTTTTTCCTTAAAGACCATAATGTCTTAACACCTAGGTGAAGTAAGTAAACAGATCATTTAAATGCCAGAAATATCCGTTTTGAGGTAGAAAAGCATCATTTAACTTATTTGGCTAAATTTTGTCATAACAAGACCAACTTGAGCAAGTATCACATCCACAACCAATGCTCCTTTAAACCAAGTCTCGGCTTCTCCATTGCGGATTTGCTTTGTTATCTATCGGTTAGGCTTGCTTTTTTCTTAAAGGATGCATCGGAATACAAAATCGATACCAAAGATTAGATTAAGCGTATTACTGATACGTTTGAGTAAGAAAATTCTTCAATGGCAGGATCAAATGATATAATGAAGTAAATTAATTGAAAGGTGTGGACAAATGTATATCACAGACCAGGCTCGTGATGTCTTGAAGCAAGTGTTTCAAGACAGCGATGCCAATAACATCCGTGTTTATTTTGCAGGCTATGGCTGAGGAGGGCCAAGTGTAGGACTGGCTCTGGAAGAACCGGATGAAAAGGATAAAGTATTAACTATCAATGAAATATCAGTCTCAATTGAACCAGAGATCGAGCCTTATACGGAAGACCTTACTCTTGATTACAATCAAGAGGCTAAGGCAATCGTATTGGTAGGCAACCAAAGTGAATGCTGTTAGCAGGTTTTGGGAAGTTGGTTATATATAATCAACTTCCCTTTTTCTATATACATAACAGATAGATTTGAGGTTAGTTAAGTGTCAGGTTCATCTCATCCTTAAATTGTAAGATATGATAGGTGGTCTTGGGTGAATGCAAAGAGTTCGTAAGATAAAGAACAGTTATTATGTTTTATCAAAATAATTTTTTTAAAAAATCAACGCTTGTCCAATCATTTTAATTTTCAAAGCATATTTTATCATTGAGAGACAAAGATCTCTCACGCCATTGCCTACACCGCAGTATAGTACCTCCTTCAGATTGGGATACCTCCTGAGAAGCGTATCGTTCGTTTGATACGCTTCTTATCGTTTCACCGGACACACGTATTATTGGTAGAAGCATTTACATCAAACTTTGAAATTTACCTTGCTAAAAATAACTAGAATAAACACAACCCATCGATCTGCCTGACTGAAATGAACAAAAATCTCGTCCATAAAAATAACGGTGCCTATATATATTTAAGGGAAGTTGGCTACTTAGACAACTTCCCCTTTGCTTTATTCTACTTCATTCCCTTTCTTTTCAAAAAAGTTACTACATTAATTTGCTAGATGTGTAGTTTGGACGCCAAACCTTATTCAAAGAAGCCTCATATGTTAGAGGCATTTTCAAGGAATTACCACCAAAGGAATGGGAAGATTGGCCAGCAAAATGGAACGAAACAACACCTCCAAAAACCACCAAATCCATAACCGTCATTTTTATCGGATTTACCGGTAGAATTTAATTCGATAACCTCCATTCCATCTTCTCTTACTTTGACTACTCTTCCAACTACCCATTCTTTGTTATCTTTTTTAAAACGAACTAATTCCCCTTCCAAGTGAAGAGCCCGTTCATAATTTAATTCCAAAGTGGAGTCCCCTCCTTTCTATATTAGGACTTACTATAGAGTATGGAAAATGTCACAAATTGAAAGGGGTGATTATACTATAATGGAATAATATTTATAAAAAATGCAGTTCAGGCGTCTTGTTTATAGACTTTTTAGACAAGAGAAGAGTGCAAAACCATCATGAGTAGCCATCCTGACTGTTGTAAACTGCTCTCAAATAAATAAGACAGTTCCAGTTATTGGATGGATGCCAATTGGAAAGTGGACCATGTTGTCCTACGTGAATAAAAAGAATGCGTAGTATAAGGAAGGGATACTATTAAAACGGCTCTTAAATAACCGCAATAAACAAACGAAGGAACAGCATAGATCCCTCGTTTGTTTTTTTATGTTACTATTAGACTTTTTAGTGATAATTTTTTAAGAAATGAAGAAAATAGAACTTAGGAAAGGAGGGAATGCAATTGTCTGTTAAAAAGTGGTTTACAGGATTGTTTGTATTGCTTGCGATGATTGTAGTAGTGACAACTCCTGGCTCAATCACCGTATTTGCTAAATCTGGCATCGTAACGCAGCCTATGGAGACGGTGAAAGCGATTGAGGTCGAGTTAAACGATGATTATTTTAATCCTAACGCCATCACTATTCCTAATGACAGAACGACAACTTTGATATTGAAAAACAAAGGTAAGAAAGAGCACACCTTCACAGTGGAAAAGCTCGGAATTGACGCCGAAGTCCAGCCGGGAAAAGAAACTACCATTACCGTAAAACCGACTACCCCCGGTACATATGAATTGATATGTCGCTACCATTTAAACAAAGGAATGGTTGGGAAAGTAATAGTCAAATAACAAGCAAGGCCCAAATCGGGTCTTGCTTTTTTTATAGGTACGGTACGCTAATTGGTTTATTATAAAAACCACGGCTTCATTATAACAGTTTAGATCCAGGGAAGAGAATTTATTGTTTAAATTTATTGAACAAGTTCAAAAACAGTACCTTGGTTAAAATCAGTCACTTTCATCGAGCCGTAAACCCCTAAAAATACTCTATTTTGATTGAGATTCGTTCCCAAACTAACATAATATGCTGATTGCGACCCAAAATTATAATCAGTTTCAATAATACTGAAATCATTTAGTTTACCATCTGTTCTTACCCTGGTATAAGCTAAAACCCCTCTGGCCGGAGATTTATCATCCCGGGCAAGATCGGTAAATACCACGCTTCCCGTTAAATCGGGGATACTATTACCCATATAGGCTTGCACTCCTGTTAGGGCAGTACCGCCAAACTTATCGGGACGGGGATCTTTATGATAATAACTCGTTAAAGGCTGAAGACGACTCACTGATGTTTTAATTGCTTCATCGTAATACGCTATTGTTTTCTCAGCCAAAACAGGATTTTCTGCGCAGCCTCTAATAAGCGTAGTAGGAAATGCACCTTCCCAACCCCGCCAGCCAAAGTTAATAAATCCTTCTAGGTCAGTTTCAGACGCCAATAAAGAAGTTTGAACAAGCTGAGTAACCGGTATTGGTTTATACTGGACGAATGAAAAAATCGTCTCTGCCAAATCCTGTCCGACATTTCCTACATATTTAATATATTGATTATAAACCCTTTGAAATTGAATGCCTGGTATATTGCGAACCCCTTTGGCAATGACCGTAAGCGTTTCCTGAATAGGGACGGGAAGTTCATTAAAACGTGTGACTACGGGTGGATTATCGATAAATCTATCCTTACCAACGTCAATTTCAATGATTTTACCGGCTATTTCCATATTATCCTGGCTTAAATTAAATGGATCATAGCCTGCTCCGCCATCTCCGGTTGTTAATACAAGTTTTCCAGTTTCAGGTGAAAAGTTTAAGCTATTGACACCATTATGATTAAAAAATGGTCTTCTTAAGTTAAGTAATGTCCGTCGTTTTTGTGGCTGCCCATTTGTTTGTAAAATCCATTCTTCAACTGTATCAATATGATCATATTGATTTTCTCTATTGAGCCACCTTAGATTTAAGGTTCCGGGATCACACGGGTTAGGTCTAAAATGTTCAGATAGGGCACCTGGACCTTGTGTTCCGGCTACTGAATAATGAAGATAAAACAGACCGTTATAAAAAAATTGGGGATGAAACGCAAGCCCCAGTAAGCCCCGCTCATCATAACCACGACCAGAAACGCCTTGTTCAGACGTACCTAGTCTTAAAATCAGCGGTCGAATATCTAAAAAAGTCCTTACACTTGAATTTCCTATGTAAAAGATCTCTCCTACTTGGGTTGCAATAAATAATCTTTCCATTGAGTCACCCGGAGGTATAGCTGTTTTCATAACAGTAGGTAAATTTATCTTGCTAACGATGGGGCGTAAACTGACCTTAATCTTTTTCACCTAAGTGCACACTCCTTCCAATCGTTTTTTTTATAAGAATATGATTAGAACTGCTCTATTAGTACCTAGATGCCATTGTGGATAGGAAAGCAAAAAACCTTACATACAATGACCCTGTAAATATTAAGTCCTTTATACCAGTTGATTCATAGAGCAAAATTGCCGGACGCTGAAAACATTAAACTACTAATCTAGGTTTCAAATGAGCCAAAAATGTCTATATAAGGAATATCAAGTCTCTATCCTTTGAAATGAAGAGTTTAATTGTCCTGAACATATTATTTTTTAGCAATAAATTATCTAATCGCAGGAGGTATTTATATGGAAGAAGCCTTAGTTCGAAACTTTGCAGTATGGGAAAAATCCATGATTCAACTTCGCCCTTCACATTCTCTTGAAGACATATATGGTAAGGGGATTATTTATAACCCGAAACTATATGATACAGATTATTCGCATTTTTCCCAAGATCTTCTATCATTAGAGGTACTAACTGGAAGAGAATTTTGCGTTATGGAAGAAACACCGATAATATGCCATGCTGCAACAGCTGCACCAGAGACATTATCCCTGTTGGAAGAAGCGGGAGTGAATGTTCCATCGATTCGATACATTTACAAAAATGATGATGAGTATAAACGGTTGCTCGATAACCTTAAAATGCAAAACAAGAAACTAATCTTTCAGTATCCACATCCTTCAGAGGATATCTCAAAAGATATTTATTGGATTGAACCTGCACTCCACGCCTATTTGTGTGATAAAAGAAATATTCCTGAACTCGTTCCGGAAGGCCATTTTCCTAAAAGGAGGCTGATGAGCTTTGAACAAATTCTTAAAGAAAAACCGGCGCTTCCATTTGTTTTAAAAACAGGGGACGGACGAGCAACATCAGGTGGATTCGGTGTTTTACTTGTAAATAATGAAAAACAGCTTTATGAAATCGATGATACTTTTGGTGACTTATCCCAACTCATTGTCGAAGAATCCATTGATTATGATCAAAATATTTCTGTTCATTATGTTGCAGATCAATATGGTAAAGTTAATTTTTTAGGTATGTCTGAACAACTTGTCAGTAAAGCAGGGAATTTTCGCGGAAGCTGGATTTCAACAGACATTGATGACAAATTTGCTGAAATTGTGGCTGTGGGCAATAAAGTAATGGAAAACATAGTCGAAAAGGGGTATGTTGGTTTTGCTGGTTTTGATGTCCTCATAAAGGGGGATCAATTTTATTTTATTGATTTAAATGTTCGTTTTAACGCATCAACCTGTGGATTATTATTAATGAAAGATATACGGAATAAATTAGGAAAAAAAGTCGTTCGCCTCTGTAACTTTGAATGGTTGAACGACTTTAAGAGCCTAATTCTAGTGATGAAGAAATATGTGTCTAATCAACAAATAATCCCTCTGAGTTTATTACATGCCAATCAATTCTCGGAAGGCAAACAAAAAGCAATCGGGTTAGTAGCTGCGCATTCAGTCGATGAAGTTGAAAGTATTCTTTCAGAAATGAGTAACGAGGGCCTACTTGTAAAAGAGTAACAGTGAAGGATTTAACGCTCCCCGACAGACATCTTCTATCTCAATGAAGAGAAGGACGTGTCCCAATATAGTATTCTAGAAGCCGTTAAGATTATGATTTTAACGGCTTTTTTAATTTTAAAAAGTGAACTAAAGCTAAGGAGGGTTCATTCTTAGGACAAAGTTTAATAGAAAAAAATAAAGCCTCTAAAGAGAGGCTTTTCTGTCCGTTAATTTATGGTATGTTTAGGTTTGTTGCACTAAGCGGACAAGCATATGAGCCAGTTTATGCTGCTCTTCCTCAGTACCTACGTTCCAAAGCTCCTGTAATAAACGTTCCTCGGAATTTTTAGGAGGTTCCTTTTCCGCAAGGTAAGCAGCTACTTTCTGAGCAGAGTTGGCTAACTGCTCTTCATCCATACCTAATTTTTTCCCTAAACTAACTTTACCACTAAGATATTCCCGGAAATCATCAAAACTAGTTAAGGCATCTCCGTTTTTGTTAATCTGGTTTTCTATCTTCTGCTGATCTAACTGATTATCCATGAAAAACACTCCTTTTTAATTGATTAAATGTGCTTGTCTAATACATTCCCTATGTCATTCTAAATAAAACCTTATAAATAGCTATTTTGTATAAAAGGTTCCACGCCGATCAAGTAATAATATGAAATGATTCCTTTTTCTTGGTAATTACTTCCTATAAAATTTAGTCTCACGGGACCTTCCTCTTATTTACAATTTGGATATAGATTAGTATATTCTAATTATTCTGAAAAAATGGAGAGGGTTCAAATGGGAAGATTATATAACAAATTGATCGTTTTCTTAACGGCTTTAGTATTAGTTTCGGGACTGTACGCAGCTCCAGCTAGTGCTGCTGATAATTCAGCGAGCCCTGTTGCTGAAAGAGTATTAGCAGTAGAGATTGAGGAAGCAACGATAGTTGAATTGCAGCATGCGATGCAAAGGGGAGTCTTAACATCTGAGGAACTGGTTCAATTCTACCTAGATCGAATCGAGGAGTACGATGACAGCATTAACTCTATCATTCAAGTTAACGAGGATGCATTGGAAGAAGCAAGGCAGCTGGATAAAGAGCGAAAAGCGGGAATGGTTCGCGGTTCCTTGCATGGAATACCAGTTATTTTAAAAGATAACTATGATACATACGATATGCCAACTACTGCCGGATCATTGTCGCTTGAAGGTTCCATTCCTTTAAAGGATGCGTATCAAACGAAGAGATTAATAGATGAGGGTGCCCTCATCATAGGGAAGGCAAACCTGCATGAATTTGCTTTCGGATTCCAAACTATTAGTTCCCTTGGCGGTCAAACCTATAATCCATATGATGTAACTAGATACCCAGGTGGTTCAAGCGGTGGTACAGCAGCAGCCGTTGCCGCAAACTTTGCCACTGTTGGTTTAGGAACAGATACGGGCGGGTCGATTCGAATCCCTTCATCCTTTAATAATTTAGTAGGACTTCGTCCGACAATGGGACTTGCCAGTCGTGATGGTATCATTCCGCTTGCCTTATCTCAGGATGTAGGGGGACCGATGGGCCGTTCGGTTGAAGATGTGGCGGTCGTGCTCGATGCAATTGCCGGCTTTGACCCGCAAGACCCAGTTACTGAAGCAAGTATTGGAAATGTTCCAAAAACCTATACGCATTATCTTAAGAAAAATGGATTGAAGAAAACACGGATTGGCGTGATTCGTGCGCTGTATGGGAATGATTCTCAGGTCATTAAAGTTATGGATCGAGCCATTTCGGACATGGAAGCGCTTGGTGCAGAAGTGTTCGAAATAAAGGTTCCAAATCTTAATCAAATTCTTTCTTATCCAAGCTTAAGCGGATACGAATTTAAGTTTCAGTTAAATGATTATTTGGCCAAGCTTGGGCCGAATGCGCCTGTAAGGACGCTATCCGATATTATTGAAAGCGGGAAATTCCATCCTAGCTTGGAGAGTGGATTAAAATCTCGTAATGAAATCGAATCATTAGAAAATAATGAGAGATACCAAGACATTATCACAACTCGTCCTAAATTGGCAAAGGAGAGCCTAATGTCAGTGTTTAATGAACATGCTCTTGATGCGCTGCTCTACCCAACTTCAAGCGCATTGCCAGCAGAGGTGGGCAAGAGCCAAGGTGCCGGTAATGCCAATCGCTTAAGTGCTTACTCGGGCTTCCCTGCGATATCGGTTCCTGCTGGCTTCAGTGACAATGGTCTTCCCGTCGGCCTCGAACTATTAGGAAAAGAATTCGACGAGCCTACTTTAATTAAGCTTGCCTATGCTTATCAAGAAGGAACTAAGCACCGAAAAGCACCCGAGCTAGAATAATACCTTTCTAGAATAGGGTTATTCCAAAAGATTCTTTGTAAGTCGTGAAAAAAGTTATCCATATAAAAACTCCTATTGTAGATTGTTGGGCCATTAAAAACAGGTCTTCTACATGGGAGTTTTTTTAATGATTCATGAACGGACATTTTTTTTTATAAAAAAGAAGGGAGCAGCCATAAGTTGACTTATTTATTAAAGTAGGGAAAGATTATATTTAGTAACCACATTGAGTTTAATTCAAAGACTTCAATGTACAATTCCAGTGTAAAGTGAATTGTTTTTGGGAGGAGATAGAATGGAGAAAATTTCATTGTCTCAAAAAGACAAATTAAGCTCTTATCATAAGCTTCGATCACTTTTCGAACAAAATATTCATGTTGGCAGCATCGCTGAACCCTTAGCTACTTGTAATGTTTTGGATGATGCTTTACAAGTTAAGAATAAAATGATCGACTATGATTATGATGTTATTGGAATGGAAGAAAGCGGTGTAGTCATTGGTTATCTAATGAGAGATGAGATAAAAGAAGGAATATGTAAGGACTATTATCGCTATTTTAGCCCAACAGAACTTGTCGCTGATTCAACCGCCCTTATTACCACACTTCTAATTTTTAAGGAAATTGACAGAATTTTTGTATTGGAAGGAAATCGCGTGACAAAGGTCGTTACACTGGCAGATCTGCAGAAACCTCCGATTAGAATGTTGTTATTTGGGCTAATCTCATTATTAGAAATGCATCTCGTCAGGCTGATTAATTATTACCTCCCAAATGATACTTGGAAAAAATATTTACAAACTAATCGAATTGAAGCGGCAGAGAAATTATTTATGGGACGGAAAGCTCGTAATGAAGCAATTGAATTAAGTGATTGTTTACAGATTTGTGATAAAAGGGATATTGTCATACATGATGAAACTTTAAGAAATCACTTACATATCGAAAGTAAAAGTAAGGGAAAAGATTTTTTCAAGAAATTAGAAGGATTAAGAAATAATCTTGCCCACTCCCAAGACCTTAATACCCAGAATTCTTGGAATGAAATCTTTACAATCATAGAACAAACGGAAGAAATTCTAGAAATATGTGAGCAAATTTAAAGAACAGGCATCTTATTTCTAGGAAAAAAATACCTGCTTCAGAAATCGGAAGCAGGTATTTTTTTAAAATAGTTTGCATCGATTTTAACCTGTGATTTAGCGTTAACCCAGATATAGATAATAATCCTGCGCCTGATAGCTTCTAAATCCGCAAGATTCATATAATCTCAAAGCATGAGCATTTTTTGCTTCTGCTTCCAAGAATATAGGCAGCCCTTTTTGATATTCCATTTTAACCACTTTTGATAGTGCTTTTCTGCCGATTCCTTGTCCTTGGAGTTCTGGAAAAACGGCAAAACCGAAAATCCATGCTTCTCCGTTCATTTCAGAAACACGCATTTTACCAGCAGTTTGCCCATTTGCTTCAATGATCAGTCTTTGATCATAGCTGTTCTCCCTAATCATTTTTGCAAAATCAAGGGCTTCTTTTTCAGTAAATCCAAAGCATGCGATGTCTAGTTGGATCTCCGCTTCATCATCTTCTTTTGACATGGGAGGTCTAATGGTAATGACCTCGTCTTCGCTCAATTCAGTATCATGCCATTTCATTTGATATTCTGCAAACTTAAAGGTGCATGGAACGGTTTTTAAAAACTCCCTTGCCGATTGTGATTCTGCTGGAGCATTCAACAAAATCGTTATGACCTCTCGTTTTTTTGCTTCTTCCAAGCCCATTTTCACTAGCTTCGAAAAGATTCCTTTACAGCGGTATTCCGGGTGCACCATTCCGCAAAGCTCTACCTTATTGCCAAACCCGTAGCTGCCAAGGAAACCAACGAGTTCGCCATCTTCATAATGTAAGAAGTCTTCCTGGTAACATGCTGTTCGGTTTTCTAACATATCAAAATTAAGCTTTAACTGGAAGCCGCCTTCTTTCTCACAAACTTGTTGAAGCACTTTAATTTCGAATAACTCTTTCTTGGTTAGCATTCAATTCACCCCTATTGCTTTTCTCTTTAAAACACCTTTTTTAACAAGATTGACTAGCGTCCCTTTGTTTTTAAATTTTTGATAGGCGATTAAGCGGTTTAAATCTTTTACCGTTAATTCAGCTGGACCTATAGCTAGTTCAAATTCATGGCTTACCTTATCAATTAAAGAAAGGGCATATTCAATTTGCTTAGCTGTTAGTTTATAGTCGTCTTGATTCGCTGGTTGCTTTTCATTCTGCTCCATCTCAGGAGTAGGATGTATTGCAGCAGCATGTTCTTTCAGTTTTGCATCAATTAGTGCCTCAATTTCAGCAGGGCTGATTTGCTGGGGCTTTGGGTGGGCAGGCTGAGGTACGGGTTTAAATAATTTATCAATGATACCTTTAATCATAATATTCACATCTCTTTCATGAAATTCGCAATCATATTTATATAAAGTTGATTATTTCCTCAATCCTATTATTAAAATAATAGTCTAAAAAAACAATACTTTTGGAGGATTTTGTTTTGTTTAGTAGAAAAATGTAAAAAAATAAGTCAAAAGGTACTGTTAAATCTGAGAAATTATAGGGTCTAAAGTCATATTTGTAGTATAATGGAGAAAAATGCAATTTTTGGAGCGTTTATTATGGCTATAACAGTACCAGAAAATATTCGTTCATCTGCAACAGCAGGAGAGCGGTTATTTTTCCGGACCTAAAAACATTTCTGCCAGATGATTATATTGTTTATTTTGAACCGGAGATTCAAGGAAAGCGGCCGGATTTTGTGATTATCGGTCCAGATCTTGGAATTGTAGTTTTGGAAGTGAAGGATTATACCAAAAATACCCTTTTTCAAATAAATCATGATGAATGGCATATCGTCACCACATCTGGCGATCAAGCGGTGATCAAAAGCCCGATGAAGCAGGCAAGGGATAATATGTTTCATGTCGTGGATGTATTGAAAAAAGATAAAAACCTTGTTCAGTTAGAAGGGAAATATAAATTCCAGCTGAAATTCCCATATGGGCACGGGGTTGTTTTTACCAGGATGTATGCTAAGGACTTTATTCAGGAAGGTTTATATACTGTTATTGAACCGCATCTTTGTTTAACAAGGGATGAAATCGATCCGGATAAAGAAGGGTTTTCCGAAGAAGTCCTAATGGAAAAGATACTAAATATGTTTGTAGTTCCTTTTCGATTACGGGAGCCGCTTTCAACTGAGGACATTAATGCTATCCGGTATCACTTGTTTCCTGAAGTTCGAATTAGCGCTGAATTTAAACCGCCAGTACCTTATCAGGATCAGTTGCTGTTATCGTTGCACGATATTAAAACGATGGATTTGCATCAGGAGAACTTGGCGAAGCAAATTGGTGATAAGAACCGGTTAATCCGTGGAGTAGCAGGGAGCGGGAAGACGATTATACTAGCAAGCCGGGCTAAGATGTTATCGAAGCAAAACCCTGATTGGAAAATACTAATCTTGTGCTATAACATTTCTTTGGCCAATGCGATACAGCAAATGATTGTCCATATGTTAAATGAACCGGAGGACCTGTTCGATTTTTCTGCATCGGCGAAAGAAGTGGAGAATCAAAACATCATTATTCGAAATTTCCATGCTTGGCTGAAGCATGATTTAAAAATAAGAGAGTACCAGCTGCCGGAAATTATTGAAAAAATTGAAAAGGGCGAAGCGATTCTGCCAACCTATGATGCGGTTTTGATTGATGAAGGACAGGACTTTGGGGCGGATTGGCTGCGATTAGTTAGTCTACTAATTAACGCTAATACTCAATCACTTTTATTAGTAGAGGACCGCGCTCAAGACATCTATAAACGGAAACGTTCTTATTTGCAGGATACCGGTTTAAGTTTTCAAGGACGGTCAAAGGTTTTGACAATTAATTACCGGAACACAAAGCAAATTGTCAAGTTTGCCTGGGATTTTTTCCGCAAGCATTCGATGTTTAAAAATAAAGTGGTGAGTCGCGACCTGGAAGGGGAAATCATTGCCCCGCAAAGTACAAAGCGTAAAGGTCCCGAACCAGGAATCATGAAGGCAGCTAATTTCTTTGAAGAAATGCGGCTGGTGGCAAGACAAATGAAGAAGCTGCATGATGAAAGAAAAGTACCACTAGATGAAATGTTGATTTTGTACCGTGTAAAAAGAACGCATAAATATCCGATTGTGGACATTGTCCAACGATCATTACAGGAGGCAGGGCTGCCGTATTACTGGATCACAGAAAATGATATTTCTAAGCGATCGTTTAAAAAGGAAGATGGCAAGATTAAAATCAGCACCATCGATAGCAGCAAAGGTTTAGATTTCCAAGCTGTCTTTATTGTCAATGTCGACTCGATGCCGTTTCCATTAGAGGAAGATAAGGAGAGGGAGGTTTCTCTTCTGTATATCGGCATGACTAGAGCGAAGCAGTTTCTTTGCTTGTCATACTCGGCAGAATCGGAATTTACCCATTATTTTGACGAGATTTTGCAGGAGCGGAAGCAAGAGAAAAGCGGATTGGAGAAGATAAATTAAGCACGTTTATTTGAGTCTATAAATTGTATTTATAGGCTCTTTTTTTTTATTTTAGCTTTGTTATAAAAAAATGTGAAAACTATCATCATAAACGTATTCTACGGGTGAGGGCTGTCGGAATAGTTGAAGAAGGAATGTCTACATAAGGAATAGAATAAATAAAGAAATAGGATTATTACAATAAAGATTTTGCCTTAATTAAAAGAAAGGAATGATTTCAATGCGATCCATCGATCCATTCTCAATGTCTGTAAAGGATAATTATAAATTTCTAATAGGCAGCATTATTCCAAGACCAATTGCTTTTGTTACAACGATGTCGAAGGATGGAGTGTTGAATGGTGCACCGTTTAGTTATTTTAATATTGTGTCTGCTAATCCCCCAATGATTTCCCTATCCATTCAACGATCAATGGGAAAACAAAAGGATACAGCAAGAAATATCATCGAGTCCAAGGAGTTTGTCGTTCATATCGTGGATGAGCAAAATGTTGAAAAAGTCAATCAAACAGCCGCGAGCCTTCCACCAGATCAAAGTGAAATCGAGCTGGCGAAATTCACTACAGCGGATAGTGTGAAGGTTTCCGTTCCAGGAGTGAAGGAAGCGAAAATCAGAATGGAGTGTATTCTGGAACAGTCCTTAGAATTAGGAGGGGGCGATTCGCCTGCCTGCGATCTAATTATAGGAAAAGTTGTTCAGTTTCATGTTGAAAATGACATTTATGAAAACGAAAGAATCGACCCTAGGGGACTTGCTGCCGTCAGCCGTTTGGCGGGGAACGATTATGCGAAAATCGGGGAAATCTTTGAAATTGAAAGACCTAAATAGTTGATATATAGAACCACTTGGAACATCGTTCAACCAAGTGGTTTTTATGTGTAATCTTTTTCGATATTTTCCTTTCAGTATAAAAAGGGGGGCATTAATTGCCCCAAGCAAAAAAATGTAACGGTCAATGAGAGAGAGTTTTATGACTAAATGAAAAAGGGGTGCCGAACTGCACCTCCTTTAAGTGGTTAAATCCCCCTTTGGCTTTCAAATCGAACCCGTTTTACTATATTTTACTGGATTGATTTTTTGGATTAGAAACTGATTCCTCCTTAACCTTGACGCTTTCTTTTAAAAGTATCACTCCAATCAAGCCAGCTATGGAAAAGATGACGGGTGTGATGAACCCGTAATAGTACCCTTCAGCAATACTGTTTGACACGGATTGAAAATGATCCAATACAATTCCAAAAATGCTCGGCAGCAAGACGGCACTCAGAAATCCACCGGTATTCGCAAATCCAGAGACAATGCCAGATTCTTTTAAAGGAAATGTTTGTCGAACAGAAGCAAAGGTTAAGGAATTTGCCCCATAGGCAAGGCCAATAATAAAGAAAAGCAATATTAGCAGGGAAAATGGCGGATTCCCATGAAATATAAGAAAGGTAGACCAACATAATAAAAGAATGATATGAAAAACAATATAAGGCTGTTTAATGGTTCCTAAACGACTTGAAATCCAACTAACAAAAGGAGACCCAATAAGCGCGCCGACAAGACCAATCAAAATTAGCTGGCTCGCATCCGAACGTGTCATTCCATACACATTCATCCCGTAGGGCACGGCCCAAGAACTAATAAACCCTACATAGGTTCCGACAATCCCAAAGTGACACAAAAACAAAGCCCATGCCTGCCGATTCGAAAATATTCTTTTAAGTAGAACAAATGTTTTTTCCCGTTGTGTATTCCTTTTTACAAATACTGATTGTTTCGGCTTTTTGACAAGGACAAAATAGAGGAGAATGCTGCATAGACATAAAAGCAGCCCTGTTGAAAAAAAGGCAACTCTCCAGCCAAGCAGTTCAATCAATAAGGAAAAAGGAATTGTCGCCAAAAGGAATCCAAGGCTGCCTGTCATGGCTGCCACACCAATTAATCGGGTAAATTCCTTGGCATTAAACCATTGGCTCAAAATTAACACCACATTGACCCAGATGGTTGCATCCCCCGTCCCTGTTAGTATTCTGGCAAAAAACAGGACAAATGCATGCGTACCAAGGCTATAGAGGATGGTTCCAAGACCTGTAAGGATTGCCCCTATAATGAGAAAAAAATTAGGCCCATAACGATCGGCCAGGAGTCCCATCGGAATTTGAAGACCAGTGTAGACAAAATATTGAATACTCGTCAGCAATCCGATTGTTGTTGCCGTTACATGAAAGTCACTCATTAATTGGTCTGTAATCAACCCCGGGGCGGTTCGCTGGCTTGCCATGAACAAATAAGTAAACAATACGGAAGCAAACACAACCCATCTAAATCCGCTATTTTGTTTGTCCAATGATTTCTACTCCTGTTGGTTTTTATTTATATATATATATGGAGTTGTTGTAAGGGGACAAACCATTTTTAAAAAGTCTAACATAAACAGGATTTTTAAATTATTTGACGAATGTATTATGGTAGTCTAAAAATGTTTGGAGGTCACGTTATTGTTACTTCATTTTTGATAGATAATCATCTCCCTAATAAATTTAAAAGAAATTAGGAGTTGATTGTATGATTATATATAAGAATTCAATTGAAGGTATTTCGCCCGCTATGTTGAATGGATTTTTTGTGGATTGGATAAATCCACCTAATCCAGAAACTCATTTAAAACTGTTAAAAAACAGCTATAAAGTAGTTATTGCATTTGATGAAAGTAGAAATCAAGTGGTTGGATTTATTTCCGCAATTAGTGATGGAGTTCTTTCAGTCTACATTCCACTTCTTGAAGTTTTACCAGAATATAAAAATGCAGGTATTGGCAAAGAATTAGTTAATAAGATGCTAAAACAGCTTAATAACATATATATGATAGATTTATGTTGTGATGATGATTTAGTTCCGTACTATGAAAAGTTCGGAATGATAAAGGTAAATGGAATGATTCTGAGGAACCATAAAATGCAATCTGGAAGATAAATAGGGAAAATTGGGTTAAAAACGCTTGGGATTCCAAGCGTTATTGTGTTTCTGGGACGTAAATGATTGGCAAACAGAGATTTTATTTAGTAATTATTGGTTTTATTAAATATAATGTAAGTGGGTGGAGGCTTGTTTGTAAAGGAGAGTGAGAAGGGATTCTCATGGAAATTCAAAAGATTATTAAACAACTAATTCACAATCATATCATTAATTCAGAACCTATGGAATATAAACAATTAAACGGTGGTACAGTCAGTGAGTTGTATCTCCTAAACATGGGAGATTGTAAGTATGTGGTCAAGTCTAATGCTCCTCAGATTATTAAATCGGAGGCAAGTTTTCTTTATCATTACAGGAACTCACCTTTATTACCCAAACTTCTATTCGTGGAAAATTCATACAAGTACATAGTTTATTCCTTCATAGTTGGTTCTACAAATTATGATAGAGAAAATAAAAAGGAAATGCTCAAGCAACTTGTGCAGGGTCTGCAAAACCATTATAAGTCGGTTCCTAAGGATGTTGGCTGGGGATGGGCGGACCAGCCACAAGATTCTTGGCAGAGTTTTTTACTAGACGAAATCATGGCAGCAAAGGACATTATTCATTCAAGATTTGATTATCACCATCATGACTTCCTATTAACCATTGCCCAAAACATGAACAATGAGAGCAAGCCTTACTTATTGCATGGGGATTGCGGTGTACATAATTTCATCTTTAATAATGGACAGTTAAATGGTGTGATTGATCCAACGCCTGTCATCGGAGACCCTCTATTTGATTTAATCTATGCTTTCTGTTCATCCCCAGATGATTTAACAAAAGAAACTATAGATTCAGCGGCAAGCCATTTGACAAATAAACACGAAATAAGCC
This sequence comes from Neobacillus kokaensis, assembly GCF_014656545.1. Classification (GTDB taxonomy): domain Bacteria; phylum Bacillota; class Bacilli; order Bacillales; family Cytobacillaceae; genus Neobacillus; species Neobacillus kokaensis. The sequence goes on from NZ_BNDS01000021.1 coordinate 33,973, forward strand.
ATTCATTTTTATATAAAAACGTTCTTATAGGTTTATACCTGAGACTAGGAGCTTGCATAAAACACCATCCACACGATTTTGAAGAATACTATAAAGCATGGAACTACTGGTGCAATCAACTCCAAAAAATGCATTAAACAATGAGGTAAGATATGAGAGTTTTTTTTCAAATTATTAATAGTATTGCTTTTTGCTTTTACACTAACGGGGTGCTTTGCCGAAGATTATGACGTTGGTGTTCCAACTGCGCATTTAAATTTCGATATTTCATCTATTTGATTAACAGAAGCAAATATTAGTTGGAAAACAGCTAGTGAAGATGTACAGAAAACAATAGCAGATCTGGAAGAATCCGCATCATCACTGAAGGAGGTAAAGGTTTTTCCAAATGAGAGGGTGTCATTGGAATTTATAGAGAACGAAAAAAATGGGGGAGATATTTGGACTGACCCAAAAATCAAGGTCGCCTTATTAAAAGATGACAAGCGAATCGTACTTCCATTGGATGATTCGGGAGAATTTCAATTCCCAAATATAAAAGGACGTTATGTTTTAGAAGTTGAATTTATCAATTTAGCAGGCAGTGCTCAATATATAGCAAATGTTCTAATTCAATAATGAATGCATGAGTTAACTTGAAAAATTCAAAAGGGGATACGTCTAAACGGTCCCCTTAATAGAAAGGGGAAAATGATTTTGAATCAAACATTATTAATTATTGATGCCCAACAAGAATTAATTGATGGGAACCTTGAAGATAGTGCGGTTTTTAATAAAGAACAGCTTATTAGTAATATCAATTTAGTAATCGAAAAGGCTAGAAAAGCTAATGTTCCAGTTGTCTTCGTAAGAGATCTGGATGTGGCTGGCGGTAAAGGGAAGGGATTTCAAGTTCATGATGAAATTAATGTCCCTTTGAATGCTAAGATTTTTGATAAAACCGCAACAAATTCCTTCCACGGAACAGGACTTATAGATCATATACAATCTCAAAAAATTGAACATGTTGTAATTATGGGCTGTGCAACGCAATATTGTATCGATACTGCAGTCAGAACAGCCACTATTAGCGGTTTGGATGTTACTTTGGTTGGTGATGGCCATTCTACAACGGACAGCGAAGTATTAAGTGCAGAACAAATTATCAAGCATCATAATAAAACACTTCATGGTCATTATAATGTAGAGCACTTTTCAGTTGTCAGATTTGCAGAGGAAGACTTATTTCATCCAACTCATGATTCATATCGGTAAATTAAAAAGTGCAGCATTGAAATATGTTACAAAACTTTTAGAGTTGTGAAACTAATGAATGAATAAGCGAAACGATAAAATTAAACGCTCAGAGTAAATTCTCTGAGCGTTTTGAATGAACAGCCTTTAAATGTATCTCTCTAACCAACCATTCCAGTAGTGTAACAAGAAAAATGCACAGCTCCCGTTATTAAGGAGTAAGGTTCATAAATAGCTTTTTCAATTTTTCCTTGTTTATGGAATAAATAAAGGGGTAATGCACTATATTGTTCGGATTATCTTCGGGTTAGAGAATTAATAACTAACTTTTCTATTTTAATTTTTTATATTCTTCTTTAATCTTTTCAACTGTTTTCTCTATTTCCTCTCCCCAATGGTCATTTTTTGTATTGAAAATAGTATTCCCCTCTTTATCTAGCATCGCAAAACCTCTATAAGCTACATCATTTTTCTTCATTCCCATTTTTTTAATTAATTTTAATTGAGGATCAGAAATAAAGGAGAGGCTGCTTCCAAAGGTTTTCTTCAATTTATTATGTAATGAACGTAGCTCTTCTGGTGAATCGCTGCTAATTACAAACGTTTCAATATCCATTCCATTTAATTTATTCATATTTTTATGCAACTGAACCAGCTGCTTCTGGCAGAGTGTTCATTTATAGGTTGTTATAAAAAAGAATACTGTTGGTTTTTCTAAAGGAAATGTTACTTCTTGTTGTTCGTGATTTAATAAAGTAATGGGTTTGGTAAGCGTCTTTTGTCCAAACGCTGACAAAACTAGAAAAGAAATTAAGGACAATATAACAATTTTGGTTCGCATATTTAACTCCTTTTTATAGTTCATTTAATCGAAATGAGAGATGAAAAGTATTTAATTTTGAAGCAGAAAAAAACCACAAAGTGGTTTTTTTAATCACGCATAGCGCCTGCCTCCCGGGAAGTCATTGCACCTTGTCCAGCGCTTACGTCTTTTTGAATTTCTTGTTTTACTTTTTGGGGATTGGTTCCGGAGAATTCTGGTTTCATTATAGAATCCAAATTCTCATTGGTTTGTTGATTTCGTGGCATATAAAATCCTCCTCAATTTATGTTAACAATCCTATTATTTACAAAAAGAATAGGTATATCCGAGGATTTGATGAATTTCATTTAATCATAGCGAACCTGCTCCTGTCCTTCAATGATTAACTCAAGTTCAGTATAAAAGTTGAGTTCAAGCGGTGCAGGCAAGCGGTCCAGCATTTCTTTTATTTCCATAAGATTTTCCGCTTCTTCCATCGTTTCTGGTGGCTGTTCTAACTTCTGATACCAAAGCTTTAATTCTTCTATAAACTGATAAAAATGCATCTCGAACCGTTCGGCACATTCTTCTCTTTCATCTTCTGAAGCCGTCTTCATCATTTCCCAATCATTAAGGGCTGCTTCCAATTTCTCGTTAACACGATTGATCACAATATCACTCCTCATTTTTTTTAGTTTTATTCCTATTCATTAATCGAACTAACGTTATAAGGTGTCTAATTTCCATAAAATTCTCCAAAATTGTATGATGTATCGAAAAAAATGATAATGATTTTATAAATTTCAATTTTATTTATAGTTAATATCATCTTACAATATTGGTTATTGAATAGTAAATGATTGAAGGTGAATCTATGAGTATAGTAGCGTTTCTATCGTATGTCATTATTAAGTCTATTACGCCAGGACCAAGTAACATCTTAATGATGAATGAAGCGAGAAGGTTTGGTTTTGCAGGGTCTGGCGGTTTATTAGCGGCATCTTGGCAGGATTTGCGGTCCTTGGAATTATGAGTGGTTTATTTACTGCGGGTTTATACAATTTCATCCCTTTTATTGAGCCATATTTTAAAATTGCGGGTGTAATCTATCTACTCTATCTAACTTGGCAGGTGGGGTTAAATAAGAGTTCGGGGGAGAGCACTTGAAATAGGCAATCTTCTTTTTTAACCGGTTTTATCCTTCAAATCATAAATGTTAAAAGCATCCTGTTCTTTTTAACAGTGATGAGCGTTTTTATTTTGCCGTTTCATGATTCTTTAAAGTTCGTCGTGATTTATTTAGCTTTGACTATTTTTCTAGGATGGCTAGCGCTTCTTTTGTGGTCGGGGTGTGGCTCGGTTTTTAAAAATGTTTTGCAAAGCATGATAAATCAGTTCGGTTCATGATGTGTTTAATGTTGATTTACTCTGCGGTGAGTATTTTTCTGTGATCCACCATCATAATATATAAACAAAGACAACAATCCAGGCTTATATTCATACTATAATTTTGGGGTGAAAAAAATGCCAAGAGTAAATTACCGAAGTTCGGACGTTGCCTTAATGGCAAGGATGATGAGAGCAGAAGCCGAGGGTGAAGGAAAACTGGGAATGTTAATGGTTGGAAATGTCATAGTTAATCGTCTTAAAGCAGATTGTTCAGATTTCAAAGGTTTAAGAACCATTCCCCAAGTAATATTTCAAGTGCAAGGAGGAAATTATTCCTTTGAAGCTGTTCAAAAAGGAAATGTATTTTATCAAAAAGCAAGAACTTCTGAAAAAAGATTAGCAAAACAAAATTTAGAATACTGGAGACAGCACCCATCGAAATATTCCCTTTGGTATTTTAATCCATATGCACCATGTCCTGCAACATGGTACGGTCAGCCTCATTCAGGTCAATATAAACAGCATTGTTATTATGAACCAAAAGCTGGAGTATGTGATAGTGTTTATTCTGGTTAAGCTTACACTTGAGTAGGCTTTTTACGTATACTGAAAGTCTACACATAAAAATAAAAAAGGGAAGGCTTAATTCAATTTCCTTAAGCCTTTCCCTTCACGAATTTCTTGAATTCCTTCCTCACAAACTCCATATGATCGCCAGGAGCAAGTTTCACAAAACTTTTGAACATCGGATGGGACGACAAACTTTCGGATGTGAGCCTCAATGTCTTTCCACCTCAGAATTTGCCCGACTTTCAGTCCCATTTTTTCTAAAATAGCGGCATCTTGATCATAAATACTCTCATCTTGACAATGGTATGTTCCTGAATTGGGATATTTTTCGCATAGTTGATCGGGTCCTTTTATCAGCTGAATGAACGTCTCGGGCTCCTCTCTCAAGGTTTGATGCAGTCGTGTCATATTTTCCACATATTCTGCAGAATAGCCCATTCCCCGGTATCCAAGAAGGCAAAAAAGATGATGGCCACGCAGCTTGAACATATTTCTCCCCCCAATTTTGCAGGTTTAATTTAAAAGAGTTAACTTTATTCTATTTTTGGTAAACATATAATATTCATCATAACATAACAGGACTAACAATTGAGAGATTTTTGTTTTAGTAACAGTGAGTTTTGCTATGATAAGCAAGGCAAGAGAATGTCCATCTGCTATCTTTTTCGTCTAACCTTTTTATCAATTGAAGTGCTACTATTTAAGGTTGTAATTTTGTTTGTGAAGAAATTCACTTAACTAATGGGATCGCTGCGGCGATCTTTTTCTTATTATAGAGATACCAGGAGTTTAACAGCATTCCGTTAAGAATTAAGTATTTTATTTATAAAGTTAAAATGAATTTGATAGTTTGTGATTGTTTTATATCGTTTATGGTGTTTTTTGATATATTTTGATTGACTTACGATGATTTCGAAAGTAAAATACAAATGTATTGATATCGTGAAAGCGTTTTAAGGGGGGTCATCTTTTGCTAGAACCAGAACGCCATCAAAAAATTTTAGAAGCATTAAAGAAAAAGCATACGATCAAGCTTCAAGAACTGGTTGAATTGACAAACTCCTCTGAATCAACTATCCGTCGGGATCTAACTCAACTAGAAGAAAGAAATCTGCTAAAGAGAGTTCATGGAGGGGCGGCAAGACTGCAAGGTAATCTTTCTGAACCAACCATGACAGAGAAATCTTCCAAAAACCTTCAAGAAAAAAATCAGATTGCTCAATTTGCTGCCAGTTTAGTGGAAGAGGGGGACAGCATTTATTTAGATGCAGGGTCGACAGTTCTGGAAATGATTCAGTTTCTTCCAAGCAATATCGTTGTTGTGACAAATGGATTAACACATGCAAACGAACTACTCGAAAAAAATATTAAAACCTATTTGATTGGCGGATTTATTAAGCCGACTACAAAGGCTTTGGTTGGTCGGGGAGCAGTTGAAAGCCTTGAAAAATACCGATTCGATAAATGCTTTCTAGGTGTAAACGGGATTCATCCACTGTTTGGTTATACGACACCTGACCAAGAGGAAGCATTAATTAAACAGATAGCTTTATCACACTCACGGAAAACCTATGTACTTGCGGATGAATCGAAGTTTTCCGAAGTGGCGTTTGCCAAGATTGCTGAGTTAAGTGAGGCCACTATTATTACCAACAAATTAAGCACTGAAGCAAAAGCACTTTTTATTAGTAAAACAAATATTAAGGTTGTGACAGCATGATCTATACAGTTACGTTGAATCCATCACTCGATTACATCGTTGAAGTTGATGGAATGACGTTAGGACAATTAAACCGAACAAAAACAGAAGCCAAATTTCCTGGAGGCAAAGGCATTAATGTTTCACAGGTTTTAAAAACATTTGATGTAAAAGGTATTGCAATTGGTTTCCTTGGCGGATTTACAGGTGCTTTTATTGAAAATTATCTAAAATCAATTGACATTGAAACTGATTTTGTGGAAATACAAGATGATACACGAATTAACATAAAGCTTAGAACAGAACAAGAGACAGAAATCAATGCAAAAGGGCCGACTGTCACAACTGATGAATTAAACTCTTTAAAAAGCAAAATCAGTGCATTAACCAGCGAGGATTGCTTAATCCTTGCAGGCAGTATCCCATCTTCTATGCCGAAAAATATGTATGAAGAATTGGTCGAAATATGCAACCAGAACGGGGCTAAATTTGTCGTTGATGCTGAAGGTGACCTGTTAAAACGGATTGTTCCATTGAAACCGTTTCTAATAAAACCAAATCACCATGAGCTTGGTGAGTTATTTCAAACAAAAATTGAGAGTATTGAAGAAGCACTACCATGTGGTAGAGAACTTATCAAAATGGGTGTACGGAATGTCATCGTCTCACTAGCTGATAAAGGTGCGGTATTTTTTAATGAAGAATGCACTTTGGTAGCGAATGTCCGAAAAGGGGAAATGAAAAGTTCAGTTGGGGCGGGAGATTCCATGGTTGCTGCGTTTGTGGCGACTTTTGGAAAAACGGGAAATATTGAGGAAGCCTTCAAATATAGTGTTGCAGCTGGTAGTGCTACTGCTTTTTCACTTGGACTATGTACACTTGAAAAAGTGGAAGAATTGCTGCCTCAAGTAAAGATAGAAAGGCGATAAGCGAGGGGAATCCTTATGAAAATTACAAAACTATTAACAAAAGACACTATTCGTTTATCTACAAATGGAACTAAAAAACTGGATGCGATTGAAGATCTCGTTAATGTGTTGGATTCTGCGAATATTTTATTTGACCGCCAAATGTTTAAAGAAGCAATTTTGAAACGAGAAGAACAAAGCACCACTGGTATCGGTGAAGGAATTGCCATTCCCCATGCGAAAACTACAGCTGTTAAAAAAGCTGCAATTGCGTTTGGGCGTTCTACTGACGGCGTGGACTATGAATCGTTAGATGGACAACCAGCACATCTATTCTTTATGATTGCCGCACCAGAAGGGGCAAACAACATACATTTAGAGGCATTATCCAGACTATCGTCCATTTTAATGAACGAAGGGGCAAGGAACCAATTAATAGAAGCAAAAACAGAACAAGATGTTTTAACTATCATTGATCATTATGATGAGGAAGATGAAGCAGAGGACGAGTCAATGGAAGGTAAAAAGAACTTTATCATTGCCGTCACAGCTTGTCCGACTGGCATCGCTCATACCTATATGGCGGCAGATTCATTGAAAGCAAAGGCTGCCGAAATGGGTGTTGATATTAAGGTTGAGACCAATGGATCCAGCGGAGTAAAAAATGTCTTGACGTCTCAGGAAATTGAAGATGCAGTTGCCGTTATTGTTGCTGCAGATACAAAGGTTGAAATGAACCGTTTTAACGGAAAGTATGTAATTGAGACGGCTGTAGCAGATGGTATACGAAAGCCTCAAGAATTAATTGAGAGAGCCTTGAAACAAGATGCCCCTCTTTATCGAGGAAATGATACTGCAAAAAATAAAACAGAAGAAAAAAGAGGAATAGGATCAACTATTTACAAGCATTTAATGAATGGAGTTTCCAACATGCTGCCATTTGTTGTCGGTGGCGGCATCCTAATCGCGATAAGCTTTATGTTTGGAATTCACTCCGCTAACCCTGATGATCCATCCTATAATGCTTTTGCCGCGGCTTTAAATACAATTGGCGGTGGAAATGCTTTTGGACTTATGATACCAGTATTAGCAGGGTTTATTGCTATGAGTATTGCTGACCGTCCTGGTTTTGCGCCAGGGATGGTTGGAGGACTTTTAGCTGCAACCGGTGGAGCAGGCTTTTTAGGCGGGCTTGTTGCCGGTTTCTTAGCTGGTTACCTGGTAGTTGGTTTAAAGAAAGTATTTAAAGGACTTCCGGCTTCATTAGAGGGAATTAAAACGATTTTACTCTATCCATTATTAGGTATTTCCCTAACTGGCCTAATCATGCTTTATGTCGTCAATAATCCAGTGGGAGCCTTAAATACAGCTATATCACAATGGTTATCCAGCCTTGGTACAGGAAATGCTGTTCTGCTAGGAATTATTTTAGGACTTATGATGTCATTTGATATGGGCGGTCCGATCAATAAAGCGGCATATGTATTTGGAACTGGTTTATTGGCAAACGGTGTTTATGAGCCGATGGCTGCGATCATGGCAGCAGGCATGGTACCGCCGCTGGGCATCGCGTTAGCTACTACTTTGTTTAAAAAGAAATTCAGCAAACAAGACCAGGATGCTGGAAAGGTAAATTATATTATGGGATTATCGTTTATTACAGAAGGTGCGATTCCATTTGCAGCAGCGGATCCAGTTCGAGTCATTCCATCAGTGATGGCTGGATCTGCGGTTGCAGGAGGACTGTCAATGTTATTTGGAATCAGCCTTCGTGCACCACATGGCGGAATCTTTGTTTTCCCGCTTGTCGATGGCAGCTGGCTGCTCTATCTGTTGGCAGTGATGATAGGAGCAATTGTCTCAGCCATTTTATTAGGGATCTTGAAAAAACCAGTAAAGTAGACAAATGTTAGGCACAGGTTAATGTAAAAATAGATAAAAGGAAACTGCATTTTTGACATTTCAAATTTGTGGTTTCTTTTTTTTTCAATCTTAAACACAATCCAGTAAAAAGTTTTGAAAATATTCATAAACCTATTTTATTTTCGTAACCACAATACTGTACGATACATAGTATAAAACAAATACTGTATGACATATAGTATTAAAAAATGAGGTGGGTGAAGTGAGTCAATTATTGAATTCATTAACAACAGAGCTTAGGCGTGGAACGTTAACATTAGCGGTATTAAGCCAGTTACGAACTCCCCAGTATGGGTATTCCCTTGTTCAGTTATTGGAGGTCTCGGGCATTGATATCGATCAAAGCACGTTGTATCCATTGCTTCGACGATTAGAGAAACAGGAGCTGGTGTCGAGCAGCTGGGATACATCCGAAAGCAGACCCCGAAAGTATTATGTGTTAAGTGAATATGGGTTGGAGGTATTTTTGCAGTTAAAGAAGGAATGGATTCAGAATTCAAAAGAACTTTTTAACTTATTAAAGGGAGAGGAAGATGATGAATCTAATTGATATATATATTCAGGAAGTTACTCGAAGACTGCCTGAGAAAAGCCGTGAGGATATTGCACTGGAGTTACGATCGACGATAGAGGATATGCTCCCGGATAAATACAACGAGCAAGATGTAAAGGCAGTTCTTGAAAAATTAGGAAGTCCAGTCGCATTAGCTAGTGGTTATCTAGAACGGCCCATGCACTTAATTGGTCCGCGTTATTTTGATGTATATGTGACGCTGCTAAAAATGATTTTGCCGATTGCAGCTGTCGTTTCGTTAATCTCGATGATAGCCGAATATTTTATTGGCTATGGTGGGGAAGAGTCGGTTATAAATGTTGTTTTGGGTCTTCTAGGCAAAGGACTAGTGACTATTATTGAAGTTGGAATTCAAGTATTCTTTTGGTTAACAGTAGTATTTGCAGTTATAGAAAGAACAGAAAAAGGGGGAGATCCTCTAACCGTAAGCCTTAAAAAGTGGACTCCTGATGATTTGAAAAATATTCCTTCTATGCCAAAGAAAAAGATGATTTCAAAATGTGAAGTATTCGGGAGTTTGATGTGGACAGCGATCTGGGCAACACTCTATTTTTATGCGAATCATCTAGTAGGGGTATATGAAGGAAATGGAGGCAGACTTGAATTTGTGACACCGGCTTTCAATCAAGAGGTTTTGCTTCAGTATTGGCCCATCGTTGTGATGGTCATTGTTTTCGAAATTGCATTATCTCTTTATAAATTGATAAAGAGACAGTGGACCAAAAGAATGGCATTAGGTAATTCTGTCCTTCAGTTAATTGGAACCATTGTATTTATGGTCATACTGTTAGATTCCAATCTATTAAACAACGATTATATTACGTATATGTCGGAATTATTTACGATTACTACTCTTCAATTTAAATCATGGATGGTTGGCGGTGCGATTTTCATCATTATGATATTTGGAGCAATTAGTGCATTTGAAGGCTTCCGCAAGGCTAGAATTCGTTAAACTGTGTTGTTAATAGAACTATCGCGGATTGAGCTGATGATCAATTTTGATTGTCAGTTTTTTTATTTCTTTTTTCATAGTCAAATCTATGTTCATTGCAGGGAATAAAGAGTGTATTAAGGTACAATATTATTCTTGGATAGATAAAGAACAATTATAATGTTTTATAAAAATTATTTTTTCAAATAATCCACGCTTGTCCAATCATCTTTATTCTCTATGCATATTTTATCATAGAGAGACAGAGATCTCTCACACCATATCCCGCGCCGCCGTATGCACCTCCTGCATATCGGGATACCACCGGAGAAGCGTATCGTTCGTTTGATACGCTTCTTTTCATTTAATCAGCACTTTGTAAGGGGAGAAGCATGGATATGAAGCTAAAAAAATTTCCAACTTTATGTGAGATTGGGTTGAATTGTATGGTAGAATCGTGGATTTATGTTGATAATTATGAACTTGTCCAATCATTTCTTTAACAAAAAAATATTATAATAGTGGGATTCAATTATTATCCTGAAAAAATAACAGGTGGTGATAGATTATGTATGGATACTCAAGCGGATATGGCTCAGCTTTTAACTTTACTTTAATCGTAGTATTGTTCATTTTATTAATTATCGTACTAACATCTGTTTCACACGGTTACTAAAAGTTTAAAAATATGAGACTGTGCATCGAATAGTGAAAATTTCAGAAAATGGGGTGGCCGACTTGGACGGACTTAGAAACATGGCTACACTGATCGTTGTACTATTTGTATTGCTGATTATTGTAGGACCTAGTGTTTCTGGTGGTTACGGTTACTAAATCAGCGGAAGGAACATGTTGCTGATTTTCAGTAGAGGACAGATTTGTTCGGCGAATCTGTCCTTTTCGATAAACTTCTGAAATGAAAGGAGGTAATATTCATGTTTTTCATTCCAAGAAGACCCTTCGAAATCGAAATTGAAATTGAATTAGAAAGAAGAAGAAGAATTGAAATTGAAATCGAAATAGAAAGAAGACGTAGATTTGAAATTGAAAGAAGAAGACGCTTTGAAATTGAAAGAAGAAGACGTGGATTTTTTTGAGATCGTCAACTTAATTTCTAACGCAGTTTAATTCTGAGTGCACATGCTATTAGGAACGTTTGCATTTAGCAGACGTTTCTTCTGTGTGTTTCGATAGGATCGAAGCGATAAAAGCCATTTAAAGTGACTTGACTTGAAAGGAAATTTTTTTAAGATAATTTTTTCTATAATCCACGCTTGTCCAAGCATCTTTATTTTCTATGCATATTTTATCATAGAGAGACAGAAATCTCTCACACCATACCCAGCACCGCCGTATTGCACCTCCTACACATCGAGAGACCTCCGGAGAAGCGTATCGTTCGTTTGATACGCTTCTTTTTATTTTATCAGACACTTGTAAGGGTAGAAGCATTAATATAAAGCCTTGAAGTTTCCAACACTAGATGGGTATTAGTGGAATTTTATAATAAAATTGTGGATTTCTCTTAATAATTATGAACTTGTCCAAACATTTTTTTAATAAAAAAATATCTTAATAGTGGGATGTAAATATTATCCTAAAAAATAATAGGTGGTGATAGTTTATGTATGGATACTCAGGTGGATATGGCTCTTCCTTTAACTTCACTTTAATCGTAGTATTGTTCATTTTATTAATTATCGTACTAACATCTGTTTCAACTTATTAAAAGTTTAAAAATACTATTCTGAACTACTAATGTTAATTTTAAGAAAATGAGGTGATGGAAATGGATGGACTTAGAAATATGGCAGCACTGATTGTTGTACTATTTGTATTGCTGATCATTGTAGGAGCTAGTGTTTCCAGCGGTTACGGTTACTAAGACTAAGCCATGAAAAGGATATGTTACTGATTTTCAGTGGAAGGACAGATTAGCTCGGCAAATCTGTCCTTTTTCGATAGGAGTTATTAATATTACTTCTTTTTGGTTAGGATATAAACAAATTTTGTGTAAAATAAATGCCCAGCACTTATACTAAAGATGAATCTATAAATTGGAGGGATAAAAGTGCAAATTGAAATGTGGACTGACTTTGCTTGACCGTTCTGCTATATTGGCAAAAGGCATCTGGAGGATGCCATTAAACAGATTGACCACCCGATTGAAGTGACTTATCGATGCTTTGAGCTGGACCCCAACACGGGTAAAGATATAAAGGAAAACATTTATGAGGTATTGGCAAAGAAATATGGTATGAGTATTGCTCAAGCAAAAGCCAATACTCAAAACATGGTGCAAATGGCGAAGAACGCTGGGCTGGATTATCATATGGATACGCTCATTTTAACTAACACGTTTGATGCCCATCGATTGACGATGTACGCCAAAACTAAAGGTTTAATGAAAGAAATGACAGAACGTATTTTGCGTGCCCATTTTACTGAATCCAAACATATAGGCGATCATCAAACATTAATCGAATTGGCAGTTGAAGTAGGCTTAGAGCGGGAAGCAGTCGAAAAAATGCTGACCAGCGATGAGATGGCGGATGCCGTACGTGCTGACGAGCAGATGGCCCAGCAATACCGGATTACAGGGGTTCCATTCTTCCTGATTAACAAAAAATACGCACTTTCTGGTGCCCAGCCAACCGACGTGTTTGTTCAGGCATTGCAAAAAGTCATTGCAGAAGATGAAATCGTTGTATTAAATAGTGAAGAAGGACTTAACTGCGATGAAAATGGATGCGAAATCCCTGAAAAGTAGTATGCGTGTTGGCTGATTAATATAGAGGAATTATGAATATTGACACACTCTTACATTATTTGGATGCATATGGCTATCTGATTATTTTCGTCTTTTTATTCTTTGGTATTGTTGGTATTCCTGCACCCGAAGAATCACTCTTATTTTTAATCGGGGTGTTAATTGAACAACATAGTCTGGCATTCTTACCGGCGGTATTGTCGGCTTTTTTCGGAGCTTTTATTGGAATGCTTTCTGCCTTTGTTGTTGGAAAATACATAGGCAGTCCTTTTATTCATAAATATGGAAAATATATCGGAATAACCGAAGAACGCTGGGCTAAAGTGAAAATTAAATACATGAGAAATGTCCGTATAACAATCCTGTTCGGATTTTATATGCCTGGGATACGGCAAATCAGCCCGTATTTTTCAGGGATTGCCAAAATTTCATTTTTAGAATTCTTGCTTTATTCCAGTTTAGGAACAGTCTTATGGATAGTCCCATTTATTTTAGCAGGCTATTATGCTGGTAGTGCTTTCAATATTAATCCAGAGTATGTTCCTTATTTAGGAGTATTATTTTTATTAATCTTTTTACTGTTTGTTTTCGTAAATTTTTTAAAAAAAAGAAGAGAAAATATTGATTGAAAGAGCAGCACCTCGAAAGGACAATCCTTTTTGGGGTGCTGCCTTTTTTTTTATGTCCAACTTAAAAATCTCCTGAGCATTACATTAAAAATCAATGAAAATAGAAGTGTTAAAAAATTTGGGTGGTAGATTAAAGGGGTAGAAATCATATAATCGATTCCTTTTGGACAGGAGATGAGCCAAATATGAAAAAGATTTTGTTTTTACCCTTTTTACAAATGCGATCAGGGCATCATCAAGTTGCTGAGGCATTAATGGATATTGTGAAGAAAGCAAATGAAATTAATGTGAAGAAAATAGACCTATTAAGCTATGCGAATCCACAGCTTGAGAAAATGATTACGAGCGGTTATTTAAAATGGATTCGTTTTGCGCCAGAAACGTATGATCTTGCTTATAAGAAGTTTTTTTATGCTTCATCACCACATGAACATTCATTTAAATGGTATCATTATTTCTTTTTAAAAAAAATGGAGCAGCTGTTAAAGGAGGAGAAGCCGGATTTAATTGTTTGTACACATGGTTTCCCGTCCTATCTTCTCAGTCAGTTAAAAAGAAAGAGAAAGTGTGATGTACCAGTTATGAATGTATATACGGATTTCTTTATCAATAATTTTTGGGGAAGAAAAGAAATTGACTATCATTTACTTCCAAGCCAGGACGTAAAAGAAGAATTTAGTAAAAAGTATCATATACCGGAACAAAGGATGATTGTTACCGGTATTCCAGTCCATCAGGAAATCACCAAAAACATAAAGCAGAAAAAACGAGGGAGCAGGCATAAAATATTAATCTCTGGCGGAAATAATGGTTTGGGAGGAATTGTAAAGCTTTTGGAAAAATCGAAGCTATCCTCACAATCCGATTTCTATGTCCTATGTGGAAACAACCAGAAATTGTACGATGATATTCTTTCATGGAATGTGGATCATATCAAGCCGCTGTCATACATTTCCTCAAGGGCAGAAATGAATCAACTGTATGAAGAGATGGACGCGATTGTCACAAAACCAGGCGGGGTCACCATTAGTGAAGTGCTGCAAAAACGGCTGCCAGTTTTTGTTCAATCCGTACTTCCGGGACAAGAAGAAATTAATCTACAGTATTTAACAGATAAAGGTCTTGTTTTTAAACTAAAGCGTAAAAATTCCTTTGAACAAGATTTGCTTAGTTTTTTAAGAGACCCTACTAAAATGAATGAATGGGAACAATCTATCGATGCGTATCAAAAGGGAATCGAAATCGAGGGATCTATGAAAATTGCGGAAATCATGAACGGAATTTTGGAACATAAATCTCTTAAGCCTGCAAGCCTTAGTGAACAGTCAAAAGTTTATCGGTTGGCAAGAGCATAGAATCATAGTTGTTCGAGGTGAATTGTTAGTATGAACTTTATTATTTTAATACTAATTTTTTTCATATTATTATATACGGCAATACCATATTTTCTATCACGCGGTTTAGGGTTCAAGGTATTGAAAAGGGTAAAAAATCCTTCAAAAATTGCCTTCACGTTTGATGACGGCCCAGACCCGATTTATACCCCAATCCTGCTGGATTTATTGAAGAAAAATAAGGTGAAAGCAACCTTTTTTGTTGTCGGTTCCAAAGCGGAAAAGCATCCTCAGCTGATCCTGCGAATGCATCAAGAAGGCCACTTAATCGGGATACACAATTATGTCCACCGTTCGAACTGGTTCATGTCCCCTTTGAAGGTTCGCCAAGGGCTCGAGAATACTGCCAAAATTATCGAAACTATTACTGGGGTAAGACCTGTATATTATCGTCCACCTTGGGGAATGCTTAATCTTTTTGATTTTGTTAAAAAAAGCAGATACAAAATCATACTCTGGTCGATCATGGCGGAAGATTGGCGGACCTCTGGCGGCAGTGAAAAAATTAAAAAACATCTTTTAAACATTAAAGGCGGGGACATCATCCTGTTGCATGACTGCGGGGATACCCCGGGTGCCGAGTTAGATGCCCCCAGAAATACAATTAATGCGTTAAAGGATGTATTAAAAACGGTGAAGACAAAGGGATTCACATGTGTACGTGTGGATGAACTAATACAGTAGTCGTAAGTATTAATGAGGAAAATTATTGAAATTAGATGATGAGGGAGAGTTATTCTCATGAAAGGACCTGTTTTAACAATTGTTGTTCCGTGTTACAACGAAGAAGAAGTTTTGCCGGAAACTTCGAAACAATTATCAGCAGTATTAACCAAGTTAATCGACGATTACCTGATATCACGGGAAAGTAAAATCCTTTTTGTAGATGATGGCAGTAAGGACCGGACATGGGCCTTAATTGAAAAAGAGATGGCAATAAATCCATTCGTGAAAGGGTTAAAATTAGCAAGAAATGCAGGACATCAGAATGCTCTTTTAGCAGGGCTCGAGACAGCTGCTACACAATCAGATTGTGTGGTTTCCATTGATGCCGACCTTCAGGATGATGTCAAAGTTATCCGTACATTTGTGGAAAAATATCGGGATGGCTTTGATGTGGTGTATGGGGTAAGGGATAAACGGGAAACTGATACATTTTTCAAACGAGCAACGGCATTAGGATTTTACCGTTTGATGAATAAAATTGGTATCAATTTAATCCCCAATCATGCCGATTTTCGATTAATGAGCAAGCGGGCATTGAATGAATTATTTAAATATAAAGAAACGAACCTCTTTTTGCGGGGACTCATTCCTCTTGTCGGCTTTCCGACTACGAAAGTTTTCTATGACAGAAAAGAAAGGTTTGCAGGGGAGAGCAAGTATCCATTGAAAAAAATGCTCGCCTTTGCGTTTGACGGAATCACATCCTTTAGTATTACCCCGATTCGCTTTGTGACTTTTTTAGGATTTCTAGCAGTAATCATTAGCGCGATGGCCGGCGGATATGCGATTTTTCAAGAACTGGCCGGACATACGGAATCAGGCTGGACATCCATTATGATATCCATCTGGTTTGTCGGCGGTTTACAGCTTTTAGCTGCGGGGATTATTGGGGAATATATCGGAAAAATTTATCGTGAAGTGAAGCGGCGTCCAAGGTATGCGATTGAAGTAAATGCTTATTCTAATATGGCCCTAGGAAAACAGAGACTGGAAGTACTTACGAATACGGTGGGAAAATGAAATTTACCTTTATTCGCTTTATTTTAGTAGGTGTTGTCAACACCATAATCGGCTTGTCCGTCATGTTTCTCTTCTATCATATATTCGGACTTTCCTATTGGAAGGCCACCTTTTTAGGTAATTCAATAGGGGCGTGTATTAGCTATTGTTTAAACCGAAGCTTTACGTTTAAAAGCAATGCTTCAGTTTCAAGTAGTTTGGTTCGATTTGCAGGCGTTATTTTGTTCTGCTATTTCGTATCCTTTTACATTGGAAAACACGCAGTCCATTTTGTGTTGAATAACACCCATATCTTTTCTGCGACTATTTCAACGGATCTTGCGATTTTGGTCAGTACCTGTCTCTATACATTATTAAATTATTGTTTACAAAAGTGGATTGTTTTTCCGCAAAAAAATTTAAAAACATCGGCTTAAAAGGACCGATGTTTTTGAATGTAATGAGGAATTGAGAAAATGAAAAGAACTGTTTTTACACGAGAGAGGATTTATTTACTATTCGCCATTACCATTATTACCGTTTGGGTTGCACCATACTTTATTCTCGGTGAACATGCTCATATGCGGATTCATGATAATCTGGATTCAAATATTACCTGGTACAAGGTATTAGTCGACAGCGGCCAGTTATTTGGTTCCATACAGGCAAACATCCCCCAAATTATGAATGGGGAACTATCAAGAAATGCCTTTTACTCGGAATACTATGGGATTGTCGAGCTGTTTCGTTTGTTTCCTCCTGTTATTGCCTATGGGCTCAATCAAGCCATTTCACGCACATTCGCCTTTTTAGGCATGTACCTGCTATTAAAGAAATATGTGATAAAAGGGAAAAAACAAGGATTTATCATCATCATTTCGGCCTTAGCTTTTGCTTTAACACCATTCTGGCCAAATGGAATGTTAAGTATAGTAGGAATGCCGTTAGCATTATGGGCGTTCTTGAATATCCGCAATAATGAGCAAAAGGTGATTAGCATCTTTACCATCACACTATTGCCGTTTTATTCAACCTTTATGTTAGGCTTTTTCTTTTTCCTAAGTGCGATGGGGGTATGTTGGCTGGTGGATGTCATTAGGAGCAAAAAGCCGCAGTGGCGTCTGTTTTTCTCGATTGCCTATATGACGCTGATTTATTTAGCGATTGAATACAGGGAGCTTGCTTCCCTTGTTTTTTCACATGTAGAGACAAACCGCTCAGAGTTTTTTGAATCGAAAAATAATCTGATGCAAACGATTATGCTAATCTTTAAGAATTATATTGTCGGCCATAATCAGGACCAAACCCTCTTTGGAATCATCATTCTGCCAGTATCTTTGATTGCCTTAGTGATCGTGCTATTACAAAAAAGCTGGAAGAGGGAAAAACTATTTATCGGGTTACATCTTGCTAACTTTTTGTTATCCGTATGGTATGCCTTTTGGTGGTATGAAGGATGGGTACCGTTGAAGCAAGAAATTAGTATTTTAAACACGTTTAATTTTTCGCGCTATCATTATTTGCGGCCCATGATTATTTATGTATTATTTGCGCTATCACTGCAAATCATTTGGCGGTACCATAAAAAATGGCGTATTGCAGCAATGGTTTTTGCGGTGCTGCAGATTGGTGTATTGATTCCATCAAACGAACAAATTTGGTATCATCATTCACCGTCATTTGGACAATTTTATGCAGTGAAAGAATTCGCTGATATTAAGAAGTTTATCGGAAAGTCTGTAGAAGATTATCGAGTTGCAAGCATCGGCCTGCATCCTGCAATCGCACAGTATAACGGGTTGTATACACTTGATACGTACAATAACTTTTATCCATTGTCCTATAAACAACAATTTCGGAAAATCATTGCACCTGAATTAGCGAAAAATAAAACATTGGAAAGTTATTTTGATCAATGGGGAGGCCGTTGCTATCTCTTTGTCGATGAATTGGGAAAAAACTATATGTTTTCTAAACATTCTTTGAAAGTCATCCATCACTTGGATATGAATATTCAAGCTTTCAAACAGATGGGGGGAAAGTATATCTTATCCGCTGTTCCAATTAAGAATGCAAAGGAAAATCATCTTGATTTACTAAAGGTTTTTCAATCAAAAGAAGCGTATTGGAAGATTTATTTATACAAGGTTATTTAAACAGGAGATTACAAAACCACCGGCTTTTTCAACGCCGGTGGTTTTGTATAGTTCAAAGACTTTTGCTGTTTACTTTTTCAGTTGTTTTTGGAACAAGCGGAATTCGATTATACATGTTTATAATTGTATTCGCAATTGGTTCAAGAAATGGACTCAGCTTGAAAACAACGGTACTAATGACTAACGAAACGATAATACTTCCTAAGATATCAAATGGATAATGATGTCCTACATAGATTCTGGAGAACCCTGTTAAGAAGGCGAACAATAGCATGCCGATTCCAATTTTTCGATGAACGAATAGGACAGCCAGTGCTAAGGCGAAGGCGCCTGTTGTATGGTCACTTGGAAATGAAGCATCTGCCGCATGTTCCACTAATAGATTAACCTTATGTGATACAAACGGCCGAGGTTCTACGTAAATATGACCAATAATGTAGTTCATGAGCAATCCAAGAGCACCGGTAATCGCAGCATAAACGACTGTTTTCTTATACTGATCTTTTCCGATAAACCAAATGAGCAGTAAAACAATCGCATAGATTATCAAGGCATTGTTCGTTACACCGGCCATTAATCCATCTAAAAATGGATGGTGACCTGCTAAATCATTAATGGATTTAAATAGACTATAATTCATAGAGTAGGCTCCCTTTAATTGACATATAGTGATGATTAATGAAAAAACATAGGAAATAAGGCGAATCTCCCACCAGCTTTCATGATTCAATGATGGATTTTTACCCCAAGTGGGTACCTTAACTATAATAAAGAAAACTAAACAGGCAATGAAATAAGCATTAATATTTCATTAAAAAATGAAATGTTTGATATGTAATGTTACATTAAAATAGATAGCTGTAGATGCTATTTGATTATGATTGCTACAGGGGGAATAACAATGAAAATTCATATATTAGTGATAGAGGATGAAATTCAAATTGCCCGTGTATTAAAGATGGAGCTGGAATATGAAGGATACGATGTGACGGTTGAACATAACGGGAAGGATGGACTGGAAAAGGCCTTGCATAGTGAAATTGATTTAATCCTATTGGATGTGATGCTGCCGAAATTAAGCGGGATTGAGGTGTTAAGAAGATTACGAAAGGAGAAGGAGGACATTCCTGTGATTCTCTTAACCGCCCGTAATACTACGTTTGATAAGGTAGCTGGCCTTGACCAAGGTGCTAATGACTATGTGACAAAGCCATTTGAGATTGAAGAATTATTAGCAAGAATCCGTTCTTGCCTCCGCCATTATTCAAAAAATGGGCAGAAGGAAGATTCCGCTATTTTTTCAGTAGGGGATTTAGAGGTTGATACTGAGACGAGAGAAGTGACAAGGGCAGGTACTTCTATCACCTTAACTCCAAAGGAATATGACCTGCTGATGTATTTAATTGTCAATAAAAATAAAGTGGTCACAAGGGAAAGTATTCTTCTGAATGTATGGGGCTACGATTATGAGGGAGAAACGAATGTGATCGATGTGTTTATCCGGCATTTGCGAAAAAAAATAGAAGAAGGTTTTTCAACTTCGCTCATTACCACTGTTAGAGGCATCGGCTATACCATAAAGGAGACCGAAGATGAGGATCACATTAAAAATTAATCTATTAACAACCGCATGGATGTTGTTCATCTTAATTTTGATTAATATTGTTGTCTTCATTTTATTTATGAGAACAACCGTAAATATGGAAAAGGATATGGCGTTTCAAAAGGCAGGGGATATCATTAAAAACATCCGTACCAATGATACGCCTGACCAAATCAAAAGTGAATTAAAGGATAATTTAACCGAGGATTCCTATATTCGAATCCTGCAGCCTGATGGACGAATCCTTTATGAAGTAACGAATGAAAAGGAATTAGTCAAAAAAGTAAAAGGGAAATTTGTAAAAACCCAGGAATCTGAAAGAAAATTATTAGTGATAGAAGGTGAGGAAAAGCAGGTGTTAATCGTTCGTGTCCCAATCCCAAATGGCCCCCTGCTAAATGGGAGCTTGGAAATTGGAGAGGAATTAACCGGCTTAGAATCAAGGAAAGACATCCTTTTATGGATTCTTGGGGTCAGCACGGTGTTAGCTGCTATTTTATCATTGCTCAGCGGCAGATGGTTGTCGAATATCATTATGCGGCCGATTTCCAATATGATTAATACGATGGAAGATATTGAACGAAGCGGTGTACCAAAGAAGATTTCGCTTCATAATGATTCGAAGGATGAACTTCAAACATTGGCGAATACGTTTAACCGGATGATTGACAGGCTGGAGGATAACTTTGAAAAACAGTCCCAATTTGTTTCTGATGCCTCCCATGAGTTGAAGACGCCGTTGACCGTTATTAAGAGCTATGCGAATTTGTTAAGACGGCATGGGCTTGAAGATAAAGAAATGGCTGATGAAGCGCTCCAAGCGATTCACTCTGAAGCTACCAGAATTCAAAAAATGACAGAAACTTTTTTAGATGTAGCCTCATTAGAAAAAGAAGTAGAATTGGACATGGATGTAGTCAATCTTGTAACGTTATGCCAAGCCATTTTAAAACAGCTAAAAGAAGTATATAAAAGAGAAATCACTCTTCATTACGAGCAATCACCCCTCCTTATAATGGCGGATGAATTAAAAATCAAGCAGGTCATCATTATTTTACTTGATAATGCTATGAAATATAGTAATGAAAAAATTGATGTTTTCTTAGAAAAGAATGATATGAATGCCATTTTTCGCGTGAAAGATTATGGTATCGGCATTCCAGGTGATGAGATTGAGAATATTTTTGAACGATTTTACCGTGTGGATAAAGCACGGAGCCGGGAAACTGGCGGTTCTGGTTTAGGGCTTCATATTGCAAAACGAATCATGAAGTTACACAAGGGTGAAATCAAAATAAAAAGTAAAGAAGGGGAAGGGACTGAAGTAGAATTGCTTTTACCTGCAAGTTTGGAAATAGTATAAAGTATTTTGGCTGACATGTTCCCCCAGATTGTAAGGAATCTTGTCGTTTAAAAAAATGGTTCAGGGGTTGCTTATTTTTTTAATTCGTTGTAGAATAAGAAAAATCAAAAGATTCTAACGTGATAAAACACGATGATTGGGAGTATTAAGGAACATTTGTTGTTTAGAGAGCTGTCGGCTGGTGAAAGACAGTCAATAAATTCCCCAACTCGCCCAGGAGTGGTAAGGCTGATATGTAGGTCTTAACGGTCGACTGCCGTAATCGAGTCGTAAAGTGGATTCGTTTTATTTTTAAACGAATCAAAAAGAGTGGTACCACGTAGGCAAAGCCTGTCGTCTCTTATGAGATGATGGGCTTTTTTATTTTTTAAAAAAATAGGACGTAATATAAAAAGGTGGTTGGATGATATGAAAAATGTTGAAAAGTATTCCAGAGGTTATTTTATGCCCCCGTTGAAAAGTATGAAATGGACGGAGAAGGAATATATTACGGATGCTCCAACATGGTGCAGTGTAGACCTTCGTGATGGTAATCAGGCATTGGTTATTCCAATGAGTCTTGAAGAGAAACTGGAATATTTTCAACTGCTTTTGGAAGTAGGTTTCAAGGAAATTGAAGTAGGCTTTCCTGCTGCGTCTGAAACAGAGTTTGCTTTCTTAAGAACATTAATTGAACAAAACTTGATTCCCGAGGATGTTACTGTTCAAGTTCTAACACAGTCTAGAGATCATATTATTGAAAAAACATTCGAAGCGCTTCGAGGCGTGAATAAAGCAGTCGTTCACCTTTATAATTCGACTTCAGTTGCCCAGCGTGAACAGGTATTTAAAAAATCAGAAGAAGAGATCATCGACATTGCTGCAGCTGGAGCGAAAATGCTTAAAGAATATGCTGCAAAGACGGAAGGGAACTTCCAATTTCAATACTCGCCTGAAAGCTTCACTGGTACAGAAATGGAGTTTGCACTTGAAATATGTAACCGAGTCCTAGATATTTGGCAGCCTACGGCTGACAACAAGGTGATTATCAATCTACCAGCTACGGTGTCCATGTCCATGCCTCACGTTTACGCAAGCCAAATTGAGTATATGAGCGATCATTTAAATTACCGTGACAATGTAATCCTCTCTGTACACCCTCACAATGACAGAGGGACAGGAGTAGCCGATGCAGAGCTTGCTATGCTTGCGGGAGCACAAAGAGTGGAGGGAACTCTGTTTGGAAATGGAGAAAGAACAGGTAATGTGGATATCGTCACCCTTGCCCTAAATATGTATTCACATGGGGTCAACCCAGAGCTTCACTTTGAAAATATTCGAGAAATTCAAGCTAGATATGAAAAATTAACGAGAATGCGAGTTCACGAAAGACATCCATATGGCGGGGAGCTTGTTTTTACAGCTTTCTCAGGTTCCCATCAGGATGCGATTGCCAAAGGGATGAAATGGCGAGAAGAAGAAGAGCGTCAGTATTGGACTGTTCCTTACCTATTAATTGATCCAATGGATATTGGCAGAGAATATGAAGGAGATATCATCCGTATTAACAGTCAATCCGGTAAAGGCGGGATCGGTTACATACTGGAGCAAAATTTTGGGCTTGACCTTCCTGCTAAAATGCGCGAACACTTCGGCTATCAGGTTAAAAATGTATCAGATCGTTTGCATAAAGAACTTATGCCAAATGAGATCCATGGCATTTTCAATAAGGAGTATGTAAATATTGCTGCTCCTGTTGGGTTTGAGAAATACCATTATACTCAAAATGAACAATATGATACAGTTGTTTCCATCCGAATCAATGATGAAATACATGAATTTACGGGTGCAGGTAACGGAAAGCTTGATGCTATCAGCAATGCTCTTCAAACCAATTTGGCACTTGATTATAAGGATTTGGTCTATAAGCAGCATGCTTTAGAAATTGGCTCTCGGTCAAACGCCGTTTCTTATGTAGGTATCACAGCACTCAATGGATCAGTTTATTGGGGCTGCGGCATCGACTCTGATATCATGACATCCTCTATAAAAGCGTTGTTTAGTGCTATTAACAACATGATTACGAGCGAACAACTGCCAATTGAACAAGGGATTTTTTCACTTACAGAAAAGTAATTTCTATCATAGTTTCGCTCCTTCTAGAAATAATATTATCAAAGGAGCGATGATGATGGACAGAGAAAAAGAATATGTTACTGCCAATTTAACTTCTAATTTAATTGGCGAAATTAAATCATTTGAACAAAAATTAAGTGAACAAACTCAAAAACAAGTTGTGGTTATCGCCTATGAAAAGGATAACCTTCCAACGGAACATTAAATTTTGTTAAAAAGCTTCGGTGACTGCCGAGGCTTTTTACGCTTCGCTCACCTTATATATCGCTGAATTATTTAAAGTCCTGCGGCATTAATAAATGGGGAATTTTAAAAAAATATACATTTTTACAATAAATTAACGGTAAAATAGTACTATTACTTGGAGGTGAACGATGTATGGAAAATAAACGATTTCACTATGATGGCAGTTTTCAGAACCATGAGGGTTCAAATGAAGAATTCATTAATGAACCATTTAAAATGACGGATGAAATGAGAGCAAGCATTAGTGGAAACCCTTATACATATATGAGTACTGATTCTGAATGAATCCTTTGAAACGCTGTCCATTGGGCAGCTTTTTTTTATAAAAGTACTTAAAAAAACAAGAATGGTAAATAATAAATGTCATGCATGTGAATACCTATACTTTATAAAGAAAGGGATGTAGTAGAAATGACAAAAGTACTTTACATCACAGCGCATCCGCATGATGATACTCAGTCTTATAGTATGGCAGTGGGAAAGGCGTTTATTGATGAATATAAAACAGTAAACCCGTCTCATGAAATTATTAATATGGACCTTTACAAAGAGAATATTCCACAGATTGATGTAGATGTATTTAGCGGATGGGGTAAGCTTCGATCCGGTCAGTCGTTTGATCAGCTTTCTTCTGATGAGAAAGCAAAAGTGGGCCGCCTTTCGGAGTTAAGTGAGCAGTTTATTGCTGCTGACAAGTATGTCTTTGTGACGCCTCTATGGAATTTTTCATTTCCCCCGGTAATGAAAGCCTATATTGATTCCGTAGCGGTTGCTGGAAAAACATTTAAATATACGGAACAAGGCCCGGTAGGATTATTAACTGATAAAAAAGCTTTACATATTCAAGCTAGAGGCGGCTTTTATTCTGAAGGTCCAGCTGCTCAAATGGAAATGGGTCACCGCTATCTAGATATTATTATGCAATTTTTTGGCATCCCTTCATTTGAAGGAATATTTGTGGAAGGACACAATGCGATGCCGGATAAAGCACAGGAAATCAAAGAAAACGCCATTGCCAGGGCAAAAGATATAGCACATACGTTTTAAAGATATAGGGACGATTCTTTTGTTTCATTTATGGCTCACGAACCGAAGAACCGTTCCCATATGTTCTAGAGACAGTGCATTTCGGATTCTGCTTGATTCCACGGGACGGAATATCCTTGTCCTTTTGAGCAGAAGATGGAGGATGAGGTATATTCAGGATCGGCATTTTTATTGTACTGGGTCCTTTCGATTACTTCAGCCTGGTTATGGCAAGGGTAGTAGCCGTCAACGATTAGGTTCAGCATTCCTTTTCCTTGTGTTAGTGAAGCAAATTCTGAACTATAGTTCAAAAACGTTGCAACTGGAACCTTCCCGGTTATAATGGCTTTGTTTCCTTCGGTGATGGGGGTGTCAAAACTGCCGTGTGCCTGCTGAATATCCGTCAGCACTTTTCCTAAAAGCTCCAAATTAACATTAATTTTAAAATTATAAAAGGGTTCAAGCAGAATATTGGCTGCTTTTTCGAGCCCTTGCCTTAATGCCCGGAATGCAGCCTCACGAAAATCTCCGCCAGAAGTATGTTTCACATGGGCTCTTCCTGTTAGTAACGTGATTTTCACATCGGTAAGAGGGGAACCGGTTAAGATACCATGATGATCTCGCTCATATAAGTGATTGCGGATGACGTTCTGCGTTCCAACTGGCAAATGGTCGGTATGGCAGACACTTTCAAATGATATGCCGCTATTTCTTGCTGCCGGTTCCATTTTTAAATGGACTTCAGCATAATGTCCTAACGGTTCAAAATGGCCATAACCGATAATCCGAGAGCTGATTGTTTCTTTATATAAGATTTCTGGATCCGCAAATGAAACATCCAGCTGGAAACGTTCTTTAATGACTAATTTAAGAACTTCTAGCTGAATTGTTCCCATGACATGAATGTGGATTTCTTGCAGCTGTTCTACCCATGTTACATTCAGTGCGGGATCTTCGGCATCCAATATTTTAAAATAACGCAAAGCTTCTTTAATATTAATTGCTGAATCAAAGATAACTTTTGATTTTAGTGCCGATGTCATTTCGTATTCGGCATCCTCTTTTAGCGAACCTAATCCATCGCCTGCTGAAGCGGATGACAGCCCAGTTACAGCAAAGATTTCACCGGCAAAAACTTGATTCACCGTTTTAAATTTCATTCCATTATATAAACGAATTTGCGTGATTTTCTCTACTAGT
Organism: Neobacillus kokaensis; assembly: GCF_014656545.1. GTDB lineage: Bacteria > Bacillota > Bacilli > Bacillales > Cytobacillaceae > Neobacillus > Neobacillus kokaensis. Next base: position 60,232 of record NZ_BNDS01000021.1, read on the forward strand.
GATGCCTCATCGTCGCGCTCATAACTTATTTCATCACGGACATTTAATGTTCCGCTTAGAGCTTTAATAAACGTCAGTCTTGTCCCATTTTCATCATAACGAATTTTATAAACACGACCGGAAAAGACACTCTCATTCGAATAACTTGTGTCAGTTAATAAGTCTAATTTTTCAAGAAAGCTTTCGACTCCAATATCTTGTAAGGCTGAACCGCTGAAACATGGGGAAATTTGATTTTCGCGGATAAGCTGTTTCAATGTTTCGAGCCAAAGTTTATGCTGATATCCGGTATCCATGTAGGTTTCAAGCAGGGATTCATTGCGTTCCGCAATAAATTCAATCAGTGCCTCGTCCATCTCACCGTTAGTTAACGCCTCTGTCATATCATAAACATCTCTGGTAAGATTTGTTTGAATTTCCTCCCGGATTTTCACGGTATCGGCCCCGACCCGATCGATTTTATTAATAAAGAAGAAGGTCGGTATTTGATGCTTTCTTAGTAACCGCCATACAGTTTCTGTATGTCCTTCAATCCCTTCAACCGCACTAATAATAATGATAGCATAATCCATCACCTGAACGGCCCGCTCCATTTCCGGTGAGAAATCGACATGACCTGGAGTATCAATCAAAAAGTATTCAGAGTCCCCCATAGTAAACATTGCTTGGCCTGCAAATACCGTTATGCCGCGTTGTTTTTCAATTTCATGGGTATCAAGAAAGGTATCCTGGTGGTCAACACGGCCTCTTTGTCTAATGGTTTTTGTATGATAAAGCAGCTGCTCTGCTAACGTGGTCTTTCCTGCATCGACATGAGCAAACATTCCAATCGTTTTCTTCATGCTGGCACCTCAAATAGTTATTCTTTAAGAATAGTATATCAAAAGAATGGAAACACAGGGAATGTGTATCTGTTTCATTTAACATTTATGTAGCAGAAGTACCGCCCATGTACCTCATATATTTTAAAGCTGGACATACATATAGAATAGGTATAATTCCATATGAAAGGGTTTAGGTAGATCAGATGGATTTTTTAAATGAAATTTTAAAAACTTATAGTGCGTTTTTTTCGTTCGAGATGTTAGAGCAGGTTTTGACTAGCCCTGCCAGCTGGGGCGTTATTGGATCGCTGATTATTTTGGAGGGGCTGCTGTCGGCAGATAATGCACTTGTCCTAGCAGTAATGGTCAAACATTTACCTCCGAAGCAGCGGAAGAAAGCACTTTTTTACGGAATTTTCGGGGCGTATTTTTTTCGCATCATCGCGATTGGTTTGGGAGTTTCTTTAATCAACATTCCTTGGATTAAGATTGTTTGCGGTCATTATTTGCTGTTCATTGTTTTTCAAAACCTTTTGATGAAAAAAGAAGAGGAAGGCGTAGTGGCAAATACGAAAATGGGGTTTTGGCGGACAGTTTTAACCGTAGAGCTAATGGATATTGCCTTTAGCATTGACAGTGTCATAGCTGCCTTTGGGGTGTCTAATCAAGTCTGGGTCTTATTCCTGGGAGGTGTGTTAGGGATATTAATGATGAGGGGAGTTGCCCAGCTTTTCCTAAAACTGATTGAAAAAATTCCGGAATTTGAAATCACTGCATTTGTCCTAATTGCGATTATTGGGGTGAAAATGATTGTATCTGCCTTTGGTTTCCATATGCACGAGGTGATGTTGTTTAGTATTTTAATAGCGATCTTCCTCGGTACATTCATTGTACACCTATTAAAAGGAAATACCGGCAATGAACCAACATAAAAGAGCAAAAGTTTCTTTGTGTTGAAATTTCCAACTGCATAAGTAATAGAATGGCGGAATTCGATTTCCGCCATTTTTTTCTAATAGGATATTATAAATATCTAGGATATACTATTAAAAGAATAGCATTTTAAAAGTCTTTATTCTGAAAATTATAACAAATGTTATATCCGAGACCAACAAAAACGTTATTGTAAAATATCTAAATATTCATTATAATATTATTTGTTGCAAATATATTTTTTTAGAAAACTATTTTAATGGTAATTTTCGTTTGTTTGGAATTTTTGTCTATTATGAGGGGGAATTGTATGAAAAACCTATTGAAAAAATGGAATCGATTGAGCTTGGTAAAACAAATTATTATAGGCTTAATTCTCGGTATTATTCTTGCTTTAACAATCCCTGAAACTGCAAAGCCTATCGTCATTTTTGGCTCGTTATTTGTTGGGGCCTTAAAAGCAGTAGCCCCTGTGTTGGTACTATTCTTGGTAATGTCGGCCATAGCCCAGCACAAAAGCGGTCATAAAACAAATATGAAATCGATAATCGTCCTTTACCTTTTAGGCACTTTTTTAGCTGGACTGATTGCGGTTATTGCTAGCTTCATCTTCCCGGTAAGTTTAAAGCTGGGTGCTGGTGCTGAGAATGTTACGGCGCCAGGCGGTGTAGTAGAGGTTCTTAAAACTTTATTGCTTAACGTAGTCGATAATCCGGTAAAAGCAATCTTTAATGCGAACTATATCGGTATTTTAGCTTGGGCAATTGTTCTTGGTTTTGCATTAAAAAATGCACCAGCTACGACTAAAACGATGATTTCGAATTTTTCCGATGCTATTTCAAAAGTTGTGACATGGGTAATCAAGCTGGCACCATTAGGAATCATGGGACTGGTATTTGATTCTATTACGACCAATGGACTTAATTCACTAAAAAGCTACGGGGAATTACTTGCCGTTTTACTTGGCTGTATGGTCTTTGTCGCTGTAGTTGTCAATCCACTTATCGTGTTTGCGGCAACTCGCCAAAATCCATTCCCGCTCGTATTTAAGTGCTTAAAGGAAAGCGGCATTACAGCATTCTTTACCCGAAGCTCTGCAGCGAACATTCCGGTTAACATGAAATTATGTGAAAAATTAGGATTGGATAAGGATACCTATTCTGTTTCAATTCCATTAGGTGCCACCATTAATATGGCGGGCGCAGCTGTCACGATTTCAGTTTTAACGCTTGCAGCCGTTCATACACTAGGCATTCAAGTGGACATTCCAACCGCGATCATTCTAAGTGTTCTTTCAGCAGTATGTGCGTGCGGTGCATCAGGGGTTGCCGGCGGTTCGTTATTATTAATTCCGCTTGCATGCAGCTTATTTGGCATCCCGGGCGACGTCGCCATGCAGGTAGTCGCTGTCGGATTTATCGTAGGAGTCCTACAAGATTCTTGTGAAACAGCCTTGAACTCATCTACTGACGTTCTATTTACAGCGGCGGCTGAATTCAGAAAAAAACGAAAAGCAGGCAAAAAAATTGAAGTCAATCATGTCGCATAAATAAATTATAACAAAAAGACCAACTCACTTAATAGTGCGGTTGGTCTTTTTCTATTGGGCGAGTTTTCTGTGTTTTTTACAATATATTTAGGCTTAATCCATAGTAAAATCAGTCCGCGCGGCTTTTTAATGTTAATTATTTTTATAATAGATGTCAAAATACAATTCATTCGAAGAGGCTACATATTCTGTTGTCATTTCAAGATCAGTAGATTCGTACCTAAAGTTTATTTGTTCCAACGGTTTTCCATATCCAAGTTGAGTAAGGATATCGGTAAGAACATCTTCAGTTACGTTCTGATCGATATACATCAAGAGTACTGCAGCCGATTTATATAATTTATCGTAGTCGGCATCGGTAGAAATAGGTGAGACAATCGAGAATACCTTGACCTTTTTGGTTTCTTTCACAACAACCATTCCCATACCATTTCCGTTTGATAATGTAATGGAGAAAGTAGCGTAGTCTTGATCCTCGCTATATAACTTTGTTTTCACCATTGTAATTCCATGTTTATTTCCAACTAAATTGTTATAATCCTCCATTAACCCATAAACACCATAAACTTCCGCTGGATCTTCAGATGCAGCTGGTGGCTGCGGTGGTGTTGCAGGTGCTGGTGGCGTCGAAGGGGTAGTTGGCGATGGAGTTGCAGGTGTGGCTGGGGCATTATTGTTATTTGAGTTATCACCAGGGTTAGTGACAGGTGCGTTGTTTTGATTATTTGAAGCCTTCTCTTCAGACTCTTTCTTTGATTCTGAAGCACTGTTAAATGAACAGCCGCTAACCGCAAACAACGTCATTACAAACACAAAAACCGAAAATATCTTCTTCAGAATTATCAACTCCTTTCATATTCTCGATATCTTATGAAGAAAGTAGTGCAATTGCCCCACAAAAAATTAATGTGACACGTGTGACGGATTTTGTAGAACTTCAAAATTGGTTTGTATTAGCAAATTACAGAGTGTTAATATTTGGAAAGTAAATGTAATTAGATATAAAATTATAGAAACAAATAACTTTTTTAAAAGGAGAATGATTGAATGTCAAGGGTTACTCCATTTTTGATGTTTCAAGGACAAGCAGAAGAAGCGATGAATTATTATATTTCTGTTATTGAGGATTCTGAAATAGTCAACATTACTCGTTACGGTGCTGATGGACCAGGTGGAGAAGGCAGTGTGATGCTCGCGGTACTGTCAATAAAAGGTCAGGAATTTATGTGTATGGATAGTAATGTTAAGCATGAATTCACTTTTACCCCTTCCTTCTCGATCTATATTACCTGTGATGCAGAAGAAGAAATTGACAGGTATTATGAGCTGTTATTGAAGGGCGGCCAAGCACTTATGGCGATTGGTGATTATGGATTTAGCAAAAAATTCGGCTGGATTGTCGACCAGTTCGGTGTGTCTTGGCAATTTAATCTTCCTCACTAATTGTGTATATTGTCTAACTCGAAAAATCATTTTTAATGAAACTCTAATTTCTTTCTCATTAAACTCTAATCTAACTCCTTTAGGATGGAAATTAGCAAGAAATATATTCCACTAAAGGAGAGAATTATTTATGAAAACATTTTTGGTTACAACAGTAGGTGCAGTGATGTTAGCTGGAGTGGCGCATGCAGGTTTTGGAATTCATGCAGATGCAGCAATGCAAAATAAGACATATTATCAACAAGACTCTATAGGTAATTACTATAGACAAGTTGATGTAACAAAGTTTCCTGAATATGAAACACTTGCTGCTAAAGTTGACTTGACAAAATATAATCCTCAAGTAGTGGAGGATAATTATAATAAACGGGTTATTCTCTTGAAAAATCATTATGGCCAACCGCGGTTTAAAAGCTTGTACTTCAAAGAAGAGGATAGAATAAAGATTATTGACTATCGTGGTGGTTTAGTTTATGAAGGAATTATTGGAAAAACTGCAGTCCATGATTCGAAAGGCGTAGACAATGTCAGGTCCATTTCAAGCGATCATACAGCACTTCCGGAATATCAGGTATTATCAACTCAAACAGATTTAACCGGCTACATGGTTCGAATAGTCGAAGATAATCCGAACAAACGCACCGTATTGTACATAGACGCAAATGGCCGTAGTCAATACAAAACAATCTACATAAAAGAAACCGAGTACGTTAAAGTTATCAAGCTATAATAAGGAGGGAAGCACGGGTGTCGTGCTTCTTTTTCTGTTATATTAAATAAGAAATATCTAAACTTCTTTATGATTATTGTTTAGAATTCAAATTGAATGGACTTTAAAAATAGGAGATAGGATTATGTTAACTATTCGCAATGTAAAAATGACAGATTTGCCGGAATTGGTAACCATTGAGCAACTTTGTTTTTCAAAAGAGGAAGCAGCAACGAGGGAATCGTTTGAAAAACGGATTGAAATGATTCCGGATAGTTTTTTTGTAGCCGAATTGGAAGGGAAACCCGTAGGACTGGTAAATGGTCCGGTCATCGGCCGAGCATACATTACAGATGATCTTTTCAGAAATATAAACGCTAATCCGGCTACTGGCGGTCATCAAAGTATTTTAGGTTTAGCGGTATCGCCAAAATTTCAAAACCGCGGTATAGCCTCTTTGTTACTAAAGCATATTGAAAATGCAGCAAAAGAAAACAAACGTGAATCTATTACTCTGACATGTAAGGAAAATCTAATTTCATATTATGAAAACCACGGATATATCAACAAGGGCGTATCGAATTCTGAGCATGGCGGAGTCATTTGGTATAATATGATAAAGAGACTATAAATGAAACATGGGACCGATCTTCCGTTTTCTAGTTAGCGTTTGAAATCAGCTAAAGATTTAAAATCCAATCATTCCCGAGTTACAATCGTAATAAGGGAAATTTTTCAAAATTAAATGTAAGGTTAACTTTACAAAATGAATACTTTACTTTACAATCAAAAGTAATTAAATAAAATTTGAGGTAAATCTTATGGTGATCAAAAATCGTGTCAAGGAATTAAGGGCTAGGCATAATCTTACACAGGAAGGTCTTGCCGAACGTGTAAATGTTACTCGGCAAACAATTGTATCCTTAGAGAAGGGAAGCTATGTACCATCGTTAATGCTTGCCATGAATATTGCCAATACCTTTAAGCTGCCAATCGAAGAAATATTTTATTTGGAGGATGAAGAGGAATGAAGATTGTGCGGAATGGGTCGATTATTATTGTGTCGTTGATTTTATTTGGTTGGATGATGTCGGGATTTTATCAAGCTTCTCTTGATATCGTCGAATTTTCAAAAGATACTTCACGCGGTTTCCTTTTTGAGATTAATATTGTGCCTTTCCTTCTTCTAATTATTTTAAGTGGAATGTTTACGCTTTTCACAAAACGGATTAAGAAAAAGAAGATATTATGGCTGCCCGAAGAGTTTGAGGAAAGTGACGAGCGTGAGCAGCAGATTACTGCACGAGCGTGCAGAGCGGCCTATATTAGTATGATATATGCTTTTCCAATTATAACTGTATTACTCCTGTTTTATCCATTTATTTCAAAAGCCATTCCATATTATCCCATCATCGTATTTATACTACTTCCATTGACCCAGATCATGACGTATATGATTTCATGGCAGAAAAATTATAAATAATTGTTGAAAATGAGGCTTTCTTTAAAGAGTGATTATATAGCGAAAGCCTCTTCACATGTTAGCTGATAACGTATTCATATAAAAGTTCACCGTGTTCTTTTCGTCCGGTATCTTTAAAGCCAAATGCTTGATAAAAACGCTGTGCATAGGTATTCGATACATTAACACCTAAGATAATGGACGGGCTGCAATCAGGAAGAGCCTTCAATAAGTTCACGGCCTCAGTTAAAGCCTTACCGCCATATCCTTTTCCTTGGCATGTTTCTTCAATCATGAAACGGATAATCCAATATGTACCATCCTCTGGGTCTTTTCCATACATGTAGAAGCCTATCATTCTATTATCTAAATAGATCCCCATCGGCACAAAGGACGGCTCAAACTTCGACTCTGCCAATGAATAAACATTAGGAGCAATAAATGATTTCTGATTTGGTGCAACCTTCAATTGTATACATTCCTGCCAATTCTCTTGTGTGATATCTTTTAATAAAATGGACAAATGAATCAAACTCCTTAGAATGGACTGTTAATTTCAAAATTATACCATTACAATAAGTAAATTTGTTAGAATTTTATTGAAAAAACCTAAAAATCCCAATAGAGTTAGAACATACCATGCTATAATTACTTTAAAAATTTATCTATAAAGAGGAGAACCTATGAGTGAGATTAGACGAGCGGTACAACAAGATGTTAATAATTTGTACAAATTAATGAGGGATTACATTGTTGATTTTTATCAGCGGCCAGAACCTAATGAGGCTGAGTTAAAAGGACTGATTCAGCATTTGCTGGAAAATCCTTCGAGCGGGCTGCAGTTTGTTGCTGAGGAGAATGGGAAATTAATTGGTTTCACAACATTGTATTTTACGTTTAGTACATTAAATGTAAAAAGACAGGCTAAATTAAATGATTTATTTGTCGCACCGGGCTCAAGAGGGAAAAAAGTTGGCGAAAAGCTTTTCCAAACATGTTTGGAATACATTCGTGCAAATCATTTCTCCGGAATGACTTGGGAGACGGCAAAAGACAATCATACGGCTCAAGCATTATACAAAAAAATGGGCGGGGAAGTATCAGATTGGTTATTCTATGAAATACGATAAGGTAAGGCGCTGCTTTATGATAAAAACAATCAACTATACAGCAGAATCGCCTGAAGATTTCCAGCAGGTATTGTCTCTATATAAATCTCTTGGCTGGAATTCGTTGAATTTGACAGTTGAGAAAATAGAACGAATGTGCAACCAGAGCTGGTATGTGGTTTATGCTTATGCCGATCAAGAATTAGTGGGCATGGCACGGGTTATTTCAGATGGTGTTATTACTGGAGTTATTTGTGGAGTAGGTGTTTCACCACAATATCAGTCTAAAGGAATCGGCACAGAGATGATGAAACGAGTGATTGCCCAATGTGAACAGTATCGGGTAATTCCACAGCTTATGTGTGTGGAAAAATTAGAGCCCTACTATGAATCTTTAGGGTTTCAAAAATTTTCTACTGGAATGGTTAAAAAGCTAAATCGGTGATTTTTAATATTAATGCATGAAAAAGGGAGAATAGCACTATTCTCCCTTTTGATTTTGTATTTTATAGATAAAAGCTGCAAATAAAGTTGGCACTAGTTTCATTAAATTCCCTTGAAGATTAAACTGCAGCTGCTGTTCCGCAAAAGTCATGTCTTTATAAATTTCGTTGTGTGATTTATTTAATTTCTTAAAACGTTTCTTCGTCTCGCCAATATTAGCATATTGGGTCGGTAACATGATCAGATAATAAACAACGTAAACGGAGATGCAGATGAGATGAACAAAATGGCGGCAGTACATTGACTATTAGAAATCATCACTTTAATTTAAAAGAAAAAGAGAAGCAGGCGAAGGTTTGGCAATTATGAGTCGTTTGAATTCAAAGGAAAAAAGCAGTGGGGATTTTATTAGTTTCCATAAGGGGGGCGAAAATGGTGGACGATCGGTACGCGATAACAGTAGCAGAAAAAGAGAAGGTTTTAGCAACTTATTTTAAGAAAGGTCTTGAAGGGCCTTTAAATTCATTTCCTAGTAAAGAAAAGCGCAAGATTATTGTGCTTCAGTACATTTTAACTCGTTTTGAACTGAATAGGATGTATTCTGAAAAGGAGATTAATGAAATTTTAAAATCGATTCACTCAGATTTTGCAACGATTCGGAGATATTTAATTGATTATGGGTTTATGGAGCGGAGTAAGGATTGCACGAAGTATTGGGTGAAATAAATTTGGTACGTTTTAATTTATGAGTTAGGCAGATGCTTGATGTATCTGCTTTTTTTGTTTGTAAGGATAGAACGAAAAATAATATTGCCAGAACCATTAACCGCATCAAAAAGTTATCTACTAAGCACTATTGCATATTTTCAAGCATAGATTCTATCTCTTTCGACAAAGTGATCACTAGTTTTCACTATCAAAGATAGTAAATAAGACTTAAATTCTGTAGAATACAGTCATTTTTTGTCTACCTATTAAAGTTTACTAACCTAGTAAAATCAAAGATAATCAATTGGAAAACGCTTACAAATTAAGAGGTAGGAGTGGTTAGATGGCAAAGAAAAAAGTAATATCCGTATTATTAACAGCGGGACTTGTGTTAAGTGTTAATGGGGCATATGCCCAGGGGCCGGTAAGTGGTACGCCAAATCAAAATGCAGCTTCGGCTTTTGATAACAAAATTATTAATAAGATTAATGCTGATAACATGTATAATACAGTTGCGCTATTATCAGAACAGCCTCGTGCGGCCGGAACTGATGGTGAACTGAAAGGAGCTGAGTACATAAAGAGACAATTTGAAAAATATGGATATGAAACAGAGCTTCAGCCCTTTAAATTCTATGATGCTATTAGAAATAATGTAACTGGATTACTAGAAATTAACGGGCAGGACCTTAAACCGTATGTATTTTCTGGTTCATATAGCGCTGAGGTAACAGCTGAAGTAGTCCATGTTGGTCTAGCAAAAGCTGGCGCAGTCCCGGATGCTGTAAAAGGAAAAATTGCATTGATTCAGCGCGGCGAGATAGCATTCGTTGATAAGGTGCAAAATGTATTAGATAAAGGTGCAGTTGGAGTTATTTTATATAATACGGCTGAATCAACTGGTGTAGGGATTGCAAATCCTGGGCAGGATATTCCAGCCGTTACGATTACGAAATCGCAGGGTGAAGCTTTAGTAAAACAACTAGAGAGCGGCCCCGTAACAGCTCATATTAAAGTGACAGGTTCAGGATACCAAGAAAAAACATCCTACAATGTTATTGCCAAAATGAAACCAAATAAAAATAAAGACACTGGCCAAGTGGTTATGATTGGCGCTCACCACGATTCAGTTCCGGGGGGACCTGGTGCTAATGATGATGCCTCAGGAGTATCAGCAGTTCTTGAGCTTGCTAGAGTGATGGCAAATATGCCGATTGATACAGAGCTGCGTTTCGTTACATTTGGTGCTGAAGAAAAAGGATTGCTGGGATCATACCATTATGCAAGTACCTTAAGTGAAAAGGATGCAGACAATATCGTTGCCCACTTCCAAATGGACATGATCGGCAGTAAAGATGCCGGAGGAGACAATAAAGCGAACGGATTAATTATGTACACGATTGATGGCAAGAAAAACCTAGTGACGGACCTTGCTTCTGCAGCAGGTGCTAGAACAGCTTTGGCTGAAATTGTTCCGTATGGCCAGCTAGGACGCAGTGATCATCAGCCATTCCACGAACTAGGAATTCCAGCTGCCTTATTCATTCATTCACCGCTTGAGCCATGGTATCACACTCCAGCAGATACGATTGACAAAATCGATAAGCAAAAATTACAAGAAACTGCTGAAATCGTAGGAGCATCCGTATATCAAATTGCCCGTCCGGATACGCCGGCATTAGAACATTCTCGAGTAGCTCCGCAGCCGGTTGAATATGATTTCGAAAATCGTTCACCAGGTGCTTAATCTAACAACGATATAACCAACAAGGTGCTTTTCCTGCTGATATGACTATCTATCAGCTTATGAAAGGCACCTAGTTTTTGAGAGGAAAAGAATTCAAGTGTGGAGAATTGAGGTTTTAAAAATGAAAAAGAAAAAAGTAATTTCAGCCTTATTAACAGCTGGTCTAATGTTAAGCGTTAATGGAGTTCATGCGCAGGAACCAAGCGAAGCTGCAAGTACATCAAGCACAAACGCAGCATCAGCCTTTGACAATAAGATAATCAAAAAAATTAACAGTGATAACATGTATAATACAATAGCATTTTTGGCCGAACAGCCACGGGCAGCGGGAACAGATGGGGAGCTTAAGGGGGCAAACTACATAAAGAGCCAGTTTGAAAAGTATGGATATGAAACTGAGCTTCAACCGTTTAAATTCGATGATGTTTTAAGAGGAACCGGATCCCTCACCATCAATGGACAATCCTATAACCCTTATGTGTTTTCCGGCTCTTATAGTGCTGAGGTAACGGCCGAAGTAGTGGATGCTGGACAGGCTCTTTCCGGTTTTGTGCCTGACACCGTAAAAGGCAAAATTGCTTTGATAGAACGCGGCGGTAACACTTTTGTGGAAAAAATTCAAAATGTATTAGATAAAGGTGCAGCAGGTGTTATTATGTACAATAACACTGGAACATCAAACGTGTTTGGTTCGGTAAATAAAGGTCAAAATATTCCGGCAGTCGCTATTACTAGGGCACAAGGTCTGGCATTGGCAGAGCAATTAAAATCCGGTCCAATCACAGCTCAATTAAAAGTGATAGGCTCTGGTTTTGTGGAAAAAACCTCATACAACGTAATTGCCAAAATGAAACCAAACAAAACGAAGGATACTAATCAGATTGTTATGGTCAGTGCTCATCATGACTCTATTCCTGGTGGACCTGGTGCAAACGATGATGCCTCCGGGGTATCAGCTGTCTTAGAACTTGCCAGAGTAATGGCCAATATGCCAATTGATACCGAAATGCGTTTCGTAACCTTTGGCGCAGAGGAAAAAGGATTGTTAGGTTCCTATCATTACGCTAGATTATTAAGCAGCCAGGAAGCAGACCGAGTTGTTGGTCAATTTCAAATAGAAATGATCGGTAGTAAGGATTCCGGGGCTGACCACAAAGCGAACGGATTAATCATGTATACAGTGGATGGAGAGAAAAATATTGTCACGGACCTTGGTGCAGCAGCCGGTGCCCGAACAGCTGTGAAAGAAATCCTAACGTATGGAAAGGTTGGACGAAGCGACCACCAGCCTTTCCATGAAATCGGAGTTCCGGCAGCTGTTTTCTGTCACTCACCGCTTGAAAAATGGTATCATACACCAAACGACACTATTGATAAAATCGATAAAAACAAATTGCAGGAAGCTGCCGAAGTGATTGGCGCAGCTGTTTATCAAATTGTCCGTCCAGATACACCAGCCTTAGAGCATTCACGAGTTGCTCCAAAACGAGTTGATTATAATTTTGAGAATCGTTCATTATAATTAATAAAAAAAGGTGCTCTTTCTGCTGAAATTCCTCAGAAAAAGCACCTTTATTAATTACATCGGATCATTAATCCGCTAAATGCCGGATTTTCATATTATACATTTTTTTATCAGCCATTCGTAATAATGCATCAAGGGATGTTCCCTCATTAGGATAAAAGGCAGAACCAACTGAAATACTAAGCTCTACTTGCGGAAACGAAATATTTTTTAGATTTGTGTGAATCCGTTCCATGATTTCATCAAGATTTTCATTGTTCTTTATATTGGAGCAAAATAGGAGGAATTCCTCACCGCCCCAGCGGGCAACTATATCAGATTGTCTTACACTTTTTACTAATGAATCGGCAAGCAGCTTTAATAGTTCATCGCCTGTTTGGTGCCCATATTGATCATTAATCGTTTTGAAATGATCGACATCGATAAGCAGTACAGCGATCTTTTGCTGATTTCGGTCAGCGAGCGCAGCTATTTTTGCAAAAAACGGCTCTATGATTCTTCTATTATACTTTCTCTGAAAAATATTTTGCTTTATCGTATTGTTTTCCAAAAAACCAAGCAAGGGTAAGCATAATGGTCAATCCTATATATTCCATCCAGCTTACATAACCATCCCGAAGATAATAATATATTATATAGAGGGAATTGAAACATAAAACGAGAAAGAACGTTAAAACTCTACCAGTCTTATTCATTATTCTACACAGTCCTTGTACTATTTTTCTATTAAATCTCAATCAAAAAGGATAGAGGTTATTTCAAGTGTAATGGTCTTTCGAGTCTTTCTTAGTTTCTTTCAACTTTATTCTACTATAGGCAGAGTATTAACATACTTATTTTTCTGTAAAAGTCGAAAAATAGTCAAAAACTGCGTTAAAAGCCTTATTTGGAACATGGATTTAGCGGATTTGCTTTCGGAATGCTTGATAAACTTTCATACATATGTTTAAGATAATATAAAAGAAATTAGGAAGCAAAAGGTGAGAAGCTAATGAAAATAAACATAAGCGATCAAGCATTGCAATGGTTTAAGGATGAAGTTGGATTAAGCGAAGGGGGGAAAATTAAGTTTTATTCGCAAATTTATGGCTGCAGCCCTGTACAAGAAAATTACTCCCTTGCTTTTACTGTCGATAATGAACCTGTCGATCTGGAGGTTTATACAGAAATCGACGGAATTACCTTTTACATAGAAGGTTCTGATGTATGGTTCTTCAACGGCCATGATTTACATGTGGATTATAATGAGAAGAAAGATGAATTGGAATATCGCTATACTAAATGACCCCTGCAGCGGCAGGGGTATTTTTTTTAAAATACAGATTGAATATTGGTAAATGACACATTGATTGTAATATTATTGGTAATTACATTTTGCCAATAGTAGTGCACTAGAAAACAATATAAAATGAGGTAACCAGCAACTTTTGAATGGCTTCTTTTGTTTATGTTACAGGGGGAAGAGCTTTGATTTCAAGAAAAACTACCAAAATGATAAATTCTCCAGTACAAAGAAAGGTTTATTTACCAGTTTTATGGAAATTTCGGCTGAGTCACGGGGGTTCACTGGGATGGATGTTTTTCTCCATTATCATTTCAATCCCTTGGATAAAGGAATTGGGGGAAATTGTCACACTACCTGCCGCCATTGTTATTATTACAGGAATTGCCTATATACCAGGTTATTTAAACGCCTTCATGGTTGTTAGTCTATTGATTGACAGACAACCGGTATTTAAAACGCTCTCACCCGAGGATCCGGTTAGTATTCTAATAGCCTGCAGAAATGAAGAAAAAGGAATTGAAGCAACTTTAAAGCAAATTGCTAAACAAGATTATCAAGGCAAACTTTATATTTATGTCATTGATAATAATTCAACGGATGCCACCTCGAAAGTCGCTCAACAATCAGGAAAAGAATTAAGACTGAATGTTCAAGTTCTTTTTGAAAAAAGGCCAGGGAAAAATCATGCATTAAACAAAGGACTTCAATTTGTAAAAACAAAACATGTGATTACGTTAGACGCGGATACGCTGCTTCACCCACAGGCGGTCCGCCGTTTAATGAGCCGCATGAGTTCGGCGCCGAAGGAAGTCTGCGCGGTTGCCGGAGCTATACTGGTTCGGAACAGCCGAAAAAATTGGCTGGCTAAAATACAAGAGTGGGATTATTTTTTAGGAATTGCATCGATTAAACGGCTTCAGGGGCTGTATCAAGGGACCTTGGTTGCGCAAGGGGCTTACAGTCTATATTTGACTAATGTAGTAAAGGAAGTAGGCGGCTGGCCGGATGCTATTGGAGAAGATATTGTTCTGACATGGGCATTTTTAGAAAAAAATTATAAAGTTTATTTTGAGCCGACCGCGGTTGCCTTTACAGATGTACCCACGGAGTTTATCCATTTTGCCCGTCAGCGAAGCCGATGGGCTCGGGGAATGATCGAGGCATTAAAACGTACCAAGCCTTGGCAGCAGCCGATGGTGTTTACCCGCTATTTAACGGGGGTAAACCTAGTGATGCCATTTCTTGATTTCGTCTACACCTTTGTGTGGATGCCAGGGTTAATTTTAAGTCTATTTGGTGTTTTTTGGATCGTCGGTCCGCATACACTTTTTGTATTACCGCTTACACTATTAACTAATTATATTTTATACCGCTACCAAAAAGGAGTGTTTGCTGATTTAGGACTGCATATTAGGAAGAATCTTATCGGATTTTTCCTATATGTATTATGTTATCAAATGATCATGGCCCCGGTGTCAGTTTGGGGGTACCTGCAGGAATTCATGAGGCTGCGGAGAGTTTGGAAATAGTAGATTTTGGTTGAAACGTCTGGTAGATGTACTGGACGTTTCCTTTTTTGTAAAATATGTCCCTAATTGTTAAGGGATTGTAAATTTAATGTTAAGTTCTCCCCGAAAGGTTTACGTGTCTTGGACAATCGAATATCTTAGTAGTATATATACAAAGATTGTCGAAATAAGGGGTTGATTTTTTGAGCTTCAATGTCCAAGAGATGATCTTCACTTTTATTGGTGGATTGGGGATCTTTCTTTTTGGTATTAAGTTTATGGGTGACGGTTTGCAGAAATCTGCTGGGGACCGGCTAAGAGACATACTCGATCGCTTTACATCCAATCCGTTAATGGGTGTGTTGGCGGGAATGTTTGTGACGGTATTAATACAATCTAGTTCCGGTACGACCGCGTTAACTGTTGGTCTTGTAAGTGCAGGCTTCATGACGCTGAGACAGGCTATTGGTGTGATCGTGGGTGCGAACATAGGTACAACTGTAACCGCCTTCATTATCGGAATTGAAATTGATGAATATGCCCTGCCGATTATTGCTGTTGGTGCTGCACTACTTTTCTTCTTTAAAAATCAAAAGCTGCAATCATTCGGCCAGATTGTGTTTGGATTTGGTGCATTGTTTTTTGGGCTGGATTTAATGAGTCAAGGGATGAAACCGTTGCGTTCCTTAGATATGTTTCATGATTTAACTGTCAGTATGAGTGATAATCCGCTCCTTGGTGTGCTTGTCGGAACCGTGTTTACGGTGATTGTTCAAAGTTCGAGTGCAACAATTGGTATTTTGCAAGAGTTGTTTGCCCAAGATGCGATTCAATTGAATGCTGCGCTTCCGGTGTTGTTTGGAGACAATATTGGAACAACGATTACTGCGGTGCTGGCAAGTATCGGGACTTCGATTGCAGCAAGGCGGGCAGCACTTGTTCATGTCCTGTTCAATGTCATTGGTACGATTATATTTATGATATTTCTTATTCCGTATACCAAACTTATTGGCTTTCTTCAGCATTCGATCCATTTAAATCCGGAAATGACAATTGCGTTTGCCCATGGAACGTTTAATGTTACGAATACGATTATGCAATTTCCATTTATTGCCGTACTTGCATGGATTGTGACAAAGGTGGTGCGAGGCGAAGATCAAGTGATAGATTTCAAAGCGAAGCATTTGAATCCTATTTTTATTGAGAACTCACCATCACTAGCACTAGGCCAGGCTAAGGAAGAGGTCGTTCGCATGGCTGAGATTTCATTATTAGGCTTACAAGAGGCGAATGATTATTTCCAAACAAAACAAAAAAAGCATGCTGACTCAGCTATTCAATTAGAAAAGGTTATCGATAGCTTGGATAAACAGATTACCGATTATCTAGTTGAAATCTCTGCAAAGCCGCTTCCTGGAGCAATTTCACAGAAGCATGAAATTCTCTTGGATTCTGTTCGCGGTATTGAACGAATTGGCGATCATGTGGAAAATATTGTAGAAGCGATTGAATACCAAATTCGGAATCGGGTGGCGATTTCTGATGATGCATCTCATGAAGTAAATGAAATGATGTCGTTGGTTATTTCTACATTAACCGATGCGATTAGCGCTTTGAAAAATTTCGATATTGATTTAGCACGACAGGTTATTCAAAAAGAGCAGCAAATTGATAACATGGAACGTCAGTTGCGGAAGAATCATATTGTTCGTCTAAATGAACGGATCTGTAAAGGTGAAGGCGGCGTGACGTTTACTGAAATTATCAGTAATCTTGAGAGAATTGGAGATCATTCGGCAAATATTGCTGAGGCCGTTTTAGGAGACGATTATCTAAGTCTAGAAAAAAATTCAATGGGAAGCATTCGTTTTAATTTGCGCGGCGGTCCAATTGAAAATGAAATTTAATCATTAAAAATCCCCGATATTGAAGTGACCCCTAAAAGT
>NZ_BNDS01000022.1 GCF_014656545.1 Neobacillus kokaensis
GTAAAATTTCACCGGCTTTTTCATCTCAGAGAGGGGTTTTGTCCCAGCCTCTTTTTATCAACCGAAAAAATCAGTGTTTTTAGTGATTTCCAACTATTTTCCTATATAAATAACAATATTTCTAAAAACTTTGACAATATCCTGATTGAGGAAGCGCTCTCAAGCAAGTAAGCTAGATTACAAGTGGAAGGTGATATTTTCTGCCTTCTATGAAAATAGTTTTTTAAAGGAGGAAAGAAATTGAACATTAGGGAATACAAAAGAGTTTTTAGTATTCTGACTGCACTTGTGCTGATTGTGCCGCTGCTTTTGACCGGTTTTACCCCGCCATTACACGCAACAGCCGAAGTGACCAATCCGTGGGTGACGATCTCATCCGGAGGAAATGAAGTCAATGAAGTTGTAGTCAAGGATGGGAAGGCCTATGCAAAGCTTGGAGCAGGCACAGGGAATGACAATGGTGCAAAGGCTGCTATTTTTCAAGAAAAAGGAGCAGCAGCTAAAGACTCAGGAACGATGGAATATACCTTTATTCCAGAACTGAATGGGGAAGATACTAGATTTGGTTTTTTCCCGCATTATATTGATGCTAATAACTTTGTATTTGTTGGTTATGATGCCATCGGATGGTTTTATGAGTACAAATATAAAGGCAGCGGCGACTGGCTGAAAAATAGGCCAAACAAAGAGCTTCCAAAAGCCGGAAGCAAACATGCTATTAAAATCGTTTATAAAGAGAATACACTAAATGTTAGCTTAGATGGAGAGGACTTATTTGGACCTGTTACTTTATCTGAGGAAGTCAATAACCTGAAGACAGGGAAGGAAGCCGTCAAGCTTGGTGCATATGGCGGAAAAAACAGCCAAGTCCTGTTTGAATTAGGAGATGCTCCTGAAGATGGCGGTACAGAGCCGGGGAATGGTGGAACCAATCCTGATGACGGCGGTACACAGCCTGATAATGGGGAACCTGTCGATATTACCGATAATCAATTGGAACCAGGAGATTTTAAAGTGATCTCGGGTGATGGAACGGTTACTTATAATCAAGATGGTTCAGCCACTTTCAAGGTCACTTCAACGCAAAAGAACCGTATAGTCTACAATAACATGAAACCGATTAAGAATGGGGTTTTTGAAGCGGATATAACGCCAGGAACAGGTACCATGAACCGCTTTGGGCTTATCTACCGTGTTCAAGATCCATCCGCTTACACATATGTGGGAACAGGGGATACGAACAACCAATATTTTGGCGAAATCTTTGGCCCAGCGAACACTTGGACGGGCATGACGTCAGATGTGCCATTAGAAGCAAATAAAACTTATCATTTACGCCTCAAATTCACCGATGATTTAGCCACCTTGTACATTAATGATAAAAAGGTAAATTCCTGGGCATTATCCGGCGGTGTGGACAAAGCCGGTTTACTCGGATTTGAAAAAAGCCGTGGTGCTGCTAACATTACCATCTCTAACATCAAGATTAAGGAAAATATCCCACCTAAAGCACCAAATACACCACCAGTAGAAGATACATTAAGCTCGGATTATATGAATGTAAAGATTGACCAAGTATTTCCTCGGGTTATTGAATACCGGGTCGGCGACAAGGTCATGGACGGACAAAAAACACCAGTATACGGTCTAAAGGTAAACGGTGCTCTTTATTATCCGGAGGTAAGCTTTAAAAAGCTGAACAAAGGTGAAGCCCAGTATACCTTAAAAGTAGTCGATCCATTTGAAAACCTTAATGCAGTATTTAAAGTGTCATTGAAGGTTCAAAAGAATAAAGTAGTCTACAAATTTGACGAGATTACCAATTCTGATAGTGCAAAAATTGAAACGGTTGAATTTGCTAATTTAAACCTGATCTCCGTTAATTCATCACAAACCAATGCGAAAGCAAAATTAACAAACCTCAGCAGTGATGTGACGAAACCGGGGGATGTGGATGTACGAATCGATTCTTCCATGGGCGGGATTGGTTCATCCGCAAGTTACTATACAGGATTTTTATCAACAGACCAATTGATTGCTGGAGTATGGTCTAGTTCAGAGGTCAATGGCTACAGAAATTTAACGGCTAACCGGTACCAGTATGAAGACGGCACGAAAGCTCTTGGGATTGGTTCAAGCTTACTATATTACCACAGAGAATTTATGCCGAACCCGCAATCCAAACCGACGATTAAAATCGCAATCGCTGAGGATGTAAATAAAGACGATCAAGTGGACTGGCAGGATGGTGCGATTGCTTACCGCGAAATCATGCAGGACATTCCAGGCTCGGAAAATGTAAACAATCTGGTTGGAACACGGATTGTCATGAATTTTGGTTCGCAGGCACAGCAGCCGTTCCTGAAAACATTGGATAATGTCAAAAAGGTTGCTCTTGCAACCGATGGTTTAGGACAATCCGTACTGTTAAAGGGATACGGCAATGAAGGACATGACAGTGCACATCCGGACTACGGCGATGTCGGTGAACGGATCGGCGGCTCAGCAGATTTAAAAACATTGATTAAAGAAGGTCATAAGTATAATGCCGAATTCGGCGTTCATATCAATGCACAAGAAACGTACCCTGAAGCAAAAGCGTTTAATGAAGATTTTATTGATGGGCCGAATTCAAAAGGATGGGGCTGGTTAGACCAATCTTATACGATTAATAAACTGAAGGATTTGTACTCAGGAACACGTGCCAAAAGGCTGGATGAATTAAAGGCAGCGGCACCGGGGCTAGACTTTGTTTATTTGGACGTATGGTATCAGGATCAATGGGAATCCGACCGAATTTCGGAGCAATTCCATGACCGCGGCTGGCGGGTCACAACAGAGTTTGGTACATCAGTAGCGAATTACTCCACATGGCAGCACTGGGCTACAGATAAGAACTACGGCGGCCCGGCCAGTAAGGGAATCAATTCTGAAGTGCTTCGCTTTATCAGCAATCACCAAAAAGATTCTTGGGTGTTGAATTGGCCCGAAGCAGGCGGAACAGCAGATCATCCATTACTTGGCGGATTTGAGCTGGCCGGCTTTGAAGGCTGGTCATCTGATAAGAACTTTGACAATTTTATCCGGATGACGTTTGATAACAATGTGCCGACGAAATTCCTACAAAAGTATTATGTCACGAACTGGACTACTGGAGAAGGTGACAAAACGAAAACCAACTTGGAAAAAGAGATTAAACTGGCGGACCCAAGCAACGGAGATGTGGTGGTGGTCAAAAGAAAAGACAATTCAAGAGAACGTGTGATTACTCTAAATGGAAATGTTGTTCTTGATGATCATGCCTATTTACTTCCTTGGGTAGATCAGGACTTTAAACACCCAACTCCTAAAGCAGAAAAAATGTATCACTGGAATTTGAAAGGCGGCACCACAACCTGGACATTGCCGGAAGGATTTGTTGGTCCGAATCAAAAGGTTTATGTGTATAAATTGACTGATCAAGGCCGTAAAGATGCAGAGAAAGTAAAAGTCATTAATAATCAAATTACTTTAAATGCTGATGCAGCTACACCTTACATTGTCATACCGGGTAAAAAAGAAAAGGGACTGCAGGTCGATGATTGGAGTAAGGATGCTCATGTTTATGACACCGGTTTTAATTCGGGAACTGTTAAGGATCCTCATACAAAGGTTGCCGGGGATAAGGACAGTGTTAGTGTGGTCAGAACGGATCAAACGGGTAATGCCCGCCATTTAAGCAGCGGCGATTATTACTTAAATATTGACAGTCCATCCGAAACTACATCTGTTTCCCGTGTATTGACAGATCTTGAACCGGGAAAAGAGTATGTGGCAGAAGTGTATGTGGAAAACAACAGTGATGTGAAGGCAGGAATAGCAGTAGTTGACGAGGAAAATGAGGTAAGCAATTACACATTAAGAAGCCTGCAAAAGAACTTTATCAGCGCTGACTCCCATGCTACGAATAATGGCTACAATAGTAAAATGCAGCGGATGCAGGTAAGCTTTACAGCAGCCTCTAAGAAGGCAGAGTTAATTCTTAGCCGTGATGCTGGTGAAGGGAATACAAAATTTGATGATATTCGAATCATTCAAAAATCTTTAAAAAATCAAGTATCACCAAAAGTATTCCAGCAGGACTTTGAATCAGTTGTACAAGGGATTTACCCATTTGTGATCGGCAATTCAGAAGGAGTAACAGATAACCGGGTACACCTTTCTGAATTACATGCTCCATATACACAAAAGGGCTGGGCAGGCAAAAAGCTGGTAGATGACGTGATTTCAGGCAAATGGTCGGTGAAAGTGAATACTGGCAGCAAGGGTCTGACGTATCGCACAATACCACAGCATTTCCACTTTGATCCAGGCGTGACATATAAGGTTTCATTTGACTATCAAACAACAGCCAATTCCTATCGCTTTATCTCAGGGGATCAGGAAATTGATGTTCGAGACATTTCGGCTGCCAAAGGACTAAGTGTAAATGACAAGCTTTCGGCTTCAACCGACACTAAAAAAGCTGAGTTTACTGTCACAGGCTCTGATAATGGGCAAACCTACATTGGAATCTTTAGTGACGGTACTACTCTCGACGCAGACACCGGCGGAGGAACCTTCATCCTAGACAACCTCCGGATTGAACGTTTGGATTAATAATGTGGAAGTAAGGGAACTGACGGTTCTCTTGCTTCCTTTTATGGATAACCGTTCGATAAAACGTTCGTGTAATCTTTTTTTGAGATTACAGTATTAATTAACGGGTTGACCCATCAACCCAACTTATGGTAAATTTAAAATGTTAGAAAATTCCTAAAATTACAATTTAGGAAGGAGTGATTTTTATTAATAATTAAAATCCGCAGCATCATTGCAATAGCAACAGCATTAAAAAGCATCACTGCCAACATCTAGATATCAGCAATAACACCTCACCATTCAACAACGTTTATTTACCTACTACTTAATATACTTAATGTGATTTTTTTGCAAATCTACTAGTATTTCAATCTCATTTCTCACCCTAGAAAAATCAATGAATGAAAAACCTAAAAGGAGGTTTAATATGCTAAGACGAAGACCTGGGCTAAACAAGCTGGCAGGCTTGTGCTTATCTGTGGGGATGTTATTTACCACGCTTCCTCCAATGGCATCTGCCGCTGCAGCTCAAAAGGAAAACTCGATTACTACTATTTCTACCAATCAAACCTATAAAACTATAGGAAAAGTAACAAGTATTGGAAACGAGGGAAATGATGTATTCCTTAGCTTAGAAACAGGAGAAAAAATAAAAATAAACTTTTTAAAAAATAATGTTCTTCGGATGCATTTAGATCCAAAGGGAATTTTTGAAGAGTATCCCACTCCCAACAAACCTGACCATGAAACGAAAATTATCGACAAAAATGTTAGCGATTACAAAAAGCAATATGGAGAAATTACCGTTAAGGTCAAGGAAAACGATAATAACTATCTAATCTCGACGGATGCCTTGGAATTAAGAGTAGATAAAGCTGATTCAAAAATGAGCCTGTACGATAAAAAAAGATCAAAGTTGCTTTGGAAGGAAAGCGAACCACTTAAACATTCAAGCCAAGGTACAGTTCAAACCCTTGATACAAACGAAGATGAATATTTTTATGGAGGCGGCCAGCAGAATGGATTTTATGCACATAAGAATAATTCCATAAAAATTGCGATCGGGGGAGGCTGGGATGCAGGAGCAGCATCAAGTCCAGTCCCATTTTATTTAAGTACAGAAGGCTACGGAGTTATGCGAAATACCTTTAAGCCGGGCCTTTATGATTTTAAGAATACCGCAACCTTTACGCACAATGAAGACAGATTTGATGCTTATTATTTTGTTGATGATTCTATTCCAAAAATCATTAACGAATATACAGAATTAACTGGGAAACCAGCGCTTATGCCAGAATACGGTTTCTATTTAGGGCATGCTGACTGTTTTAATGGAACCCATAATGGCCACAAGGACCAGCGGACACTCTTGACGAATGGGCTAAATAACGTAAATCAACATGTTGAGAAAGATATGCCGTTAGGATGGTTTTTACCAAATGACGGCTATGGATGCGGGTATGGCGGATTGGATAATTTAAAGCAATTTGTTGATAAAACCAATGATCAAAAAGTCGAGGTAGGTTTATGGACACAAAGCAATCTCTATCCTGATCCTAATTTACCGGAAGACAGTCCATTACGCAGAGACCTTGAAGGAGAAGTGAAGGCTGGTGTAAGAGCTATCAAGACGGATGTTGCATGGGTTGGGCAAGGATATTCCATGGCATTAAATGCAACTCGTCAAGCAGCAGAAGGAATAGAAAAATATTCTGGTGGTGCACGTCCATTCGTTATCACTGTAGATGGATGGGCAGGTACTCAGCGTTATTCAACATTATGGTCAGGTGACCAATATGGCGGTAATTGGGAGTATATTAGGATGCATATCCCTACTTACATTGGCGCCGGCTTATCCGGAAATCCAAATGTCGGCTCAGATATGGACGGTATATTTGGCGGAGAACCGAAAATTCAGACACGCGACTTTCAATGGAAGGCATTCACACCTATTCAAATCGATATGGACGGCTGGGCATCAGGAGGCACTGATTACAGCAAATCTAAAAATCCGTGGAATTATGGTGAACCATATGCGTCGATTAATCGAATGTACCTGAAATTAAAGGCACAAATGATGCCTTATAACTACACAATTGCCGAGGAATCATCCAGAACCTCTATGCCGATGGTAAGAGGGATGATGTTGGAATATCCCAATGATCCGTATACTTATGGGACTGAAACACAGTATCAATATATGTGGGGACCAAGTCTTTTAGTGGCGCCAATATATGATGGAAGCTCTAATACTGCTGAAGTGAGGAACGATATTTATCTGCCGGATCAAAATCAAGTTTGGATTGATTATTTTACAGGAGATCAATATCAGGGAGGTTCGGTACTTCATAACTTTAACGCGCCGCTATGGAAAACTCCCGTATTTGTTAAGGCCGGCGCAATCATTCCAATGGTGCAAGAAAACAATTCCATCAATGAATTGGACGGTTCCGAAAATAGAATATTTGATGTTTATCCATCAGGAAAGTCAGAGTTTACCCTTTATGAAGATGATGGTAAAACGGTCGATTATAAGGAAGGAAAAAGTACAAGAACAAAGGTCACTTCTGAGATTATTGGAAACAAAGTTGATATAACCGTCCATCCCGCTAAAGGAAAGGGCTTTAAAGGAATGGTTAAAGACAGGGGAACAGAAGTGATTGTCAATACACGTGCCATCCCAAAGAATGTAAAGGCTAAAGTTGATAATAAAAATGTTAAATTAAGGAAGGCAAAAAGTGAAGAGGATTATCAAAACTCGGAAAACGTGTACTTCTTTAATGAACACCCAAATCTGAACAAATATGCTACAAAAGGTTCATCATTTGAAAAGAAAGAAATTATTACATCACCAAAGTTATACATTAAGGTTGGAAAAACAGATATCACTAAACATACTGTCAGTTTTTCAGTAAATGGCTTTGACAATACGCAAAAGAAAGAAGTAGTCGATGAGGCAGTTCCTGCTATTCCATCCGGACTTCATGCTGATGAAACGAACATTACCGACCAAGACATTACATTGAATTGGGAGAAGGCTGATGGCGAGAATGTAACGTATGACTTAATGATTAACGGGGTTGTTCATACAAATGTGTTTAAGTCAAGTGACAGCGAGCAAACACCATTCTTCATTCACTCAGGATTAAAGTCTGATACAGAGTATTCCTACCAAATTAGAGCAGCCAATACAAAAGGCTCATCCGGCTGGAGTGATGAGGTCAAAATCAGAACGAAGCTTGACCGTTACAGAAATGT
The DNA here is from genome assembly GCF_014656545.1 of Neobacillus kokaensis. Lineage (GTDB taxonomy): Bacteria > Bacillota > Bacilli > Bacillales > Cytobacillaceae > Neobacillus > Neobacillus kokaensis. The sequence continues at coordinate 7,879 of NZ_BNDS01000022.1, forward strand.
TCCGAAGAATATGACAGCAAAAGCAAATAGTCAACAGCCGGGGCAGGAAGCAGCTTTAGCTGTCGATGGAAAGGATGAAACATTGTGGCATACAGCATGGGGAGATGCAGGTAATAAATTGCCGCATACCTTTGAGATTGATATGAAGCTGGCTTATGAATTAGATAAGCTGGAGTATGTTCCACGACCGGATGCAGGAAATGGTACCATCTTAAAATACAATTTAGATGTCAGTCTTGATGGTAAAACCTATAAAAATATCATTAAAGATGGAACGTTTGTCCGAAGCAAGGATACGAAGGTCATTCCATTTCCGGAAAATGTATACGCAAGGTATATTAAGCTGACCATTACAAACTCCGTTGGCGGTTTTGGAAGCGCGCAAGAATTCAGACCATACAAAAAGGATAAAACAGAAGGAACGGTTGTAGGCGAGAATATCCCTAACGGAAAAATTGATGAAGAGGACCTGCTTTTCTTTGCCAGCTATATGGGTGTGGATCAAACTGATACAGCTTGGGGACAGGTATCAAAGGTTGATATTAATTTCAATGGTGTTATTGATGCCTACGATTTAATGTATGTAGCTTCCCAATTGGGACAGCAGCCGCTTCAGGCAACGGGCAGACCGGGTGCTGGAAGGTTGGATATCAGACCGAGCAAGCAGGAGTTGAAAGCGGGAGAGGAGTTTACAGTAGAAATTGTTGGGGCCGGGTTAAAAGATATCAATGCCTTCAACTTGGAACTGAAGCTTGATCCAAACAAATATGAGGTAGTAAAGCAGGGCGAAAATATAGTTTCTCCAACCACTGAAACTGCCAAAATTTTAAATTATTCAGCACTTGCCGGGATTGGAAAGGCAGAGCAACGAATTATGGCTGCATTTTCCAACAAAGGGAATGAGAAAACATTAGATGGTACGATGACATTGGCCGCAGTAAAACTTAAGGCAAAGAAGGATGTAACTTTCGATATGCCTATCACCAGATCCTTGCTGGTTAATACAGCCTTCCATACGATTGATAGAATTGGCAGCGTACTAAAGCCTGGTGAAGAACCGGGGGAAGCTGAACAGCCGGAGGAGCCGAAAGAGCTGAAATTAACGAATAAAGATATGACGGCTACTGGTCCGGGTGAGAAGATGCAAGGCGGTGCAGCAGCCTTTGCTAAGCTGATTGATGGTGACATAAGTGAGAATTCCCTGGCAGAACTGAAATGGTTGATTACTGAAGAAGATGGTATTTCGCTGCCGTTAAACGTAGATATTAACTTTACAAAACCACAAGAATTGACGAAATTTATTGTCTATAACCGCCCGCAATATACAAACGGAAAAATTAAAAAGCTAAGTGCCAAAGTATATACCGAATCCGGAAAAGAGTATGAATTGGGCTCGAAAACTGTTAAAGTTGATGATCCATCTGTAACCTTTAATCTTGCCGAGGCTGCTATACCGGCCGGAACCAAGCTTACAAAATGTTCAATTAATTTCGAGGAATCTCATAGCGGACCGCTGATGTTATCTGTTGCTGAGATAGAAGTTTTTATAAAGAATCCTGCATACGTAGATTAATGTAAAAATATGAATCTATTATGATCTTTTTGGTGATGGGGTTGTTCCTTCAACCCCACTGCCCAATTTTTTTCATACCTTATTTTAATTGGAGGGGAAACGGTGAAAAAAATACTGTCCATGTTCTTCTCTGCTGCCCTTATGGTTAACATTATGCTTCCGACCGTAAGCAGTCCAAATCCAACCAAAGCCTTAGCGGCAGAACCAAGCTTTATAAACATAGATAAGGACAAAGTAGAAATTGGAAATGACGCTATCAAACGGGTTATCGATGTATCCCATTCAAAGTTGAAAACAAAGGTCATCATGAACCAAAGGATCGGAAAGGACTTCGTTCCTAAAGAAGGATCGGAGGATTTTTCTATCAATTTAGTAACTGAGTCTTCGAATACGGAAATTCCTGATAATCAAAAGCCAAAAATTCAGATTGATAGAACGAAGTGGACTGCAGCCGTTTATGATTCTATTGGTAAATCTGTAGATGGTGCTGCCATGCTGGATGGCAATGACAGCACGTATGTGGATTTTTGGAATGGAAATAAGGCATGGCCTTATGAATTAGTTATTGACTTAAAGGAAGAAAAGACAATTGGTTCGTTTGGTTATCAAAAAAGACCAGGATACCAAGAACAAGCATATGGAATCAATGGAACATTAGGAAAATACGAAATTAAGGTGAGCAATGACGGTAAGAAATGGATAGATGCCGGAACCGGAGAATTCTCAACCAAAGACTACAATTTGCATAAAGCAGGCAATCTCTACAATGTGGGAGATATGGTCTATGGGAATTTACTAGAGGCTAAAACAGCCAGATACGTTAAGATTGTTCAATTAAGTGGTGGACTGTCTAATGATATTTCGTTTACTGGAGCGGAAATTTACTTGTTTGAGGATACATTAAAATCCAATCCAGGCGGAAATACGGAAAAAAGATTTATCAATGCAAGTGATTTGACTATTAAACAAGTAAAGGAAGCGGAATACAAAACGGGGAAAAAAGTCCAATTTGTGTTTGACGATTATGAAAAATATAATTCGGTTTGGACCATTAAGTACAATGTTTTTGTGGAGAATAGCGCGCCTTACCTAAGGAGCAACTTGGAAATCAAATCGTCAAATAAAGATATTGCAATCGATTATATCGATGTGGATCAATTCGTATTGCCCGATCAAGTGGAAGGTCTTTTTCATCACCCGCCTTTAAAGGATATTTCCTCCATGTGGATTGGCAAATATGAACTGGTTCTAGGACAGCCGATTTATGCAAATGGTTTGTTCTTTGGATCGGAATTCCCTGCGTCTGATACTGATGTTGTAAATAATACGATGCAGGTCAGGTATTATTCGGGAAAGGATTTTAAAAAGCTGGAAGAAGACCATCAGCTTGGTAAAGATGGAAGCTTTACGACCTGGAATAGTGTCATGGGTGCTGCAGCGGCTACCGATAAAGATGTCGTTCAAACGGATTTCTTTGCCTATATTAATGACATCGCAACAAAGACGGAATTCAGAAAGCAGTACAATTCCTGGTATGACAATATGATGGATATTACAGATGCAAGTATTGCCAGCTCATTTTATGGTACTGAAAAAGAGTTAAGCAAAAATGGCGTGGAGCCTTTGGACTCCTATGTTGTGGATGATGGCTGGAATGCTTATGAAACGGTTAATTCAAGCGGCCAGGCAACTGGATCGCCATATAAAAATCGAACCGGTTTCTGGGAATTCAATAACAAATTCCCTAATGAATTATATACAGCCAGTGATATGGCAAACAAGTTTGGCTCGACGTTCGGCCTTTGGCTTGGCCCACAAGGCGGATACAATTACTTTGGCGGGTTTGCCGAATTCCTCGAAAAGAATGGAACAGGACATGTTACGAATGATTATTGGAAAAGTGTGGATGTAGGTTCAAAAACATATGTCAACAATCTAACAAAGCTGTTCCTGGATTATCAAAATAGATTTGATATTGAATATTGGAAGCTGGATGGATTTGCTTTGAGGCCTTCCACCGACCCAGACAACAACCATATGGTTGGCGGTGACCACAATATGTATTTTACTTCAGGCCTATGGGAAACGTGGATTGACACCTTTGAAGCAATGAGAAAGGAAAGGGAAGAAAAAGGCAGAAGTTTATTTTTAAATCTGACCTGCTATGTAAATCCAAGTCCGTGGCTGCTGCAGTGGGGAAATACAATATGGATTCAAGACTCCGGCGATAATGGTTTTTTAAACGCTTTTGGAGGAACACAGGCAGAACAGATGATGTCATATAGAGACAATGTGTACTTTAACATTTTTAAGAAAAATGATCTGCAGTTCCCATTAAAAAATGTGTATAATCATGATCCCATTTACGGAGTTTCTGCCGGCATCAAATTTACAGATGACGATTTTAGAAATTACTTGATGATTAATGCCACGAGAGGAACAGCATTCTGGGAATTGTATTTTTCACCTAGTATGATGAATGATGCAAAGTGGAGAATAACAGCTGATGTCTTAGAGTGGGCTGAAAGCAATGCGAAAACGCTTGAAAAAGCCAAGCTGTTCGGGAAAAGGCCTGATCAAGGCGGCGTTTATGGCTATTCTGCTTGGAACGGCGGCGAAGGGATTGTTTCATTTAGAAATGCAAGCAATAAAGAACAGAGCTATACCCTGAAATTAGATAATACAGTAGGTGTTCCAACTGAAATAGAAAATGCCAAAATGGCGCAGCTATTGCCAAGGGTTGATGAAACCAATGAGAAGAGTATCAGCTATGGGGATGAATTAACTGTGACATTGGCTCCCCATGAGTCAAGAATTTACCAGTTTACCAGCAAAAAGCATGGACTAGCAAAAGTTATTTCTGTAAAAAATACTGCAGAAAATACGGTGAGGGTAAAATTTGACCAGCGAATTCAGAATCCAAACATTACAGTTAACGGGAAGCAGGCAGAAGCCGCTATTTTAGAAGATTATCGAACCGTTGAGCTTACTGCTGATAAAAGAATTGGGAAGGAAAATCAAATCGACATTCATATTGAGAACATTTGGGGCACTCCGGCTGCGATCAAGAAGAAATTCCATGGGTATCCAAATGGTTATGCAGCAAAGCTGTTTGAGAAAACGGATGTGGAGAATGGACAAAACTTGAAGACTGTTCATTTTGAAACGGCAAATGTAGACTTGTATAGCATTGAAAATGAAGAATATAAATTTAAGAAACAAATTCCACTGGTTGGAACAGACGACTTTTCCATCTCGTTTAAGTTTAGAACAACAGGAAAGAACCAGTTGATTTTAAACCAAAATGGCGCCTATTCCATTGCTATTGACGAAAAGGGCTATCTCAACTATACGCTTGGGGACGATGTTGTCCATTCAAAGTCAACTATAACGACTGTAGCTGAAAAGGCAACAGGAACGTTTGGAACGGATCAATATAAACCTACAACTACTGTTGAAAAAGTTCAGGGTAAAGTAAACGATGGAAATCTGCATGATGTGAAGGCTGTTAGAGAAGCAAATGGGATGATTAAGCTGTATTTGGATGGAGAACTTGTGTCATCTAAATACGTAAAGGATATATTCTCATTGCCGAGCGGCAAAATTACGGCCGGCAGCAAAGAAACGAATCTCCAGATTGCAGAGGTTGAAATAAAGAATGAAGCAGCACCATATGATGATGCAAAAAAATCCTATGAATCTCTGAACTTAAAGCCTGGATATAAGGAATTAGATAGAACTGGTTACAAAGCCTATGCAGATTCAGAGGAGAAACAAGCCGGGACGAATGAAGGACCGGCAGCGAATGTATTAGACGGAAAGACATTGACTTGGTGGCATACGCAGTATAATGGAGCGCGACCGGTAACACCTCATTGGATCACCATTGAAATGCCGGAGGCGGCACCGGTTGATGCTTATGAGTATGTTAGCAGGAACGGCAACGGGAATGTAAAAAAATACGAATTGCAGGTATCGAATACAAATGCAGAAGGCAGCTGGAAAACAATAAATTCCGGAGAAATGAAGAATGGCGGAAGTTCAATGATTGAGTTTGATAAACCGGTTGAAGCTAATTTCTATCGATTGTACATCACTGAAACTTATGGGGCTCCTGCTAATACCTTTGCATCAGCTGCTGAAATAAAAGTATATAAGAAAATGGCAGGGGCATCCGATTTTTCAAAATTGGCGGCAGTTTATGAGGAAATTCAGCGTTTCGATGTAAAGCGTTATTCGAAGGAAAGTTTAGAGACTTCAGGATTTAATAGGTTAAAAGATAAAATTGTAGATGTATATGAAAATCCAAATTCAACGCAGCAAATGGTAGATGATGCTGTTTCAGATTTCACACAAAGCTTTGAGAAGATAAAGTCTGAGTTAGACCAAAAGGGCCGCTAGTAACCCATTTTTACGTACCGGTACTTAGGAGAAGAGGGATCATAAAATGAAATCTCTCTTTTCCTTCCATTATATATATATGGTGGGCCCGTCAACCCAGTTGGTTTATATTTAATTGTTGAATAGTGTGTAAAAATATTTTTTTAGAAAAAGAGGGGGAAATTACGTGGGAAAAAAGATTAGCCGTATCATTTCAATACTGTTGGCCGCTGTTATATTACTAGCTGCCTGCAGCAGTACCTCTTCATCAGGAAAAACTACAATTAAGTATTGGTCTATGTGGAACAAAGGGGAACCACAGCAAGTTGTCATCCAAAAAATTATTGATGCATACGAAGACGCTAATCCGAATGTTAAGGTCGATGTACAATGGATGGGCCGGGAAGTTATGTCGAAGGTAAGAAACGCGGCTTTAAGCGGGGATGCACCTGATCTAACAGAACAATCCGGGGCGGAGGTTGAAGGGGCGTTAATTAAAAACAAGCTGGCAGAACCATTAAATGAGCTGCTCTCTATGAAAATACCAAATGAAGAAACACCATTCCAAGATGTATTTATTGATGAAGTTCTACCATTTTATCAGCAGGGGGAAGATACTTATTTTATTCCATATGAAATCATCAGCTCTGGTTTCCACTATAATGAAAACCTCTTCAAGGAATATGGAGTAAAACCACCAGCCACATGGGATGAATTTGTTGAGGTAAATAAGACGTTTAAGAGTAAAGGGTTAGCTCCACTTGCACAGGATGGGAATATTGACTTTTATAATGCTTATTACTATTACTGGTTAGTTGAGCGTTTGATGGGCCCAGGTACTCTAGTAGAGGCTGCCGGAGATAAAACAGGTGAAACCTGGGGACAGCCTGGGTATCTAGAAGCAGCAAAAAAGGTGCAAGAGCTTGTGGATAACAAATTCTTTGCAGATGGGTATAAAGGAAGTCAGTACCCTGCAGCTCAAACAGCTTGGGCAAGTGGCAAATCAGCGATGGTTTTAGTTGGCAGCTGGTTATCAAGTGAAACCGCTGAGTATTCTTCAAAGGATTTCGTTTATAAAGCTTTTCCTTTCCCGTCAATTGAGGGTGGAAAAGGCGGTAAAGATCAAGCTGAACTTTATCTAATTGGATGGGTTGCTCCCAAAGGCGCAGACAAAAAAGCGGTACAAGATTTCTTAGCCTTTGCCATGCAGAAAAAATACCAAGAAGGCATTGTTAAAGATACTAAAAATATTAGTACTAGAAAAGATTTAGAAGCCCCAGAAGCGTTAGCAGATTTTCGAGAGATTGTCGTCAATGCCTCTTCCTTCCATAAAGAATACGATGGTTTGCAGGCTGAATATCCAGATTGGTGGAAAACTGTATTTTTACCGCTCGATGATAAATTAATATTCGGTGAAATGAAGGCTGAAGAGTTTATTAATGAACTGCAGAAACAAACGAAGGATTTCTGGAGTAAGAAGTAAAAATAGTGGAAAGCAGGAGGAGCAGGCGTTCTCCTGCTTTCTTTAAAACACCACGTGTTGAAAGAAGGAGGAGAAAATGTGAGGACTGGGAGGAAAAAACTTACTATTCCATATTTGTTGCCAGCAGTTAGTTTATATCTCATTTTTTTTGTTGGCCCCGCAATCTACGGGCTCTGGATCAGCTTCCATGAGTGGAGCGGTTTTACAGATGATATGAAATTTGTCGGGTTGAAAAATTACGGAAAAATATTGGTTGACCCTATATATTGGCAGTCATTTTTAAATATGATGCTCATTTTGTTTGTTGGGGGTATTTTTGTTTTTCTTATTGGTTTTTTATTTACAGCACTAATGAGCCAGGGGGTAGCAGCAAAAAAGGCGATTCGGGCGATTATCTTTTTTCCGCAAATCATCGCACCTATTGCTTTGGCAGTAGTGTGGAATTATTTATACCGCTTTGACATTGGCTTTTTTAATTCGATTTTAACGTCTATTGGAGTTAACCCTATTAACTGGACAGGTCCTAATAACATTATGATGTCTGCTATAATTTCAATTATTTGGTATAGTGCCGGATTTTATGCCATTATTCTCTTGGCTGGGGTTGATAAAATTCCTAACACCATTTTTGAAGCTGCTCGAGTAGAAGGGGCATCCACGTTTAAAATTTTTACAAATATTACCCTTCCTTTAATATGGGATGTTATGTCAATTGCAATTATCTTATGGGGAATCAACGCTATTCGTTTATTTGATTTCTTGTTTGCGTTTGGTGGAGCGGAGCCGCCGACAAGGATGTGGAATACGGCAATGTATCAATTCATTCTGGGATTCGGCCAGCGAACACCTATTTATCAGTTGGGATATTCAAGTGCAATTGCGGTAACCATGGTTATGGTTGTCTTGTTATTTGTTGTTACTGGCAGAAAGTTATTCAAACGTGAAGTGTATGAATTATAGAGCTTTTGGGGCCGAAACAGAAAGGAGCAAGATAAAGTGAAATCAAACGGGGGTAATGTGTGGTCAGCGCTTGGAAAAACATTTTTATATGTATGGACGTTATTTATTTTATTCATAATAGGATGGATTATATTAGCCTCGCTTAAAACGAATCGTGAACTTTTTGAAGGCTTTTGGAGTCTTCCGGACTCACTTCAGTGGGGGAATTATTATACTGCTTGGGTACAGTCTGACCTTGCTTCCTATTTTTTTAATAGTTTAATAGTGGTTTCATTAAGTGTATTTGGGATCGTCTTGGTAAGTGCACCTGCCGCTTACGTTTTATCCAGATACCACTTTTTTGGCAGGGAGTTTTTAACTAATGCCTTTGTTATTGGAATTGGAATTCCTTATCAAGCTGTTTTAATTCCGATTTATTTATTGTTAATAAAAATGGGCTTAATTAATTCATTTTTAGGCCTGATTATTGTTTATATCGCGCTATCGCTGCCATTTACAATCTTTATTCTGACAGGTTTTTTTCAAAGTTTGCCTTCAGATGTAGAGGAAGCAGCGATTATAGATGGGGCGGGTGAAAATACGATTTTTTGGAAGGTTATGCTTCCAATGGCCCGTCCAGGCCTGGTTACCGTTATGATTTTAAATGCTGTTGGATTATGGAATGAGTTTTTACTTGCAAAAGCATATATGAATGTTAATGAAAAGTACACATTATCCGTCGGCTTATATCAATTTTATCAATCAATGCAATATAACTCCGATTGGGTAAGCTTGTTTGCGGGAGTGGTTATTATCGTATTCCCAATCTTAATTTTCTATTTATGGCTGTCGGATAAGATTATCGAAGGAATGACGGCTGGGAGTGGAAAATAAGGTTTATTATTTTTCTTAAAAGTATATATGATGGTGATGGTGACCGAAAATTTCTTACTCTCTTAATATCTTAAAATGCGAACAGTGACAGATACTGTTCGTATTTTTATGCATTTCACTAAAAACAATATATCTAAAAATTCGGACAATATCCATATTGTTCGAGGGGCCTAAGAAAAGTAATCTAGAAAGGAACATGTTTAAAGGAGGAGAGAAGTTGAAGAGGAAAAATGTTAAAAGGAGCTTCAGTATTTTATTGGCAATACTCTTGTTTTTGCCCTTGTTATCGCCGGGGTTTACACAGCCATTACGGGCAGCCGCAGAAGCAGCGAATGATGGAGAACCCGTGGACATTACCGATAACAGGCTGGAAGAGGGAGATTTGAAAGTTATTTCCGGCGATGGCACCGTCACATATAATCAAGATGGGTCAGCCACTTTCAAGGTCACTTCAACGCAAAAGAACCGTATAGTTTACAATAACATGAAACCGATTAAGAATGGGGTCTTTGAAGCGGATATTACACCCGGAACAGGTACCATGAACCGCTTTGGGCTTATCTACCGTGTTCAAGATCCATCCGCTTACACATATGTGGGAACAGAGGATACGAACAACCAATATTTTGGCGAAATCTTTGGCCCAGCGAACACTTGGACGGCGATGACGTCAGGTGTGCCATTAGAAGCAAATAAAACCTATCATTTACGCCTCAAATTCACCGATGATATAGCCACTTTGTACATTAATGATAAAAAGGTAAATTCCTGGACACTAACTGGCGGTGTCGACAAAGCCGGCTTACTAGGATTTGAAAAGAGCCGCGGTGCTGCTAACATTACCATCTCTAACATCAAGATTAAGGAAAATATCCCACCTAAAGCACCAAATACACCACCAATTGAAAATAACATCAGCTCTGATTATATGAATGTGACCATTGACCAAGTATTCCCTCGGGTTGTTGAATACCGAGTCGGCGACAAGGTCATGGATGGACAAAAAACCCCAGTATACGGCCTAAAGGTAAACGGCGCTCTTTATTATCCAGAGGTAAGTTTTAAAAAGCAGAGCAAGAGTGAGGTCCAGTATACCTTAAAAGTAGTTGATCCATTTGAAAACCTTAATGCAGTTTTTAAAATGTCATTAAAGGTTGAGAAGAATAAAGTAGTTTACACGTTTGACGAGATCACCAATTCTGATAGTGCAAAAATTGAAACGATTGAATTCCCTAATCTAAACCTTATTTCAGTCAATTCATCACAAACCAATGCGAAAGCAAAATTAACTAACCTCAGCAGTGATGTGACGAAACCAGGTGATGTCGATGTACGAGTTGATTCATCAATGGGAGGCATGGGAACGTCAGCAAGATACTACACGGCGATCCTCTCAACAGATCAATTAAGTGCGGGGGTATGGTCCAGTTCCGAAGTTGACGGCTACCGTAACCTAACAGCTAATCGTTTTACAAGTGAAAATGGTGAGAAGGCTATGGGAATTGGCTCCAGCCTGCTTTACTATCACCGAGACTTTATGCCAAAATCGCAGGAGGCCAAACCAACAATTAAAGTCGCGATCGCTGAAGATTTGAATAAAGACGATATGGTGGATTGGCAGGACGGGGCGATTGCTTACCGTGGGATTATGCCGGATATTCTGGGCTCAGAGAATATAAATAATAATGTAATAACACGTGTTGTCATGAACTTTGGTTCGCAGGCACAGCAGCCGTTCCTGAAAACATTGGATAATGTGAAAAAGGTTGCCCTTGCAACAGATGGGTTAGGTCAGTCTATGCTGTTAAAAGGATATCAAAGTGAAGGACATGATAGTGCACATCCTGATTATGACAATGTCGGCGAACGAATGGGCGGTGCTACGGATTTACAAACGCTCATTAAAGAAGGTCATAAGTACAATTCGGAGTTTGGTGTCCATATTAATGCCCAAGAAGCATATCCTGAAGCGAAAGTGTTTAGTGAGGATTTAATTGATGGTACCAATTCTCTAGGATGGGGCTGGCTAGATCAGTCTTATACGATTAATAAATTAAAAGATTTGTACTCAGGAACGCTGCAAAACGGTTAGATAAATTAAAGTCTGCGGTGCCTGATCTTGATTTTATCTATTTGGACGTTTGGTTACAGGACCAATGGGAATCCAATCGAGTTGCCGAGCAATTAATGAGTCGGGGGTGGAGAGTTGCAACTGAGTATAGTACGTCTATTGTGAATTATTCAACTTGGCAGCACTGGACTACAGACAAAAAACATGGCGGACCAACTCAAAAAGGACTCAACTCTGAAGTGCTTCGCTTTATTGGCAATCATCAAAAAGATTCTTGGGTATTAAATTGGCCGGAAGCAGGCGGAACAGCTGATCACCCATTGCTTGGCGGCTTTGATTTAGCCGGTTTTGAAGGCTGGTCATCTGATAAGAACTTTGACAATTTTATCCGGATGACGTTTGATACCAATGTGCCGACGAAATTTCTGCAAAAGTATTATGTCACGAACTGGACTACTGTAGAAGGTGACAAAACGAAAACCAACTTGGAAAAAGAGATTAAACTGGCGGACCCAAGCAACGGAGATGTGGTGGTGGTCAAAAGAAAAGACAATTCAAGAGAACGTGTGATTACTCTAAATGGAAATGTTGTTCTTGATGATCATGCCTATTTACTTCCTTGGGTAGATCAGGACTTTAAACACCCAACTCCTAAAGCAGAAAAAATGTATCACTGGAATTTAAAAGGCGGCACCACAACCTGGACATTGCCGGAAGGATTTGTTGGTCCGAATCAAAAGGTTTATGTGTATAAATTGACTGACCAGGGCCGCAAAAATGTGAAAAAAGTCAGGGTTGTTAATAACCAGGTAACATTGAAGGCTGAGGCAGCAACTCCTTATGTTGTAGTCCCAGACAAAAAGGAGAAGGGGCTGCAGGTTGACGATTGGAGCAAGGATGCTCATGTTTATGACACCGGTTTTAATTCGGGAACGGTCAAGGATCCTCATACAAAGGTTGCCGGGGATAAGGACAGTGTAACAGTTGTCAAAACAAATCAAACAGATGATGCTCGTAACTTAAGCAGCGGCGATTATTACTTAAATATTGACAGTCCATCCGAAACTACATCTGTATCCCGAGTGTTGACAGATCTTGAGCCGGGAAAAGATTATGTGGCGGAAGTGTACGTGGAAAATAATAGCGATGTTAAGGCAGAATTAAAAGTAGCCATCTCGGATGACAAGGAAGTTAGCAACTACACGCTTCGCAGCCTGCAAAAGAACTATGTTAAAGCAGATTCACATGCTTCCAATGATGGCTACAATAGCAAAATGCAAAGAATGCAAGTAAGTTTTACAGCAGCCTCTAAGAAGGCCGAGTTAGTTCTTAGCCGTGATGCAGGTGAAGGAAATACGAAATTTGATGATATTCGAATCGTTCAAAAGTCTTTAAAAAATCAAGTATCACCAAAGGTATTCCAGCAGGACTTTGAATTAGTCGTTCAAGGGATTTACCCATTTGTGATCGGCAATTCGGAAGGAGTAGCAGATAACCGGATTCACCTTTCTGAATTACATGCCCCATATACACAAAAGGGCTGGGCAGGTAAAAAGCTGGTCGATGACGTGATTGCAGGTAAATGGTCGGTGAAAGTGAATACTGGCAGCAAGGGTCTGACGTATCGCACGATTCCACAGCATTTCCACTTTGATCCAGGCGTGAAATATAAGGTTTCATTTGACTATCAAACGACAGTCAATTCCTATCGCTTTATCTCAGGGGACCAGGAAATTGATGCTCGAGACATTACGGCTGTCAAAGGACTGAGTGTGAATGACAAGCTTTCGGCTTCAACCGACACCAAAACGGCTGAGTTTACTGTCACAGGCTCTGATAATGGGCAAACCTACATCGGAATCTTCAGCGACGGTACTCCACTAAACGGAGACACCGGTGCAGGAACCTTCATCCTAGACAACTTGCGAATTGAACGTTTGGATTAATAATGTAGAAGCAAGGGGGACGGACGGCTCCCTTGCTTCTATTTTTATTAGGCTAAGTTCTTTTATCCTTCTAAAAAGCTAGACTGTATCGTGATATTAGTTGTGTTATATTTTTACTATATAAAGAAAATGATGACGTTTTTAAGCAGTAATTTATTGTCTAGGGAAGGAAGTGCAAGGACAGCTCAAGCACTCTCGAGAAATCTGGTCAAGAGGAGGGACTTCAATGACATTTAGTGTAAGTGACCAGCTAAAGGTTTCGTTGTTTGATGTGAAGAAGATTCAGTATAAGTCGCGGGTGATCTTTGATTATGTGCAGTCTTGCTACACCGTTGCTTACATAAAGAAGGGCGAGGTTATAACTACCTTTGAAGGGAAAGAGTATGTGGCGAAGTCAGGGGATGTGATGATTCACCGGCCGCATAAGCCGTTTAATGTTATTTCAAAAACGGATGGGATTCACTATCTTTTTAACATTGACTTAAAGGTAATGGAGGAAGTGGATTACTTTAGCCTGTATCCACTCGGGAAAGTAGTGAAAATTCGCGACCCCATTCTGTATGAGAAAAAGTTTGATGAACTAAGAAGCATCTGGCTGCAGGAAACAAACGATTACAGAACGGTCCAGTCGAGTTTTCTAGCATTCTCCTTGCTTTATGAAATTTTGGAAAGCTCAAAGTTTGGCGGAAAACGAACCCCGAACGAGTCGTATATTACCGACCGTTTTAACAATGTTCTACATTATATCGAAAACAACTTAGGAGAAAATATTACACGTGATGAATTAGCCCAGATTTATCACATGAATCCAGTATATTTTAGCCGTGTTTTCAAAGAAATTTACGGTCTGACACCGATGAAAATGGTAAAAAAATTAAGGATGCTGCAAGCCAAGCGACTGCTGGAGACAACGGACCAAACAATTGAAGCCATTGCCCAAAAATGTGGGTTTTGCGATTCGCCCCATTTCACCCACACGTTTCGGAGGGCTTTTAATATATCCCCAAGTGAATATCGGAAAAGTATCAAAAATACAAAAAGAACAATCATCTCTACATTGTTAGATGAATAGAAGTTTACTACTATATATATGTAAAGAGTTTTTAAACGCGTTTAAACTAAGTGTTTATAAGGATTGTTAGTCTTTTACTAAATGTAAATAATTTAAAAGAAGAGTGAATTGTTACGGTAGAAGGCTTTAGCGTCACTTTTGTTTTCGATATTAATTTTACAAGCGGAATAGTTCTATTTGCCTAAATATTAACGGCTTCTTGACAATAATCATCTTGTTAGGAGGCTGTTTTTATAAAGAATCCCGTTTATTGAAATCGCTTTCCAAAATAGGAATACGATGGGGAGAAATGTCATTTCCGGTGATTATTATTTTTCTTTGGGGAAGTGTTATCGCTTATATCTTAAGTGGGGAGCAGCCTTAACATTTTCTGGGTATGAATCCGAGGTTAGCTAGCATAATTTTCATCACATAGCAAGCCTGCCAGCTTACTACAGGTTTATAAACATAGTACTAGATAACAAGTACTAGTTTGTAATAGATCGGCCGCACATAGGATGATACTTTTGGCGAGTGCTCCTAAAGCGGCCAGGCAAGACTCTTACAAAAGAATCTTAGTGTAATTTTATCACTTAGATTGAAAATGTAAACGGGTTAAGCATGCCATTAAGGGAGTTGATTAATAGGTAAGTACTTACTCTTGTGGTTTGACGTCAAAAATTTACCGATTTTTTAGAGGAGGATACTAATGGAGAAGAAAATCAGTAAGAGATTGATGGGAGTTTTGGTAAGTGGTTTATCCGTTGCACTGTTAATGGGATGTATTAGTTCGAATTCTTATGCAGCAAGTCCTAATAAAGCGGAAATAAAAATGTTAACAAAGGAAGAAATAAAAGAACAAAAGGAAAAAAGAAAGAGAGAAAAGAAAGAAATTAAAGAAATGGAGAAAAAAGGCTGGGAGCTTTCATTTTTAGATAATTTTGAAGGGGACGAATTAGATACTAGTAAGTGGTCACACTCTCCTGAATGGAAAAGAAAGGATGGATATTGGTCTAATGATGAAGCCTTTTTGGACGGAAAAGGAAATTTAATTATTCAAATAAGTGAAAGAGATGGAAATTATTATTCAGGTGCTGTCACAACAAGAGGTAAATTTGAGCAGGCATATGGTTATTATGAAATGCGTGCAAAGCTGCCAAATGATGAAGGATTCTGGAGTGCATTTTGGCTGATGACAGATGGGGCACATACAGTTGGTGATGAAGGAAGAGACGGAACAGAAATCGATATTGTGGAAACTCCGTTTGCCTATAAAAATAACGATACCGTAGTACATGCGCTACATTGGGATGGCTATGGTGAAGATCACAAAAGTGCTGGTGCATATCCTGTCGTTCCAGGAATTTATGAAGGCTTTCATACATTTGCATTAGATTGGAATGAAAAAGAATATATATTCTATATTGACGGCAAAGAAACTTGGAGAACGGATGCCGGTGGTGTTTCTAGAGTACCTGCCTTTGTTCAAATTACAGCTGAAGTAGGTACATGGGGCGGTAATGTAAAGAACGCCAATCTTCCTGCCCAAATGGTAGTGGACTATGTACGGGTATACGAGAAAAACAACAAGCAACGAGATTAATATAAATAAATACTAATGAGAGATTATCCCTAAAATGTAAAAGTAATTAAGTTTACATTTTAGGGATTACTTATGCTATGGAATAAAAAGTATCAATTATACAAAAGAAAGAATCATCCCTACATGGTTAGATACTAAGAACTTTGTTACGATTATTAAAAAGTTTGGTAAACATGGTTAAATCCGTTGCTTTAAAGGAATAGTAGAATCTTGATTATGGGGAAACGACAGATGCATATTACTGGATGAATCTTTCAACTATTGGTTTCTATTTTACAAGTAATATAGACCTTTACATTAGGGGGCTGCCGGTATGGAAATACAATTATTGGGCTTAGAGAAGCAGCTAATTCCTGGTATCAGTGAAATTGCAAATCTAGTAAACCTTCAATTAACTGATAAAGGAATTCCGATTCAGGTGGAAAAAACAGAATCAGGTATTCATATTCAATATGATGGTAATAAAGGTATCATCTCCTATCAAGAATCCCATCAATTCTTCCGTGCACTTGGACTATTAATGGAAGGAATGAGAGGGGGCGGCCCGTTTGAAATAACAGAAAACCCCGTCTATAACAGCCTGGGTGTTATGATTGACTGCTCCAGAAATGCCGTTTTAAAGATTGAAGCCTTTCAAAAAATCATTAAACATCTTGCGTTGATGGGATATTCAACCGTACAGCTGTATACAGAGGATATTTATGAAATAGAAGAGTATCCGTATTTTGGCTATATGCGCGGCCGTTACACCGGGGAACAGCTAAAGACAATGGACCAGTATGCCGACCAGTTTGGTATCGAGCTTGTCCCATGTATTCAAACACTTGCCCATTTGGGGACGGCACTCAAATGGAATGCCTTTTCCGATATTGTTGATTGTAATGATATCTTACTAATTGATGAGGAGAAAACCTATCAATTAATTGATGCTATGTTCCGGACGATGTCTGAACATATATCCAGCAGAAAAATCAATATCGGTATGGATGAGGCCCATATGATGGGGCTGGGCAAATATCTTGATAAGCATGGTTATCAAGATAGATCCACACTGATGTTAAAGCATTTTGGCCGCGTTATGGAAATCGCTAGAAAGTACGGCTACAAGCCAATGATGTGGAGCGATATGTTTTTCCGTCTGGCAAGCGGGGGGGCATATTATGATACCGACAGTCCGATTCGGCAGGACGTTATCGATATGATTCCTGATGATATTTCACTCGTTTATTGGGATTACTATTCTGTCGATCCCGAAAAATATGATGGCATGTTAATAAAACACAAGCAGCTATGTGACAAGATTATTTTTGCAGGTGGTGCTTGGAAGTGGATGGGCTTTGCGCCAAACAATCAATTTAGCCGTCATGTGGGTGAAATGGCGCATAATAGCTGCGTACGCAATGGAATTAAAGAGGTGTTAATCACAGCGTGGGGTGATAATGGCGCCGAGGCTTCAATCTATTCCATTCTTCCAACATTACAGCTGTGGGCGGAGCTGTGTTATGCAGGGAATTCTGAAATAAGGCATCTTTCGGAACGCTTTCTCACCTGTACCGGCGGTAATTATGTTGATTTCATGAACTTGGATATGACAATGCTCGTGCCTGATAACACGTTAGGCAGCGTCCACTCTATTAATCCGCAAAAATATTTATTGTATCAGGATGTATTATGCGGATTATTTGACAAACATGTGATTCCTAATGAATATGCTGCCCATTTTGACCGCTGTACAGTTTTTTTTGAACAGTGTATTGCTAGAAATCCGAAATGGAAGAAGGTCTTCCAGACACAGCATGCATTAAGCAGATTACTAGCATTAAAATGTGAAGCCGGAATTAACATACGCAAGGCTTATAACAACAATAAGCAGGATATTCTGTCAGCATATTGTTACTCACTCTTGCCGGAAATGAAAAAGCGGGCGGAGGAGTTCATAAAAGTTTATCGTGCCCAGTGGCTGGAGGAGAATAAAATATTTGGCCTCGACGTATTTGATCTTAGAATGGGCGGAATGCTGCAGCGAATCCAGACCGCGATTGACCGGATCGATGATTACTTGTTAGGCAGAATAAGCGAGCTAGAAGAATTGGAAGAGGACATTCTCTATTTCGACTGTCGGGAACAGGACGGAGAATCCAAAGCCATCAGTGCCAATCTATGGCATACAATTGCCACGCCTTCTGTTATCGCCGGGGTTTAGAATCAAAAAGGCGCTTTTCTTCTTCTTTAACTTACCTGGATGATATTAGATTTTTATTTCAAAATCTTAATAAAAGCCAGCATGAAAATTGTGAATGCTCCAGTTTCTGGTACCAAGTAACTTAACTGTAAGTTTGTACTTTTTTACAATAATACAAGGAAGGTGGATTACTTAATGAGAATTCTTTACTTAGATTTGGACTCACTTCGCCCCGATCATATCGGCGCTTACGGATACCACAGGGACACAACACCGAATATTGACAAGGTTGCCAAAGAGGGTGTGACGTTTACGAATTATTACTGTTCAGACGCACCATGTCTGCCCTCCCGCTCCGCTTTAATGTCGGGGAGATTTGGAATTCATAATGGTATTGTCGGTCACGGAGGAACGGCAGCGGATATGAGACGCGAAGGTCCGAGCCGCGGTTTCAGCGATCGATTGGCTGGTCAAAGCCTTCCAGGAAAACTAAGAAGGTTAGGCTATAAAACGACGACTATCAGTACTTTTGCGGAACGGCATTCTGCCTGGACCTTTAATGCTGGGTTTAATGAAGTATTCAATATTGGCAGAAATGGCGGTGAATCCGCGGAACATGTGCTGCCGGTCGCTCTTAAATGGTTAGAGGACAATGGCGATTCAGACAATTGGTTTCTGCATTTGAATTTCTGGGATCCGCATACCCCATACCGAACACCAGATGAATTTGGAAATCCTTTCGAAAACGATCCGCTGCCTGAGTGGCTGACGGAAGAAGTGTTTGATGAACACAAGAAGCTTGTAAGACAGCATAGTATCGATCATATGAATGAGCTTGCGAAGACACATTATTTCAGATGGTCGCGCCACGGGAAGCAAATTGAAGAATACAATGATTTGCGGGTTATTATTGACAATTATGATTGTGCGATCCGCTATATGGATGAACATGTCGGCCAGGTATTAAGGAAGTTGGAAGAGCTGGGTGTGATGGAAGATACAGCCATCCTGATAAGTGCTGATCACGGGGAAAATATGGGAGAGTTAGGAATCTACTCAGAACATGGGACGGCGGATCAAGGAACATGCCGAATTCCGATGATTATTCGCTGGCCAAACGGCTTAAAGGGAACAGTGGATGAGGGTCTGCATTATCATCTCGACCTTGCTCCTACGCTTACTAGTTTGCTAGATGGCGAGAAGGCCCCGTTATGGGATGGGCAAAGCTACGCGGATAGTATTTTAAATGGTTCCGACACGGGACGGGAATACCTCGTTGTATCCCAATGTGCCCATGTTTGCCAGCGGAGCGTCAGATTCGGGGACTGGCTCTATATTCGTACTTACCATGACGGGAATAATGGATTCCCTAAAGAAATGCTGTTTAATTTAAAGGAGGATCCTTATGAACAGCATGATCTTGCTGAAGAGCGCCGTGACATTTGTAAAGAGGCCGTTTATTTCCTTAATGAGTGGCATGATGACATGATGTCGACGATGGACATTGATGTGGACCCGCTCTGGACCGTTATGAAAGAAGGCGGGCCATTGCACGCCAAGGAATTCAAACGATAGTCTTGTGCCCTGATGGTTTTTCCATCAGGGCTTTCAAAATGAGGAGGATGGCAAATGAGCACTGGCTGTTTGACGACTGCGCATCAGAATATCAACGTAATGTGGAAGACGGTTTCCGAAGATTGTAATTTGGCCTGTGAATATTGTTATTACAGCACCTGTGGCGGCAAGCCGGGGAAAAAGATTAACCACATTGATTCTGTTGTTTTGGAAAAATTCATAAAGGAATACATGGAACGCTCAAAAGGGGCTGCCACCTTTGCATGGCAGGGGGGCGAACCGCTTTTAGCAGGCCTAGACTTTTTCGAAGAAGTAGTGGCCCTTCAAGCGAAATATGCACCCAAAAATACGATCATCAGCAATTCCTTGCAAACGAATGGAACGTTAATTACGGACAAATGGGCCGCCTTTTTTAAAAAGTATAACTTCTTAATCGGGGTCAGTCTGGATGGAACAAGAGAGATTCATGATGCAAAAAGGGTAGACTCGAGCGGCCAGGGCAGTTTCGACCGGGTCATGCGGGGAATTAACTATCTTCGCAGTCATCGGGTGGACTTCAACATTTTATCAGTGATTCATAAGGGGAATGTGACAAAAGCTTCTGAGATGATATGTTTTTTTGAATCTGAGGGATTTCAATTTGTCCAATTTATTCCATGTATGGACTTCCGTGCGCAGGAAATTAACAAGCTGGGTGTTTATGACATCACACCGAAGGAATATGGCGATTTCCTATGTGAGGCATTTGATTATTGGTATAATAACGGAGAACCGCGGACATCAATCCGCTTTTTTGATGAAATGCTGAATGTATATGTTAATCGCGAGCCAGGGTCGTGTATTCACCGTGCGTCCTGTCCGCAAACGATTATATTAGAGCAAAATGGCGATGCGTTTCCATGTGACTTTTTTATTCACCCAAATTGGAAGATTGGTAATGTCGGAACCGATTCAATTGATGAAATTTTAGCACATCCTTTATATGATAAATTTTTAGCAATGAAACCGAATTTGCCTGATCCTTGCAAAACATGCGAGTGGAAAAAGCTTTGTCACGGAGGCTGCCCACGTAATCGGGAATGGGGACCAGAGCTTGCGACATCTGATGTAGATTACTTTTGCTCTAGCTACAAGCGAATCTACAGCTATGCCGACGAACGCATGAAACAGCTAGGCGACCGGGTTCGAGCCAGACTATTTCAGCAGAACCTGGCACACTACTACAACGGTAAACACCCAAAACGCAACGACCCCTGTCCATGCGGCAGCGGCAAAAAATACAAACAATGCTGCGGATGAGACTTCGAGCCGGTTCAGCTTTCAGGTAAAGATAGAGTCCTGGGATCTTTAAAGGTGGTTTAATCGATGAATAAAAAGTGGAATTTAATATTACAGATATTTTTCGTTTTCTTAAAAATTGGGCCGATTACTTTTGGCGGCGGGTATGCGATGATTCCTGTCATTGAGCGGGAGATTGTCATAAAGAAGCGGTGGATCAGGCCGCAGGATGTGGCAGATGTTCTTGTCATCGCTCAATCCGTTCCAGGGGCGATTGCTCTCAATTCTGCGACCTTTATCGGCTATACCATCGCAGGTGTGCAGGGAGCAGTTGCCGCACTTATTGGGGTTTTGCTTCCCACCTTTTTGATTGTAATTGGCTTAAGCCTTTTATTTCTTTATCTGCATGGCAACCCGATTGTCGATGCGGCGCTTCAGGGAATGAGTGCTGCGATTGTTGCCTTGATTATTTTTGCTGCTTATAAAATTGGCAGAACAGCTGTTTTTGATAAAACTACTTTTATCACGGCATTTGCGACAGCGGCCGTTTTATTTTTCTTGAATTTGAATCCGGTCCTAGTTATTTGTTTAGGAATCGCGACTGGGATTATTCAAATTAAGGTGAAAGAGCTGCTAGGAATGACCGTTCTTCTTGAGAAAAATGAAGCTGGACAAGTTCAAAAGGAACCCGTTGGCAAAAGTGTAAACCAATAGGGTGTTCGGGAAAAAATGAAGGGAGGGGCAGCGAGATGCTCTGGGATTTGTTTTGCACGTTTTTACGAATTGGTTTTGTGTCATTCGGCGGTGGCTATGCGATGATCCCGATAATTGACTTTGAAGTCACAAGACATGGCTGGATGACCACCAAAGAATTCACCGAAATCATTGCAGTTGCCGGCATGTCCCCGGGACCGATTGCTACGAACAGCGCCATTATTGTTGGCTACAAAACGGCAGGAATGAACGGCGCCGTTATCTCTGCACTGGGAATGACACTGCCGACTCTATTCATTATTCTGCTCGTTTCCAGTGTTTTCTTTCGCTATCATCAAACGAAACTAGTAAAATCTGCTTTTTATGGTTTGAGGCCCATTATTACTGGATTAATCATCTACGCAGCAATCCGTTTCGCCCTCTCCAATCACGTAATTGGCAGCTTCTCCTGGCATACTCTAGGATTGCTTTCAATTTGCGGGCTCTCTCTCCTAGCCCTGATTAAATACCGCATCCACCCCATTGCGGTCATATTGGTATCTGGCCTGGCCGGAGTGGTTTTATGGGGATAGTGCCCATGAAGAAGGGGCCCAGGTTCTTTTGCTTCTTCTAGGAAGAAGTGGAATCTTCCCATCTCTCCCTTAGCTTCCAATAAAAGGGGAGGGTGAAAATAAATAATCCTAGGGAAGCTCCTAACCATAACAGTAGTTTTGATTCGAAATTCGAAAATTGATGAGAGCTTTTAACGATTATGTACAATTCATCTGTCGGCTGTGCCGAGAATAACGCTAAAAAGATGACTGACTCTATTACTAAAAAAGAAATAGTAATTATTTTGCTGCTGGATTTTAATTTTAACAATATAGCAGTGCTGTTTAGTATCAAGGAAATTACTAGCAAACAGGCAGTAATGAGCATCCAATTAACGGCGTGCAGTTTAATTAAGGCAACAAAGAAACCAATCATCATGGAGCTTCCTAATAACCATAAGAGTGTGGTGTAGGCAATAAACATGAGTTGGTCGCTATGTTTTAGTTTATCTTCCACAAAAACAATAAAGAAAATAGTGACTACGGCACTAACTCCTACGGTCCAATAAATCTTTGTTACTTTTTCAATCCAGGTATAGTACGGTTCCGGCAGCGCCAGTTCCAGCACATCCCGATACTGCACGGAATCCATATGAGCCGTCATTACAAACCACCCAAAGAAAAGCACTGCACCAAAAGCAAGAATAAGCATGCCCAATGCAGGCAGGACGCTCTCCTCACCAGATTTCTTCTTTTTTCTCAAATTTGATTTCCCTCCTTTTAATGAAACGCGGTTCTCCTGTTTTCTTTCAATTTTACGCTGTTTTTCGAAGTCCATGAATTTATTGCCTTGTGATCCCATCAAAGTATAACTTTATAAGTTTATACCTAAAATGGCAGAGAGGAAATCCCTTTATTGCTTTAGAAGATTAACTGAAGGCTTCCTAGCCATGATCATCGCAAATGAATTTCAAAAATTAATGGCCAATGCCTTTTACTAGTAATAAAGATCTAACAGCCTTAAAGTTAAAATCCATACTTACTCTGTTCACTCCAGTACCTAAAGAAGCAGCAGAACCGCCCCCATGATTAACCTCTGTTCCCAAAAATTTAAAAAAACCGTTGAATAAAAATCCGATATGCAGCATAATTATGTACATGTTATTTTTTGAGGGGGCAGCATGATGGAGCATTTGGGTTGGGTGTCGTTGATTCCGCCTATTTTAGCGATTGTAGCGGCACTTATAACAAAGAATGTTATTATTTCTTTGTTTTTAGGGACGTTTTCGGGTGTGTTAATCTTAGCCAGCGGGATGCCGCTAAGCGCGACGAAAACGATTATTGGTGATTATTTGTTTGTCCAATTAACTGACAGCTATAACGCGGGGGTTCTAGTGCTGCTGGTTTTTATCGGTGGATTTGTGGCGCTGATGGAAAAATCAGGCGGGGCTGCAGCGTTTGCGGATAAGGTATTGAGATTTTTGAATACAAAGGCGAAAACACAGCTGGCAGCTTGGTTCGGAGGGATTATCATCTTTTTCTCTGACCTTGGCACGCCGCTTTTAGTAGGACCAATTTTTGAGAAAATCTTTGATAAGGCAAAAATTTCAAGGGAAAAGTTAGCTTGGATTATTGACTCAACAGCATCACCTGTAGCCGTCCTGATCCCATTTATCGGCTGGGGCGTCTATATTATGGGTTTGATAAAAAAGGAGTTTGATAGTCTAAAGATTACAGAAACGGACTGGGATGCATTTATACAGGCCATTCCATTCCAGTTCTATCCGATTTTAGCCGTATTGATGGTGCCGCTTGTAGCTATAACGAAGCTTGAGTTTGGACCAATGTCCAAAGCTGAACAACGGGTACAGCAAACCGGAGCACTTTTTTGGCCAAGCTCAAAGCCGATGAGAAAACCGGACAATATGGCCGAACTTCAAAATACTAAGAGTAAGGCAAGCTTAATCTGGGTACCGCTTTTAGTGTTACTAGTGACTTTATTTGGGATGCTCATTCCCCTCGGTTTTCCATTCAAAAAAATCGACGGTAGTGCTTTCCGGGTCGCGTTAACAACTGCTTACTTATTTGCAGCGCTTGTATTGATTGCGATGATGGTTATCTATAAGGTGAAAAAATTTGGTGAAGTGTTTGATATTTATTTGTCAGGTATGCAAAGAATGATGACAGTGGCAACGATCCTTGTGCTAGCTTGGTCGCTTGGAACGGTGATGAAAAACCTCGGAACGGCTGCATACGTAGTGGAACTTATGGATGGGAATATCCCAGGATACTTGATTCCAGCTATTCTTTTTGTAAGTGGTGCCTGTATGTCATTTGCAACAGGGACATCGTGGGGAACGTTTGCCATTATGATGCCGCTAGCGATTCCAATGGCAGTGCATCTCGATGCATCAATTTATGTCTGCATCGGTGTAGTGCTATCAGGCGGAATCTTCGGAGACCACTGTTCACCAATCTCTGATACAACGATTCTATCATCAACCGGGGCCGGCACTGATCACATTGATCATGTGAAAACACAGATTCCATACGCTTTATTAAATGGATTTTCCGCACTAGCAGCTTTCTTAATTGCCGGTGCAACATCAAGCGTATTATCTTTAGGTGCAGCAATCATGATCATGGTTGTAACAGTTATCATCTTATCAAAACGAAAGAAAAGCGGTTATATTGAAGTTCAATCATAGAAGCTATGGGAGCTTCTTTATTTCTTAAAATGAAAATAGATAATAAACATCAAAAGCAGATACTAATGAATAGTATCTGCTTTTGATGTTTATTCAATGATGCAAATGTTTAACAAAATGATTACATAATGTGATATTTCTTAAAACAGAAGAACGTCCCCGTGTTTCATAGAGTAGTTCTATTTCTTTGTATAGTTGGCAATAAAGATGAGAGAAACAAATGATGTTTCGGAGGTGGTTCGATGGCGAAATTAAAGTATTTAGAACCGACTGAGCTGCTTGAGAAGATTTACTCGACGCTGTGCTCGGAATATGAGGATGCCCAGCATTATGAGAATGAGCCAGACAAAGAGGAAATAAGAGTGACAAAGTCCCGGTTGACGAAGAAAATATTTAACGAGTTTGTTGTGGATGAAGAGTACTTTTTAACAATGGATAAAGAAACGTTTAATGAGAGATATCACTTATACGAGGATGATTTTTTGCGGCTGATAAGAAAGTGCAGCGAAAACAATGTCGATTATGAAACCTTTACGCAAATAATTGACGATCTTATCGCTAGTGCAAAATTCAGGCTGCATGCGTTTGAACAGCTGAGCGATGAGATTCAGAAGCTTCAGGAGGCGGTAGAGGAAGAAAGTGATGAGAATGGGAGTGAGGAGGAGGAAGGATAGAGGCAAATTATCATCCTTCCGGTTCTCTTTAAACTTTTTCCTCGAACATTGTCAATTCTGACTTGTGAACAAGCTGAATATTAAATCTAAAGTTTTCTTCTTGGATTTCGCAATAATCTGAGGAGTAGTGGTAAAGGACTTTGTATTTCTTCCCTTGATACAGAACTATTTTATTCTTCATATGAACCAGCCTCTTTCGTTAGGTTTAGTGCGAATTCGACGTAAAATTCCACTTACTACAACCTATGTCAGAAAATGAACGACCATGCCTTTTTTTGAAAAATAATATGTCTGTTTGTAGAATCCTCAATATGCGCAATAATTTAATTTTACTGAAAGAAGATTACAAATATGTGAATTTTGTGTTAATTTATGGTAAGAAAATATCCTACATTGGTGCAAGAGTGCTTTATCCCCTAATTCTAGCAGCTGACTGGTTCTACTTACCCGAAATAGGTATTTCCACCGTTATTCGGGCAGTTAGACCTATAGAGTACAAGTATCGGATATTCACCAGGCAAAAAAGGACCGGGCGGTTTTGAACCGCACCTTAAAATGTTAGGTGTGTCTAACAATTAGGGTGCAGTTGAGTTCCGCTGGTCCTATTTTTTTTAACAAGAAAATTAGCGCCAAGGTGGTCTCCAATTAGGAACCCCATACTGTCCATAAAAGGATGTAGGCTGTTGAGTAAATGGTGTGCTGTAACTTTGATGGTTAGACTGTGAACCGGTAGGATAGTGATGTGGCGCATGACCAAGAGTATAGTGGTTATATTGTGCCATACAGCCTCCGCCAGGTTGTCCAGGATGAGGACCTGTTACAATATGATGTGACAATTATTACACCTCTTTCAAAGTTTTACTTTATTGTATGAGAAAACACTCATTGCGTGTCCTTTTTGGGATCGACGAAGTGGCCCTTTTTCTAAAGAAGCGCAAGAATCGTCGAACCGTCCCCGTGCTCCCCCTTGCTTGGAATAACTAATCCATGAGCAATTCTAAGAAAGATCCTCTGCACATATCACAAAAAATTTACAAAGTATTCACAATGCTTTACATTCCTTTAATACCCCATTAATAATCCAGGATTATGCTTAGTCATGTTAGAACTACTTAATCCATAGGAGGATAAAAAGAAATGAAAAGTTTAAAGAAATTGAGCTTACTCACAATTTTAGCAGCATTAATGGTAATTATGGCAGCTTGCGGCGGATCAAATTCTACATCTAAAGCAGAGGAATCAGCCGATAAGACCAATACCACACCGAAAACGGAAGAAAAGAAAGAACTTTCAGGTTCATTAATTATATCTGGCTCCTCAGCGATGCAGCCGTTAGTAGCAGCAGCGGCTGAAGAGTTTATGAAAGAAAATCCTAAAGTTGATATTCAAGTAAATGCAGGCGGATCAGGTACTGGACTTTCACAGGTTGCAGAAGGCTCTGTTCAAATTGGTAACTCTGACGTTTTTGCTGAAGAAAAAGAAGGTATTCCAGCGGACCAGCTTAAAGACCATAAAGTAGCAGTAGTTGGCATGACAGCCGCTGTTAACCCAAAAGTTGGCATCACAGATATTAAAAAAGAGGACCTAATCAAAGTTTTCACTGGAAAAATTACAAACTGGAAAGAACTTGGCGGAGCAGATCAAAAAATCGTTCTTGTAAACCGTCCTGATTCATCTGGTACCCGTGCAATTTTCAATAAGTTTGCTCTTGATGGTGCAACACCTGCGGAAGGAGTTACAGAAGATTCATCCAACACAGTTAAAAAGATTATTAGCGAGACAGACGGTGCAATTGGATATCTAGCATTCTCTTACTTTACTGATGATACTGTAACACCACTTGCCATCGATGGTGTAGAAGCAACTGCTGAAAAGGTACAATCTGGAGAATTCCCAGTATGGGCTTACCAGCATTCCTATACAAAAGGTGAACCAAATGAATTAGCGCAAGCATTCTTTGACTTCATTATGTCAGATGATGTTCAAAACAACCTTCTAACAGAACAAGGATATCTTCCTGTAACAAAAATGAAAGTAGAACGTGACGCAGAAGGAAATCAAAAAAATCTGTAAGACTTTTTTCTAGTAAGACATCAATCTCTTATTGAAGGAGACTTTTCCATGAACAAGAAAAAGATGGGTAAAAAAAGTACGGCATTTGCTTTAGCATTGGCGTTAACAATACCTGCTCTGACCCCAGCTGCGGCTGCGGGCAGCAGCAAAGTAAAGATTGACTCTGTTACATTTAATGGAATGCCTGCTCCTGCTACTATTAAGCAAATGGTAGATACGTATTCAAGCGCATCTGTTGATGTAAAATACAGCAATGGAAAAGTGAAACGATTCCCGCTCACTTATAAAAAGCTTTTTAGATCAGAAGATAAAGTGGCAATTAACAATGGTGAAATGATTCCTGCTGGTACGCCGATTGATTATTTTGGTGACCCAATCATGGATCATAGTGTTCCTGGAAAACCGACACCGTTTGTTTCCGATGCACCGGATTCCAATAGCTTATTAAATCCGATTAACGGAAAACTGTATATGGTGACACACTATGAATATCAAACATTAGATGCAGCAGGTAACTCTGCTTACGGTATTGTGCCTGCATCCATGTCCCTAACAACGTTAGACCAGGACAAGAAAACGGGTGAACTTAAAGCGAAAGAGGTTAAGAAGATTGATTTCTCCTCTGTGAATGGACTTTGGATTCCTTGTAATGGTTCCCTATCTCCGTGGAATACCCATTTAGGGTCCGAAGAATATGAGCCCGATGCGCGTAGTTTTGAATTTGATGCCAAGTCATCTGCAAGAACATGGACAGAAAGCTTTGCCCAGCTTTACTTTGGAGATAAATCAAAGGCTAATCCATATTACTATGGGTATATTCCAGAAATCCATGTTAAGAAAAACGGCAAAGTAAAAGTGGATAAACATTATAGTGTGGGGCGTTTCTCACACGAATTAATAAAAATGATGCCGGATAACCGTACTGCCTATTTTGGTGATGATGGCGGCAACACAGGTTTGTTCATGTATGTGGCCGATCAAGCGAAGAAATTATCAGCTGGTACGCTATATGCTGCGAAATTCCTTCAAACTGGAACGGAGAATGGCGGTTCAGGTAAGTTAGAGTGGATTAAACTAGGACATGCCACTGATAAAGAAATTAAAAAGCTCATTGATAAAGGGATTAAATTCAGTGATATTTTTGAAACCTCCGAGGTACCACAGGAAGGCTTCAAAGCGGTTAAGCAGTATTCCTATGGCAAAACAGAATATCTAAAACTGAAGCCTGGAATGGAAAAAGCAGCTGCGTTTTTAGAATCACGACGCTATGCAGCCTATCTTGGGGCGACAACTGAATTCAACAAAATGGAAGGTGTCACCTATAACGCAAAGGATCATAAGGTGTATATCGCGATTTCTGACCAAAGCGGAGGCATGGAGAAGGATACCTCTGGATCGGGACTTCAAGATGATATTCAATTGCCAAAAATTAAGTCCGGCGTTACCTATCAATTAGATGTAAAGAGCGGTCAAAAGGATCAAAACGGCAGCGGTATTCTGAGCAAATATGTAGCGGCATCCATGTCAGGTTTACTTGTGGGTGAAGACCTAGCAGCTCCAGATGCCTATGGAAATACTGCAAATGTGAACAAAGTGGCTAACCCTGATAATCTTAGCTACTCTGAAGAAATGAGAACATTGTTTATCGGTGAAGATAGCGGCAAGCATACTAATAACTATGTGTGGGCTTATAACGTAGATACAAAAGAATTATCACGTATTCTATCAAATCCTGCTGGAGCGGAATCTACCGGGTTGTTCGCAGCAGATGACCGAAATGGTTTCTCTTATATCATGAGTAACTTCCAGCATCCTGGAGATGAGGTAGATGGAAAAGACATTACTGCAGTTAATAAAGAAGATTTATTAACTGCAATGGAAAAAGAAATCGGTATTAATAAGACGGGCGGTGTAGGTTATATCTCAGGTTTACCGTCATTTACAAAAATGCCAGATTTCACACCGCCTGCAATGCCGGCCATAAATCGTGTAACTGATCAATCGACATCGGTTACAGGAAAAGCTGAAGCAAATGCAACCATTAAGCTCTATATCAATGGAAAATACCAAAAGAGCACGACTGCTGATAAAACTGGCCACTATAAGTTTGTTATGGCGAAGCAGCGTGCTGGAGTAGAAATCAAGGTTACGGCGACAGATAAAGCTGGAAATGTAAGCATCGCTAAAAGTGTGAAAGTAATCGATAAGACAGCACCAGCCAAACCGTCAGTGAATAAAGTAACTTCAAAATCTACTAAGGTTACAGGAAGTACTGAAAAAGCATCAACTGTCTATGTATATCGTGGAAAAACGTATTTAGGCAAGGATGTTGCCGATTCAAAAGGTAAATACTCCGTCAAAATAAAAGCACAGAAAAAAGGTGCAGTCCTAACCATTTATGCCGTCGATAAAGCCGGCAACAAAAGCAAAACTGTATCCATTAAAGTCAAATAAGATTTGGTGTCAGGCACCACTCGTTGACATTTGTATGCCTGGAGTGGACACGTTGGAAAGTATAAGCAAGAGTTTCTCCCCTCTCTATATAAGTGTCAGCTTCCATCCTAAATGTGGATGGGGCTGACACATTTTTTTAGGGGAGAATATTATTAAAGAACCTATACCAAGAGCATTAAAAATCGTAGGGACTTCCCCTGTGATTTCTTGCAAAAAAGAGCCGGAGGGCTCTTTATTGTTTTAGTTGATTTAAATCAGTTATGCATTCCTGAACAAGCGTAACGCCTTGACTCATGGCTGCGCCGCCGGCAAAAGCAGCCGTAACCCCGATGGTCTCTAAAATTTCCTCTTCGGTAGCCCCTTGGTCAAGGCACCCTTTTGTATGGTAAATAATACAATATTCATTTTGCGAAGCGACGCTAATCCCTAAGGCAATCAGTTGTTTTTCTTTTTGGGATAAAGCACCCTCTTTAAAACACTCCTGCGTAAACGCATTATACTGGCGGCCTAATTCAGGCATTTTGTGTGTAAAATTCCCCAGCCCCATCTTGTATTCATTCAATGCTGCTTCTGTCCGATTTGTTGATGCGAAATGCTCCAAGCTTCACAACTCCATTCAGTATGATTAGTATTCGTTGCTAGTATGAAGCAAGAGAATCAAAAAAATTCAAGAATTGAAACAAGAACGGCATTTCTTGTAAACACAGAGGCGCTGGGGCAAAGAAAGCAAAAACGCCCTTTATTACTTTTGTAACATAATGGTAATAAATAGTTTATATGTAAGTATTCGACATAATGTGATACAATCAGCCTAGTTGAAATACAAATTGACATTGCCGCAAAGGGGAAAGGAACGGATCATGTTAAGTGTATCTTGGGGAACGATTCGAAATATACCAAAGTCGATTGTAGGATTATGTCTGCTTTTAACCATCATTCCCGGTTTTCTAGCTCGATTGGATATGTTTTATATTGATGATATGATTTGGTTTTTATTGTTATTTCCTTGTTTTATTTTTGCCTATTATTTAGGATTTATCGGTGGGCTGATAGCAGCAATAGTTGTGAATGTATATCATCTTCTTTGGTACCTTTCTGAAAAGTATTTGCGAATGGCGGCTATATACGAGCAAGAAATATCGCTCCATGTCGGTGTTGCCTTCGTAACTTTTTTGTGTGCAATTGGTGTTGGTTTTTTATCGGAAAAATTAACGGAAAAACAAAAGCAGCTGCAGACCTTGAATCAAAAATTAGAGCATCTGGCATTGTATGATTCCTTAACGAATTTACCTAATCGCCATTATTTTATGGAGAGGTTGTCGGCCTCCTTGGAACGGAAAGAATCCGTATCCCTGCTGTTTATTGATTTGGATGGATTTAAAATGGTCAATGATACATATGGCCACGAAGAGGGAGATCAGCTTTTGCAGCAGGTCGCAGCACAGCTGCAAGCATTTGCGAATGAATCTACATTTATAGGCCGCCTCGGCGGTGATGAGTTTATTGTGATGTTATACGGAACAGATCAACAGGCATCTATGGAAATCGCGAATGATATTCTAAATATGCTGCAATTAAAGGTAAATGGTCAAACGATATCAGCCAGCATCGGTCTAGCCATGTCCAACCAAGATGACACCCCATCTACTTTACTAAAAAATGCCGATACTGCCATGTATCAGGTGAAATCATCGGGAAAGAATGCAGTCGGTGCCTGACACCATTTATTTGTGGAAGAGGAAGAGGGAGAAATCTCTCTTTTTTTTTAGGGTTGATACACTAGATGTATACAGGACTGGCGCTGTATACACTTGCTCAGCCAATAATAGAAAAGAACGAATGCACAAGCAAGAAAGCCATCGGGACTTTTAACCTAGTTATTGCCAACTAAAGGAATAAACGGGGGATATACTTCTTATTTTCGGTTTTTCCAGATTGTTTCGGTTGTCTTTTATCATATCTTTAATTATTATGAATTCGAGATATTTTTTAAAAAAGGAGCTTATAAAATAATGAATATATTAGTAGTAAAAGCAAATAACCGTCCAGCTTCCCAGGCTGTTTCTAGTAAAATGTATGAAACTTTCATGGAAAATTTAGAAGGTGTGAATGTTACAACGTACGATGTATTCGCAGAGGACATGCCGTATTTTGGCCAAGACTTATTCAATGCGTTTGGAAAAATGCAAGCAGGCGAAGAGCTTTCAGATCTTGAGCAACGAATTGTTGCGGCAAAGCAAAAAGCAATGGATGCACTTAAAGCAGCTGATGTTGTCGTATTTGCCTTCCCTTTATGGAATTTAACAATCCCAGCTAAATTACAAACATTTATCGACTATGTATATGCAGCTGGTTTCGCCTTCAAATATAATGAGAACGGCCAGTTAGTAAGCTTAATGACTGACAAAAAAGCGGTTTTTCTCAGTGCGCGCGGAGGGATTTACTCTACACCAGAGACTGCACCGATGGAAATGGCAGCAACCTATATGAAAAATGTATTCGGCGGCGTTTTTGGCATGGAAATCATCGACGAAGTCATCATCGAAGGCCACAACGCAGCTCCAGACAAAGCAGAGGCCATTATTGCAGAAGGTTTAGCTAAGGTAGCAGAGGTTGCAAAAAGCTTTTCTGCTGTAACGGCGTAACATATCAGTTATAGGAAATATGTAGCAGCAGCTTATACTTGTTAAGAAAATGAAAAGCCAACCTTGCTGAAAAGTAACGGGCTTACTTTTGCAGTGCAAACATTATAAAACACATTACAAAACGCACTTGAATTTTTCACAGTGCGTTTTTTATTGATTTATAAATATTTTTGGGGGGGTGTTGCTTATCGTATCCCTCATTCACATAGTAAATCACAAGAGGGTGTGTAAAAATTTTGTGATTTAGTATGTGGATAATAATTGAGTTGCAAGTGATATTTAAAATAAGCGGAAGTTTTCCGGTTAAATGAAGAATGAAGCTTGTTTCGAGACAAATAAGCGGAGATTTTCCGATTAAGCACAGCAAAATTACCCATTTTTACGTTTTTAGGGTCAATAGTCGGAAATTTTCCGTCTATTTAAGCTATTTTTAATCATATTTACTAATTAAGCGGAATTACTCCGCTTATTTATCAAACTCGCTTTAGTATCTAATAAACTTGTGCAACTTACCGGTGGTTTCGTGAAAAAATTTAAAAAAGGCTTAGAGATATTTGCATCTCGAAGCCTTTTTGACTGTGAAATATCCTGTGAATTAAGCTGTGAAGTTTATGTGATTTTGCTATTTGATTCGGTCTGCGATTTACCGTTTTGCACCTCACAAGTAAACCCGTTACCTGATAAGGGTGTCGGCTTTTCATTTGTTTATGTAGCAAAAGGATTATCCTGCATGGTTCATTTTTGAATTTGCTCCAGGCCCCTGTTTAATATACTGATAACCAACATAATAGAAAATAGCAGAAGAAACAATTCCTGAAAAGGCCACTGAAAATTCTGGTGCATAAAAGTTTACAAGCAAAGCGACAGTTGAAGCCATTCCCCAAGCAATAAAAGCAAGAGGTTGCCAATTTCTATTTGCATTCGGGTTATTGGAACTTCGAAGAATCAGTTGATCGATAATGATAATGGTAGCGATTGGCGGAACAATTAATCCTAGAAGCTCAAGCCAGCTTTGAAAAGCACTCCAAATTCCTGAAACAGCTGCGATAATTCCAATGATCCCTAGCAGGACTGTTAACGGCCTCATTTTTTTCCCTGTCATATGTGACCAGCCAACTGCACCATTATATAAACAATGTGTACATCCAACACCTAGGTTAATAAACACAAACACGATTGCTAAGGTTGTTAACAGCGGACCCTGCCCCGATAATATAGGCATGAAATCCCCGCCATTTGTTGCCGGGTTTTGGATGACGCCAGTTGCTACAATGATGGCACCAATTACTTCTGCTATGAACTTTCCAAATGGAAAAGCGGAGACGGCTGCTAATAGTCCTTCTCGGCCATTTTTCGACCATCTTGTAAAATCTGCCGTCATGGTACCAGAATCAGCGAAGGTAGCAAATACCAATGTAACTGCTGCACCAAATGACATGATCCCTGCACCAGCTGCCGGTTCGTAATTGAAGAAATCAGCGCTGCCCGTTTTCATTGAAATAACTACAGAAATAATGCCTAATATCAGATACAATGGTGCCGCAATCCAGCCTAAAAAGGTTAATGCTTTAATCCCGATAAAAGTTGCAGCAACGTAAAGGACACCGCCTAATATCGTCATCCATAATAAGTTCGCCCCAAATGAACGAGCCATTGTATCACCAGTCAAGCCTACCATTAGAGCAAACCAGCCTACCACTACGGTAGAAAGTAATCCTGATACGGCAAGATACCCGATTCGCCCAAATGTTCTTTGGGCAGTTATGGCAAAATTCTCTCCGGTTTTCCCCGCCAGGTAGCTCAGTGCACCCACTATTAGACATAACAGCAGGTTACCAGCCAGTATGGCCGTGACACCTGTTTTGAATCCGAGCATGGCTGTTATGACCCCGCCGATGACCGCACTTGTTAAAACCATAGGAAATCCAAACCAAACAGCAGCAACAGAAGCCAATGATTTTCTGTACTCTTGTGGAACAGGAATGGTTTCAAACTCAGGATCAAGCAGCTTTTTATCAACGTTATTAGTTGACATACATTTCCTCCTTTAAAACTTAGTGTTGAAGCGTTTACGAGGCCGCTTCACACTAAGTTTAGGTGAGAACTATTACAACGTCATCGTATAGGAAAGCTAAAATCTTACAAATATGGTTATGCATTATATACAAAGAATTGTGAATATTTTTTGTGTGGATAGAAATGGGGAGACTTTTTTATCAAAATATAAAAGGGACAGTCACCCATTGTTATAAGCAGTTGGGGGATTGTCCCTTTTCCTCATTTTATAATTTACTATTTTACGCCCATTCGTGGGTCTACATAATCCGGGTAGTCCGTGATGATGGCGTCTACTTTCATGTCAATGAGAAATTGTGCAGCTTCGTGGCTTCGTACTGTCCAGGATGAAATTTTCATACCAAGGGCATGGACTTTATCTACTAATTCTTTTGAGACGATTCCGTAGCTCGGATTAAAATAGTCTGCGTATGTAGCGAATTCTTCCAATGCTTGATCCGTTGTATGGGCTTTGGAGGAGGTTAGGACGCCCATTGGTATTTTCGGAAGCAGGGCATTCATTTTTTTCATCGTTTCAAAGTTGAATGATTGAATGATAATTTTATTATCTTGTGGTTTGTCCATATTCCGCTCCCGCAATTCTTGAGCAACCTCTTCTTCAATTCCCGGGTAGAGCTCCGGGGCTTTCAATTCTATTAAAATACCAATTTTGCCGCGGTATCTGTCGAGCACTTCTTCAAATGAAGGTATTTTTTCACCAGAAAATTGCTCCCCTTTGAAGCTTCCAGCATCCAAACTTTGCAGCTGTTCATAGGTTAAATCCTTTACATAGCCTGTTCCGTCTGTCGTTCTGTTGACCGAAGTATCGTGAATAACCACTAATTTCCCGTCTTTACTGCGCTGGACATCAATCTCGATGTAGTCAGCCTTCATAGCACGTGCTTTGTCAAAGGCAGCAATGGTGTTTTCTGGTGCATACCCTGATGCTCCTCGATGGGCAACATTATCAAACTTTCTCAATTCCCCAGTCGTTTCTGCGGCAAACGCCTGCTGAAAAGGACTCAGCAATAGTGTAAAGGCAATACCCGCTCCTAGTAATGTTTTCTTCATTTCTCCATCTCCCTTGTTTAAATAGTTTTAACAAGGATAGTGTATAAAAGAAATATGAAGCTAGTTTATGATTCCTGTATTACTAGAGTTAAGAGATTCTAAAGAAAATTAGACATATATTCCTAGATTTGTTTACAATAAGGAAGTAACAGGACGATTCTCTCGCTTTATATTAAATGTTATTCCATCAAGAACCGCCCCCATCCTCATTGTACAAGGGTCGGTCCAACTAAAGTTTCGGGATTTTGGCCAAGAGCGAGAAGGCTGAGTTTGGCGTAGCCGTTTCGCTTGTATTGGGCCAGAATGTCTGTTAGGGATTGAATGTCAGCGTTGTTTTTTAGCTGCTGGATTTCTTTTTTGTATAAGCGAAGGACAGAGCCATAGACAAAGTCCGGTGTATTTTCGCCAGGTTCTTCATCCATTAACAGGCATCCCATGTATTGATATTTAAAATGTAAAGCGCGTGTCAAATAGATAATATCTATAAATTTTTCAAAAAGCTCTGGATGGTTTCGTTGAAAGATATTCAGTTCAGCCTTCACAGTAGTAAGCTCGTTAATATTTGATAAAGTAAGCATAAATGAACCCTCCTATTATTTATCCCAAGGTTTTTCCAATGAAATATACGCTGCAAGTTCCTTACTTTTCTTCCTTCTCAATTTGCGGATTTCGGCTCTTTCTTTAGCTGTTTCATAGAGGAATTTTTCCTCTTCCGTTTCCGGGATCACACCTGGCACTGGAACTGGCTTTTTATTTTCATCAAGAGCAACAAATGTTAAAAAGGCAGTTGCAGCAACCCGGCGTTCACCTGTTCCAATATCTTCTGCAATCACCTTACAGAAAATCTCCATTGAGGTTTTACCTGTATAGGTAACAAATGATTCAACACAAACAGAATCTGTTTGATGAATTGGATATAAAAAGTCGATTGAGTCCGTTGAGGCGGTTACACATTCCTTTACCCGGGAATGTCTGCGGGCAGATAATGTAGCAGCATCATCCAGCTTTTTCATTAAAATGCCGCCAAAAAGTGTATTATAGTTATTTAAATCACAAGATAACACTTGTGCTGTATTTACAATCCTACTTTCACTTGCTTTTTTTGCGTTCATGTTATTACTCTCCCTTTCCGTTTTGGATTGTCGTAAAAAACCCTATATCCACATTGAAAAAAGGATTTT
The DNA here is from genome assembly GCF_014656545.1 of Neobacillus kokaensis. Taxonomy (GTDB): domain Bacteria; phylum Bacillota; class Bacilli; order Bacillales; family Cytobacillaceae; genus Neobacillus; species Neobacillus kokaensis. The sequence continues at coordinate 44,959 of NZ_BNDS01000022.1, forward strand.
TTGGTACGAAACAAGTGTAAGCCCAATGACAACTAATGTAAAATGGTTATATTTTATCTAAAGTATAGATAAAATCTATGTAAATGCTATCATTGATGCGAATTGTGAATGAACGAGCAAACAAAAAAGGCGGCTTTTTCACGTATGAAAAAGCCGCCTCTATTTTGCGACAAGCTCTTGTTTGATAAAATGAAGCCACTCTTTGGCAGCATACGATAGATATTGTTCCTTGCTCCAAATGATCGCTAAGTGCCAGGAAATCGTAGGGTTAACCACTTTTATTGATTTTACGTTTTCCGGCAGATCGTGGGAAATACTTTCTGGCAGCAGTGCAATCCCCAGCTCATAAGACACCATTTCTTTAATAAAATTCTGCTGCGAGCTTTCGGAAATAATTACAGGCTGAAACCCGAGGGTGTTGCAGGATAGGATAATCCGATCGTTCAAGGCGAAATCTTTATTAAACAAAATAAACGATTCTTGGGCCAATTCGACTAAATTGACCTCTTCACGGTCTGCTAATGGGTGTGAGTCAGGAAGAATAAGCTTTAAGTCTTCCTCCAGGATCGAAAAGTAATCAAACAGTTCAAGCTTTGTAGGGAGGACAACGATTCCTACATCGAGCAGATTGTTTTGCACGGCCTCCTCGATTTTTTTTGATCCGTCTTCGACCAATTGAAAGGTAATGCCGGGATACTTTTCGTGAAACTTCCCGACAATTTTAAGAAAATCATTGGCGTCAAAGATAGGCGGCAGCCCAATACGGATATGCCCTTTTTTTAGACCAAATAGGTTATCAAGATCCGTACTTAAATTTTTCATCGCATGGTCGACCAGCTTTGCATGCTCCAAAATAATCCGCCCGGCGTCCGTCAAGGCCAGCTGCTTCCGCGAACGGTCAAAAAGGACCACCCCAAGCTCCTCCTCTAAATTCTTAATCATCTTGCTAATCGTCGGCTGCGTAATAAACAGCTCTTCTGCCGCCCGCGAAAAACTATTCAGCCGCGCCACCTCTAGAAAATACTGTAAATGCTTAATATCCAATTCGTTTCACTCACCTTTGTTAATAGACACGAGGACGGTTCTCATGTTTCATGCTAGGAACCAGAAGAACAGTCCCTGTGTTTTATCATTGAAAATGAAACGGAAAAACCGTCCCTATGATTCTCGCTCTATCCACATAATTTGTGAAGATGCCGTCTACGTTCCAGTTAATTAGCTTTATCATATCGGTTTCGTTGTTGACAGTCCAGCAATGGACGAGGAGACCGTGTTGGTGAGCAGTTTCAATGAATTTTTGATTTATTTTGGTATAGTTTGGGCCGACTCCATCAGCATAGGAGGCAATTTTTGCAAGGTCAATATTCCAAGGATTATCTGTCAACTGAACCAATATAAGTTCAGAGGATTTATTACGTAAGTATTTTAAGGTGTCCTCATGAAAGGATTCAATAATTACCTGTCCGTGTACTCCAAGAGTACCTATTAGCTGGTGGGCATTCAAAAATCTCAGTAATTTATCAGCCATTTCCGAATATTGCTGTGTCTTTTTTAGCTCAATATAATAATTGACGGATCCACCGAATTTCCCAATCACTTCTTCTAACGTTAGAATGGTTTGTCCGCGGTAATACGGCTTTGCTTTATCAGGGAAATTCTGATTAAATCGTGAACCGGCATCAAGCTGCTTAATTTCTGAAAGTGTAAGTGAATTAACCTTCCCTTGCCCGTTTGTTGTTCGATCAACAGTGTCGTCATGAATAGCAATCAGCTGTTTGTCTTTTGTCATATGTATATCCAATTCCAAATAGTCTGCCCCTTGGTCTAAGGCGAGTTGATAGGCGGCCATGGTATGCTCAGGGGCCTGACCGGAGGCTCCACGGTGTGCTATAATAACAAATTTCCCCACACCGGCAGCCGTTACAGAAGAAGGACCTATAATTATACACATTAGAAAGAAAAAAAGCCGCATACTTATCATCACCATTCACATTATTTAGCGGTATTTTTCCCAATGAACGCAGATTATATAATGAAGCCCGGTGACATCCAAGGGTTTTCCACAAATTTCAATTAGAGGACGGTTAGCCATGAATGAAACAGAAGAACCTCATTAACTTTTTAGTCAACACAGTCTTTTTATATTGGAAATAATAGATTCAACTCCTTCAGAATAATGGAGGATGGGGTGTGTTTGCGGGAGGTGGATGTTGAACGGAAGGGCCATGGTGTTTTGCTGGATTTCTGCTTCGGCTTTTTGGAGTGGCCATGGATGATGGCCAATCTCTGCACTATAGATTTGCTGCCGGCCATCGACGCTGAAAAGGCGGTATCGCTCGGTCAACCAGTAATCAAAAGTTTCCTTGCCGGCAAAATAAACCCCCGGTGAAGCCATAAAATTTCCGTTGAACTGAACAGAAAAAGCGCCTTTCCGGTCATTTCGTAAGCTGTTGTAATGATACCCCCCAAGATGATCTTTCTGACACATAATTTGTGAATAATAATAAGGCAGCCGGTACCATTTCTTTGCCACCGTATAAGTAACCCAGTGCGGAGCATCTAATGAGAGAAAATAAACGCCAGGACGGCCATTATATCTGACATAGGTTCGGACATTGATCTCCGGAAATTTTGCGAACAACGGCAGCCCCGGAACTCCACGAAGGTAAATTCCATCCATCATAAAAACAATGATGCCAAGCCATGCATACCGCTCAAATGTATCAATCTGCAGCGGTTTTGGCACAAAAGGGCGAAGGGACTCAACTGGGAGGGGCCAATGAGCAAATAACAGGTTTTTCCATGATTGCTTCATGATCCATTTACTTGTTATAGAAGAGGGCTGCTGCGAGACATTCATGAAAAAATCCTCCTTCATTTCCCAAAAGATTTTAAAGGATAATCGATATTTAACTCTCTCATTTTTTATCTAAACTTTTTCGTACCCAAATTGTAAGCAGTAAAAGCAGCGGGATTCCTATCAGCAGCGGCAGTTCCACTATATATGGGAGTATTTCCTGTCTAAACCGGCCATATTCTTGTTTGTATTCACCCATGAAGAAGGTGGAGATAAAGACAATGGATGCCGCCGGGATAATCATCAGCCGATAGCTTTTTATCTTAAAAATATCGGTGAGACCGATTACGACTGCATAAAAATAAAGGCTAATTTTGATAAAGAAGCCTACCACAAACGTACCAACGACAATCGAGTCGATTCGTTGAATAAAATTTGCGACATTGATTTTTCCAACCATACTAAGGAGCGGAATATCTGTTGTATCTGTTCCAAAAGGACCAATGACTGAAATAATCAAGAAAAACGTCCAACTAAGACTTAAACCGCTGAGGAATAAAGCAGCCAAACCTGTCCACCTGGCTAATTCAGGTTTATTGAGGTGAGGAAGAATCATAAGAAATAGAAAGATTTCTCCAAATGGGAAGGAGAAGGCCAAAGGGAATGCATCTTTTAAGACCGGCAGCCAGCCATTTTCGAGAACCGGCTGAAGGTTTTTCAATTGTATTATTCCCGAAGCTATGACACTCAAATTGCCGGTTAAACCAAAAATAAACATCCAAATTAATAATATTTCTGCTGTTCTTCCTAAGACTTCAATGCCTAAATAGCAGCCATAAGAAACAAGCAGAAGCATGATTAAACAAACTATTGCTATGGGGGTTTCCGATAAAATATGGGTGGTAATGGTATCCCCTAAATGACGTGTGGCTATAGAGGTTATATAAATAAAATAGCTGACATAAATAAGTGATAATGGCACGCCAATATATGGACTAAATACTTTTGCTAAAATTCCTGTTAAAGGAAGAGTAGGATTGTGATTATAAATTTTGGTATAAACAAAGAAATAGAGAATAAGACTGCCTAACATTCCAATAAAAATAGATATCCATGCATCTTGCCCAGCTTTTGGCGTCAAGGTAGTTACAATAGAACTTAGTATGAATAAAAACATGAGAGAAAACATTTGTTTTTGATCGATCTTTGTTTTTTTCATATAGTGGAAATCCTTCCTGCTAATACAATGCTTTCCTTATACCCATTTTTAACATTTACCTTCTTCCTTAAACGTCATCTTTGTTTCAATACATCAAAGATATATTTGTTGTTTTTTATTTTGTAATCAACCTCATTCATTATTTTAGGGATATAGCCTGTTAAAGTGGAAATAATAACCTCAAATCATACTTGAATAAGAGGGATCCTGGTTGAACTTTTTTAAAAATAAAGAGAAACAGACGATCAAAGACAAGTTGGAAGATTTGCAGAGAAAAGCTAGAGGGCAAGCTGAGCAGCAAACTAAAACAATCGTAGGTTCTAACGCCATTCTTGTAAATTTACATGAGAACCTGTTTAAGGTAAGGGAAACACTAGGAAATAGTGACGATATTATCATTAGGGAAATCAGGATTGGAAACGAAGGGAGAGTCAAAGGCTGTCTCCTTTATATTGATGGTTTGATTGATAGTCAAGCAAACCATAACTTTATTATGGAATCGTTAATGCTTAATTTACGAACGACAGATATGGAAGCAGCACAGGAGTCAACCGGGCTGTCTCTCTTACAGTATTTAAAAGAAATGGTCTTAACGGTAGGGGATATTCAGGATATTACGGACTTTTCAGCTTTAATAGACTCCCTTTTAACAGCAAAAGTTATTCTTTTATTTGATGGATATGTAGAAGGCTTTGCCATTGAGATGAAAGGAGCTAAAGAACGGTCAGTTGAGGAGCCTACGACGGAAACTACGATTAGGGGTCCTCGTGAGGGATTTACAGAGAATTTACGTGTCAATACCTCATTAATACGGAAAAAAATAAAAGACCCTAACCTGTGGATTGAATCAAAGAAGATAGGCAAGGTTACAAAAACAAATGTTTCTATTATGTATATAAAAGGAATCGTCAATGATAAAGTGGTCGAAGAGGTCCGTCGGCGTTTAGATGGTATTAAAATTGACAGTATATTAGAATCTGGCTATATAGAAGAGTTAATTCAGGATAAGACGTGGACCCCTTTTCCGACCATGTATCATTCTGAACGGCCGGATACGATTACTGCTGATCTTTTGGAGGGACGAATAGCGATACTTATAGAGGGGACTCCATTTGTGATGACTGTCCCCGTCGTATTTCCGCAATTTTTGCAGTCACCCGAGGATTATTATAATAGGACAGATATCACCACACTGCTTCGGTTTTTACGGTATCTTGGTTTTTTTATTGCTTTGCTTGCTCCGTCATTATATGTGGCAGTTACTACTTTTCATCAGGAAATGCTGCCAACGCAATTACTTATTTCTCTTGCTGCCCAGCGAGAGGGCGTACCATTTCCGGCCTTTATCGAGGCGCTTGCGATGGAGGTTACCTTTGAAATTTTGCGAGAAGCTGGTCTTCGAATGCCTCGCGCGATCGGGCAGGCAGTATCGATTGTGGGAACATTAGTTGTTGGAACAGCTGCAGTCGATGCAGGTTTTGCCTCTGCAGCCATGGTGATTGTGGTGGCAATCACAGCGATTTCAAGTTTTATTGTCAGCAATTATGAATTGGCGATTGCCATTCGAATGCTGCGATTTCCGTTCATGGCCCTTGCCGCTTCATTCGGCTTATTTGGCATTATTGTCGGATTAATTGCGATGATTCTTCATTTATGCAGCTTACGTTCATTTGGGGTCCCCTATATGGCTCCATTTGCCCCATTTATTCTCGATGATCAAAAGGATGCGATTGTTCGTTTTCCGCGCTGGGCGTTGTTTTCGCGACCGCGGCTTATTGGCAAAAACAATCTGATCCGTGAGGATACTCCGTCTCCGAAACCGGAAAATAGAAAATAGTGAAGCTGCCCTCATCTTTAGTGGCATCTTCACTATTTTTGTTGTTTATTTCGTTGGAAGTTCTTCTTTGAATACTGAACGGCAAGAAGGAGAATAGGAAGACCTAGTCCATATGTTGAAACGAGTAAAGGCCATATATCAGTATTAAAAGTTTCTGCTGCGACTGTATTGGGGTTAACTAGTAGTGACAGCAAAACAAGAATCATTCCTAAGGGCAGTGTCAAGGGAAGGTAATCATTTAATTTCAATGTTTGCGCTAGACCTATAACTGCTGCAAAGAAATAAAATACCATTTTAAAATAAAGAGTGATAAACCACATTGCTGCCATGATTGCTTCTATTCGCTGCAAAAAATTCTCTAGATTAATCATCCTTGCTAAGGCATAGCTGGGATATAATTGGTGTGCGCTAAGAGTAGAACCTACAACTAATATGGTTAAAATAATTAAACAAAGTAAAATAGTGCCGCTAATAAGAATGCTGATATAAAAATTTTTTTCAGCCTTTTTTGGTTGATTAACCGATGCGGGGAAAACCATTAATAATACAACTAATGGCAAAGAAAAATAACATATATACAGAAAGGCTGCCTTTATTATGGGTTTGCCCGATTCAAAGATAGGCTGGATGTTCTCCAGCTCAACTTTAGGCAATAATGTGATGACAAGTATTATAAAAAGAACCATAAAACAAATAAATAGAATCTCTGCTGAACGTGCTAAGGTTTCAAGTCCAAGACGAACTCCCATAATGACAATGATGGCAAAAAGAATTTGGAGCGCTGCATTCGGTGTCTCAGGCAAAATTTGGATTGTTAAAAAATCTCCAACATCTGCGAGCATTAATGCAGATGAATAAAATGCAAAGAAGATAAAACAAAGCGAGACAATTCTGCCAATCCATTTGCCAAGAATTTTTTCATTCAACTCGACAAGTGTTAATTGTGGAAACATTTTGGTGATAGTGATGTATAAAAAAACTAAAATAAAACTGATTCCCGTGCCTAAGATAGCACCGATCCACGCATCTTGCTTGGCTGCCTGAGTCATTCCCCCAGGAATGGTCAATATAGTTGAACCCACTGAAAAGAAGATTACAATTAATGCAAATTGCCGTGCGCTTATTTTAACGGTATTCACTTATTTCAACATCCCATCAAAGGCTCAGGCCTTTTGTTTAGTGAGAATCCAAAGGGGCCAGGTTAGATTACTTAATCCAATATTTTAGCAGTTCACTAAGCGGCTTATAAATAGTGGTAAGTCCATTTCGCGGATTAGGAATATTTAATTGTAAGCTTATAGCAATCCCCAGCCCTATCGCAAATAGAAGGAGAAATGAAAAGGCCCATGCTTCTCTTTTAAGTTTTTTCCTTTTAAGATAAGGTACTTCCTTTATTACTATGATTAACGCTGTCACTAAGACTCCTGCAATCCCCAGCACTTTTATTACTCCTTTAAGGAAATCCTGAATCATCTCCTATATTATTCACCATTCCATATAGGGAATAAACCTAGTAGATTTGTGATATTTGAATGGATTTTCAGTGAATAAATCATTTTTAATAATCTTCACTATTTAGTGCTTTATCCGCGTAAGGAATCCAGTTTTTGGGGAGTATAAAACGTAAAGAAATCTAAAGAAACAGGTGTAGTAAATGAAACGATTCCTCCTGATCTTCCTTGCTTTATACCTTGTAATTCTTCTTACGGGCTGCTGGAACAGGAAAGAACTCAATGAACTTGCCATCGTGGTGGGAATGGGGATTGATAAAGCAGATGAGCAATATATAGTAACAGCTCAAGTCGTAAATCCAGGGGAGATTGCTGCTAAGGATGGGGGAGGCGGAAAAGTTCCAGTGGTTGTTTTTCAAGAGAAAGGGGAAACCATATTTGAGGCGATTAGAAGGATTACAACCGTTTCGCCAAGAAAACTCTATTTTTCCCATCTGCGGTTTTTAGTATATGGGGAAGAAGTAGCCCGAGAAGGAATTGGTGAGACTTTAGACTCTTTAACAAGAGACCAGGAATTACGAACAGATTTTTATATAACTGTTGCAAAAGGTGCAAAAGGGGGAGATATTTTAAAAGTGCTAACGGCTTTAGAAAAAATTCCCGTTAACCAGCTTTATGATTCCCTTGAGGCATCTCTCAGAAACTGGGCGCCAACTGTTACGGTTACATTAGATAAGCTAATTACAGAGTTAATAAGCGATGGTATGAATGCCAAATTAACCGGAATTACCTTAATTGGCGATGAGGAGGAGGGGGAAGTGCTGGACAATGTCCAACGAACGATACCCCACACAAAATTAAAGTACCAAGACATCGCTGTTTTTAAAGGAGACAGGCTGGTTGGCTGGTTAAATGAAGCAGAAAGCAAAGGTCTTAATGATGCATTAGGAAATGTGAAAAGTACAATCGTTGAGGTTCCCTGTCCGGAAAAAGGGTTGGCTGGCATTGAAATAGTCAGGACAAAGTCGAAAATTAAAACTGAGCTGTCAAAAGGTAAACCAAAAGGATTCGTTAAATTCGAGGCGGAAGCAAATGTGGGAAATGTTCAGTGTAAGACGCTTGATTTAACAAACCCAAAAACCATTCGTGACTTAGAAACAAAAACTGAAAATGAAATCAAAGGGGCGATTCAAGCTGCGCTAAAAGTTGCTCAAGATGATTATCAAGCAGACATCTTCGGTTTTGGCGAAGCCCTCCACCGCTCCAATCCTGATTACTGGAAAAAAGTAAAGAATAATTGGAAACAACAACATTTTAAAGATTTGCCAGTAGAGTTAAATATTAAAGTAAAGATTCGCCGGATTGGAACGATTAAAAATTCTCCTATAAATAAAATAAATACAAATTAGTATATAGGAGTCTTTTTCATGGCATATACTCCTCTTGGCAGTTTATACACGGTCAGCCTAGAGGAGTGATAGCCATGCCGTCTAAGATTTTTTGTGCAATTCAAAATACCTTATCAGCAAATAGGACACCCATTTACAATGGGGATGTCTGCGGATGTTCTCGATTAGACCTTTAACGACCGCCGGCGGAAACATTGGTTCGAGCAGTTCGCCCTTTAGCAGCATCAATGATTCTTTTTCAATCGAATCTTTCATTTCTTCCATTTTACTTTCGATCAAAGGTAAAATCTGTTCTTTCGCGGTCGTCAGGTCTCCAGGCTGGTTGAATTTAATCATTTCCACCAGGTCTTCCGTCACAAATGGTACGGTCGTATGTCTTGCCAGCAGATTTGTTTTTTCTACAAGCGACTCCGCCAAGCGCTTCAAATCTAATGGAACATTATAAAACACAAATAACTGGGAGTATGTATTCATAAAGCCCTTAATGCCATACATCAAATCATATTTTGTTTCCTTGACCGCATTGCCATACAAGCGTTCAATCATAGAAAGAATCGCTTCCGAAATCAATTTGTCATAGTGCTGCATTTTCAAAATCAACTCTTCATTGAACGTATGTGATTGTTCCTTCATGAGCACTTTGGCAAAATCAGAATGCTTATAAAAAGACTGATAAATTGAATAGTAAAATTGGAATAAAAGGTCCTCGTTTTTGGCATTCCTGACTATGTAGTCAATATCTGCTGTTATCTGCATCATAAAATGATCAATTAAGGCTAAAATCAATTCATCCTTTGATTTAAACGATAGGTAAAAGGCGCCTTTGGAGATCCCGCAATGGTCTGTAATTTGCTGTACGGAGGTAGCTTCAAATCCCTGCTTTGCAAAAAGCTCCAGCGCCGTCTCCATAATTAATTGCTTTTTAGACATTTCTTTATCCGCTCCCATTGTCTTTTGTTGACAAATGACTAACTGGTCATTAGTATAAATAGTTGAGTTGAATTCGTCAAATTAAGGGCAGGTGTCATCGTGAAAGGATTTGTCAATTTTGTTATAAAGAATAAATTAGCGGTCTGGCTATTAACCATCATTATCACGGTATCGGGTATTTATTCAGGAACAAGAATGAATATGGAAACCATTCCAAATATCTCAATACCTTACTTAATGGTTACCGACGTCTATCCAGGCGCCACTCCAGAAAAAGTGATGGAAGACGTCTCGATGCCGATTGAAAAAGCAGTTGAAGGGCTTGATCATGTCAAGGCGATTTATTCCAATTCGTATTCCAACATGTCGAGCATTCAGGTGGAATATGAGTATGGCATCGACATGGATGAGGCGAAACGCGAATTAAAATCGGCGCTAGAAAATGTGAAACTGCCGGAGGGGGCGAAGGAGCCGACAACATCCTCTATCAGCATGAACATGATGCCCGTTGTCGCTTTAAGTGTCAGCAGCACAAAAGAGGATATCGTCGAATTAACCTCAACGGTTGAGGAAACCATCCTGCCAAAGATTGAAAAAATCGATGGAGTTGCTTCTGCTACAATTACCGGTCAGCATATTGAAGAAGTAGACTTAACCTATAACAAAGCAAAAATGGAAAAGCTCGGCTTAACGGAAGATAAAATAAAGGACATGATCAAGGCCAGTAACATGTCCGTTTCCTTAGGGCTGTACGAGTTTAAAGAAGGCGAACAGGCGGTTGCAATTGACGGCAAGTTCATGACGCTGAAGGAATTAAAAAACATGCTGATCCCGGTGACGCCGACAGCAGCGAATCCTTCACCATTTGTGAAGCTTAGTGACATAGCCGACATTAAATTAGTCGGTAAAGTAAAATCCATTTCCCGGACCAACGGGAAAGATGCGATTGCCATTCAAATAGTAAAAGGGCAGCAAGCGAACACGGTGGATGTTGTCAACAAGGTAAAAGAATTAGTCAAGGATGAAAAAGCAAAAATTGACGGTCTGGTGATTGATATTACATTAGATCAAGGGAAACCAATTGAAGAATCCGTCGCAACGATGATTGAAAAGGCTGTGTTTGGCGGGCTGATTGCGGTATTAATCATCCTTTTATTCCTACGGGATTTTAAATCGATGATCATTTCCATCATCTCGATTCCAGTATCAATTTTCATGGCGTTAATGATCTTGAACTGGATGGATATTACGTTGAACATCATGACACTCGGGGCGATTACGGTTGCCATCGGCCGTGTCATCGATGACTCGATTGTGGTTGTGGAAAATATATATCGAAGGCTGCATTTAAAAGAAGAAAAATTAACCGGACGTTCCCTTATTCGGGAAGCGACGATTGAAATGTTCAAGCCGATTGCCTCTTCGACATTAGTAACGGTAGCCGTCTTTGCACCTCTGATCTTTGTTGGCGGGATGGTAGGCGAGCTGTTCGCACCGTTTGCGTTAACAATGGCCTTTGCGCTCGGAGCATCACTCCTTGTCGCTATTACAATTGTGCCGGCACTGTCACATTTCTTATTTAGAAAAAAATTATACGGTAACAGGACGACAAAACGTCATAAAGAGGCTGGCGAACTGGCCCAATGGTATAAATGGTTTTTAGAAAAAGTATTGAACCATAAAGTGATTGCATCCCTTCTTTCGATTCTATTACTAGCCGGAAGCTTAGCGTTAACACCGTTAATTGGTTTTAGTTTTATGGGCAGTGAAGAAGACAAAGTGATGTATTTAACGTATACGCCAAAGGCGGGCGAGCTCAAGCAAGAGACAATGGAAAATGTGAAAGTCGTCGAAGATAAAATGCTGAAGCGTAAAGATATTGATATCGTTCAAATCTCCATCACAGAAGCCGGTGACCAAACGGCCGTCATGATGGGCGGCGGCGGAGCCGGTGCATTAATGTACCTGATCTTTGACCCTGACATGGAGAACTTCCAGGAAGTACGTGATGAAATTGAAGACTATGTGAAAAATATCGGTCAGTCCGGCAAGTGGAGGAGCCAGAACTTCTCATCGATGTCAGGGGCTGAAAATGAAGTCAGCTACACGTTCTACAGTGAAGATATAAATAAACTCAATAAATCTGTCAAAATGGCAGAAGATGTGATGAAGAAACAGAAGGGCGTTAAGGACGTAACAACCAGTGCCGAGGACGCTTATGTTGAATATACTCTCCGAGTCCAGCAGGATGACTTGATAAAGTACGGTTTAACGGCGGGGCAGCTTGTGATGATGTTAAATCCTTCTCAGCAAGAGAATGTTTTAACAACCATTGAAAAAGACGGTACTTCTTTAGATGTCATTGTGCAGCAAGAGCAAACGAAGCAGAAACCGAAATCGATTGATGAAATGTTGAAAACGAAGATCCCAACTGCTCTAGGAAAGCCGATGCCGCTTTCAGAGCTAGTCACAGTGAAAAAAGGAACGACATTAAATACCCTTTCACGAAGCAAAGGGGAGTACTTCGCTAGTGTTACTGGGAAAATCACCGATAAAGATGTTTCAAAGGTAACCTCTAAGGTGAAAAAGGAAATTGATAAGCTTGATTTGCCTAAAGGGGTAACAGTCGGCGTTGCCGGGGTACAGGCGGATATGACAGAAACCTTTACTCAGCTTGGGGTTGCGATGCTGGCGGCCATTGCCATCGTCTACTTTATCCTTGTGGTTACATTTGGTGAAGGTCTCGCTCCATTTGCGATTCTATTCTCATTGCCGTTCACGGTCATTGGTTCATTTGTTGGCTTATTAATTGCTGGCGAAACGATTTCCGTTTCGGTTATGATGGGACTGTTAATGTTGATCGGAATCGTGGTCACGAACGCAATTGTGTTGGTCGACCGGATCATTCATATGGAACGCGACGGGTTAGTGATGCGAGATGCGATTTTAGAAGCAGGTGCGACCCGTCTGCGCCCAATCTTGATGACCGCCATTGCTACAATTGGGGCGTTGATCCCATTAGCGCTTGGCGCGGGCGGTGGCGGTTTAATATCAAAAGGTCTTGCGATTACCGTTATCGGGGGATTAACAAGTTCAACGCTATTAACACTAATCGTTGTACCAATCGTTTATGAAATACTATCAAAAATGTTTAAGAAAAATCGAAGAGAAATTGATGAAACATAGGGACGTTAATTCCTGCGTTTCATTTTGGGTCAGCCTCCCGCATTTTCGTACAGCGGGGACTGACCCTTTTTTATTCATATGGTGGATGAAGACCAAACCGCGATGATAATTCGGTAGAAATGGTCTTCATAGGCCGGATGAAGATCAAACCGCGATGATATTTTGGTTGAAATGGTCTTCATGGGCCGGATGAAGGCCAAAGCGCGAAGATTTTTCGGTAGAAAAGTCCTTCATAGGGAGGGTGAAGACCAAAACAGGTCTTATTCCCTTATAAAAGTCAAATTTTTAAACGTATCAGCTCCGTGCTGCTAAACGCAAAGGGGTTTAACCTATTTTTAGGTAAATCGCAATGGATATATAATGAACATATTGCTAAACGGTACCAAAAAGGGTAAAATTACACTATAAAGGAAAATTACCTGGCGGGGGATGAATATGAACCATTTAAAAATCAAAACAATTAAAAGAGTCCTATGTATCTTGGTTTTGTTATTGTCGGTTGTATTTTTAAGTTCTTATAGTATCCAAAGGTACACTCTCGCCCATTATCAGGACGATTTGTATGAAAATGGGGTTATTCAGGACGTCGCCAGGCTTTTGCCGACAAAAATTGAACGAATGGAAACGGGCAAAGAAGAAAAACAAATCGTTGATATTATTAAACGAGCGAATGAAGAGCATCTACCTGTCAGTATTTCAGGAAACGGGCATTCTCAGGGAGGGCACACTTATTATCCTAACGCAGTTGTATTAGATATGACCCAGTACAATCGTGTGCTTGCGATAGATCCGAAACGGAAAACCATCCACGTCCAAAGCGGCGCTACTTGGGACCAAATCCAAAAGGCTCTGGCACCTTACGGGTTAGCCGTAAAAGTCATGCAGTCGCAAAACATTTTTACGGTTGGCGGTTCCATCAGCGCCAATATCCACGGCCGGGATATTCACCACGAATCACTTGGAAGCACGATCAATTGGTTTCGGCTGCTGCTGGCGGATGGAAGGATTGTAAAAGTCGACAGAGAAACAAATCCCGAATTATTCCATCATGTCATCGGTGGGTATGGGTTATTTGGAGTGATCCTAGATGTTGAATTGCAAGTGACCGATGACGAGATTTATGAAATGATTTCGGATACGGTTCCCGTTCAAGATTTTCCGGAGTATGTGAAAAAGCTAAGGGCCAATCCTAACGTAAAACTGGCCTACGGCAGGATTTCTACCGCGCCCCGCACATTGCTGGATTCCATATTTGTCGTTGAATACCATCAATTATCGGAAACATTGGAACAGAATGAGAGTTTACGAGTGTTAAAGCATGATGAACAAACGTGGCTGACCGAGGAATTGCTAAATTTTTCACGAAAAACACAAATAGGGAAAGATGTCCTATGGGATTTGCAAACGAAATATTTCTTATCGTTAAATCATTCTAAAATCAGCCGTAATAACAGTATGCGCTCGGAAAGTGACTTTTTATTATACAAAAATCCAAACAATACAGACGTTTTACAAGAATTTTTCGTCCCGATTGATGAATTCCCCGCTTACATCGAAGACTTGAAGGTTTTTTTAGATAAAGATGATATCAATCTATTAAACCTCACCATTCGCTATGTTTCAAAAGATGACGGGCCCGCATTGTCCTATGCAAGGGATGACATGATTGCATTAGTTGCTCTTTTCAATCATGGAAAGAAGAAAGAAGACGTGGAAAAAGCCCAAAGGTCGATTCAGGAAATGATTGATATTACGTTAAAACATAACGGAACATTTTATCTTCCTTACTATCCTTATGCGACAAAGGAGCAATTAATAAAGTCCTATCCGAAATTTCCAACGTTTGTGGCGGCAAAGGAAAAATATGACCCCAAAGGCCTGTTTATGAACCTATTTTATGAGAGGTATCGATATGAAGAATAAACTGATGATCCAAGGGGGAGTCGCGGTAATTCAAACGGCTATCTTTCCTTATTATCTCTTATTTTTAAAAAATATCGGGCAGTCCTATGGGGCATTTGCTTTACTTTATGCGACTTTTGCTTTTGCCTCCGGTGTTAGTTTTTTGTGTCTAAACCTTCTTCCGATTAAGCCCTCTGTCCGCATTCTTGCTTCTACAGCATTTGCCGGCCTCGGGTGCTGTATGGCGGTCATCCCGCTCGCGAGTACCCTTTTTCATGTGTGCTTAATTCAAGGGTTCATGGGGATTTTCCAGGCTATTTATAAAATATCGGAAAAGGAATGGATCAAACAAGAGAAACTAGAATGGAAATCGGATAATCTTCATCATTTTGCCTTGCAAATGATCATCGTCGTCACAATTCTTGCTACAGGATGGCTGCTGGACTGGTTTTCTATTCATATGCTATTTGAGCTGGCGGCCATATGGTATGGCGTAAATGCTTGGCTGTCGTGGCGAAGGAAATGAAGAGTCAAATTAGAAGGTCAGCCCAAACTGGATTTGTAATAATCCAGCGAGGGACTGACCTTTTTTAAAATTACACAGTCAACAATTTCTGTTCAAACACTTTCACTGCAGCCTCTGCCACTTGTACATCATGCGGCACGGTGCTCCCGCTGACGCCAACAGCCCCAACCACTTTGCCGTCGCTCACAAGCGGAATGCCGCCGCCGAACACAACAAGACGCCCGTTGTTCGTTGTATTTAACCCATACAGTTCAGCAGCGGGAACTGTTGCCTCCGCCAAATTTGATGTAGGCATTTTTAACGCCACTGAAGTCCAGGCTTTATTTTGAGCGATTTCAATACTCGCTAACCAAGCATCATCCATACGGTGAACGGCGATTAGATTACCGCCCTCATCCACAACAGAGATCACCATTGATACTCCGATTTTTTTAGCTTCCGCCTCAGCACCTGCAATCAATTCTTTCGCTAGCTCTAATGTCACTTTACACATATTAAAAACCTCCCAAATTTTAAAATCGTAATGATGGATAAATACTTATTTTTTAATCATCCCATGCGGATCAATCACAAATTTCTTTGAAGCCCCTTGGTCAAATTCAGCATAGGCAGCTGGCGCTTGATCTAAAGAAATTAGCGTGGCATTTACCGCTTTGGCAATCTGCGCTTTGCCGCTTAGAATCGCCATCATTAAGTCGCGGTGGTATTTCATAACCGGCGTCTGCCCCGTTACGAAAGTATGGGCTTTTGCCCACCCGAGACCAAGACGCACCTTCAATGTCCCAATTTTTGCATCCTCATCAACAGCACCAGGATCGCCAGTCACATACAGCCCCGGAATTCCTAGACGCCCGCCGGCACGGGTTATATCCATAATCGAGTTTAATACTGCAGCTGGCGCTTCGCCTGCACCCGCACCATGTCCGTGCGCCTCAAAGCCGACACAGTCAATTGCACAATCAACTTCAGGCACACCTAAAATTTGGGCAATTTGCTCGCCAAGATTTGGATATTCACGGAGGTTAACCGTTTCACAGCCGAAGCTTCTTGCCTGCGCCAGACGGTCGTTGTTCAAGTCGCCGACGATGACAACCGAAGCACCTAATATCTGTGCAGAATGAGCCGCTGCAAGCCCAACTGGACCCGCTCCTGCAACATAAACGGTAGAACCAGGTCTCACGCCTGCGCTGACCGCTCCGTGATAACCGGTTGGGAAAATATCCGAAAGCATTGTTAAATCAAGAATTTTTTCCAGCGCTTGATCCTTATCAGGGAATTTCAAAAGCTGAAAATCGGCGTAAGGGACCATAACATATTCAGATTGGCCGCCGACCCACCCGCCCATGTCCACATAACCGTACGCAGAACCCGGACGGTCCGGATTCACGTTCTCACAAA
This sequence comes from Neobacillus kokaensis, assembly GCF_014656545.1. GTDB lineage: Bacteria > Bacillota > Bacilli > Bacillales > Cytobacillaceae > Neobacillus > Neobacillus kokaensis. The sequence continues at coordinate 61,614 of NZ_BNDS01000022.1, forward strand.
TATGCGTGTTTTGTTCCTTACAGCTGCGACAGCGGCCGCAAGCAATATTAAATGGAACCGAAACAAGGTCGCCTTTTTTAATAAATTCCACATCACGGCCGACTTCAATAACTTCACCTGTAATTTCATGACCAAGAACAAGTCCTGAAGGAGCCGTCGTACGACCTCGCACCATGTGCTGGTCACTGCCGCAGATATTGGTAGTGACAACTTTTAAAATGACCCCGTGATCACATTTCCTCCCGACATTTAACGGATTGACTCCCGGTCCATCTCTAAGAACCAAATCAGGATAACTAATATCCTCAACTGCTACACGTCCTGGACCTTTATACACAACCGCCCTGTTTCCTGCCATTTTTCACGTTCCTCCATTCTATTGCTTTAAAAATAGGCAAACAGATAGAGATCTTAGGTGGAAAACAAATCTGAATATTATCTATCCTAATTTCATTCTAAAAAAAAAACTTTTTTCTGGAAGAACGCACTTTTTTGTGAGAAGGTTACTTATAGGATACTTTTAAGATACGTAGGGAAGGTGACAAAACGAATGGATGATTTAAGGGCGGAAGTAAGGAAGAAAATTGAAAATGGTGAATTTAATTGTGAAAAAGAATTTACTTTATCCCTCATTAACGGTAAATGGAAAATTACAATTATTTATTATTTGGCAACAGAAGGCACCTTACGCTTCAGCGAAATCAAACGGCTATTTCCGAAAATTACACATAAAGTACTCACCACCCAGATCCGCGAACTTGAAGAAGATGGTATCGTCCATCGAGAAGTATACCCCGAAGTCCCGCCGAAAGTAGAATATTCATTAACAGAACTAGGTCACAGCCTAATGCCTATTATCCTCATGATGTATGACTGGGGAAAGCAGCATATCCAATCCTTTGCAAAATAAAAAAGGGGAGGGTTCTTCTGGGGCATTGGGGGGCAGATTTGCTCATGGACAAAAGTTACTTAAATCAATAAGGTAGGATAGTGATATTTTATATGGTACTATTTTACCTGGGATAATAATTCGTGATTTTAAAAAGATGGATTCAGTTGGAGGAAACAATGAGGAAAGTACTATTTTTCTTGATGTTAACATTGCTTACGCTATTTTTAGCTGCTTGTGATAACGGTAGCCCAGACTTGAAAGTCAACACCGTTTCCAAAGCAAATTTAACAGAAAGAGAGGAAGTGATACTTTCAAGCACTGCGGCTCAATCCTTTGTATTTGATTTCAATGTAGAGGATAAATATAAAGAAGTTGCTGTATGGGTTGAAAAGTATAAATCAGGCGAATTAGTTGAAGAGATGAACCATATTTCTACGGGGATTAAAAAAAGGGGTACCATTATCTTTACAACATCGAATATGTCTGAGGGAAGTAATCAAGTGCTTTTTACTATTGGCATTAATAGTGATGGTAGTACAAGCACAGGCTGGAATCCGGAAACGATTACTAAAGTAGATGATTTACAAGCTGTATGGGGAAGTAATCCATTAAGTGACATTGCGATTAAGGATAAGATGGTTTTAGCTAGTATTTGTTATTCGGGAAGCAAAAATGGGATTAGTTCTCTCTCTACTGATTTTTATAATGATGTGGAAGGGCACATGAACGAGCTGAAAAACTATGATGTGGTGTATTTGCTTAGGAGCGAATTTAAGTAAATACTAGGGGTTATTTTAAAATCGAGCGCTATTGTGTAAAAAAAGACTGTCATGTTTTGACGGTCTTTTTTTGTGCTTTAAAATAACATACTATTCTGCCCTTCAAACACCAGTATATAAAAATTCATTATTTTGGAAATCATAAAGCTATAAAACGCTTTTTTAAGCAGATAGCCGGAGACATGAATATGCCAAACATCATCTATTATTTAACCTTTGCAATGGTTGCCATTCTATTTATCCTTTTTTTCTTCATGCTGCTTGGCTGGCGCTGGATTTTAAAAATAGTAGTCAAAAAAGCTGGGACTATTATCTTAACCGACAGTTATCAGGAAAACATTATGGAACTAATGCCTGGACTTCGGCACATGGGCATCCAAAATATGCTGGAAAACAGTTTGCGTGCAGAGACAGGTGATGTTCTTCACCGGCCACTTGGTTCTTCAAAAAAATGGCCGCACATCGATTCCATCACTTTCATTCCTGCTCAGACTACCCCGTTTCCCATCGACGGTGATGAGGAAGTAGATGTTCAAGTCACCATTGGTCCAAAGGCGAAAAAACCGCTGCAGCTCCAAATTCCCCTGATGATCAGCGGTATGGCCTATGGTATTGCCCTTAGCGAGGAGGTCAGGTTGTCTTTAGCGCAAGCTGCCAGTAATGTCGGAACCGCGATTAATTCCGGGGAAGGTGCCGTTTTACCCGAGGAGGTGGAGAAAGCAGGGAAATTTATTCTTCAGTTTTCCAAGACAGAATGGTCGAAGGACGAGAACCTCATTAAGCAAGCGGATATGATTGAAATCAAGCTGGGGCAGGGAGCGCTGTTTGGGACAGGCAGCAAAATTTCTCCCAAGAATCTGACTGGACGGGCCCGCGAGTTAATGGGCTTGAAAGAAAATGAAGATGCCGTCATTCATGATAATTTTTTTGAGAATCAAACATTAAAAGATTTAAAAGAACTCACCGTTCAACTTCGTGAGCTGACAGGCGGCGTGCCGATTGGGGTAAAAATGGGCGCAGGCGGCAAAATTGAAGATGACATTGACCATGTACTTGAAATGGGTGTTGATTTTATTGCGATTGATGGCGGGCAGGCAGCGACACTCGGGGCTCCTCCGATTCTTAGCGATGACATGGGAATCCCTACATTACATGCAATCGTTCGAGCTGTAAAACATTTAGAAAAAAGAAAAATGCGTGACCAAATCAGTTTAATTGTTTCAGGAGGTCTATTAGTACCAGGACATTTTTTGAAAATGCTGGCATTAGGGGCTGATGCCGTCTATATCGGTTCGGCGATATTATTTACCGTTGCCCACAGCCAAACCTTAAAGGCGATGCCGTTTGAACCGCCTACTCAAGTGGTGTGGAATCAAGGAAAGTATAAGGATCAATTCAAGATTGAGGATGGAGTCAAATCAGCCGAGAAGTTTTTTACTTCAAGCATTGAGGAGATGAAAATGGCTTTAAGAGCGATGGGAAAGCGCTCGTTAAAAGAACTATCGAAAAAGGATATCGTTTCCTATGACGAATTGACGTCCAGAATGGTGGGAATTCCGTTTTCCTTTGAGCCATGGGAAGAACAAAAGCTTGAAAAATCGGCCGAATAATGGAGCGGTGACTATGCAAAATTTATTCTTATATAGCACATTAGCAATGGTGACTCTACTATTTTCCAGCGCTTTGTTTTTGATGTTGGGCTGGCGCTGGATTATGAAGCTGGTGGTCAAAAAGGCTGGAACGATTATTCTGACAGACAGCTACCAGGAAAATATTATAGAAATGATGCCAGGACTGCGGCATATGGGCATCCAAAACACACTGGAAAACAGCCTGCGTGCCTCAAGCAGCGAGGTAATCTATCGACCGCTTGGAGGTTCCTCCATCAAGTGGCCCCATTTAGAATCGATCACCTTAATCCCTGCACAGACATCGCCATTTCCTGTTGATGGGGACGAAGAGGTAGATGTCAAAGTAACAATTGGACCAAAAGCAAAAATACCAATGGAAATCGACATTCCGCTTATCATCAGCGGGATGGGATACGGTATTGGGGTCAGTGAACAAGTCAGACTGTCTTTAGCCCAAGCGGCTAAAAATACCGGAACAGCGATTAACTCGGGTGAGGGAGGGATCCTGCCCGAGGAATTAGACGCGGCGGGAAAGTATATTTTACAGTTTTCCAAAACCTCATGGGGAAAGGAAGTGGAAGTCATCAAACGTGCCGACGCGATTGAAATCAAACTAGGGAAGGGAGCCATGTTTGGGGTGGGGAAAAAAATCCCCCCCGAGGAAATGCCTGGTCGCGCGCGTCAAATCATGGGGCTTGAGGAAAATGAAGATGCCTTTATAATGGAAAAGTTTTTTGAAAAACAGACATTACGGGACCTGAAGGAAATGGTGGATGTCCTTCGTAAACTGTCCGGGGGTGTGCCGATTGGGGCAAAAATTGGGGCAGGCGGTAAAATTGAGGAAGACCTTGATCATTTAATTGAACTCGGTGTTGATTTTATTACAATCGACGGCGGTCAAGCCGCGATGAAAGAGGCTCCTCCGATTTTATTAGATGACTTTGGCATTCCAACCTTACATGCCGTTGTCCGGGCCGCTAATCATTTGGAAAAAAGGAAGCTAAAGGGCCAAATCAGTTTAATTGTATCGGGGGGCCTGTTAGTCCCAGGTCATTTCTTAAAGGTGCTTGCCCTAGGAGCCGATGCGATTAGTGTAGGTTCCGCTTTGTTATTTGCGGTTGCCCATACACAGGTCTTAAAGGCCCTTCCGTTTGAGCCGCCGACACAAGCGGTTTGGTATAACGGAAAGTTTAAGGATCAATTCACGTTGGAAGAAGGCGTTCAAGCGGCTGAGAAATTTTTAACAGCGAGTATGGAAGAAATGAAAGTCGCGATGAGGGCGATTGGGAAACGGTCTATCAAGGAGCTGACCAAAAAAGATTTAGTCTGTTACGACGAGCTTACCGCTAAAATGGCCGGAATCCCGTTTTCCTTTGAAGCTATGAATGAAAATAGTGCAAACTAATTGCTGAAGTCACCCCATGTATGATTGTTAAAGACCTCCTGAGGCCTTAATAAAATTGCTGGGTTGACCCTTCAACTAAAAATGCTCTATAATAGAATTACAAAAATAAAGACTCATAGCATTTGTCTATGAGTTTTTATTTGATTATACTTGTACCAACAACCCTACATAAGTTCAACAAGCGATTACACTATAGCACAGAGCAAGCTGGTTTTAAGTAAACTGAATGAATATTCAAGTGACTATTAATCTAAAAGCAGAGGTGCAGGAAAATGAAAAAGGCAATTGGCATAGATATTGGCGGGACAAAAATTGCTGCTGGTATTGTTTCAGAAACGGGGGAACTGCTGCAGCGAGCCGAGGTAAAAAGTGATGTCTCGGATAGAGAATTGATGTTTACTAGAGTCGTTGAAGCGGTAGAACAAGTGCTTAAGGATGCCTCGCTTTCCGTTGCTGATATGGAAGGCATTGGTGTAGGTGTGCCAGGCAAGGTGGACCGGGAGCAGGGAATTGCCGTTTATCAAAATAATTTGCCGTGGGCGGAATTTCCAGTAGCATCAAGACTGCGAGAACAGTTTGGACTGAAGAATATTACAATTGACAATGATGTCTGCATGGCTGCCTTTGCGGAGTGGAAGCACGCAAAAGGAAAGCAGGATGAAACGTTTGTTTACGTGACAATCAGCACGGGAATCGCCTGTTCGATTATCCATCAAGGTTCCTTTTTTCGCGGTGCCGGATTTGCAGGGGAATTTGGGTTAATTCCAGTTCTGTCAAAAACAGCTGGCAATAGATTAGAGCGACTGGAATTTGTCTCTGCGGGACCAGCAATTGGAAAATTAGCGCAAAGCAGGCTTCAGACAGCAAATCTTACGACGAAGGACGTCTTTGAGCAATTCCAAGCTGGTGCAAGCGAGTATCAGCCGATTATCGATGAGGTGACAGACAATTGGGCACAAGGTCTTTACTCCATTTCCTGTCTGCTGGATCCGCATGAAATAGTGTTTGGCGGCAGCGTGATTGCGAATAATCCATTTTTGCTGGAGCTGATAAAGGAAAAACTAAAAGCCCATCAAATTCCCGAGCAACAGCATCTCTTAAACCGAATGTCTATTAGTACCATTAAACAGGACAATGGGGTAATAGGTGCAGGACTGCGGGGATTCGAAAAAATCTAATAGCGATTTTCATAATTGGTGATAAGGTGTTCGAAACGCTGAAAAAAAGCGTTGAGACCGCTGCGCTTAGTAAATTGTCAGAGTTCACCTTGAAATGAATCAATAAAAGGAGTGTTATTCTTGTTTACTTTAGATCAAGAAAAATTAATCCCATTAGGGGCATCCATTACAACGGCAGAAATTAAACAACAGCCGGAGCTTTGGGGCGAAACATTTGCCTTGTATACCCAGAAAAAAGAACAGATTGAAGCCTTTTTACAAAACATTACCGAAAAACATGATCGTGTTCGGGTCATTTTTACAGGGGCTGGAACCTCTGCATATGTCGGTGATACTGTAACCCCATACTTAAAAGGAAAAGTTGATGAACATCAGTGGGACTTGCAAAGTGTGCCGACAACTGCCATCGTGTCCAATCCATACCAATTCTTAAAAGCAGACATTCCAACTTTGCTGATTTCTTTCGCCCGCAGCGGCAACAGCCCGGAAAGCGTGGCAACGGTTGAATTAGCTGAAAAGCTGGTAACAAATCTTTACCAGATTACTATTACGTGCTCAAAGGGTGGAAAGCTGGCAAAGAGGGCGGAAGGTGATGACAGCAATCTCCTGTTATTAATGCCTGAACGTTCCAATGACCAAGGCTTTGCGATGACGGGAAGTTACACCTGCATGACCTTAACGGCACTGCTTATTTTTGATACCTTGTCAATTGAAGAAAAATTAGCGAATGTCGAAAAGATCTGCCGAATGGGTGAAAGTGTAATTAACAGGGATGCCGATATCAAAAATATGACTGCTGCCGACTTTGAACGGATTATTTATCTGGGTTCAGGTGGGTTTGAAGGTCTGGCAAGGGAAGCCCAATTAAAGATTTTGGAGTTAACTGCGGGCAAAATTGCTACTTCTTTTGATTCATCGCTCGGTTTCCGCCATGGCCCCAAATCATTTGTGAATGAAAAAGCCCTAGTATTTGTTTTTGTGTCAAACCAGCCGTATACACGAAAATACGATCTAGACATGTTAAATGAATTAAAGCAAGACCAAATCGCCAGCAATATTTATGCTGTTTCTGTTGATGGTGAAACGAATTATGACGGCAGTACCTTCCTCTTTGACGATGATGCAAGCACAGTACCGGATGCCTATCTGTCACTGCCATATGTGATGGTGGGGCAAGCGCTTGCTTTGTTCGCTTCGATTAAAGTTGGCAATACTCCGGATACTCCTTCTCCAAGTGGAACGGTTAATCGTGTCGTTAAAGGAGTAATAATTCACGAATACAAGTAAATTTTTTATAAAGGCTGTGCTAAACCATCCTTTACTACAGCCTTCAAAAAACAAGAGGTGCGGAACACATGGAACTATTTGTTTATGCAGATCAATTTTTTCTTGAAAATGAGATAGCAGGTCCAGGTTTCCTTCAAATCATTAATGGGAAATTTGCTTCCTATTATAAAGAATTGCCTAACGAATCAGCTGAGGTGATTGATTATGCCGGTCATTGGATTGCTCCAGGATTAGTTGACACCCATATTCATGGTTTTCAAAACCATGATGTGATGGACAATGACTTTGAAGGGCTGAAGGCTATTTCCGAGGGCCTGCTTTCCTGCGGTGTGACTTCCTTTTTGCCTACAACGCTGACCTCGTCTCCAGAGACGTTAAATGAAGTGGTAGCAATGATTGGCGAAAATTATATGAAAGTACAGGGAGCGAAAATAAAAGGAATCTTTTTAGAAGGTCCATTTTTCACGGAAAAACATAAAGGGGCGCAAAACACGAAGTATTTTGGTGATCCCTCGATCGAATTACTGGAAGCTTGGCAAAAGCATTCCAACCGATTTATTAAAAAAATCGCTCTGGCTCCGGAACGCAAAGGAGCACCCGAATTTATTGAGCATGCTGTGAAGGATCAGATTACCGTAGCATTAGCCCATAGTGATGCTACTTATGATGTGGCAAAGCAGGCGGTTGAAAAGGGTGCTTCGATTTTTGTCCATACGTTTAACGGGATGAGCGGGCTGCACCATCGTGAACCGGGAATGGCAGGCGCCGCCATGAACCTGCCACATGTTTTTGCGGAAGTAATCTGCGACGGCCATCATGTGCACCCTGCTGCTGCCAACATTTTAATGAACGCCCGCAGCAGGAAGGAAACGGTTCTGATTACTGACTGCATGATGGCCGGCGGCATGCCGGAGGGCGAGTACCAGCTTGGAGAATTCCCTGTTGAAGTGAAGAATGGATCGGCCCGGCTTGCGAGCGGAAGTTTAGCAGGAAGTATCTTGAAATTAAAGGATGCTGTTAAAAATGTCGTCAAATGGGGAATTGCGACCCCTGAGGAAGCCGTTTATATGGCGAGCACTGCCCCTGCGAAAAGTATTGGTATGGATGAAGAATGTGGCAGGATTGCCAACGGACTCGATGCCGATTTTATTGTGCTAACACCGGAGCTTGAGTTAGCAGCCACCTATCTTGATGGGGTTTGCCGTTATACAAGCGGGAAGGAGGAAGCGCGATGATATTAGCTGTCACAATGAATCCTTCTGTGGATATTTCCTATCACATTCAGGATTTCAAACTGGATGATGTGAACCGTGTAGAACAGGTGCGAAAAACTGCCGGCGGCAAAGGCTTAAATGTCGCCAGGGTTATCAAACAAATGGGAGCTAGCGTGATCGCTACCGGCGTTCTAGGCGGAACCCTTGGTGATTTCATTATCAAGGAATTAACTAAAAGCCAGATCGAAAGCAATTTTTTAAATATCCATCAAGAGTCGCGAAACTGTATTGCAATTCTCCATGATGGCAAGCAAACCGAAATTTTGGAATCTGGACCGACACTGTCTCTAGCGGACGGTGAAGCCTTCTTAGCAAAGTATCGTGAGCTGCTTTCAGACGTTACCCTTGTGACCATCTCAGGCAGTCTGCCAAAAGGGCTGGGAGCTAAATTTTACCGGGAAATGGTAGAGATTGGCCAGGAAATCGCAGGGGTTCCAGTGATCGTGGATACATCTGGGGAATCGCTCCGCCAGGTGTTAACCCACAAGGTAAAGCCTTTTGCAATTAAGCCAAATATTCAAGAACTGTCTCAGCTGTTAGGCATAGAAGTCGAACAAAGCATGAGCAGTCTAAAACAAGTGTTAGCTGCTGAGATGTTTCAAGGAATTGAATGGATTGTCGTCTCGCTCGGCGGAGATGGAGCCTTTGTTAGGAAGGGTGGGAATTTCTACCGTGTCACGATTCCAAAGATTGACGTGGTGAACCCTGTCGGCTCCGGCGATGCCACTGTGGCCGGATTAGCGGCTGCCTTGGAGCAAAAGCAGTCTGTTGAAGATACGCTGAAAACAGCGATGACAACGGGAATGCTAAACACCATGGAAGCGGGAACAGGTTATATTGACTATAGCAAGTTCCAAACATTTTTTCAGTTAGTCCAAGTTGAAAAATTAGATTAATAGAGGTGTTGTTGATGTTGCAATTAACGGAAAATAAACTAGCTGCTTTAAAACGTTTATCAGATGAGAATGGAATTATCGGGGCTTTGGCTATTGACCAGCGGGGTTCATTAAAGAAAATGATTGCTGCTGGAAGCTCAGCATCTGTTGGTGATGAAGGAATTATCCGCTTTAAGGAATTAGTTTCAGAAGAACTGACACCTTATTCGACTTCCATATTATTAGATCCTGAATACGGTCTGCCCGCTGCAAAAGTCCGACATTCAGAGGCGGGCTTATTGGTTGCTTATGAAAAAACAGGCTATGATGCCAATGCGGCAGGGCGCTTGCCTGATTTATTGCCGGAATGGTCTGTTCGTCGCTTAAAAGAGGCAGGAGCAGATGCCGTTAAATTTTTGCTGTACTACGATATTGATGAAGATCAAGCCATTAATGACTATAAGCATGTTTATATGGAACGGGTAGGCTCTGAGTGTGCAGCGGAGGATATCCCATTTTTCCTTGAAATTGTTTCCTATGATGCTAAAAATGAGGATGTTAAAAGCATAGAATACGCCAAAGTGAAGCCGCACAAGGTTATTGAGGCAATGAGGGAATTCTCTAAGCCGCAGTACAAGGTGGATGTATTAAAGGTAGAAGTCCCAGTAGATATGAAGTTTGTCGAAGGGTACACAGAAGGTGAGACTGCTTATAGCAAAGAAGAAGCGGCTGCTTATTTCAAGGAGCAAAGCGAGGCAACAGAGCTTCCGTTTATTTTCTTAAGCGCTGGTGTAAGTGCAGAATTGTTCCAAGAAACGCTGAAGTTTGCTAAAGATTCAGGTTCTACCTTTAATGGCGTACTCTGCGGGCGGGCAACATGGAAAAATGGGGTTGCACCATTTGCGGAAAAAGGGGAAGAGGCTGGTCGCAGTTGGTTAAAAGGTGAAGGAACAAACAATATCCAGGAACTGAACGTTGTCTTAAAAGAAACAGCTAGTCCGTGGTTTAACAAGGTTTCTAGCTGCGTCTCTGCAAACTAGCCAGGTTGATTCTACAAGTTAACATGATATAATACTAGAAAATCAAGTATGCCTAGAGGAAGGTTTTTATAATGGAACCATTGCAGCATGGAAGTGTGATTCCGCTTTATCACCAATTGAAGGAGAGGCTAAAGGAAGCGATCGAGGCGGGACGCTGGACTCCTGGTGATAAAATTCCGTCAGAAAATCAGCTGGTAGATCAATTTGGTGTAAGTCGTAATACGGCGAAAAAAGCAATAGAAGAGCTTGTCCAGGAAGAAATACTTTACCGAATTCAAGGAAAAGGCACCTTCGTGGCAAAACCGAAATTGCAGCAATCATTGATGGGCTTCTACAGTTTTAGCAGGGTATTAAAAGAAAAAGGATTGAATCCTAGGGATATCATTTTAAAAGTAGAAGAAGTACAACCCACTGAAAAAATTCAGAAAGCACTGGAGCTTGGCAAAACGGAAATGGTCATTGAAATGAAACGCCTTCGCTGTGCCAATAATGAGCCATATATTTTAGAGTCATCTTTCATTCCAAAAAGCGTGGTTTCAAACCCGGAGCAGCTAAAAAGAGTTGGCGAAATTTCACTCTATGATTTATTTGCCCAACAATTTAATATTGTTGTAACCAAAGCGAAAGAAGCGTTCGAACCAGTTCTCATTCGACCATTGGAGAGTGAATATCTCCAAACAGAAGCAGGACAGCCGGCTTTATTACTCGAAAGAACAGCCTATGATATCAACGGTATGCCTGTTGAGTTTTGTATCTCCATCGTTAGGGGCGACCGCTGCCGTTTTTATACTGAATTAACATAAAAAAACAAGCCAGGGGACCCCTTGGCTTGTTTTTTTCTACTATAGATGGTTCGTGCACACAAATACTGTTAGTTAATTTTCATCAGGTAGTAGCGTTAGACGAACTGCTAACCTTTGTTTCTATAAGCTGAATATCCAGCAGCTCAGCCGCTTTAGGGGCAATTTTTTCTTCTAGGTTTTGTGTAAAAGGCTGCAGCCTTTTTTTAGCCGGCAGTGTTTTCATTGTACCGTTTAAAAGCGGGCGATCATAATTTAAGCTTTGCTTACGCAATGTGTCCGCTTTGAGAAAATGTTCCCTAGTCTTTACTTTATTGCCAGTTTCCATGGCGAGCTCTGTTTTAATATACTCAATATCAGCTAGTACCATATCACGTAATGCTTCGATAAATGGAGCTAATTCTTTCTTCAGCTGTTCATTTTTTGTTTTTCGCAAAAAGCCATCTGCGGCATCAGCGATTTTTTGAAGTTCACAGGCGGCCTCTGGAGCAATGTCTTTTAATGATTCCCCATTATTTACTTTTAAGGTGAGTGAATCTAATAAACTTCCAATTTCTTCGCTCTCAGATAGTTTAATCCCATTTGGATGGGCATCAGACATATGCTTCGCTACTATATGTAATTCTTCTGCAGCATCAGGTTCAATGTATTTAAAGCTGTCCTCCCAGCTTTTCCCGGCATCAAAGTTTTGGGTATTCCAAGAATAGTCCGCAACAGCAAAAATGGCGATCTTTGATGCTTGCGCTTCCTGCATAGGATTTGTTACTGCGCCGGCAAGATTTTTAATGCCTGGCTCCAGCATTTCACCTTTTCCTAAAAATACACGAGACATATCCACATCATTCACCGGCCAATTTAGCCAGAATAATGGATCCCTTCTTACAACACCATCATTGTCTTTATTTTTAAACGTATCAATGGTCGACTGGTCGATTGGCGCGCAGGTGGTGGCTCCAGTCCAGAAAATTTGAATATTCTCTTCAAATCCCTTTTCATAGGCATTCAGCTCGCTTGGAATCCATGCCCAGGCTGAATTATAGCTGGCAGGGCAATAAAGGGTATCGTATACATCGCCTTTTGCTTTTGCCCATTCTGAAACGGACTGCATTAATGCAACTACATAATCATGGGGGAGGCTTCCGACATCATCCCCTAACACACCGAATTGACGCACGCCGACAGCGTATAATTGTTCGAATTTGCTCAGCATTTTATCGGTATTTTCAGGAAGTAGCTCCATCGCATTGCCGCCTGATTGCGAAATTTTTGCAACTTCGCCTAAGGGTGATATAGTCCAAACGAAACGGGTTTTGTTTTCATTTCCAACCGCTGCCATTTCTTGTATTTCATCAAGTTTCTCAGGAGGGTATAGTTCACCCCATTTTTCTCTATGATAAGGGTCATCCTTTGGTGCAAAAATATAAGAGGTCGTTTTGAATTGGCCGGCAAAACGCATGAGCGACATTCGATCTTCGTTACTCCAAGGAATACCGTAGTACCCTTCAATAAACCCTCTGATTTTGGTATCTGCATAGTCATTAATCGTTATATTTCGGACTGTTTTGCTGGCGGATTGGGAGAGAATCGCATTGAATGTCACTACTCCATAGAAGCTGGCATCTGTATCTTTTCCTATAATCGTGATGGCATCATCTTGAATGCATAATTGATAGGCATCAATTTTCGTAAAATCCATGCCTTCACTGTTTATATATTGAGCAGCAAACGTATCAACAGGACCGTTTGATCCTTTAGTTCCAACACGAATCGTAATTTTATCAGCAGCTGCCTGTGTGACAATTTCAGGTGCCGGGAAGCCATTCTGTTGTAACACGTCTTCAACCTTTTTTCTAGTGACAAGATCAATCGTATTGTCGTATATTACTTGAACGCCTTTTTCTAAATTAAGTAAACCATCATGATATGTAATCTTTTGCGGTACTGGGTATATTTCATACAATGCATTCAAACTGGATCAGCTCCCTTTTTACCTACTATCGTAAATCGCTTACATTGTACCGTCAAGTGAGAAGCTTGAGGATATTTCTTCTGTATTAAGCTCCCTTTTCTCTATATCCCTAAATTGCAGATTGGATAGGATACCGCCCAAAAATCAGGTAATATCAAGTGTTTCTTCTGTTCTTTTGCTTGACGAATTACATATCAATTATTATAATTAAATAAATTTTCTAATTTTTCATACTGTTTAAGGCGTTGAAGAGGGAAAGTACGATTTAGTTATTTTTTACAGAGAGCTTCGGGAGCTGAAAAGAAGCAAAGATACGAATCCGAAAAATGGCCTCAGAGCTGCGTGCTGAAACAATCTATACAGATTGGAGTAGGTTCCGACGAGATTTGGTACTCGTTATCCATACCACAGTATAAAGAGCCAGGCTTACATATGTGCTCTCGTACTTGCAGAGGCTGTTTTGCGCGAGCATACGGCGAATTAAGGTGGTACCACGTGGATATAAACCACGTCCTTATTTATTTTTTATAAAAATAGATAGGGGCGTGGTTTTTTTATTGAAAAGGCTGTGTTAAAGGACATTGTTGATTTTTTAACTCTATAAATTGGAGCGGAAAGCGAAGCGCCTGTAGCGTAAATCCACAGCCAAGTTTAACACAGCCATTGAAAAAAATTCATAGTTCAGTTTTCGTCGTAAAAAACATATAAACAGAAGGAGGAAAATAAAATGAATAATACTCTTGTGTTGCAAACTGATTTTGGCTTAAGCGATGGTGCTGTCAGTGCAATGTACGGCGTAGCAGTTTCCGTAAACCCAACTATCCGTATCTTTGATTTAACCCATGACATCCCGCAGTACAATATTTGGGAAGGCTCCTACAGGTTGTATCAGACGATTGCCTACTGGCCGGAGGGAACGGTGTTTGTTTCCGTAGTCGACCCTGGCGTTGGCTCTGAGCGTAAAAGCATCGTCGCCAAAACGGCTCAAAACCAATTCATTGTAACTCCGGATAACGGCACGTTGACTCATATTAAAAGCAGCATTGGCATTTCAGCGGTAAGAATCATTGATGAAACGGTCAATCGCCTGCCGCGCTCAGGTGAATCCTATACATTCCACGGCCGCGATGTTTATGCTTATACAGGGGCAAGGCTTGCTTCCAAGCTGATTACATTTGAAGAAGTGGGTCCAGAGGTTCCGGTCGCTTCAATCATCGAACTGCCAAAGCCAAAAGCGAGTATCACTGACCAGGTTCTTACTGGAAATATCGACATTCTTGATGTCCGTTTCGGCAATTTATGGACTAATATTGATCGCCCGTTATTCAAGGATTTTGGAGCTGAGTACGGTGAGTCGTTTGAAGTGACCATCGAAAACGATACTCGCCAGGTTTATAAAAATATCATGACTTATGGCCGGACATTTGCGGATATACATTTAGGCGAGCCGCTGCTGTATGTGAATTCTCTTGATAAAATCGGTGTTGCTATTAACCAAGGTTCCTTTGCAATGGCCTATCATGTGGAAACCGGGGCATCGTGGAAAATCTCACTTCGTAAACTATGAAACATAGAGATAGTTCTTCTGTTTCTTTGAAAGTGATAACAGGAATAATCCACATGGGCAATGGGGAAACAAACAGATATTTAGCTATAAAGCGTCAGGCACTGAAAAAAATCAGTTGGCCTGGCATATTTTTTTATAAATTATATTGACTTATTATAAAGAGGAGAGTAATATTTATAAATGTCGCTGCAAGGTAAATCTCAAATGAAAAATAGGGTGTTACCAGCGATAGAAATTTTATCTTCATCATCTAGAAAAATTTCTCTTGAAAAACATTCACGATGGTGCTAAGATATAAAAGTTCGCTTCGAATCGTATCAACTAATTTGAAATTTATTTTTAAAAAATAGTTGACTACTATTCAGGAAATGTGATAAGATGATAAACGTCACTTTCTAAAAAATAAGTGAAATTGTTCTTTGAAAACTAAACAAACAAAAACGTCAACAAACAATAATTATCGAGTTTCTTCTATATATATAATGAAGACTCGAGCCAACGTAAATTTATGAGC
>NZ_BNDS01000023.1:0-23578 GCF_014656545.1 Neobacillus kokaensis
TTTAGTTTTCAAAGAACAATCATAAATTTTAAATCACTTTTTTCGAAATCTCCGCTAAAAGCGACCTTTTTAATATACCATCAACAGCTGATGATGTCAACAACTTTTTTTACGTTGTTTTGTCGTTCAGCAGCGACGTTTACTAATATACCAAGATAGAATATAGAAGTCAATAATATTTAATAAAAAAATAAAAATTAACCCTTTAAACGATTCTTCTTCCTATGTCGAATATATTTCATACATTCATTTGGGGCAGCAATTCTTCTAAATAAAGCAAATAACACCTTATAACGCTCTTCCATTGCTCGTTTTACTATGTGATCGATTCGGTCATCTCCCAAATCGAATAAGATTTCATCCATTTCCCTTTTAAGCAGATATTCCATCTCTTTTATTTCTTTTTCATTGATAAGGAATCCAAACATAGCAAAACCTCCATGTAATTTCTGTTATAGTAGTATTTTCCAATTTCTGAAAAATTATAATGAAATTCTTTCATCATATTTTTTAAAAAACCAGCATAGGTTTGAGACAAGGATGGTTTTGGACGAGGGGGGGCGCAAATGAATTTTTTTGTCGTTTTAAACGGAAAGGCTTTAAAGAACGTTGTCCTGATCTTAATTGCAGCTTTTTTTACCGCGTGGTTCCTGTATATTGAAAATCTAACCCAGATACCTGTTTTTTCGACCAAAGAGGGGCCAAAGGCTGTTTTTTACGGTGAAAAAGGGGTTGCACTTACCTTTAATATCGGCTGGGGGGATGAAAAGGCAGAACCTATTTTAGACACATTAAAAAAGGAAAATGTGAAGGCCGCTACTTTCTTTTTATCCGGTTCCTGGGCGGAGAGACACCCTGATATAGTAGCCAGGATTATAAAAGAGGGATACGAAATTGGAATTCTTGGCTATAACTATGTGGACTATACGGAACTAGAAGATGTAAAAATTGGCCAAGACATCTCTAAAGCCCAAGAAGCATTCAGAAAATTAAACGTAAAGGACATAAAAGTATTACGGGCACCAACAGGCCATTTTGATGAGCGTACCTTAAAGATTGCCAAGAGATATGGTTATACAGTCGTTCATTGGAGTGTCGATTCAAAGGATTGGCAGAGTCCGGGAGTTGCAAATATTGTCGAAAACGTAAAAAAGGCTAAAAATGGAGCGATTGTTCTCCTTCATGCGTCAGATGCGGCTAAACAAACGGAGAAAGCATTGCCATTAATTGTACAGGAGATTAATAATAAGGGATTAAAACTTGTCTCTGTTTCAGAGATGATGGCAAATGGTGAAGCCAATTCAAAAGAAATTAGATAACAAAATAGGAGCATGTGTATGGCTAAGCGCCGTCCGCATGCTCCTTTCTTCTTTATTTTAGACCGTTGATTTTTTTGTTTTTCTTTTCTGTACTGATGCTTCCCCAGCTTTTTTGCTCATCCTTTGCTGTCTTTCCTGCTCCGATTTTGCATTCAATTTATGAAGAACTAATATTTGATATGCATTGCAGGCAAGTAAGGCAATAACCATTAAATAGAACCAGTTGCTGGAGTTTATTCTTAAAACAGGCACCCACTCCACAAGTGTTACAACAATCATAAAGAATAGCGAAGGGATAAAGGCATCACGATTTGTTTCTTTACTTTTTAACCAGGCTACCGCAAGACCGACGATAACGAGGAGCAGCGCCGGACCTAAGAAAGGAAGCAATGAATCGCCTGGTTTTGCAAAATTGGTATATCGCAAATAAACCAAATCAAATAAACTAAATAGAATCAGCACCACCTGCACCGCATTCCAAAGTGAGGCTGATTTAAAGATCCCTAATCCGAAACGATGAATGGTTAAATAAGCAAAAAAGCCCATTTGACTGATGACACTAAAGAGGAAACCCATAACAATTAACCATATAATCGCCGAAAGAATATCGATTATTTTAAAGTCAGCGAAAAACGGCTGTAATTCATGCCAGCGTACTAACACCCCGACAAGCGCCGTTACGACCCCGCCCACTAATAATGTATTCCAAAATAATTTTACTAAATTACGGCTTGTCACACCTGAAACCTCCAAAATAAAATAAATCCTCCCCTGATTGTACCAAGCAAAATAGGAAAAATCCATTATTTGCGTTACACACGAATAATCTTTCGGGAAATTCTTCATTATAAAATTAAGGAATTCTTCTGTGAAAGGAGCTTAACAATGAAGGCGAAAAGTATCCTGCTCCTCCTACCCATTATGATGATATTATCAAGCTGTTCTTCCAGTGATACTAGCGGCGGAGGTCAAATTGATTATGACCAAACAAAAAAAATGGTGGTCGATATTCTCAAAACAGATGAAGGTAAGAAAGCGATTAAGGACCTGATGGATGACGATTCCATGAAACACCAGCTAGTAATGGACCAAAAGGTAATCACTGATACCATTCAACAAACATTAACCTCTGACAAAGCGGCACAGTTTTGGAAAAAGACCTACAGTGACCCTAAGTTTGCTCAGGGGATTGCCAAACATTTAAAAGCTGAAAATGAAAAGCTCTTAAAGGATTTAATGAATGATCCTGATTATCGAAACATGATGATTCAGGTATTTAAAGAGCCTGAGATTCAAAAAGAGATGGCAGATGCAATGAAAAGTAAGGAGTACCGCCAACATTTGCAAAAGGTAATAACCGAAACAATGGATAGCCCGTTGTTTAAAGTAAAAATGCAAGAATTCCTAATAAAAGCGGCTGAGGATGCCAAAGCGAAAGCAGAAACAAAAAGTGACAAAAGCAGCGGCAGTGAACAAGATTCCGGTGAACAGAGCTAGCCGCAGCATAAATACCACAAATATAAAAGGCCTCTTCCACACTGGAAGAGGCTTACTATTATTTATTTAAGCGATTAACCACTTTTTCAGCAATTTCATTATAAATTCTTCCAAGACGGTGATCTTCTTGATAAATCGATGGAGCAAAATCATCATCATTCCAATCAGGCTGATCAAGCGGCAGGCGGCCAAGAACTTCAGTATTTAATTCTTCAGCTAGTTTATCTCCGCCGCCACGGCCAAATACATATTCCTTTTCACCCGTTACTTTACTTTCAAAGTAAGCCATGTTTTCGACGACGCCAAGGACCTCATGTTCAGTCCGAAGTGCCATTGCCCCTGCACGTGCCGCAACGAACGCTGCTGTTGGGTGCGGAGTAGTCACAATGATTTCTTTACAAGCTGGCAGCATCGTATGAACATCTAGAGCAACGTCTCCAGTTCCTGGCGGTAAGTCTAATAGCAGATAATCTATGTCTCCCCACTCTACTTCATTAAAAAAGCTGTTTAACATTTTCCCTAACATTGGACCGCGCCAAATAATTGGAGCGTTATCCTCAACAAAGAAGCCCATGGAAATAACTTGAACACCAAATCGTTCCACCGGAATAATCTTTTCTCCGCGGACTACAGGGCGCTTCGTAATTCCCATCATATCCGGAACACTGAATCCGTAAATATCAGCATCAATTAAGCCGACTTTCTTTCCAAGACGGGCAAGTGCAACAGCCAGGTTCACGGAGACTGTTGATTTACCCACTCCGCCCTTACCGCTGGCAATCGCAACAAATTTTGTCTTATCGGAATTAAGAAGGTTTTTTTCCTCTTCAGGTTCTGTATGGCGATGAGCAGCCATTACGTCCTCGGGAAGCTGATCAAAACGGATGCCGACAGAAGCTGCACCAGCTTCTTTTAATGCATTGACAATTTGTGTTTGCAGCTGCAATTGCTCGCTTGTACCTGTTCTTGCAACCTGTACTTTAACACTGACGTGATTTTTTTCTTCTTTAATTTTGACTTCTTGAATAGCATTTAGTTCAGCTAATGTTTTATGTAAAAATGGTTCTTTAAGGCTGCCAACAACCTCACGGATTCTAGTTTCTGATAACATGAAAAACACACCTCACATATGAATTCGTTTCTATCTCATAGTATATCATAACCGGGATTGGAAACAGTTATTTGAATCACACTTAACCCTATTGATACCTTATAAACTCTTTTCTGCCTATAATAAAGAAGGAGGGACAACTCCCCCCGATTAATCTGATTCTTTTATTTCCTTTTCATTAGTAAAATAACGCAGGATCCCTCTGTAAATGGAATCGGCTACCTTTTCTTGATAGGATTCGTTCTTTAAGTTTTCCTTTTCAACAGGATTTGACAAAAAGCCTACTTCCACTAATACACCTGGTTTCTCAGCATGCTTCAGAATATAGACTTGATTAATTGGTTTAGCCTTTCGGGTGGTGTTCTCTAAATTTTTGCGGAGTTCTTCTTGAATAAACTTAGCAGCCCTGGCGTTTTCTTCATGATGCGGGGCATAAAAGGTTTGGGCGCCGCTCCATCTGGCAGATGGAATGGCATTTAAGTGAATGCTTGCAAAGAAGTCATTATCTGAGTTATTAATCATATCCAGCCTTTTTTTCAAATCTTCTACTTTTCTTCGGCTGTAGCCCCTTGTATCGGAGTCGGCTAGATCTTTATCCGTATCCCGTGTCATCACCACAAGGGCTCCTTGCTGCTGCAAATAATCCCGGACTTTCAAGGTAATTGCTAAGGCTATGTCTTTTTCCAAAGTATCGCCAGTTCCCGCACCGCCATCCGGTCCACCGTGCCCGGGGTCAAGCAATATAATTTTTCCTGACAAGGGTAGATTCCAGTTTTTCCATGAGTCATTTTCGGAAAAATCATGCTGTAGAATAAGAAATAAAATTATTAATCCTATAGAAAAACTTATCACTTTCCATCTGCGATTTAACAACCAAATCATTCCTTCCCGCTCTTCACTAAACAGTAAAATATATGGGACAAGAATGAAAATTAGAACAGGAAGAAATGAATTGTTAATCTGTGGATACGGGCTTGCAAGGAGACACATTTATCCGCAAGTAACTAGCCGCTCAATCACAATTTAAGCAACTAAATTAATGCAGCCGCAATTTGTGACGCATTTGCCCTTTTTCATAGCCTTCGCGCCACCAAACATGGACATATTGCTCACATTGGTAATAAAGGGCCTCGCTCATCGCACCCTCCTGTCCGTTACCCCAATATAATAGAAAATTATAAAGTGTATCGATTAAATGCTTTTCTTCATGAAAACAGCGCATGCGCACTTTTTCCATATCCTCTCCGTAATAGCCAAACTTTGAGAATTTAGCACCTAATAAATAGGCCTCAAGGGCGACATCATAGCAGGCTTCTTCTACTCCTGCATTCATGATCAGGCTTGAAGTAATTCTTGTGGAACCAAAATATTGCTGAACCCGTTCTTTTAATGCCTGAACTGATAATTCCCGCAGTACAGAACGTTCGTATTTAATCTGCTTTTCTCGTCGTTTTTCTTTAAAGGTTGTAATTACAGTCACTCTTTTTCACCTCTTAGAACTATTCTTTAACTTGGATTCATAAGAAATGCAAAGAGTGAGCGTATTTTAGATTGCCAAATTTTATCGTACTAAAAATGGCCCTTCACCCATGGGTAAAGAGCCTAGAATAAAGTCTATAAAAATAATACCATTGATAAAATAAACATAAATACCACACCTGCAATCATAGGTACAGACGTTCTTTTGACAATCTCGATTGGTTCAACCTTCACTGTACCAGCAACAATTAACACAACTGCTGCTACTGGTGAAACAGCTCTAAATAGATTACCTGCTAACCCCATCGGTACAGAAATTGCAATTGGATTAATACCAGCGGCATCTGCTAACGGAACAACCAGAGGGACCATCGCAAAGAATAAAGCTAAACCGCTGCCGCTTAATAGCGTAATAAGTCCGGTTACGGCTACCATGATCAAAGGTAAAACAAAATCTAAGCCTTTGCCTTGGGAATTTTGCATGGACTGTTGAAGTGCATCAATTAACCCGATTGATTTTAAACCGGTTACAAAGACTGACGCAGCTACTAGCAAGGCAACGATGGACATGGCACCGCCCATTCCTTTGAAAAAGACCTCGGTATCAGCTAAAACTTTCTTATTTCCTTTGTTTCTTATTAATTCACAGATAATTGCAAGGATGAACGAAACAATTGTTGCAACCTCAACACTAATATTAATAACTGTACCAGTAGCCATTTGCAGTCCATAAGCCGCTAAGAGCAGAACAATTGGGAAAATCGGCAGTAATGCATACACTGTTTTATATAATTTGCCGCCGTCAATTTGAGCTGCCTGTTCAACCTTGACATTAGCTTCTGTTTGGCCGTCTGATTTCGCAGCAGCCTTTTTGTCCATTCTTCTTTGCCAGAAGAAGTGAACGAGAGCAATAAAGATTAACGTAGGAATTGACACAAGTGCATGGTATTTAAAGACATAATCTGTTACTGATAAATTTGCAAATAATTGATGCTTGGCCAGCTCCTGAGCAATTGCGACGTTATCACTTCCTAATGGAGTTGGAATAATTGTGGCAGAGGTTGCAATAATAGCAGCTGCCGTTAAAGAAGACATTCCGGCCCGCTTTAAGACTGGGAATAAAGTTGCTAATAAAATGATTGCAAGATTTGAAGCACTAGGAATCACAAGCGATAATAAATTTCCTAGTAAAAATACGACTGGAACTAAAACATAGACAGATTTAAACTTTGAAATTGGTTTGGTTAATACATTAACCGTGACATCATTTGCCCCAATGGCCGACATGTAAGCTGTGTAACCACCTAAAATCAAAATTACAAAACCGGCTGCACTGAAGGTTTCTTTAAATTGCTGAACAATCACTTGAAGCGGATCTAATAAAAATGAACCGGTTGAGACAAAATCCTTAACAGCTATCTCTTTTCCCAATCCAAGGCTCAGCAAAATTAGGAGTATTCCCATTAAGAAAAGGGAAATTTTAATATCCATCTTTTTAATTAACATATAGATGACTACCACAACTGCGATCGTGGCCGCTGCATACATTACAAGGTTGGTTGCCATAAGAGTTTTCCCCTTTATCATTTTTGTTATTTTTCTCTAGAAAGTTTCTATAAAATATTGCGGTGGCTTTATGTTCGCCTGCTCCACAAGTCCTTAATAATTTAAGTTTCTAAATACAAACGGATAAACTTTCCATAAACCATTTTTTAAACATTTCTGGATTGATATCAGTGCAAACCTTTACATTACTTGGTTTACCAAGGTATCCTTTTAAATCCACAACCGTACAGCCTGCTGTTAGTTCACCGATAGTTTCTACGTCTACAAATGTATCAACAACCGTAAACATTTCTGGCTGTAATAAATAGGCAATGGCCGTGCTGTCATACATTTTAAGACCTGTTTTCATGCTGCCGCCGCGGTAATTATTGAACAGGTGATAAATCATGTTACCTGTCTTATTCATTACCTTTAATTGTTGGCTGTCCTCAGGATAAACGAGCGCTTTTAAACCACAGTCCAGACCAACCATCACCATCGGTACACCACTTTGGAAAACAATCTTAGCGGCTTCCGGATCAGCGTAGACGTTGAATTCAGCCATTACCCCTGCATTACCACGGGTAGTAGAGCCGCCCATCATAACGATTTCAGCAATATTATCCTTCACTTCAGGATACAGCTTTAATAACAGTGCAATATTCGTTAATGGGGCAATTGGTACAAGTGTGACAGGCTCCTCACTCGACATAATCACGTTATACATTGCGTTTACAGCATTTTCTTTTAAAAGAAGATCATATGACGGCTCTTCAAAGTCATAACCGCCCATTCCGCTTTCGCCATGAATATCGCTTGCATCAATTGGTGCTTTAATGAGCGGTCGGTCAGCGCCCATTGCAACAGGAACATCTTTATTAAAAAACTTTAGTAACTTTAGAGCGTTATCGGTTACCTTTCTAAGACTGACATTGCCGGCCACGGTAGTAATTAACCGGAGGTCCAATTCTTCACTAAATAAAGCGGCGGCAATCGCAACTGCATCATCAATTCCAGGGTCTGTGTCAATAATAATTGGTCTTTTGGCCATTGTATTTCCCTCCATGCTTTTTAATATGTTTTATTTATCACAGGGTGATGGGAAGGTTTTATCCTTCCATCCCCTTTATGAATGCTTCTGCTTCCTCGTTTGTAGGCATCCCAGTCTGGGCACCCAGCTTTGTTGTGGACAGCGCAGCCACTGCATTACCATAGCGGCAGGCTTCTGAAACGCTATGGCCTTTACTTAAGGCAACCGCAAAGCCACCGTTAAATGAATCTCCGGCTCCGGTTGTATCAACTACCTTTACGGGATAGGCTGGAATTGAAACTTCCTTTTCCCCTTGGTAAAAAGCCACACCAGCACTGCCTTTTGTTAAAATGACCTTTTCCTTCAATTCCTTTTCATCAAGCCCTTGCTGTAAAAGGGTATATTCATGTTCATTCGGTGTTAGATAATTTATTTTTTCAATTAGTTCTCTAGGAAGTTTACGGATCGGAGCAGGATTTAATATAACTTTGACACCGTGTTCCTTTGCTATTTCTGCTGCTTTTTGGACAGCCTCCAGTGGAATTTCAAGCTGAAGAATCAGCACATCACTGTCTGCAATAACATCCCGCTTTGATTCCACAAACGCTGCAGTTACATGTTGATTCGCACCAGGGACGATAATGATACTGTTATCACCGTCATAAACGACGATTGTCGCTGTCCCCGTCGAATCTGTAACCGGTTCCACATCCGTTACATTAATTCCTTCATTTTGCAGGTTCTGCTTCAGGAGCGGCCCAAAGCTGTCATTGCCGACGCATCCAATCATGCGGACATCCGCTCCAAGTCTTGCAGCGGCAACTGCTTGGTTGGCCCCTTTGCCTCCCGGATTCATTTTAAACTGATTACCGATGAGTGTTTCCCCCATTTTGGGGAGCTGATCGGTTATTGTAACGATATCCATATTAATGCTCCCCACAACCGTTATTTTTGGTTTGAGGTCCATACCCTTTCCCTCCCCTTCTAAATCATGATGACTCTCTTTCAACCAGACCGACATCTAATCGATAAAATGTCTTCTCCACTGGTTTTTCTTCTATAAATTCAATTAACATCGATGCTGCTTTTTCGCCCATCTCATAGATAGGCTGCTCGATCGTTGTCAGTTCAGGTGTAGTCGCCTTCGATAAGCTAATACCATCAAACCCCACGATTGCGATATCATCAGGTGTTCTCTTACCGATCTTGTGCACTGCTTTGATTGCACCAATTGCCATTGTATCGTTTGCCGCAAAAATGCCATCAATTTCTGGATGCAGCTGTAAGAGCTCTAATGTCGCCTCAATAGCGGAATCCATTTCAAAATGACCGTTACCAATATAGCTTTCATTAAACCATTGCTCATTTCTGACAACCTCTTTATAGCCTTCACACCGTTCATTAGCGTTGACTACATTAAGCGGGCCGCTAATGTGAGCAATTCGCATACAGCCTTTATTTTGTAAGTATTGAGTAGCAAGTTTTGCACCTTTTTTATTTTCTACTACAATAGTTGGAATATCCTTACTAATTTCACGGTCGATACTAACAAAAGGTATCTGAAGTGACTTTATTTGCCTTTCACTAATTGTGTTGGATGAGACAATAATTCCATCTACATATTTCTGCATTAGCACGTCTAGGTAATGCTGTTCCTTTTCAGTTTTACCATCGGAATTGCATAGGATGACCGTATATCCAAGTTTCGCCGCCGTATCTTCAACCGCCCGTGCTAACTCAGGAAAGTATGGGTTGGTAATATCAGGAACAATCAACCCGATTGTTTTAGACTGCTTCTTAAATAAACTCCGCGCCACTTCGTTCGGCTTGTAATTCAGTTCAGCAATCGCCTGTTCAACCTTTTTCCTCGTGTCTTCACTTACATATCCTTTTGAGTTTAATACCCTGGATACTGTCGCAACAGATACACCAGCTTGGCTGGCCACATCTTTTATCGAAACCACTATTTTCACTCCATTTTCATATAGGTAACCGGTTGCAGATAGCTTACCCTTTTAACCATTTAGGAGTCAATAAAGATGCAGTATTATTATTTTTTTGAAGGCTCCCTAGGTAACCGGTTACACACTCTATAAAAAAAAGAGTTGTTTCAACCTTTTTCGTATAAGACGCCACCTGCTAACAATCAAAATGATGTTAATAGGTAACCGGTTACACACATAGTGTAACTCCATTTTATATCTATGTCAACAAAGAAAATACTGGCAACTGCTGTCTCATCCAAAAGTCGTAGAAAAGTTCAAGCTTTCCTACGAAGAAGGAATTTTTAAAAATCAGTATGCTTAAGACATCAAGAAAACTAAGGGGAGATAAACATGATGAGAAATAAAGTAGTGATGATTACAGGTGCATCAAAAGGATTAGGAAGAGCTTTAACATTCGCTTTTGCAAAGGGAGGAGCTAAACTTGCCATTTGTGCGAGATCGTTAGAACCACTTTTAAAGGTGAAAGAAGAAGCAGAAAAACTCGGAGCTGAAGTTCTGGCCGTTGCGGCTGATATTTCTAAGCCAAGAGATGTGGAACGTTTTATAGCAACTACAGAAGAAGCTTTTGGTCAAATTGATGTACTCATTAATAATGCCTCCATTCTTGGACCAAGTCCGATGCCGCTGCTTCTTGATTACCCAGAAGATGATTTTGCAGAAGTGCTTAAGGCAAATGTAGTATCGCTATTCTCCGTTACTAGAAGAGTTATTCCCGGAATGCTGGAGCGCAATCAAGGATCAATTATCAATATTACATCGGAAGCAGGCCATGTTGGCTACGCCGGCTGGGGTGCTTACGGTATTTCTAAATTTGCTGTTGAAGGTCTCACACAAACGTGGGCTGATGAATTAAACGATACCAATATCCGAGTAAATATGGTCGACCCCGGGGAAATGGATACCGACATGCACCGTTTAGCAGTCCCTGATTGCGACTATCCTCTAGCAAAGCCGGAAGAGATAGTGGATATCTTTTTGTATCTGGCTTCCGATCAATCTGCAGAAATAAACGGACAGCGTTTTGCCGCGCAGTCAGAGGAGGTGTGAAAAATGGCTGTCGTTAAAGCGTTGGATTTTTACTTGCCTGATGAATTGAATGCCTCTCATCCGCCTGAAAAACGCGGAATTAGAAGAGATCATGTCCGAATGATGGTTCTAGATCGGAGTTCCGGTGCTGTCCGCCATGATCACTTTTTTCACCTTGATCATTATCTTGAACCTGGGGATATGCTCATATTAAACAACAGCAGGACGATCCCGGCCGTTTTACAGGCTGAATGGGTTAGTAATACTGGACTTTTGACACCAAAAGTAGAAGTTCGGTTAGCAAGAAGAAAGCGAGACAATACATGGGAAGCACTTATTGCAGCTGTCCCTGTCAATATCGGGGACAAACTGATTTTTCCACCAGATTTGTCAGCGACAGTGGTTAGCGAAAAAGAAAATTCTCCGCTAAAGGTTATTCAGTTCTCTCGAAAAGGTGCCGATCTTTTCAATAGGATCTATGCCTTAGGGGAGCCAGTCCGCTATGAATATATCCAACATCCATGGGACTTAGACTATTATCAAACGGTTTTTGCCAGCCATCCAGGCTCCGTGGAAATGCCCTCAGCCGGCAGAGCATTTAGCTGGGAGCTTCTGTTTAAATTAAAACAAAGAGGAATTGGCGTTGATTTTATCCAGCTGCACACTGGCCTAAGCTATCTGCTTGATGACAATTGGCATCAATCGCCTGAAGAGAATGAGGAGGAATATCATATCTCAGAACAAACTATGGAACAAATTCTTCAGACGAAGGCAGCTGGTAAGAAAGTAATTGCAGCTGGCACGACTGTCGTTAGAGCCATCGAGACCGCGGCTAAGAATGGAGTATTGTCGGGGATGACGAATCTATATATCCATCAGGATTCTCCTTTAAAAATAGCAGACGGAATTCTCACCGGATTTCACGAGCCGTTGGCAAGCCACCTTGATATGCTATCCGCATTTATCTCTCAGCAAAACCTGCTCCATGCCTATAATCAAGCCATTGAAGCAGGATATTTATGGCATGAATTTGGGGATATGAATTTAATTATTTAATAGGAGGGTTCTATCATGCGTTTTCACCATTATGGTATAGAAGTGAGTTCAATCGAGGATTCTATCCTTTTCTATAAAAAGTCCCTTGGTTTTGTAGAGGAAAGCAGAATGTTTTTTGAGGATGAACAAATTGTATTTCTGAGGTTGGGTGACTTTAGGCTGGAGTTGATTGCTGGCAAGGGTGATAGTGAGAAAAACCACCATTTCTGTTTTGAAGTCAATGAATTTCCGGAAGTTATGACGAACTTTAGGGGATTCCGAATAATTGAAGGCCCCTTTAAGCTGCAAAATGGCTGGCAAATTGTTTTTTTTGAAGGACCGGATAGGGAAATTATTGAGTTGTTAAAGTTGTAAAAACTGAGTTTTTTTTAGTCCGGGGGGTTTGGCTATTTTTCGAGTGGGTTTGGCTATTTTTCGAGTGGGTTT
This sequence comes from Neobacillus kokaensis, assembly GCF_014656545.1. Classification (GTDB taxonomy): domain Bacteria; phylum Bacillota; class Bacilli; order Bacillales; family Cytobacillaceae; genus Neobacillus; species Neobacillus kokaensis. The sequence continues at coordinate 12,496 of NZ_BNDS01000023.1, forward strand.
GGCTATTTTTCAAGGAGGTTTGGCTATTTTTTCGCCTACTTTGGCTATTTATACATTTTATGTAAATTGTATCCCTAAATTTATAGGTCAAAAATATTAAACTAATTCAGAAGTCTGATAATTACAAATAAGATATAATGACAGTAGATATTTTACGAGAAGGGGAATCCAAATGTCCATTGAATCTGGCCATGAAGAAATCAGCATCTTAAAGGAAATTGCCGAGCTACTCAATGAAGGTACAGACACCAAGGAAATTTTATCAGGTGTGCTGCAAAAACTTCTCCATGTGACGGGATTACAGACAGGCTGGATTTTTTTAATGGATGAACATGGTACACACCACCTTGCAGCCGATGCAGCCCTCCCTCCTGCTTTAGCCCATAATCAAAAGCGCAGGATGTGCCAGGGAACATGCTGGTGTGTGAATAAATACAATAATCATCAGTTAAACAAAGCGACTAATATTATGGAATGCAAACGGATTGAAGATGCCATCGAGGAGAAGGCAGGAGAAACTTGCGGTCTTACACATCACGCCACCGTGCCGCTCCGTGCTGGTCAAGAGAGGTTTGGAATTTTAAATGTAGGTGCCCCTAACAAAACCCATTTCGAGAAAAATGAACTTGCTCTGCTTGAAGCAGTAGCTTACCAAATCGGTACCGCGTTGAAACGAATCAAGCTGACGCAGCGGGAGCAGGAGACAGCGCTTGTTGCCGAGCGGAACCGGCTGGCACGAGATCTTCATGATTCCGTCAATCAGCTGTTATTTTCCCTTAGCCTAACTGCAAGGGCAGGTGTGGAAATGACAGCGAATACAGAAATCAAACAAACGTTTAGTTATATTCAAGATTTAGCTCAGGAAGCACTGGGAGAAATGAGAGCATTAATCTGGCAGCTCCGTCCGCAAGGATTAGAAAACGGCCTGGTAAGTGCATTAAAAAGCTATGCCGATATGCTCGGTCTGTCCATTAAAACCAAAGTATCAGGCGCAACATGCATTCCCGGAAAAGTTGAAGAAGCCTTGTGGCGAATCGGGCAAGAGGCACTTGCAAATTGTAAAAAACATGCTCAAATAACAGAAGCAAAGTTATTATTTCATACTTCCAGCAACGGGGTCGCACTGACGATCTTAGATGCAGGCTGTGGGTTCCATTATGAGGAAAACGCGAGCATTCCCTCCTTAGGGTTAAAAAATATGAAATTACGTACAGAAGCTTTAAATGGAACTTTCAATTTAAAGAGCAAACCAGGAAGCGGGACCGAAATACAGATCCACATTCCGTTTTAGGGGGAGAAATCAGTTGAATATACGCATATTAATTGCCGACGACCACCATGTTGTCAGACGAGGACTTGCCTTTTTTTTAAAAACACAAAAGGGTCTTGAAATTGTGGGAGAAGCCGCCAATGGCAAGGATGCTGTAGAGCTGGCAAAATCACTTCAACCCGATCTTATTTTAATGGATTTAGTGATGCCTGAAATGGACGGGATTGAAGCAACAAAGATTATTAAAAATGAGCAGCCCGCTATTAAAATCATGATGCTGACCAGTTTTTCCGATCATGACCATGTCATACCGGCACTAGAGGCTGGGGCGTCGGGATTCCAGTTAAAAGATATTCAACCTGATGAACTTGTCGCATCCATCAGAAGAATTATGAATGGAGAAAATCAGCTTCATCCTAAAGCGACTTCACACTTACTAGCCAATTTATCTAATAGAAATAAACCTGAGAAAAACCAAATTGAAGAGTTAACGAAACGAGAATTAGATGTGTTAAAGGAAATTGCCAAAGGAAAAAGCAACAAAGAAATTGCCTCCACGTTATTTATTACTGAAAAAACGGTCAAAACGCATGTGTCGAACTTGCTTGCAAAGCTTGAGCTCACCGACCGTACACAGGCAGCCCTTTACGCAGTAAAAAATAGGTTGAGTGATTAAATAACAACACCCTGATCAAGTTTTGATCAGGATGTTGATTTGGAGGTTTCTCATACGGCTTGTTATAAGCTATATGCCTATTCAAATGGTGGGTTGAACATATCCCTGCTTCCTATAAATTCAATTTAGCTACGATTGCAACAAGCAGCTGCAATAGTGCCTGAATATTTGCAGCAATATCTACATCCACTGTTGTAACATTAACTGCTGAGGAATTTTCAACAAGAATGCTTTGAGTATTTCTTTGTGTAGTTGTAACCTGCTGCGTTAGTTGTTGTGCTAATTGTTCTCCTTGTGCTGCGTTCCCTGTAGCAATAGTTAGCACTAAGGAAATTGCCAGCTGCAAGCCTGCTTGAAGAGAAAGAGCCGCTTTTGTGTCAGTTGTTGTAACATTAACACCAGTTGAACCTCTCACAGTAATAGATTCAGTAGAATCCTGAAGTGTTGTCATATTCTGAGTTCCAGTCTGACGAAAAGAATCGCCGCTTCCAGGACTCATTGGAGCCCCAGCAGCTGCTCCTTGTACGCCTGTGAAGTTAGTACGTGCCATAAAGTCACCCCCTTTTTTAATCTTGATATTATAGTACGAATGCAGTTATCAAACGGCTTGTACATATATCTAAGTTTATTTATTTTCGAAAAAAAGGGCCTTTCCCTAAATTCTTACAAGAAGTTTATTAATTTTTGCTTTTTTTCATTTTCTTGTTTTCCCCGTCAACAAATGCCTTTACTTGTTTATTTAAATTACTAACCATAGCTTTGATTTCTTTCCTTTTTTCTTCAGATATTTTGATCTCACTTGGATTAATTCCGTTTTTAGCAAATACATCATTGACAATGGAAGAAATAACTTGATTAGAAATTCCACTCTGCTGTTTCGACTTTTTCCCCATGTCTACCCCTCCTTTCCTCCTCTTAACTCCTTTATTCTATGGTACACAACTACAATTTGTATGGGACAAGAACGGAGAAAGGGGCCTATTTTTTTGAAAAGAGTTGATAGCTTTTCCAATTCAAGAATTAATTAATAGCCTGAATTTAAAACGAACGTATGGAGAATATATGGATGTAAGAAATCCTTTTAAAGGGCCACATTAGTGCTTCTGGAAAGGGGCCGCTAAATTGAATAAATTGACGTATACATTGAGGAGGGCAACTATGGGTATTTTAAGTGGAAATCCTAAAGAAGAACCGTTACACTATGGTGAAGTTTTTGATCTTTGGGCGTCATTATTGGCAGGCAACGGTATGATTGCTGGTTATCAAACCATGATGAACCATGCAGGAGATGAAGATTTAAAAAAGCTATTATTAGAAGCCATCGAAACTGGTCAGCACGAAAAGAAACAAGTCGAAGAACTTTTAAAAGAGAATGGGATTGGTCTGCCGCCAGCATCCCCGGAGCCGCCTGAAGCATGTTTAGAGGATATCCCGGTAGGTGCGAGAATTCCGGACCCAGCTATCGCTGCAACACTTTCAGCTGACATTGCAGCTGGATTAGTTTTATGCAGCCAGGTAATCGGAAAGTCTATTAGGGAAGATGTAGCGATGATGTATGGTCAATTCCATATTCAAAAAGCAGCACTCGGTGCAAAAGTACTTCGTTTGAACAAAGAAAAAGGCTGGCTTATTCCTCCACCATTGCATCCTAATAAGCATGGTGATTGCTAGGGATAGATGTTCTAATCCTTTTCAAAAGGTTTCCCGCTTATCCTGTTACGATAAGCGGGTGTTAATTCCGTTTTACAGCGCCCTCTTCTTTTACTAGCTAAATAAACTACCTTTAAGCCATGCACGAGGACGATACGGACCGATTGGAACCTGAATCAAGCATGTGTTTCCTTTGGAACCAATTCTATAAAGTTCATCACATCGATTAACATCAAATCCTAACAGCGGGTGCCCTCCCATACCTAATGCACACGATATCAAAAGCAGCCGTTGCACGAGTATACCAGCTTCCATTTGTTGAATACGGTATCCCCTATATCCCAATTCCTCTTTAAGGTGATCCTTGCCTCCAACAACATGCAGGCAGAGCGGAACTTGAAACAGATTGACAGTGGGCATTGTTAAACCATATTGCAAACTCTCACGGAAATCCCCATTTGTTATTCTTCGAAGTGAATGAGCGGTTTTGTCATAGGCGTAAGCACCATCTGAAACACCCTCCACGTTATAAAAAAAGCCGTTTAATGATAAGCGATTTTCTAGATGTTCATGTGTATCGTCGAGGTCATTATGATACGCAAAAGAAAATGTCTCTGTTAACAACGTGGATAATGTTTTTTGACTCACTTTCCCCATTATAAAATCAAGATCAGGAGAATGTCTCTCTTTGCAAACAGAAGCAAGATCATACGAAAAGGGCTCCGTAAATGGCAGCATGATGAACTCCGTACTAAAGGACTTTATAACACGATCATCTTTTTTTATCTTTACAAATGAATGTGTAGTTTCAAGCATTGAAGCTTTATTTATTTCTTTAAGCATTGGGTAATCAAGAACTCTCTGTGAACGGTTATAGGTTTCAGTTTTTAGTAATGGCACTTCCTGGCACAATTCAACTGCTGAAACATTTTCGTCTCTATTAAAGCTGCCATCATAATGGATGGACGGATGAATCGATAATGGGATTACGGCATAAACACTTTCGTCTTGTTCGGCTAGCCCTAGTAAATGATTAATAGAACGATCAAGAAATTGGTAACATACCCTTGATGAGAATCCCATCCTATCCGCCACTTCTAATGCTTGCCCAATGACAACACCGGCGTCTAAACCTTGGAGCCTGTAGGAAAAGTTATTATATTTATAGAAATTTTTCAAAAAAACCGTTGAAACAAAAACAGTACAGAAACAATCTGAAAGTTCACAGCCCTTTCCAAGACTTCTGGACAAATAGGAATCGTAATTTCCTTCTCGGAGCAATCGGAGGCTGTGATGGGAAACATCGTAATGGTAAATTCCCTTTGGTACGTCCTTCAGCTTTACATAAACATATAATTCATTGGGATACAACGCCCCACCCGAGGGAACGAATCTGCGGAATAACTGGGCATAGCTTACTTCAGCTTTTTCCTCCGTGTCCTGGATGAAAGCGGATTGAGCATATTGAGTTAGTCCGAATACATACCATAAGAAGGACCCGAGTTCCTCTAGTCCAAGCTCTGCCTGAGCTTGTCGTCCAGTAAGGGATAAAGGGACATCTCCAGATAATGGAACCTCAGGCAAGCCTCGGTATAATTTATAGGGAAGTGGTGCATCCTCCCAATCCACTTCCCAATCTGGCGGGGCAACTTTTTCCGTATCATAGTGAAGATGATGCAGAAATGTTTCAAGCTTCACTCTTACACCTCCTGCCTTTCATTATGGGAATGGATGTGGATATGGATTAAGCTGTTCATATGATAACGGCTTTTTGGCATATCCAAGCTTCATAGGTACTTGGAGGACTCTCTCCAGCCCTTTGACACGGGTAAGATGATGACCGAAAGTCATCGGCAGCATACCAGGAATCAATACCTTAACACAGAATAAACCGTTCCGTTTGATTATAGGTGTCGTTTGGTCCACCACAATGACCTCGAGGTCTAACTGGCGGAACCTCTGAAGAATATCCTGCAGATCATCTCTCAAATCGGGATTTGCCGGAGGCTGTTTAAATTCCTCAGCAAACGTTCGTATTGGACGATGATTATCCAATAAAAAGCTCAGCCGCTCCTCTGCTTCCGGCAGACCGTAGACAAGACCATGGTCCTCCATGGTACGAACGGCAAACGGATCTTTTAGCATTTCATGATATTTCTGCCGGTTTTTCTCCAATAGTTTGTCATGCCTAACCATCATTCCGGCGAGCTCGAAAATCGAGCTTTTTACCGCTCTTACAGGATCGGGATTAGCACCTGCTGCACAAATAAGGTTTACACCCTTTGATTCTCTGTTTTTTGCTACTGCCCAAACACTGGGAATCTCATGTTCCATTGTTGAATTGTACAAATACACATCATATCCTGCCACATCACGTAAACGGTCGACCATCAGCTCTAGTTCCTTATCGTTTGCTGAATAAGGGTCAAGACGCGGAAGGGGCAGCTGTGCATACCATGTTAATAAAAAGGAATCCCGCTCTACGACCTCCATAATCCCATGGAAAATGGCTTCCTCTAAGCTCCCTCCCAATGCGCATCCATTGGAGGTTTCATAAACAAAGCACTCCCCATATCCCAAACTGTAATAGGCAAGTAACTCCGGAACCAAAATAGGACGTTCTTGTAAAAACGAATAACCCCAGACCCAATTCATTGGGGCATCAGGATGATACGGCTTAAACGGAAAACGAGACTTTGTATATTGTTCCTGGTCATGCAGTCCTACTGTCGTAGGATTTAATGCCATATGCTTTACATTTTCATAACTATCACGAATTTTCTTCCTTTTGCCTTGAGGCTCGATTCCGCAATATCGCTCCAACCCTTCCAAAATAGCCGTCAGCTCACTCATTTCATAAGAAATAGAACGGCCGGCTACTCCCTCATCAGCTCCAAACAACGGCATGTTAACCAAAACATCTGCGAATGGGAGCCTGATATCCTCCATTTTTCCATTCATGATTCCAGTACGGTCATCCAGATAATCTTTAACTAACACAGCTTTCAATTCATCCATTGAACGGCAGCGATAACCAGTACCAGATAATTTAAGACTGGACTCTAAGCTAATTTGAGCTAATTCTGGTGTATCATCAGGTATTGGACTACAAACCGGGCACAATGGATCAGGCAAGAAAAAGTGGTTGGCGGTCGTTAACGTTCTCAAATTGGTTATGAATATCCTTTCTTCTAAGAAGGAGGGGACTCCCTGAAGAACCTTTTGTACTTCATTACAGATCAAGTTGGCCATATGCAGCAGTCCGGATCGTGAAGCCCATGCATCACGCAGAACGCCCGCTCCAGTACTCATTCTCGCTTGAAGGCTCCACATTTCAAGGCGATCGGATCCGGCTATCAAACGTCGTTTATCAGCACAGAGAGAACATCCCGGTGTGCCATCCCGAACGAATGGACCAATGATTCCCTCACCAAACGAAACAAAACCTCGTAGCCAAGGTATACCAGCCATTCTTAACCTCTGTTCTGCTTTTTGATAAACCGATGGATGCCACGCATCGTCAAGCACCAAAGCCAATTCTGCTTCTGAAGGAATCTCTTCAAAAATACTTTGACGTTTTACCAAATAGCTGGTGGCCAATTGATCGTAAACATAATCCGCTAATAAACCGTCTCCGTCAATGAGGATACATGCAGTCATCGGGAAGCCCCCTCTCGTACCTGCACACCATACACCCCTCCCAGCCCTTGTTTTAAAAAGGGCTCAATCGACAGATCAAAGGCGAATAACTGTTTGTTATGTCTTTTTAAAACTTGTATGGAGGATTGTAATAGCTCCAATTGTGTCAAATCCTCACAAGAAGAGATTGAGAGAGAAGTTCCCCCTTTTTCTAGATATCTCATAGACTGCTTCTGTTGCCTCTCTACGGAAATTATCCCATTTTGAGCATCCAAAAGTGCTTGCTGCAATGTATTTCGGAGTGCCAATGTGGTATTTAAACCTGCTCCTGTGTACCAATGGCCATTTGATCTTACCCATACTACAGGAAAGCCGAGCACATCCTCTTTTAAACCAATGGCCGGTGAACCGTTCAGGGTAGTAAGAGCATTTAAATAAAATCGGCATTCTTTATCTTCTATTGCTCCCATTGGCACACGAAAAACCGTATGATCCTTCCTCTGTTTCAATTCTTCATCTAAATAAGCTTGCAGTCCCCGACAAACAGCCTCTGCGACTGTTTCCCCTGAACCGATGCCAATCATCCTGTGATTCCCACTAACCCAATCGTTTATATATTCAGATGATGCGACCAATCTGGACACATACATTTCAATGCCCTTCAGCCCTGCATTTCTTCTAGCTTCTTCATGTGTCATGCCCGAACAGACTACTTCTGGCAGTAGGACTGCCGGTCCCTCTGACACAGGGTCAACTGCCTGAACATAGCACTGGGAAAGAGGAAGCTGTGGCAAATTCCCTTCCTCCCAAGAACGGAAAATTCCTATTTCTTTAGAAGTTAATCCCCCAAAGTACTCCAAAAGTGAACCTTGATGTTCTTCCCTGTCCGTTTCTTGTTTCAATCTTACATCAAGATCTTTAACCAGTTCAGGTTTCATATTTTGCGATGTAACCGATGGATGTGGTATAAAGGAAAGCCAGTCTCCTTCCATCGTTTCAAGATCAAGGAGATATATTGGATTAGCTTGATTGCAACCTGCAATTCCTGTAGCCCTCTTGAAAAATTCGAATACAGAGACATTTGCCAAAATCGCTCCTGCTGGGGAAGAGAAGACCGGTGGCCGCTCATCCGCTTGCAGAGCAGATTGATGAATTCTGCGCCATGCAGACTCAAAGCACTCCTCTGATTCTGGATGAGTTAATGGACCGGAGAGTCCCACTTTTTCTAAATAGATGGCTGGGAGAAATGCCTTCTTTTCCTCTTTACAAACTTGATTAAGATACCTTAATTCGTTAACATTCCCATCCTGAGATACATACAGAATCCATTCATAATTTTGAACAGCTTCTTTCCAAAAATTTCCCCCTGCACCTTTATGGTAAGGGACTTCCATCATTTCCACATCTGAATCAATTTTCCTCGCATGATGCACCAACTCATTAAGCCGCTGTCTATTGGTTGAAACCGCATCTGTTACCATGAGATTTAATTTAGGCAGTCCTGATTCTATTAAGGAAGCAACTAATGATACCAGGAAGGGCCCGGAGCCAATAACCAGAACCTTATTTTGACGATATTCTTGAAAATGGTATGCAGCCGAATCTACAAAATTCTCGATGAATTCAATTTGTGAAGCATACCTTTCAAGAACTTGGCGATCTAATTGATGGGGAATATCTTTGCTTACATCGCGAACAAATCCATTCTTGTACAACGTTTCTCCAATCTCATATACCCTATCCCGATATGGTGCCGTCAATCCCTCCGTCAATTCTCCTATGGTTTGCTCTCCATTAAACATCGGCAGCAATTTTTCAATCCACTGATAGATGGTCTTCCCTTCCATTCGAAATGAGCTTACGTTATTTCTAAAATAGACACCTCCCTCTTGATCTGGTAGAAAAAATGTATCCCTTTTGGCCTTCAGACGTGAGGACGAGTTAAGTTCTGCCATGCAGATCCTCCTTATTCCTAATCGTAACTACTTGCGTACTATGAGTTTATGTACGATTTTTTGTCCATTATGATAATCATAGTAAAGAAGTGCCCCCTGCGGCACAAGTACATGCAGGGAGCACTTTCTTCCGTTGAATAATGTTTTCCATCCGTTTCAAAAATTCAAACTGGCTAAATAACGCCGAAACCAATGCCAAAACAGCCAAAGCAGCCAAAGCCACCGAAACCGATGCCAAAGCAGCCGCCACAGCCACCACAGCCGAAGCATCCACCGCAACCGAAGCCACCGCAACGAAAGCCAAAGCCACCGCAGCGAAAACCGCCACAACGAAAACCGCCACAGCGCCCCCATATACGTGTATCTTGAAGCTGTTGACCAATTGGAACTAATTCACCAGCTCGAAAAGGATCCATTCCCAACCCTTGAAGTTCATTATGAAAATTGTGCATTTTGTCCTCCCCTTTGTATTTTCAGTAAAGTACGAGAGTAGAAAAAAATTAATTAGTTAATTATGCCTTAAGAAATAGTACGTGTACTCTCTTCAACAAATTATGAAACTTATTAGGTCGTTGTTACTGATGTAGAAGCCTATTTCATATGGATTGCGCCCATCTTGTTTTTATCAAAAAAAAAAAGACCCCCAACCAAATTGGTTGAGAGCCTTTGAAACGTTGATAATTAACGCTTTGAGAACTGAGGTGCACGACGAGCGCCTTTAAGACCGTATTTCTTACGCTCTTTCATACGTGCGTCACGAGTTAATAGACCAGCGCGCTTTAATGTTGGACGGAATTCTGGGTCAGCTTGCAGTAATGCACGAGCAATACCGTGGCGGATTGCGCCAGCTTGACCAGTGTAACCACCGCCGCTTACGTTTACAAGAACATCGTAGCTGCCAACTGTTTCAGTAGCTACTAATGGTTGTCTTACAACAACACGTAAAGCTTCAAATGGGATATAATCTTCAATTTCACGACCGTTAATAACAATTTTACCTGTACCTGGAACTAAGCGCACACGTGCGACAGAGCTCTTACGGCGACCAGTACCAATATATTGAACTTGTGCCAAGTTATTTCCCTCCCTTTAATTAACCGCGAAGTTCGTAAACTTCAGGTTTTTGTGCTTGGTGTGGATGCTCTGCGCCAGCATACACATGTAATTTTTTGAACATTTGACGACCAAGAGAATTCTTTGGAAGCATGCCTTTAATAGCAAGCTCAAGCATTTTCTCAGCGTAGTTTGTACGCATTTCAAGAGCAGTTCTTTGCTTTAAACCGCCTGGGTGCATTGTGTGACGGTAGTAGATTTTATCGTTTAATTTGTTACCAGTTAACTCAATTTTAGAAGCATTAAGAATGATAACATGATCACCAGTGTCAACATGTGGTGTATAAGTTGGTTTGTGTTTACCGCGTAGGATTGATGCTACTTCAGAAGCTAAACGGCCAAGAGTTTTGCCTTCAGCATCAACTACGTACCATTTGCGCTCGATATTGTTGGCATTTGCCATAAACGTTGTACGCATGAGTTTCCCTCCTAATTAATTCCTTAAAGATTATTGTTTTCGCACGATCATTAACAATCATCGTTCAATTCTGTTCCGGGAATGAACGTTCATTGCCACTGTGCAGCTTAATTTTCAAATCATATATTTTCAATCACGATTAAGACTTTCCGGGGCTTTATCGTGGGATTAAAAACACACACATATAATATAATAAATAGTTGGTATCCAATTGTCAAGAAAATGTTACACCAGGTAGGGTTGTTTTAAAAACTTTTTTAGACCTTATTTATTAACCGTACTTTTTGAGTAAGGAGAATATATTGGATACCCGCGGACCGTTTTTTCCGCTCGCTCGGGCGCCAATACCTCTTATTGACTAC
>NZ_BNDS01000023.1:23693-75508 GCF_014656545.1 Neobacillus kokaensis
ATACCTCTTATTGGCTACCGTGGGATCATTTTTTTCCCTCGCTCGGGCGCCAATACCTCTTATTGGCTACCGAAGGACCTTTTTTTCCGCTCGCTCGGGCGCTAATAACCTGTATTGGCTACCGAGAGACCTCTTTTTCCACTCGCTCGGGCGCCAATAACCTGTATTGGCTGCCGAGGGACCGGTTTTTCCACCTGCCCGGGCGCCAATAACCTATATTGGCTACCGTAGCACTGTACTTCCATTTTTCCAAGCGTCAATAAGCGATTATCACTAGATTCCAGCAACTCATGAACCAAATTCACTTATCGTAAAACACTTCCCACAAATACAACCCATGTGCGGGTGCGGTTTTTCCGGCAAAACGACGGTCTTTCTTCTCCAAAATTTCAGCCATTTCCTGAGGATGACGATCGCCAGAGCCGACTTCTAGCAGCGTTCCTGTCAAAATACGAACCATATTATACAAAAAGCCATTCCCTACGAATCGAATCGTCAGAAAATCCTCATCCAGCAAAAAATCAATGGTTTCTATTGTCCGGACCTTGTCAGCCACCTCCGTCTTTGCAGAGCAAAAACTTGTAAAGTCCAGCGGCCGGCCAACCAAATATTGGCTTGCTGCTTGCATTGCCTCAAGATCCAAAGTATAGGGGTAACGGTAGGCGTACCGGCGAACAAACGGGTCCCGCCTCTTCGACAAAAGCAGACGGTAGCGATACTCTTTCCCTTCTGCATCAAATCGGGCATGAAACGACTCGCTCACCTTTTCAACAATAAGAATGGAAAGATCCTCCGGAAGCAGTGCATTCAGAGCGGTCACCCACTTCTCTTCTGGAATCGCAAGCGGTGAATCAAAATGAATTACCTGCCCTATCGCATGAACACCGGCATCTGTTCTGCCAGAAGCCGTCACTTTCACTTCATGGCCCTTATGCATCTTTGCTAAAACAGCTTCTAGAACAGACTGAACTGTCCGCTTGTTAGGCTGGATCTGATAACCGGCAAACTCGGTGCCATCATACGTAATGATTGCTTTATACCTTTGCATAATTCTCTCCATTAGGACCGAAATAAGATTAATAGAACGGTGATGATTGCCAAAAAGACAAGCTGCAGGGTATCAACCATTTTCCAGCTTAACTGCCGGTATTTAGTCCTGCCCTCACCGCCGCGGTACCCACGTGCTTCCATTGCAATTGCCAGTTCTTCCGCGCGCTTAAACGAGCTGACAAATAGCGGTATTAACAATGGGATGATAGCCTTAATCCGTTCCTTTACTGGGCCGCTGGCAAACTCAACACCTCTGGCAATTTGCGCTTTCATAATTTTATCGGTTTCCTGCATCAGCGTTGGAATAAACCGTAGTGATATGGACATCATTAATGCCATTTCATGTACAGGAAAACGGACTTTTTTTAACGGCCCCAAAAGGGTTTCTAGTCCATCTGTAATTTCAATCGGCGTCGTTGTTAGTGTTAACAGCGACGTCATTAAGATTAGAAAGAAAAAGCGGAAGGAAATATAAAAGCCCATTTTCATTCCTTCTTCATATATTTTCAACGGTCCTAAATGAAACAAGACTGTTCCTTCCCTTGTAAAAAATATCTGCAGAAGAAATGTGAAAATTACCAGCCATAAGACCGGCTTCAACCCTCCATATAAAAAGCGAGCTGGGATCCTGGATAAACCAATCATGAAAAAAGTATAAATTCCAATAATTGCATAAGTCTGCCAATTGTTAGCAAGAAAAATAACACATACGAACAAGAAAATAATCGTCAGTTTTGATCGTGGATCCATTTTATGAACGAGCGAATCTGCAGGGACATAGCGGCCGAAAATCATTTTTTCCATCATAATCTGACACCTCGCTTTAACTTGTTAGCGAAGGCAGAAGATAATTGCTCAATCGATAGATAGATTTGCTCAAAATTCATGCCCCATTTTTCCTCAAGCTTCAGTTGGAAACGAACAACCTCGGGAACATCTAACCCCATTTGTACCAATTCTCCAGGTGAAGAAAAAATTTCTTCGGGTGTTCCCTTTTTAGCGACCTTGCCATGCTGCATGATAACGATTTGGTCTGCATACCTTGCGGCGTCTTCCATGCTATGGGTAACAAGAATGGTAGATAATTGTCTTTCCTGGTGAAGCTGATAAAACATATCCATGATTTCCTTGCGGCCGCGGGGGTCTAGACCAGCCGTGGGCTCATCAAGGACAATGACATCCGGTTCCATAGCTAACACCCCGGCAATCGCCACCCGGCGCATTTGACCACCTGATAAATCAAATGGCGACTTTTCTAAAATTTCTTCAGCTAGTCCTACTTGCTTTAGAGCAACACGTGCACGCTTTTTTGCATCCGCTTCAGTAACACCAAAATTCATCGGTCCGAAAATAATGTCTTTCTCAACTGTTTCTTCAAACAATTGGTGCTCAGGAAACTGAAATACAATGCCAACCCGTTGACGTACCTTGCGTAAATCTTTATTTTTTTGATGTGCTTTAATTTCTTTATCGCCAATGGCTACAGTGCCCTCCGAAGGGACGAGCAAAGCATTTAAATGCTGTAAGACAGTTGACTTGCCGGATCCGGTATGACCAATTATCGCCAAATAAGTGCCGGAAGGAATATCAATGGAAACATCCTGGATAGCCAATCGTTCAAACGGTGTGTTTGCCTGATAGCGGTAATCTACATGCGAGAGCGATATGTCCATAACTCTGTCACCAACTCTTCTTCCGATAAATAGTGCTTGGATAGTTGAATACCTTCTGCCCGAAATGCCTTTGCCATTTTTACCGAGAAGGGGATATCCAACCCCAGCTGTACCAATTGCTCATCCATTGAAAAAATTTCATCAGGGGTACCTTCGCGAAATACTTCGCCTTTATTCATAACAATAATCCGGTCAGCTTTTGCAGCCTCTTCTAAATCATGGGTGATCGAAATGACAGTCAGCGACTTCTCATCCTTTAAGGTTCTGACTGTTTCTAATACCTCTTCTCGGCCTCTAGGGTCAAGCATCGATGTTGCCTCATCTAAAATAATGATTGCGGGTCTTAGCGCCAAGACGCTGGCAATGGCGACACGCTGCTTTTGTCCGCCAGATAGATGGTGGGGCTCTTGATGCAGAAACTGTTCCATTTTAACTTTTTTTAAAGAATCTTCAACCCTCTGGACCATCTCAAGCCTAGGAATGCCCATATTTTCTAAACCAAAAGCCACATCATCCTGGACTGTGGTTCCAACGAACTGATTATCAGGGTTTTGAAAAACCATGCCAATCTTACTGCGAATATCCCAAATAGTTTCCTCTTGGAGTTTCATTCCGCAAACAGTAATTTCTCCATCCTTCGGAAATTGTAGCCCATTTAATAATTTGGCCATTGTCGATTTCCCTGACCCATTATGCCCGACAATTGCAAGCCACTCCCCATCGTAAATATCAAAGGAAACATGATTTAAGGCATTTCGCTCCTGACCATCGTATTGAAACGTCACCCCTTTAAGTGACACAATCGGCGTTTTCATCGAAGTTTCTCCCCCCTAAACTAATCTCTACTATACTAAACTCTATTTAGATACAAAAAAAGCCTGCACCTCTTCCCAGGGCAGTGCTTCGAACACTTTAACTATTATTTAATAAGCTAATTGAAATGGGAGAGGTGCATGAGCTAGACGAGTCACAAAAAAGGAAACAATCCTTTCTTCCCAAAGATTGAGTCTAAGCTGAGAAGGCCCCAGAGATATGGAGTTGCGCTCATCGTAACACTCTTTTTGGCTTGCTTCACAATTTGTTTAAGAGGAGTGTGCGCAGAGCTAAGCTTTCCAATATTCAAGACTGAGAATCAATAATTCCCACTATACCTGAATATTCAGATTCACTCTTGCAGTGCTCTGCCCCAGTACAACAAAAGGGCAAAGAACAAGTTTGTTCTAAACTGTCCAGCGCCCTTGTTGTCTGTTTAGTCCATATTAAACTAACTCGATAATTACCATTGGAGCACCATCGCCGCGGCGTGGTCCAAGTTTCATGATACGAGTATAACCGCCTTGACGTTCTTGATAACGTGGTGCAATATCAGCGAATAGTTTTTGAAGTGCATCTTGGCCATTCTCTGCGTTTGCTACTTCGTTACGTACGTATGCAGCTGCTTGACGGCGAGCATGAAGGTCACCGCGTTTTCCTAAAGTAATCATCTTTTCAACTGTAGAGCGAAGTTCTTTCGCACGTGTTTCAGTTGTTTGGATGCGCTCATTGATAATTAAATCAGTTGTTAAATCACGCAGCATTGCTTTTCTCTGTGCGCTTGTACGTCCTAGCTTTCTGTATGCCATGAAGGGTTCCCTCCTTTGTTGAAGTCATTAAAACGGATTGCTCTAGTAAAGCCTAGTCGTCTTTACGTAAGCCTAATCCAAGCTCTTCTAGTTTTGCCTTCACTTCTTCGAGTGATTTGCGGCCTAAGTTACGTACTTTCATCATATCTTCTTCAGTTTTATTGGCTAATTCCTGAACAGTATTAATGCCAGCACGTTTTAAACAGTTATAAGAACGAACAGAAAGGTCAAGTTCTTCAATTGTCATTTCTAGAACTTTTTCTTTTTGGTCTTCTTCTTTTTCAATCATGATTTCAGCATTTTGTGCTTCATCAGTTAGACCAACGAAGATATTTAAATGCTCCGTCAAGATTTTTGAACCAAGAGCAATTGCTTCTTTTGGTCCAGTACTTCCGTCTGTCCAAACATCAAGTGTCAGCTTATCGAAATTAGATAATTGACCTACACGAGTATTTTCTACCTGATATGAAACACGGGAAACCGGCGTATAAATGGAATCAATCGGAATTACACCAATTGGCTGGTCCTCACGCTTATTTTGATCAGCAGGAGTATAGCCGCGTCCGCGCTTCGCAGTTAAACGCATACGTAGATGTCCATTGGATGCTAAGGTTGCAATATGCTGATCGGGATTTAATATCTCCACATCACTGTCGTGAGTAATGTTACCAGCAGTAATTGGGCCTGCACCTTGGATATCAATTTCTAATGTTTTTTCCTCGTCAGAATAGATTTTTAACGCAATCTTCTTGATGTTTAAAATAATGGATGTTACATCCTCTACGACGCCTTCAATTGTTGAGAACTCATGAAGTACCCCATCGACCTGAATCGCAGTAACAGCGGCACCTGGCAGTGAAGATAGTAGGATACGACGTAAGGAGTTACCCAAAGTGGTACCATATCCACGCTCTAGTGGCTCTACGACGAACTTACCGTATTTGGCATCATCGCTGATCTCAACCGTTTCGATTTTTGGTTTTTCTATTTCGATCATCAATTAACCCTCCTTCAAAACGTCGAAACCTCAATTAGACGTTCGCTAATCGAAATTCCCCCATGTACATGTTCCCGTTTTGTGCACAACAACTGGAATAAATCTTCTGTATAAACTTCAAATAAATTCATATCATATCCCATTATAGACGGATGATACAAATTCTATACAGAAAAATTACACGCGGCGACGTTTAGGCGGACGGCAGCCGTTATGAGGAACAGGAGTAACATCTTTAATGGCTGTTACTTCAAGACCAGCAGCTTGAAGAGCACGAATAGCAGCTTCACGACCAGCACCAGGTCCCTTAACAGTAACTTCTAAAGTTTTCATTCCATGTTCCATAGATGTCTTAGCAGCAGTTTCTGCAGCCATTTGTGCAGCAAATGGAGTAGACTTACGAGAGCCTTTAAATCCAAGAGCACCTGCACTTGACCATGAAATAGCATTACCATGAACATCAGTGATTGTTACAATTGTATTGTTGAAAGTTGAACGGATATGTGCAATCCCAGCTTCAATATTCTTTTTAACACGGCGTTTACGTGTATTTGTTTTACGTGCCATTTACTTTAACCTCCTTTGCCGATTACTTCTTCTTGTTCGCAACAGTCTTACGAGGACCTTTGCGTGTACGAGCGTTGTTTTTCGTATTTTGTCCACGAACCGGTAAACCACGGCGATGGCGCAATCCACGATAGCATCCGATTTCCATTAGACGCTTAATGTTAAGGGAAACTTCACGGCGAAGATCACCTTCAACCTTTAATTTGTCAATGATATCACGGATTTTATTAAGTTCGTCTTCAGTTAAGTCACGCACACGAGTATCTTCAGAAACGCCAGCTTCTGCCAAGATCTTTTGTGCTGTATTTTTACCAATACCATAAATGTAAGTTAATGAGATTACTACACGTTTTTCACGTGGAACATCTACACCAGCAATACGTGCCATTAAAATGTGCACCTCCCTCGAGTCTTATCCTTGTTTTTGTTTATGTTTAGGGTTTTCACAGATAACCATAACTTTACCGCGTCTACGGATAACTTTGCACTTTTCGCAGATCGGTTTAACAGATGGTCTTACTTTCATTATCCTAACCTCCTTAGTAGTACGGAGTGCAAGCAATTATTTAAACCGGTACGTAATTCTTCCGCGAGTTAAGTCATATGGAGAAAGCTCAACAGTAACTTTATCGCCCGGAAGAATACGAATGAAATGCATTCGGATTTTCCCTGATACATGAGCTAGCACTGTATGACCATTTTCTAATTCTACCTTAAACATCGCATTTGGCAAAGTTTCAATAACTTTACCTTCAATTTCAATAACATCATCTTTGGCCATCGGTCCCGTCTCCCTTCTCTTTCAAAAATAGTAATCATAATAAAGCGGTCTTCTCGTTCGTACGATGTTAGCAACCTTATGATTTTAACATATTGTACTTCTATTGTCCTCAACTAAATTTTACAAATTGAGGATTTAGCGTCCACATGTCATTCTTTCCCAACTCTCGGTCCTACATACTCAGTACAATAGAAAAGCCTTTTGCTTTTACATACTCTTGAATCTTAAGGGAGATCATCGAGAGTCGCATGCCAGTAGCCTTGGGGTTAGACATTATCTAATAACCCTTAGCAATTCTTCAATATCAGCAAATACCTTTTCAATATGCTGCTGACCATCAATTGTGCGTAAATATCCTTTAGTTTCATAGAAAGTAAGTAATGGTTCTTGCTGCTTGATATTGACATCTAGTCTGTTCTGAACAGTGTCTGCATTATCATCTGCTCTTTGATAGAGCTCACCGCCGCAGCGATCGCATACACCCTCTTTTGCAGGAGGGTTAAATACAAGATGATATGTTGATCCACAGTCTTTACAGATTCGGCGTCCAGTCAAACGCTCCATTAAAATACTTTTATCAACATTGATATTAATAACATAATCAATTTTTTTGTTCAGCTCTTCTAAAAGAGTTTCCAACGCTTCTGCTTGAGGTACTGTTCTAGGAAAGCCGTCTAATAGGAATCCTTGCTGACAGTCTTCCTTGCTTAAACGTTCACGGACAATTCCGATGGTTACTTCATCAGGAACTAATTCACCTTTATCCATGAATGATTTGGCTTGTAATCCTAGTTCTGTTCCCTCTTTCATCGCTGCACGGAACATATCTCCAGTTGAGATATGAGGGATGCCGTATTTCTCGACGATTTGTTCTGCCTGAGTACCTTTACCGGCACCTGGAAGCCCCATTAATACTAAATTCACACGTGTTCCCCCTCGTGCTTTAAAATAGGTTTTCGGGGTCCCCATAAAGTGGGAGGGGGCCCCCTCCGTAAAACCTTTTACTTAATAAAACCTTTATAATGACGTTTAACTAATTGTGCTTCAAGCTGCTTATACGTCTCTAGTGCAACACCAACAACGATGAGCAAGCTAGTTCCCCCAATTTGTGCGGATTGCGGTAGATTCGCTATTTTAATAAAGAAAACAGGAAGTACTGAAATAACCGTAAGGAAAATGGCACCAATAAATGTTAAACGATATAAGACGCGAGTTAAATATTCCTGCGTGCTCTTACCTGGGCGAATACCCGGGATATAACCGCTTTGCTTTTGTAAGTTTTCCGCTGCTTGTTCAGGGTTAACTTGAATAAAGGCATAAAAATAAGTAAACGCGATAATTAGTGCTGCATAAATGATCATCCCAATTGGATGAGAATAATCGAACACTTTCATAATCCAAAGCGTTACATCATTTTGTGGAAAAAACGATGCAATCGTTCTTGGCGTTACAATAAAGGAAACAGCAAAGATTACAGGAATAACACCGGCTGCGTTAACCTTTAACGGCATGTGCGTTGATTGACCACCAACTGGGTTACGTCCAGCAACTACGCGTTTCGCATATTGAATCGGAATTTTACGAGTTGCCTGTTGGATGAAAATAACACCCACCACAATCGCGAGAACCGCCAGCAAGATTAATGCAACGGTAACGATGCGTAAAAATAAGGCTTCACCCGCATTTTCAAACTGTTGAACATAAATTTGGTTAACAACTGTTGGGATCCCTGCGACGATACCAGCAAAGATAATGATAGAAATACCATTTCCAACACCTTTAGCCGTAATTTGTTCCCCTAACCACATTAAGAAAGCTGTACCTGCAGTCAGTACAACCGCGATTAATAAATAGGTAGTTATACCTGGGTTTTCAATTAACTGGCCGCTTGCTAAGTTGTTAAAACCGTAGGACATTCCTAATGCTTGAATAAATCCAAGCACTACAGTGAAGTAACGGGTAATTTGGGCTATCTTACGACGGCCTGATTCCCCTTGCTTGGACCATTCAGTGAATTTCGGTACAACATCCATTTGCAAAAGCTGGATAATAATTGATGCAGTAATATACGGCATAATCCCCATCGCAAAGATGGAGAATTGCTTTAATGCACCACCGCCAAATGTATTTAAAATCCCAAATACACTTAGCTTATCCTGATTTGCAAGAACCTCCGCATTAACATTTGGTACTGGAATAAACGTACCTAGTCGAAAAACGACTAACATTAAAAGGGTGAATATGATCTTACGTCGTATATCACCCACGCGCATAAAATTGGAGATTGTCTGGAACATTAGATCACCTCAGTAGATCCACCAGCAGCTTCGATTGCTTCCTTAGCAGCAGAGGAGAATTTGTGAGCTTTTACAGTCAACTTTTTCTCTACGTTCCCTTTGGCAAGAATCTTAATTCCTGACTTTTCGTTACTTACAACACCAGTTTCGATCAGAAGTTCTGGAGTAACTTCTGTACCTTCTTCAAAACGGTTTAAAGCATCAAGGTTCACAATGGCAAACTCTTTACGGCTAATGTTGGTAAATCCGCGTTTTGGTAAACGACGCATTAAAGGTGTTTGACCACCTTCGAATCCAACACGTACACCACCGCCAGAACGAGCTTTTTGACCCTTATGACCTTTACCGGCAGTTTTACCATTACCTGAACCAATACCGCGTCCTTTACGTTTACGCTCTAGACGGGAACCTTCAGCAGGCTTTAATTCATGAAGTTTCATATCGGCACCTCCTTATGAAAGAAAACAATTGATTACTGTTCTTTAACTGTTACAAGGTGAGCAACTTTATTAATCATACCGCGAATAGCAGCATTATCTTGTTGCTCAACTGTTTGATTTAATTTACGTAAACCAAGCGCTTCAACTGTTTTGCGTTGATCTTGCGGACGACCAATAACGCTTTTGCTGAGGGTAATTACAAGTTTATTTGCCATTTGATTTCCCCCCCTTATCCTAACAGTTCTTCTACTGATTTACCACGTAATTTAGCTACGTCTTCAGCACGTTTTAATTGTGTTAAACCTTCAACGGTAGCACGAATGACGTTAATTGGAGTATTTGTTCCAAGAGATTTAGAAAGGATATCCTGAATCCCAGATAGTTCAAGAACCGCACGAACTGGGCCACCTGCGATAACTCCTGTACCTTCTGCAGCAGGTTTAAGCAGGATTTCACCAGCACCAAAGCGTCCAATTACTTCGTGAGGAACAGTTGTTCCAACCATTGGTACTTCAATTAGATTTTTCTTGGCATCTTCAATTGCCTTACGAATTGCATCAGGTACTTCCTGTGCTTTACCGGTACCGAAACCGACATGGCCGTTTCTGTCTCCGACTACAACAAGAGCAGAGAAACGGAAACGACGTCCACCTTTTACAACCTTCGCAACACGGTTAACCGTAACTACACGTTCTTCTAGTTCAAGCTTGTTTGGATCAATACGACGCATTATTCTTTATTCCCTCCTTTGTCTATTAAAATTGTAGTCCATTTTCACGAGCCGCATCAGCTAATGCTTGAATACGTCCATGGTATAGGTATCCTCCACGGTCAAAGACGATAGAAGAAACCCCTTTTTCCACCGCACGTTTCGCAACTAATTCGCCAACCGCTTTAGCTGCCTCAAGATTGCTTGAAGACTCAAGGTTAAGTTCTTTATCTAGTGTAGAAGCACTTGCTAAAGTAACTCCTTTTATGTCATCGATAACCTGTGCATAAATATGCTTGTTTGAACGAAACACATTTAGACGTGGACGAGCAGAGGTTCCGCTAAGTTTCGCACGAACACGAGCATGTCTCTTACGGCGAACAGCGTTTTTATCTTGCTTCGTAATCATTTACGTCACTCCTTTCGTTTACCTATGCGGCATTACTTACCTGTTTTACCTTCTTTGCGACGAACAAATTCGCCTTCGTAACGAATTCCTTTGCCTTTATATGGCTCTGGAGGACGAACCCCGCGAATGTTAGCTGCTAATGCACCAACACGTTCCTTGTCAGTACCTTTTACTGTAACCTTTGTATTGGCAGGTACTTCAATTTCAATACCTTCCTCAGGTTCGATCTCAACTGGATGAGAATAGCCGACATTCAATACAAGCTTCTTACCTTGTTTTTGAGCACGGTATCCTACCCCGATAAGTTCTAAATTTTTCTCAAATCCTTTAGAAACACCTTCCACCATGTTTGCTAAAAGAGCACGAGTTGTACCGTGTAATGTACGGTGTTCTTTCGACTCTGATGGACGAGTAACTGTAATAACATTTTCTTCGATAGTAATATTGATTTCCGGATTAAAAGAACGTGAAAGTTCGCCTTTCGGTCCTTTAACAGTAACATCACCGTTGTTAACAGTAACTGTTACACCTGCTGGAATTTCAATAGGTTTTTTCCCTACGCGAGACATTTAGTGCACCTCCATTCATTCAAAAACTCTTCTTACCAAACGTAAGCTAATACTTCGCCGCCGATTTGTTTCGCACGAGCTTCTTTATCCGTTACAACACCTGTTGATGTTGATACTAATGCAATACCAAGACCGTTTAGGACACGTGGCACCTCATTTGATTTTGCATAAACACGTAGTCCAGGCTTGCTAATGCGTTTTAAGCCAGTAATAACACGTTCGTTATTTGCACCGTACTTTAAGAAGATACGGATAATACCTTGCTTATTGTCATCGATGAATTCTACATCACGTACGAAACCTTCACGCTTTAAGATTTCAGCGATTTCCTTTTTGATATTAGAAGCAGGTACTTCTAACTTTTCGTGACGCACCATATTCGCGTTACGAATACGAGTAAGCATATCAGCAATAGGATCTGTCATGACCATTATTTTTACCTCCTTCCACAACCTCTAGTTTTACCAGCTAGCTTTTTTTACACCAGGAATTTGTCCTTTGTATGCTAATTCACGGAAACAAATACGGCAAAGCTTAAATTTGCGATATACAGAGTGTGGACGTCCGCAACGTTCGCAGCGAGTGTACTCTTGTACTTTAAATTTAGGCGTGCGTTTTTGTTTCGCAATCATTGACTTTTTAGCCACGTTTTCGCCTCCCTTATTTAGCGATTACTTTTGGAATGGCATTCCAATTTGAGTTAAGAGCTCACGAGCTTCTTCATCAGTGTTAGCAGTTGTTACGATAACGATATCCATACCACGAACTTTGCTTACTTTATCGTAATCAATTTCAGGGAAGATTAGCTGCTCTTTAATACCTAATGTGTAGTTACCGCGACCGTCGAAAGCTTTTTTAGAAACTCCACGGAAGTCACGAACACGTGGTAAAGAAACGGAAACTAATTTATCCAAGAATTGGTACATGCGTTCGCCGCGAAGCGTAACTTTTGCACCGATTGGCATTCCTTCACGGAGACGGAAACCAGCGATTGATTTTTTAGCACGAGTGATAAGCGGCTTTTGACCAGTGATGATAGCTAGTTCTTCGACAGCATTGTCAAGAGCCTTCGCATTTTGAACTGCGTCGCCAATACCCATGTTGATAACGATTTTTTCAATCTTTGGTACTTGCATAACTGATTTATAATTAAACTTGCTCACAAGAGCTGGAGTAATTTCTTTTACATATTTGTCTTTTAGGCGGTTCATTTAGTGTACCTCCCTTCTTTTTTAAACTATTTATCTAAAACTTCACCGGATTTTGCTACGCGTACTTTTTTGCCATCAACCGTTTTGTAACCTACACGAGTTGGGTTACCAGACTTAGGATCGATAGGCATTACGTTTGATACATGAATTGGTGCCTCAAAGCTGAAGATTCCGCCTTGTGGATTCGCTTGAGAAGGTTTTGAATGTTTCTTCACGATGTTAACACCTTCTACTAAAACGCGGTTATCTTTTGGATAAGCAGATAGGACTACACCTGTTTTGCCTTTATCCTTACCAGAGATGACTCTGACTTTATCACCCTTTTTCACATGCATCTGTAAGCACCTCCTTAAAGGCAATTTAATTTATATTATAGAACTTCTGGAGCTAAAGAAATGATTTTCATAAAGTTGCTATCGCGAAGTTCGCGGGCAACTGGTCCAAAGATACGAGTGCCGCGAGGACCCTTATCGTCTTTGATAATGACACAAGCGTTTTCGTCGAAGCGAATGTAAGAACCATCTGGACGGCGTACACCGCTCTTAGTGCGAACTACAACAGCTTTAACAACGTCACCTTTTTTAACAACGCCACCTGGTGTTGCTTGTTTTACTGTGCAAACGATAATATCACCGATATTAGCAGTTTTGCGGCCAGAACCACCAAGAACTTTAATAGTAAGTACCTCACGAGCACCGGAGTTGTCAGCAACTTTTAAACGTGATTCTTGTTGAATCATGTGTGTAACCTCCCTTCGGAAAAGCGATATCCGAACAATTAAATAATAACTGCTTTTTCTACTACTTCAACTAAACGGAAGCGCTTTGTAGCTGAAAGCGGGCGAGTTTCCATAATACGGACGATATCGCCAGTTTTTGCTTGATTTTGCTCATCATGAGCTTTGAACTTTTTAGAGTACTTAACGCGTTTACCGTAAAGTGGATGCTTTTTGTATGTCTCGACAAGAACAGTAACAGTCTTATCCATTTTGTCGGAAACTACGCGTCCAGTGTAAACCTTGCGTTGGTTACGTTCACTCATTATTGTGAACCTCCTCTCGGATTTTACTTGTTAAAGCTGATTTCTCTTTCACGAACTACAGTCTTCATGCGAGCAATCGCTTTGCGTACTTCACGAATGCGAGCTGTATTTTCAAGTTGTCCAGTCGCCAATTGAAAGCGAAGGTTGAAAAGCTCTTCTTTTAAGGATTTAACTTTTTGTTCAATTTCAGCAGTGGTTAGGTCACGAATTTCATTAGCTTTCATTTGATTCACCACCAATTTCTTCACGTTTTACAAACTTACATTTTACAGGAAGTTTGTGTGATGCTAGACGAAGAGCTTCACGTGCGATTTCTTCAGAAACGCCCGCAATTTCAAACATAATTTTCCCAGGCTTAACAACAGCTACCCATCCTTCTGGAGCACCTTTACCGGAACCCATCCGCACTTCTAGAGGCTTAGCAGTGTAAGGCTTATGAGGGAAAATTTTAATCCAAACTTTACCGCCACGTTTCATGTAACGAGTCATCGCAATACGAGCAGCTTCGATTTGACGGTTAGTGATCCATGAAGCTTCTGTAGCTTGTAAACCGAATTCACCGAATGTTACTTCAGTACCGCCTTTTGCGTTACCACGCATTTTACCACGATGTTGACGACGGAATTTTACGCGTTTTGGCAATAACATATTATTTGCCTCCTTCCTCAGTTTTCTTCTTAGTAGGAAGGACCTCTCCACGATAGATCCATACTTTTACACCAAGCTTACCATAAGTAGTGTCAGCTTCAGCTGTAGCATAGTCAATGTCAGCGCGAAGTGTATGAAGTGGAACTGTTCCTTCGCTGTAGTGTTCTGCACGAGCGATATCAGCACCGCCAAGACGTCCAGATACCATTGTTTTAATACCTTTCGCACCGGCACGCATAGCACGTTGGATTGCTTGCTTTTGTGCACGACGGAATGATACACGGTTTTCTAATTGACGAGCAATGTTTTCTGCAACTAATTTTGCATCAACATCAGCTTTTTTAATTTCAAGGATATTGATGTGTACGCGTTTGCCAGTAAGTTGATTTAACGCCTTACGAAGGGCTTCAACTTCTGTACCGCCTTTACCGATAACCATACCAGGCTTAGCAGTATGGACTGTTACGTTCACACGGTTTGCAGCACGTTCGATTTCAACTTTAGAAACAGAAGCATCTTTTAAACGCTTCGTGATATATTCACGAACTTTAATGTCTTCGTGTAAAAGTTCAGCAAAGTCTTTGCCTGCGTACCATTTAGATTCCCAGTCACGGATGATCCCAATACGCAAACCGACAGGATTTACTTTTTGACCCACAGATTATCCCTCCTTCTTCTCTGATAAAACGATTGTGATGTGGCTTGTGCGTTTGTTAATTTGGCTAGCACGGCCCATTGCGCGAGGACGGAAACGTTTCAATGTTGGTCCTTCATCAACGAATGCTTGAGCAACAACTAGATTATTAACGTCCATTTCATAGTTATGCTCAGCATTGGCCATAGCAGATTTTAATACTTTTTCTACGATTGGAGAAGCCGCCTTCGGAGTGAGATTCAAAATGGCTACTGCTTCACCAACTTGCTTTCCTCGGATTAAATCAACGACTAAACGTGCTTTACGAGGAGCAATACGAACTGTTCTTGCAACAGCTTTAGCTTGCATTAGGATGCCCTCCTCTCTTAACGTCTTGTTTTCTTATCATCAGCGGCGTGACCTTTGTAAGTACGAGATGGAGCGAATTCTCCAAGCTTGTGACCTACCATGTCTTCCGTAACATATACAGGCACATGTTTACGGCCATCATAAACGGCGATCGTGTGACCGATAAATTGTGGGAATATCGTTGAACGGCGAGACCAAGTTTTAATAACTTGTTTCTTTTCCGTTTCATTTAACTTTTCGACTTTAACCATTAAATGATCATCAACAAATGGTCCTTTTTTTAAGCTGCGACCCATGAATGAACCTCCCTTCGTGATTGGTCTACGGTCCTTAACTTGAACCGTAGTTCAATCCCGTTATTTTTTGCGACGACGAATAATAAGTTTATCTGACTTGTTTTTCTTCTTACGAGTTTTGTAACCAAGAGTTGGTTTGCCCCAAGGAGTCATTGGAGACTTACGTCCGATTGGTGAACGTCCTTCACCACCACCGTGTGGGTGATCGTTAGGGTTCATAACAGATCCACGAACAGTTGGGCGTTTGCCTAACCAACGAGAACGACCTGCTTTACCAATGTGAACTAATTCATGCTGCTCGTTACCAACTTGACCGATAGAAGCACGGCACTCAGCTAAGATCATACGAACTTCGCCAGAAGTTAAACGAACTAGAACATATTTGCCTTCTTTACCAAGCACTTGAGCGCTTGTACCTGCAGAACGGACTAATTGTCCACCCTTACCTGGTTTTAATTCAATGTTGTGTACTACAGTACCAACTGGAATGTTTGCTAGTGGAAGAGCATTCCCCACTTTAATGTCAGCCTCAGGACCAGACATAACTTCCATTCCAACTTCTAAATTTTTTGGAGCTAAGATATAACGCTTTTCTCCATCAGCATAATTGATTAATGCAATATTTGCAGAACGATTTGGATCGTACTCGATAGTGGCAACGCGTCCTGGAATGCCATCTTTATTGCGTTTAAAATCAATAATACGATATTGACGCTTATGGCCGCCACCTTGATGACGAACAGTTAACTTACCTTGGTTGTTTCGGCCGCCCTTTTTGCTAAGTGGTGCCAAAAGGGATTTTTCCGGAGTGCTGGTTGTAATTTCTTCGAAACTTAAAACGGACATTCCGCGACGACCATTCGAGGTAGGTTTGTACTTTTTAATCGCCATTTTATTTCCCTCCTCTTCTTGTTAGTTTTTATGATTCAAAGTATTCGATTTCTTTGCTGTCAGCAGTTAGCTTAACGATAGCTTTACGGCGTTTGTTAGTATAACCGCCAAATTTGCCCATGCGCTTAAATTTACCTTTGTAGTTCATGATGTTAACTTTTTCAACTTCAACGCCAAAGATTTCTTGAACGGCATCTTTAACTTGAGTTTTATTAGCTCTCACATCAACTTCAAAAGTATATTTCTTTTCAGCCATTAGGTCAGTAGAACGTTCAGTGATAACGGGGCGCTTAATGATATCGCGTGCATCCATTATGCAAGCACCTCCTCTACTTTTTCAACCGCTGCTTTAGTCATGATTAATTTATCATGATTTACAACATCTAGTACGTTGATTCCTTCAGCTGTTACGACTGTTACTCCTGGGATGTTACGTGCAGATAATGCTACGTTTTCATCTAGGTCAGCTGTAACGATTAATGCTTTTTTCTCAACAGAAAGACCGTTTAAAACAGCTTTGAAATCTTTTGTTTTTGGAGCTTCTAACGCTAAGCTTTCTAATACTAAAATATTTTCATCTAATACTTTAGAAGATAATGCTGATTTGATTGCTAAGCGACGAACCTTTTTAGGTAATTTATAGCTATAGCTGCGTGGTTGTGGACCGAATACAGTACCACCTCCGCGCCATTGTGGTGAACGGATTGACCCTTGACGAGCACGGCCAGTTCCTTTTTGGCGCCACGGCTTGCGACCACCGCCTGCAACTTCTGAACGGTTTTTAACTTTATGAGTTCCTTGACGTAATGAAGCTCTTTGCATAACAATTGCTTCAAATAATACGTGTTGGTTTGGTTCAATACCAAAAACGGATTCGTTTAACTCGATATCGCCAACTTGTGAACCGCTTTGGTTAAATAATGTTACTTTCGGCATTCTTTGTTCCTCCTTTCTTATGAAATCGTTATGCCTTTACCGCACCTTTGATTTTTAGTAATGCTTTTTTCGCACCTGGTACATTACCTTTGATTAATAACAAGTTGCGTTCTGCATCAACCTTAACGATTTCAAGGTTTTGAACAGTAACTTGTTCTCCGCCCATGCGTCCTGGTAATAATTTACCTTTGAATACACGGTTTGGAGCAACTGGTCCCATTGAACCAGGACGACGATGATAACGAGAACCGTGAGCCATTGGGCCGCGTGATTGTCCGTGGCGCTTGATAGAACCTTGGAAACCTTTACCCTTTGAAATTCCTGTTACATCTACTAAATCGCCTGCTGCGAAAATATCTACTTTGACTTCTTGACCAACTTCATAGCTTGCTAAGTCGTCCCCGCGGAATTCGCGAATGAAGCGCTTAGGAGCAGTATTCGCTTTTGCAACATGTCCTTTTTCTGGTTTGTTAGCTAGCTTTTCACGCTTATCTTCGAAGCCAAGTTGAATGGATTCATAACCATCGTTTTCAACAGATTTCTTTTGAAGGACAACGTTTGGAGCTATCTCAACTACAGTTACAGGAATTAAGTTGCCGTTCTCTGCAAATACTTGAGTCATACCAATCTTTCTTCCTAAGATTCCTTTGGTCATTTCAGTCACACCTCCTAATTTAATTAACATTTATTTGATTAAAGTTTGATTTCAATATCTACACCAGATGGTAAATCTAAACGCATTAATGCATCAACTGTTTGTGGAGTTGGATTCACAATGTCGATTAGACGCTTATGTGTCCGCATTTCAAATTGCTCACGAGAATCTTTGTACTTGTGAACCGCACGAAGAATCGTGTAAACAGATTTTTCAGTCGGAAGCGGAATCGGACCTGATACTGCAGCACCTGAACGTTTTGCTGTTTCTACAATCTTTTCAGCGGATTGATCAAGAATTCTGTGATCATATGCTTTTAAGCGGATACGAATTTTTTGTTTTGCCATTATTTTCCCTCCTTTATTCGCCTATTTTAAAAATAGACATTCTCCGTGAGAATTTCCCTAACACAGCGCCATGGCAAAGCGGCCGGGTGTGTCAGCAACCTCCCACATCATCGCAGTCAAAGACCAACATTGTCTATTATACATAAAACATAAAGCAAACGCAACAATTAATTTGTTTTTTCTCTTTATGTCCTGAACACTTTTATAATTATAGCGGCTGCATTTTTGAATTTCAACACATATCATTAATATCCAACAATCTACCAATTTAACCCCGGTATATAAACAAGGATATATAATAGAAGAAAAATATATTTATGCAGTAAAAAAAGCAGCTGGATCGTCACCCAGCTGCTTTTTAATTATCTAAGTAATAATTACTCAGCAATAGTTGTGATTGAACCTGAACCAACAGTACGTCCGCCTTCACGGATAGAGAACTTTGTACCTTCTTCGATTGCAACTGGAGCGATTAGCTCAACAGTCATTTCGATGTGGTCACCAGGCATTACCATTTCAGTACCTTCTGGAAGGTGGATAATTCCAGTGATATCAGAAGTACGGAAATAGAATTGTGGACGATAGTTTGAGAAGAATGGAGTATGACGTCCACCTTCTTCTTTAGATAATACGTAAACTTGTGCTTTGAACTTTGTGTGTGGAGTGATTGATTTTGGCTTAGCCAAAACTTGTCCACGCTCGATTTCTTCACGAGATACACCACGAAGTAGGGCACCAATGTTGTCACCAGCTTCTGCATAGTCAAGAAGCTTACGGAACATTTCTACACCTGTTACAGTAGTAGATTTTGGCTCTTCAGTGAAACCAACGATTTCAATTACGTCACCGACTTTAACTTGTCCACGCTCTACACGGCCAGTAGCAACTGTACCACGACCAGTGATTGAGAATACGTCCTCAACTGGCATCATGAATGGCTTTTCAGTGTCACGAGTTGGATTTGGAATGTACTCATCAACAGCAGCCATAAGTTCAAGGATTTTTTCTTCCCATTGAGCTTCGCCTTCTAATGCTTTAAGAGCAGAACCTTTGATAACTGGAGTGTCATCGCCAGGGAAATCGTACTCAGAAAGAAGGTCACGAACTTCCATTTCTACTAATTCAAGTAATTCTTCGTCATCAACCATGTCACACTTGTTCATGAATACAACAAGGTATGGCACGCCTACCTGACGAGAAAGAAGAATGTGCTCACGAGTTTGTGGCATTGGGCCGTCAGCAGCAGATACTACAAGGATACCACCGTCCATTTGAGCAGCACCAGTGATCATGTTTTTAACGTAGTCAGCGTGTCCTGGGCAGTCAACGTGTGCATAGTGACGATTAGCAGTTTCGTACTCTACGTGAGAAGTAGAGATTGTGATTCCACGCTCTTTTTCTTCTGGAGCGTTATCGATTTGATCATATCCGCGTGCTTCAGCACCACCAGCTTTTGCAAGTACAGTAGTGATAGCAGCAGTTAAAGTAGTTTTACCATGGTCAACGTGTCCGATTGTACCAATATTAACGTGTGGCTTTGAACGGTCAAATTTAGCTTTTGCCATTTTGAAAATCCTCCTTTGGATTATGAAATTTAAGTATATTTAGAGCGGAAACTGCAGCAATAGCCCAAAAGCTTATGAAACAGTTTCCAATCTTACATAAGTAGTTATACTTTAAATAAAGGTGAAAATCAATTATTCACCTTTATTTTTTTTGATAATTTCTTCAGAGATTGATTTTGGAACCTCTTCGTAGTGATCAAAGTGCATAGAGAATACTCCGCGGCCTTGTGTACTTGAACGAAGAGCTGTTGCATAACCGAACATTTCTGAAAGTGGAACCATAGCACGAACTACTTGAGCGTTACCACGAGCTTCCATACCTTCAACACGTCCACGGCGGGCAGTCACTTGACCCATAATATCGCCAAGGTACTCATCCGGAATTACAACTTCAACTCTCATAACTGGTTCAAGAATAACTGGTTGACATTTTGAAGCAGCATTTTTAAGCGCTAGAGAAGCAGCAATTTTAAACGCCATTTCAGAGGAGTCAACATCATGGTATGAACCATCAAATAGTCTTGCTTTGATATCTACTAGTGGATACCCGGCAAGAACACCTCTATCAAGAGCATCTTTCAAACCAGCTTCAACTGCTGGGATGTATTCACGAGGAACAACACCACCTACAATGCCGTTTTCAAACTCAAAGCCTTTACCTTCTTCGTTTGGAGAGAATTCAATCCAAACGTGTCCGTATTGTCCGCGACCACCAGACTGACGAGCAAACTTACCTTCAACTTGTGCAGAAGCACGGAATGTTTCACGGTAAGCAACCTGCGGTGCACCAACATTAGCTTCAACTTTGAATTCACGGCGCATACGGTCAACGATGATGTCTAGGTGAAGCTCACCCATACCAGCGATGATTACTTGTCCAGTTTCCTGGTCAGTATGTGCACGGAATGTTGGATCTTCTTCTTGAAGCTTTTGAAGTGCAGTTGTCATTTTGTCTTGGTCTGCCTTTGATTTTGGCTCAACAGACAATTGGATTACTGGCTCAGGGAATTGCATAGACTCTAGAATAACAAGGTTTTTATCATCACATAGAGTGTCACCAGTAGTTGTATCTTTTAAACCTACAGCTGCAGCAATGTCACCGGAATGAACGATAGAGATTTCTTGACGGCTGTTTGCGTGCATTTGCAGGATACGTCCGATACGCTCACGCTTTCCTTTAGTAGAGTTTTGAACATAAGATCCAGACTCTAAGGTACCAGAGTAAACGCGGAAGAACGTTAATTTACCAACGTAAGGGTCAGTCATAACTTTGAATGCAAGAGCTGCGAATGGCTCTTCATCACTTGAATGACGTTCAACAACTTCTTCTTCTGAACCAGGTACATGCCCTTTAATGGATGGTACATCTAGTGGAGATGGAAGATAATCGATTACGGCATCAAGCATTGGCTGAACACCCTTGTTTTTGAATGCTGAACCGCAGACAACTGGATAAAATTCAACGTTTACAGTACCTTTACGAATAGCTGCTTTAAGCTCTTCTTTAGTGATTTCTTCACCGCCAAGGTACTTCTCCATTAATTCTTCATCAAGTTCTGCAACAGCTTCAACTAACTTTTCACGCCATTCCTCAGCTTGAGCTTGATACTCTTCTGGGATTTCAACTTCTTGAACATCAGTTCCTAAGTCGTTCCCATAGATTCGTGCATTCATTTCGATCAAGTCAATGATACCATTGAATTGATCTTCAGCACCGATTGGCAGCTGAATTGGGTGAGCGTTAGCTTGTAAGCGTTCGTGTAATGTTTTAACAGAGTATAAGAAATCTGCTCCAATTTTGTCCATCTTGTTGACGAACACAACGCGAGGTACACCATAAGTTGTAGCCTGGCGCCAAACTGTTTCAGTTTGTGGTTCAACTCCTGATTGTGCATCAAGAACAGCTACAGCGCCATCTAATACACGAAGAGAACGTTCAACTTCAACAGTGAAGTCTACGTGTCCTGGAGTGTCAATAATATTAACGCGGTGGTTCTTCCATTGTGCTGTTGTTGCAGCAGATGTGATAGTGATTCCGCGCTCTTGCTCTTGCTCCATCCAGTCCATCTGAGAAGCACCTTCGTGAGTTTCACCGATTTTATGAATCTTACCAGTGTAATAAAGGATACGCTCAGTGGTCGTAGTTTTACCGGCGTCAATGTGAGCCATGATGCCGATATTACGAGTCTTTTCTAAGGAGAACTCTCTTGCCATTTAAGTCTTTCTCCTTCCTAGTATGAAAGTATTTTTTTTAAGGTTATTTTACCAACGATAGTGAGCAAATGCTTTGTTTGCTTCAGCCATTTTGTGTGTATCTTCACGCTTCTTAACAGATGCACCAGTGTTGTTTGCTGCATCCATGATTTCGTTAGCTAGACGCTCTTCCATCGTCTTTTCTCCGCGAAGACGAGCGTAGTTTACTAACCAGCGAAGACCTAAAGTTGTTCTGCGGTCAGGGCGCACCTCAACTGGAACTTGGTAGTTAGCACCACCTACACGGCGGGCTCTTACTTCAAGTACAGGCATGATGTTTTTCATCGCTGCTTCGAACACTTCCATTGGCTCTTTGCCAGAGCGTTCACGAATTGTATCAAATGCTGAGTAAAGAATTTCTTGAGATTTACCTCTTTTACCGTCGATCATCATTTTGTTGATCAAACGTGTAACTAATTTTGAATTATAAATCGGATCTGGTAACACGTCTCTTTTTGCTACAGGACCTTTACGTGGCATATTTCTTCCTCCTTTCAAAGAAGCTTCTATTTAGTGTGATTATTTCTTAGCTGCTTTTGGTCTCTTAGTACCATATTTAGAACGGCCTTGCATACGGTTGTTAACACCAGCAGTATCAAGCGCTCCACGAACGATGTGATAACGTACCCCTGGTAAGTCTTTTACACGTCCGCCACGGATTAGAACAACGCTGTGTTCTTGTAGGTTGTGGCCGATACCAGGAATGTATGCAGTCACCTCGATACCATTTGTCAAACGTACACGAGCATATTTACGTAACGCTGAGTTTGGTTTCTTCGGTGTCATCGTACCAACACGAGTACATACCCCGCGTTTTTGTGGTGATGATACGTTTGTTTGTGATTTTTTGAAGCTGTTATAACCTTTGTTAAGCGCAGGAGATTTTGACTTCTCTGTCACTGATTGACGTGGCTTGCGCACTAATTGGTTAATTGTAGGCATGTGTATTTCCTCCCTTCGTTATTGTTAAGTCCACACATCCAGGTGGTTCATTTTTTTGCAAAAACAAAGTTTTTGCAGATTGCTCGATCTACAAAAACAGTTTTTAACGGATAATAGCGACAGCTGCTGCACCAACTTGTATCCTGCATGCCTTCCCTAATCTTTTCATAGATTCAGCATAATGGATTGGAACATCTCGTTCTTTGGCTTCGTTTATCACCTGTGCCGTAATTTTCGGGTCGGCATCATTGGCAACGATCAGCTCTAGAACTTTTCCTTCCTGTAGTGCTTTCACTGCTTGTTTTGTTCCTATAATGAATTGCTTCGCCTGCAATACTTTTTCATAAGACATTTGATATCCTCCAAAGTATCAGGTGTATAGGAGCACCTTTGATATATTACCATCTTAAAAATAAGTTGTCAACAAATCTTTTAATTTATTTTGTCTTAAAATACGGTACTTGCCGTAAAGCAAGTACCGTTTATTCATTTAATCAACTGTTATTGGCTCTTCTGATGTTGTATCACGCAGAACCGGTTCAGCCTTGCGATAACGCTGCATACCCGTACCAGCTGGTACAAGTTTCCCAATGATAACATTTTCTTTCAAGCCGAGTAATTCATCCCGCTTACCTTTAATAGCTGCATCGGTAAGAACCCTTGTGGTTTCTTGGAAGGATGCTGCAGATAAGAACGAATCTGTTTCAAGAGATGCTTTGGTAATACCGAGTAATACAGGACGTCCAGTTGCTGGTAATTTACCTTCTAATAATGCCTTTTCGTTAGCATCAGTAAATTGGTGAATATCCAGAAGTGTGCCTGGCAGTACCTCTGTCTCACCTGCATCACTTACACGGATTTTACGGAGCATTTGACGTACCATTACTTCGACGTGCTTATCCCCGATTTCAACCCCTTGCATGCGGTAAACTTTTTGTACTTCACGCAGCAAATATTCTTGAACAGAAATTACGTCTTTAACCTTAATCAATTCTTTCGGGTCAATCGAACCTTCTGTTAACTCCTGCCCTGGTTCAATATTGTCGCCGACAGCTACCTTCACTCGGGCAGTATATGGCGCGTTGTAAGTGCGTGACTCGACTTCACCCTGTACCACAATTTCATGCTGACGATCACGGCCTTCGTTAATACCGACAACGACACCGTTAATTTCGGAAATGACCGCCACCCCTTTAGGGTTACGCGCTTCGAAGATTTCCTGGATACGCGGTAAACCTTGGGTAATATCGTCTCCCGCTACACCACCTGTATGGAATGTACGCATTGTTAACTGAGTACCCGGTTCACCGATGGACTGAGCGGCAATAATTCCGACTGCTTCACCCACTTCAACCTCTTGCCCAGTTGCCAAGTTACGGCCATAACATTTTTTACATACTCCATGACGCGTATTACATGTAAAGGCGGAACGAATTTTTACCTCTTCAATACCTACACCAACAATAATCTCAGCGAGATCTTCCGTAATCAATTCATTTTCATGTACCAAGACTTCATTTGTCTCTGGATGTTTGATCGCAACACGGGCATAACGGCCGATTAAGCGTTCATCAAGAGCTTCGATAATTTCTGTACCATCCTTTAATGCGCGAATAGAGAAACCACGGTCGGTTCCACAATCGTCTTCACGGACAATTACATCCTGTGCAACATCGACAAGACGACGAGTCAGGTATCCAGAGTCGGCAGTTTTCAGCGCTGTATCGGCTAGACCTTTACGCGCACCGTGTGTAGAGATAAAGTACTCTAATACTGTTAACCCTTCACGGAAACTTGATTTGATCGGTAACTCAATGATTCGACCAGCCGGGTTGGCCATCAAACCACGCATACCAGCAAGCTGTGTAAAGTTAGAGGCGTTACCACGGGCACCGGAATCACTCATCATAAAGATTGGGTTTGTCTTATTCAAGGATTTCATCAATTTGCCTTGAATTGTATCCTTAGCTTGGCTCCAGATCGAGATAACACGATCATAACGCTCATCCTCAGTAATAAGACCACGTCTAAATTGCTTTTGTACGTTATCTACCTTCGACTGAGCTTCATGGAGAATTTGTTCTTTTTCACCAAGCACGACGATATCCGCTACACCAACGGTAATACCCGCTTTAGTTGAATATTTAAATCCAAGGTCCTTCATGCGGTCAAGCATTTTTGATGTTTCAGTAATTTTGAAACGCTTGAACACTTCGGCAATGATGTTTCCAAGGATTTTCTTTTTAAATGGGTCGACTAAAGGCATATCCTTAATTTTCGCCTTAATATCTTCACCTTTTTCAACGAAATACTTTTCAGGAGTCTTCTCCTCTAAATTGCTTCTAGTAGGTTCATTGATATAAGGGAAAGATTTTGGAAGAATTTCATTAAAAATAAGTTTTCCCACTGTTGTAATGAGCAGTTTATTATTCTGTTCTTCCGTAAATGTTTCATTCTTTAATGAACCTGCATGAACCGCAACGCGGGTGTGAAAATGAACAAAGCCATTTTGATAAGCAAGGACTGCTTCATCTGTGTCCTTAAAAATCATACCCTCGCCCACAGCACCTTCACGTTCTAATGTTAAGTAATAGTTACCTAATACCATGTCCTGAGATGGCGTTACAACTGGTTTTCCATCTTTAGGGTTTAGAATGTTCTGAGCTGCAAGCATCAAAAGCCGTGCTTCTGCTTGCGCTTCGGCAGACAGCGGTACGTGAACAGCCATTTGGTCACCATCGAAGTCCGCATTGTAAGCTGTACATACGAGCGGATGAAGACGAATTGCCCGTCCTTCAACAAGTGTTGGTTCAAACGCCTGAATTCCTAATCTATGCAATGTTGGGGCACGGTTTAAAAGAACAGGATGTTCTTTAATCACGTCTTCTAGTACATCCCAAACATCCGGAGAAACACGTTCGATTTTACGTTTAGCAGATTTAATATTATGTGCTAAACCTTTTTCTACAAGTTCTTTCATAACGAATGGCTTAAATAGTTCAAGGGCCATTTCTTTCGGAAGACCGCACTGATACATTTTTAAGTATGGACCTACAACGATAACTGAACGTCCTGAGTAGTCAACCCGTTTACCAAGTAAGTTTTGACGGAAACGCCCTTGTTTACCTTTTAACATATGGGAAAGCGACTTCAATGGACGGTTACCAGGTCCTGTAACCGGGCGGCCGCGGCGGCCGTTATCAATCAACGCATCAACTGCTTCTTGCAGCATCCGCTTTTCGTTTTGCACAATAATGCTTGGTGCTCCTAAATCTAACAAACGCTTTAACCGGTTGTTACGGTTAATAACGCGGCGATATAGATCATTAAGATCCGATGTTGCAAATCTTCCGCCATCGAGCTGTACCATTGGACGGAGCTCTGGAGGAATAACAGGAAGCACATCAAGTACCATCCAAGAAGGTTCGTTCCCTGAATTACGGAACGCTTCTAATACTTCCAAGCGTTTAATCGCACGAGTACGACGCTGTCCTTGCGCTGTCTTTAATTCTTCTTTTAAGATATCAACTTCTTTTTCTAAATCAATATCAGAAAGAAGACGCTTGATTGCTTCTGCACCCATAGATGCTTGGAACTTATTGCCATATTTTTCACGATAGGCACGATATTCTTTCTCCGATAATAACTGCTTCTTTTCAAGAGCAGTATCACCAGCTTCAGTTACTACATAAGAAGCAAAATAGATTACCTCTTCTAATGCTCTAGGGGACATATCTAAAACAAGCCCCATCCGGCTAGGAATTCCTTTAAAATACCAAATATGCGAAACAGGTGCTGCCAATTCGATATGACCCATACGTTCACGGCGCACTTTTGCTCGTGTTACTTCAACACCGCATCGGTCACACACAACACCTTTATAACGCACACGCTTGTATTTACCGCAGTGACATTCCCAATCCTTAGTTGGACCGAAAATTCTCTCACAAAATAATCCGTCCTTCTCAGGCTTTAACGTACGATAGTTAATGGTTTCTGGTTTTTTGACCTCTCCGAAAGACCATGAGCGAATCTTATCCGGTGAAGCAAGGCCAATTTTCATATACTCAAAATTATTAACGTCAAGCATAGGGCCTATCCTCCCTTTTGATTGAAGAAATCAGTTAATATGCCGATTCCTTCTGACATCCAGCCTCTGACTGTAGAAAAACGCTAAAGCGTTCTGGGCTTTACCCTTTAATAATAAAACAAGCGCACGCACAATGCCGTGCGCTTGACGACTGATCATTATTCTTTTGTACCAACCTTTTCAGATTCCATGCTTGGGGTATCAGGAACAATGTTTAATGTATCGACCTGCTGCAAGTCCTCATCGTCCTCCGTATCCCGCATTTCGATTTCTTCTTCATCACCTGAGAGAATCTTTACATCCATACCAAGGCTTTGAAGCTCTTTAATTAATACTTTAAATGATTCTGGGACACCCGGTTCTGGGACATTTTCACCTTTTACAATGGCTTCATATGTTTTTACACGACCCACAACATCATCTGATTTAACAGTTAGAATTTCTTGAAGCGTATAGGCTGCACCGTAAGCTTCAAGGGCCCAAACTTCCATCTCACCAAAACGCTGTCCGCCGAATTGGGCTTTACCGCCAAGAGGCTGCTGCGTAACAAGTGAGTAAGGTCCTGTTGAACGGGCATGCAATTTATCATCAACCATGTGTGCCAGTTTGATCATATACATGACACCGACAGATACACGGTTATCAAATGGTTCACCAGTGCGACCATCATAAAGGATCGTTTTAGCATCACGCGCCATGCCTGCCTCTTCAATGGTACCCCACACATCTTCCTCAGTGGCTCCATCAAATACAGGGGAGGCTACATGAATGCCAAGAGCTCTAGCTGCCATCCCAAGATGGAGTTCAAGCACCTGTCCGATATTCATCCGTGATGGTACCCCTAGTGGGTTTAACATGATATCAACAGGTGTTCCGTCTGGCATAAACGGCATATCTTCTTCAGGTAAAATCCTAGAGATAACCCCTTTATTACCATGTCGTCCGGCCATCTTGTCACCTTGGTGAATCTTACGTTTTTGAACGATATAAACGCGGACAAGCTGGTTTACACCTGGTGGAAGTTCATCCCCATCTTCACGGTTAAAGACTTTAACATCGTGGACGATTCCTTCCCCGCCATGTGGCACACGTAAAGAAGTATCACGTACTTCACGTGCTTTTTCACCAAAAATAGCATGGAGAAGTCTTTCTTCAGCTGTTAGTTCTGTAACTCCTTTTGGCGTAACTTTACCAACTAGCAGATCACCGTCTTTCACTTCAGCACCGATGCGGATAATCCCGCGTTCATCTAAATTCCTCAGTGCATCTTCACCGACGTTTGGAATATCACGGGTAATTTCTTCTGGTCCAAGCTTCGTATCACGCGATTCGGATTCGTATTCCTCAATATGAATCGAAGTATATACATCATCTTTAACAAGACGTTCGCTCATGATAATCGCATCTTCGTAGTTATAACCATCCCATGTCATGAAGGCAACAAGAACATTGCGTCCAAGAGCTAATTCCCCTAATTCCATTGAAGGGCCATCAGCTAAAATTTCACCTTTTACCACATGGTCGCCAGTTTTAACAATCGGCCGTTGATTATAGCATGTTCCTTGGTTAGAACGGATAAATTTGAGCATCCGGTATTTATCCAGATCCCCTTTCACCTCTTGCCCATCAACTTCTTTGACACGACGTACCCAAACTTCGCGGGCTTCTACATGTTCAACAATACCATTATGCTTACAGATAACAGCTGCACCGGAGTCTTTACCAGATACATATTCCATACCAGTACCAACTCTTGGAGCTTCTGGCTGCATAAGCGGAACGGCTTGTCGCTGCATGTTCGCACCCATCAACGCACGGTTGGAGTCGTCGTTTTCAAGGAACGGAATACATGCGGTTGCTGCTGATACAACCTGCTTCGGTGATACGTCCATGTAATCAATCCGTTCACGTTTAACAGTGGTGTTCTCACCACGGAAACGAGCAACAACTTCCTCATCCAAAAATGAGCCATCATCATCAAGACGAGAGTTTGCCTGAGCTACTACATAGTTATCTTCTTCATCAGCCGTCAAATAATCAATACGGCTTGTAACTTTTCCTGTATCAGGATCAACCCGGCGGTAAGGTGTTTCGATAAAACCAAAACGGTTCACCTTTGCATAGGATGATAACGAGTTAATCAGACCAATGTTCGGACCTTCCGGCGTTTCAATCGGACACATACGTCCATAGTGGGAATAGTGAACGTCACGTACT
Source organism: Neobacillus kokaensis (assembly GCF_014656545.1). Classification (GTDB taxonomy): domain Bacteria; phylum Bacillota; class Bacilli; order Bacillales; family Cytobacillaceae; genus Neobacillus; species Neobacillus kokaensis. The sequence continues at coordinate 52,903 of NZ_BNDS01000023.1, forward strand.
TCCATACCCGCACGTTCACGGGTTAAACCACCCGGTCCAAGCGCAGATAGACGGCGCTTATGTGTTAATTCCGCAAGCGGATTGGTTTGGTCCATGAACTGCGATAACTGGGAGCTTCCGAAGAATTCCTTAATCGAAGCAATTACAGGACGAATATTAATTAACTGTTGAGGCGTAATTGTTGCTGTGTCTTGAATTGACATTCTTTCACGAACCACGCGCTCCATTCGGGACAATCCAATCCGGAATTGGTTTTGCAATAGTTCACCAACAGAACGCAGACGTCTGTTTCCTAAATGGTCAATATCGTCTGTATCACCTACTCCATGCAGCAAATCAAAGAAATAGCTAATGGAGGCAATAATATCTGCCGGAGTTATATTCTTGATTGGTTCAGCCACGTAGGCATTCCCTAATACATTAATAACCTTTTCATTTTCATCTCCAGGTGCATAAATTTTAATCCCTTGGAGAATAATTTCGTCTTCAACTACACCGCCAACAGGATTATAGCCTTTAAAGTTAATATTTTTCTCAAGCGCAGGCAGAATTCGATCTAGGTTTCTGCGATCAAGAATAATACCCTTTTCAGCAATAACTTCACCTGTCTCAGGATCTGCTAAAGTTTCAGCTAAACGTTGATTGAACAAGCGGTTTTTAATATGAAGCTTTTTATTTATTTTATAACGCCCTACATTCGCAAGGTCATAGCGCTTAGGGTCGAAGAAACGAGAAATTAACAAGCTCCTCGCATTTTCTACTGTAGGAGGTTCACCTGGACGAAGACGCTCGTAAATTTCAAGCAATGCTTTATCTACGCCTTCAGTGTTGTCCTTTTCTAGTGTGTTGCGTAAATATTCATTATCACCGATCAATTCGATGATTTCTTGATCAGAGCCGAACCCTAATGCACGCAAAAGAACCGTAACGGGTAGTTTCCGAGTACGATCAATCCTGACATATACGACATCTTTGGCATCAGTTTCATATTCCAGCCAAGCGCCGCGGTTCGGAATTACCGTTGCTGTAAATCCTTTTTTACCATTCTTATCGACTTTTCCGCTAAAGTAAACACTTGGTGAACGTACTAACTGGGAAACAATAACACGCTCTGCTCCATTAATAACAAACGTACCTGTTTCCGTCATAAGTGGAAAATCACCCATGAATACATCTTGATCTTTCACTTCGCCTGTTTCTTTGTTTACAAGACGTACTTTTACACGCAATGGAGCAGAATATGTAACGTCCCGTTCTTTTGATTCTTCAACAGAATACTTTGGATCGCCAAGACTGTAATCAATAAATTCTAGTGATAGGTTACCAGTAAAGTCCTCAATCGGTGAAATATCCTGGAACATTTCACGTAATCCCTCATCAAGAAACCACTGATATGAAGAGGTTTGGATTTCGATTAGATTTGGTAATTCTAAAACCTCACTGATTCGTGCGTAACTTCTTCGTTGGCGGTGTCGTCCATACTGAACTAGTTGACCTGTCAACTGATTCACCCCTCAAATCAAGCGTTATTTAAAAAATCTATTATCTTTCGAGAAGGAGTAAAACTCATTTTCAAAAGACAAAAAGAAAAAGGGTTTTTTGCTCAAAAACCACATTTTCACATTTTTACTATTATTTTGTCATCATTTCCTTTTTACCCTGTTTTTATACTGAAAAATAAGTATTTATAGGAATAAACCGGAAAATATTATGATGGCATTTTATAATGCTACCACAGTGAGAATCCTGAGTCAACTATTTTTTACGGCCTTAAGAATAAAATAGCCTTTTGACTTGTCTACAGTTTCTACTTGGGCAAAAATAGTCTTTAGTTTTTCTACTGCAGATGGCGCGCCTTGTTTCTTTTGAATGACGACCCAAAGCTCCCCGTTAGGAACAAGATGTAGAGCGCTTTGTTCAAAAATATCATGAACAATCTTTTTTCCTGCTCGAATCGGCGGATTTGTTAAAACAGCAGCATAGTTGTTTCCTTTGACGGATAGCAGCCGATCACTTTCATAGATCTCAACATTATCAATCCGATTAAGGGCGGCATTTTCTTTTGCAAGCTGTATAGCCCTCGCGTTCACATCAACCATGTGAACCAACCGGTCCGGATTGTCTTTCGCAACAGAGAGACCAATTGGACCATAACCGCAGCCTACATCGAGCACTGCCCCTTTAACCGAGGGCAACACAAAAGACTCAATGAGTAAACGTGAGCCAAAATCTACTTCTCTTTTTGAAAAAACACCGTTATCGGTTTTAAAACGAAAAGGATGATTTCTTAAGGTATAATCCCAATATTTTGGATCACTTTCAACCTTTTGAACTTGAGAATAGTAGTGTTCAGTCACCTGACTCACCCCCTGGGGAGTTTATTTTTGAAGATTTAATGAGGATATAGTCAAAAAAAGCCCGCTATTTAAGCGAGCTTTTTTGTATCGTTTAAATTACTTAACTTCGACGTTAGCTCCAACTTCTTCAAGTTTAGCTTTGATTGCTTCAGCATCTTCTTTAGAAACGCCTTCTTTAAGTGGTTTTGGAGTGTTGTCAACAAGGTCTTTTGCTTCTTTAAGTCCAAGACCAGTGATTTCACGAACAACTTTGATAACCTTGATTTTTTGGTCGCCAGCGCCAGCTAGGATTACATCAAATTCAGTTTTTTCTTCAGCTGCAGCAGCACCTGCACCACCAACAACTGCTACTGGAGCAGCTGCAGTTACGCCGAATTCTTCTTCGATTGCTTTTACAAGATCGTTAAGTTCTAAAACAGTCATATTTTTAACTGCTTCAATGATTTGTTCTTTAGTCATGATTAAGTTTCCTCCTTAATTTTCGTTCAAATATTTTAAATTTCAATTATGATTAGCTTACGCGCCTTGTTCTTCTTTTTGATCTGCAACAGCTTTTGCAGCAAGAGCAAGATTGCGGATTGGAGCTTGAAGTACGCTGAGTAACATAGAAAGCAAGCCTTCGCGTGAAGGAAGTTCAGCAAGAGCTTTAACCTCTTCAACTGTTGCAATGTTACCTTCGATCACACCTGCTTTGATTTCAAGCGCTTCGTTCTTCTTCGCAAAATCGTTTAGGATTTTAGCTGGTGCTACTACATCTTCAGCACTGAACGCAATAGCGTTAGGACCTGTTAATGCATCGTTTAGACCAGAAAGCTCAGCTGCTTCAGCAGCACGGCGAGTCATAGAGTTTTTGTAAACTTTAAATTCTACCCCAGCTTCACGAAGTTGTTTACGAAGTTCAGTTACCTGTGCAACTGTAAGTCCACGGTAATCAACAACAACTGTTGACACGCTGTTTTTTAATTTGTCAGAGATCTCATCGACAATTTGTTTTTTAGCTTCGATTGCACTGCTCATCTTTACACCTCCTGTAGAATGTCTACATTTATACCAGGCATTAAAAATCCTCCATATCAAACGCGAGACATGGAGGATGCATAAATAGCCGACAATTTCAGCTTATTCTATACGCTAACCTCGGCAGGAAATTAAGCCTGTTGGCACCTGCTGTCTACGGTACAAATGTTAATATTTTAAACAACAAAACTTATTATAGTTAACGTTGTCTAATTTGTCAATTAGTAATAATTACCTTTTAATTAAACAGAAGAAGGATCCACCTTCACGCCAGGGCCCATTGTTGAAGTAACTGTAACGTTCTTCATGTAAGTTCCTTTTGCAGCAGAAGGTTTTACTTTTAACATTGTTTCAAAAACAGTAGCAAAGTTTTCAACAAGCTTTTCATTTTCGAAAGATGTCTTACCGATTGGCACGTGGATGTTTCCAGCTTTGTCAACGCGGTATTCAACTTTACCTGCTTTGATTTCGTTGATTGCTTTTGTTACATCAAATGTAACAGTACCAGTTTTAGGGTTTGGCATTAAGCCTTTAGGTCCTAATACACGGCCTAGTTTACCAACTTCACCCATCATGTCAGGAGTTGCTACGATTACATCGAAATCAAACCAACCTTGTTGGATTTTGTTGATATATTCTGCATCGCCTACATAATCAGCGCCAGCTGCTTCAGCTTCCTTCACTTTTTCACCCTTCGCGAATACTAATACGCGTTGAGTTTTACCAGTTCCGTTTGGAAGTACAACAGCACCACGGATGTTTTGGTCAGCTTTCTTAGGGTCAACGCCTAAACGGAAAGCAACCTCAATTGTTGCATCAAATTTAGCGTAGTTTGTTTTCTTTGCAAGGTCAATTGCTTCTGCAACTGGATAAGCCTTCGCGCGGTCAACAAGCTTCGCAGCTTCTATATACTTCTTGCCTTTTTTAGCCATTTCAAATTTCCTCCTTAAAATGTGGTTTTAACGTTTGAATAACTCCCACGAAAAAGGTTGCGAGTATATTAAAACTACGCAACCCCCTCATTACACTTTAACAGTTTACATGGATTAGTCTTCGATGTTGATACCCATGCTGCGTGCAGTACCTTCAACCATGCGCATTGCTGCTTCAACGCTAGCTGCGTTAAGGTCAGGCATTTTTTGTTCCGCAATCTCGCGTACTTTATCACGCTTTACTGTTGCTACTTTATTACGGTTAGGCTGGCCTGAACCAGACTGAATTCCAGCTGCTACTTTCAAAAGAACTGCAGCAGGAGGAGTTTTCGTAATAAATGTAAATGAACGGTCTTCAAATACCGTAATTTCAACAGGAATAATCAATCCAGCTTGATCTGCTGTACGAGCGTTAAATTCTTTACAGAATCCCATGATATTAACACCCGCTTGACCTAGTGCAGGACCAACCGGCGGCGCTGGGTTAGCTTTACCAGCAGGGATTTGTAATTTAACAACTTTAATTACTTTTTTAGCCACGAGACACACCTCCTTAAAGTCCGTGATGTGGTTAACAGGGTTTCCATTCCTCTAATTGGATTGGGGCCCCCTCCCACTCAACTATCTTCTTTATATAAAAAATAAAGAACTTTGCAAAAGTCCTGTCTCAAAAACTGAGACATACTGACCTATGAAATATTAACACTTTTTATCGATGATTTCAAGTTTTTTTACAATATAGATTTAGATTTTGTCAATTTGTGAAAAATCAAGCTCAACTGGGGTGTCGCGTCCAAACATATTTACAAGCACTTTCAGCTTTGCTTTATCCTTGTCCATTTCTTCGATATTACCAGTAAAGTTTGCAAACGGACCTTCCTTCACGCGCACGGTTTCTCCAATTTCATAGTTTGCGTCAACACGTTTTTCTTCGACGCCCATCCGTTTCAGTAGTGTCGTTACTTCTTCCGGCAGTAACGGAGTCGGTTTTGACCCTGAACCAGCAGATCCAACAAATCCTGTTACACCTGGTGTATTCCTTACGACATACCAAGAATCGTCTGTCATCACCAGTTCCACTAATACATATCCAGGAAACACCTTTCGTTTTACTACTTTTTTCTTACCATTTTTAATTTCTGTTTCTTCTTCCTCAGGCACAACCACACGAAAAATTTTATCTGCCATACCCATGGACTCTACACGTTTTTCTAAATTCGCTTTTACTTTATTTTCATAACCCGAATACGTATGAACAACATACCAGTTCTTTTCCATTTTAAGAGGACTTGATCGTCCGTCCCTCCCTGTATTTAAATGTGTATACTTGCAAGTTGATTCGCGCTCCAATCAACATTGTTATAAAAAGTAACGATTACCTTTAGAAACAAACAATTGAAAAGCGGTTATACTTTTTGACAAATTAAAAAACCCGTGAAAACGGGCTTTTAGATAAAATTTCCTGTATTGATTACCATTATACCATGAACTATTACTAATTATTCAAGAATTAAACGAATCAATTTTGAAATCCCTAAATCTAACACCGTAAAGAAAATAGCGAAAAAAGCAACGGTCGTTATCACGGTAACTGTCGAACGAGTAAGTTCGCTTCGTCTTGGCCAACTAACCTTTCTCATTTCACGAACAACATCACTGAAGAACTTATTTATGCGTTGCATTCTTTGTAACCCCCAACTTTGGCAGATAGCATGCTAAAACCTATACCTTACTTTGTTTCTCGGTGAATTGTATGGGTTGCACAAGTTTTACAAAATTTTTTCAATTCTAATCTAGCAGTTTGAGTCTCTTTGCTTATAGTTGAGTAGTTTCTTGAACCGCATTCAACACAAGCAAGAATCACCTTTTTACTCATTCTAACACCCTCAAATATATCCCTAAAAATGTAACACGACACCCAAATTATTGTCAATAACGGATATTTCCGCCCTTCATTTCTATAAGGAAAATTCACGGATTTCCAAATAGCGCTCAAGCTTTCGCTTGACTCTTTGCAGGGCATTATCAATTGATTTCACATGACGATTAAGCTCTTCGGAGATTTCCTGATAGGATTGCCCGTCTAAGTAAAGTGCGAGGACTTTTCGTTCCAAATCACTTAATAACTCCGTCATTTTAATTTCAATATGATCAAATTCTTCTTGATTAATAATCAACTCTTCAGGGTCAAGCACCTTGGCACCTGACAGCACGTCCATCAGCGTCCGGTCAGATTCCTCATCATAAATAGGCTTGTCCAATGAAACATACGAGTTTAATGGTATATGCTTTTGTCTTGTGGCCGTTTTAATAGCCGTGATGATTTGGCGGGTAATGCATAACTCTGCAAATGCTTTAAAAGAAGTGAGCTTGTCCTCCCGGTAATCACGAATGGCCTTATAAAGACCTATCATTCCTTCTTGGACAATATCTTCCTTATCAGCCCCTACCAAAAAGTAGGATCTTGCCTTGGCACGTACAAAATTTCGATACTTATGGATTAAATAATCCAAAGCTTCACTATCACCCTTATGCACTAGATCAACAATTTCTTCGTCTTCCATAACAAACAACTGCTTATCGACCATTGTTCCGAAGTCCGTACTCAAGCGCGATCCCCTCCACCGAACAAGCATAGATAGCATTATTATACATTAGAAATTTTTTGAAGTCGAGGCTCATTTGTGTCCTCTGCGCCACTTTTCAAAAATTTCTGCCATTTCATCACTAATCGGAATTTTAGAGACCGGTTTTTTTTCCTGAATGGTTTTTACCTTTTTTTCAATACCTTTTTCAATCGACGACATTTCATTCAGCAGCTCCCGGGCTGATTTTCTTAAAGCTCCTTGTCCAAAAATAGCCCATTGCTCCGTGTAATCGGATGTAGCTACATGAATTTGTGTTTTTCGATTGCTTAAACTGATAGCCATCTTTTCAATCCGCTCATCAGCTGTTTCGTTCTTGCTTGTAAAAATAACTTCCACTTGATGATTTTTATACTTCTTTGCCGTTCCTTGTACATAATAGGCATCAAAAACAACAATTACGCGGTAGCCTGAAAAGGCCTGATACTCAGCCATTCTTTCAATTAGGCGATCCCTTGCTGCAGCTAAATCATGATCCTTTAGCGCTTTTAATTCAGGCCACGCCCCGATAATGTTATAGCCATCTACAAGCAGGATATCCATATGCCTATTCCCCAAGTGGGTGTCGGTTTCGATATACCTCATACATAAGTATAGCTGCAGCAACAGAAGCATTTAATGAAGTGACCTTTCCTGCCATTGGCAGCTGAATAAGGAAATCACATTTATCCCTAATAAGCCGCCCCATACCTTTCCCTTCACTGCCAATTACTAACCCAAGCGGCAGTGTGCCATCAAGCTGGCGATAATCCTGCGTTCCTTTTGCATCTGTTCCAGCAATCCAAATGCCCCGTTCCTTTAATTCATCAATTGTACGGGCCATGTTTGTCACCCGGACAACAGGGATATATTCAATTGCTCCAGTCGAAGCCTTTGCTACTGTTGCTGTTAACCCTACTGCCCGCCGCTTCGGAATAATAATTCCATGGGCGCCGACGGCATCAGCCGTTCTCATAATCGATCCAAGATTGTGCGGGTCTTCAATTTCATCCAACAATAAGAAAAAGGGAGTCTCCTTTTTCTTTTCAGCTGCAGCAAACAAATCATCAATTTCTGCATATTGGTAAGCTGCCACATATGCCAGGACACCTTGATGATTTTGGTCAGTAATCAAGTCTAGCTTTTTCTTCGGTACAAATTGAACGAGGACATTTGCCTCTTTAGCTAATTGGGTAATCTGCTGCATTTGTCCGCGCTGTGATCCCTCTGCAATTAAGACTTTATTGATATCCCGGCCTGATTTTAGCGCTTCAATCACCGGATTTTTACCGACGATATATTCCTGGTTCATTGCGATGCTCCTCCTTTCTTCAGTTCTTCAACATATAAAAATGCCTTTTGTACAAGCTCTTCCAGCCGCTCTATTTTGCCTGATAAATATAAATACCCCATTAACGCTTCAAAAGCCGTACTGTAATGATACGTTTGTACATCGGTGTTTTTCGGTACTGTTCCTGACTTCGCATTTCTGCCGCGCATGACAACGGCTAGTTCATCCTCAAGCAAAATGCCATCATTCATCATCTGAAGAAGTATTTGACATTGCGCTTTCGCCGAGACGTACCTTGTTCCAGCACGGTGTAACTGGTGCGGTCGAACTTGCCCGCTGTAAAGGAGATGCCGGCGGACATATATTTCAAATACCGCATCCCCCATATAGGCAAGAGCAAGGGCTTTTAATTGATATGCATCTATTGTGTTATTGTAATCAAGCATGAACTAGCCTCTTTTCCACCTTGTGCCCTGCGGCGTATCTTCTAAAATAATATTCATTTCCTTTAACTGGTCGCGAATTTGGTCTGCCAATTGGAAGTTGCGGTCTTTCCTTGCCTGTATCCGCTGTTCAATTAATGCATCGATTTCTTCATCGAGCATTTCTTCCTGCCCCGGTGTTAAACCAAGGACCCCGAACAGTTCCTCAAATTCCGAAGTAAACGCGTCAATAACCTCTACAGCTGTATTCTTTTCTAAAAGATAATAATTAGCCAATTTGGATAGCTCGAATAATACAGAAATAGCTAATGCCGTATTAAAGTCGTCATCCATCGCCTCAATAAATTGTGTACGCAAAGCTGTGATCTTATCAATCCACTCTTGATTATGTTCGGTTAAATTTGTGCTCGCCTCTTTACGGTGCTTTAAATTTTGGTACGAGGTGGTTAACCGCTCAAAGGCCGCTCTGGTGCTTTCAAGTAATTCTTCACTATAGTTAATCGGGTTACGGTAATGAACTGACAGCATAAAGAACCTAAGCACTTGCGGATTATGTTTTTGAATAATATCGTGAACTAGAACAAAATTCCCAAGCGACTTTGACATCTTCTCATTATCAATATTGATATAGCCGTTATGCATCCAGTAGTTGGCGAATGTCTTGCCTGACAGTGCTTCAGATTGTGCGATTTCATTTTCATGATGAGGGAAGGTCAAGTCCTGGCCGCCAGCGTGAATATCAATTGTTTCGCCAAGGTATTTTTTCGCCATTGCCGAGCATTCAATATGCCATCCCGGCCGTCCTAGACCCCATGGGCTTTCCCAATAGATTTCCCCTTCCTTTGCCGCTTTCCATAAGGCAAAGTCTAAGTCATCTTCCTTTTTATTGCCCACTTCAATTCTGGCACCTACTTGTAACTCGTCAATCGATTGGTGTGACAGCTTTCCATAATCATCAAAGCTGCGTGTCCGGAAATAGACATCTCCTTCTGATTCATAGGCATAACCTTTCTCAACCAATTGTTTGATAAAATCAATGATGATGTCCATATTTTCCATAACCCGCGGATGAACATCCGCTCTTTTGCATCCTAATGCCGATACATCCTCAAAATAGGCATCGATAAACCTGCTGGCAATCGTTGGGACATCTTCCCCCAGTTGATTGGCAGCCCGGATTAATTTATCATCGACATCGGTAAAATTCGAAACATATTTCACATCATACCCGCGAAATTCAAAATAGCGGCGGACCGTATCAAATACGATGGCAGGGCGGGCATTACCAATATGAATATAATTATAGACAGTAGGACCGCAAACATACATTTTCACTTTACCCTCTACTAGGGGTACGAATGCTTCCTTCTTTCTTGTAAGTGTATTATACAGTTGAATGGCCATTGACTTTTGTCCTTTCCTGTTTTAATTCTCTAAGTTCTTGCTTTAAACCGTCCATTTCGGCCTGCAGCTCTTTGAAACGATCCGCAACCGGGTCTGGCAGGTCACAGTGGTTTAAATCGCGAATAATCTTCTTTCCATCCTGGATAACAACTTTTCCCGGAATTCCTACGACAGTTGAGTTTGGCGGCACTTCTTTTAGCACGACTGACCCACCGCCAATTTTGGAGTTCTCGCCAATTGTAATCGAACCAAGGACTTTTGCCCCTGTAGAAATAAGTACATTATCCTTTATGGTTGGGTGACGTTTACCTTTTTCTTTTCCTGTTCCGCCTAATGTTACCCCTTGATAGATCGTTACGTTATCACCTATTTCACACGTTTCCCCGATAACAACCCCCATCCCGTGGTCAATAAAAAATCTCCTGCCTATTTTTGCCCCGGGATGAATTTCAATTCCCGTGAAAAAGCGGCTTATTTGTGAAATGGCCCGTGCAAGGAAAAATAATTTTCGCTTATAGAGGGCATGGGCGAATCGATGAGACCAAATCGCATGCAATCCAGAATACGTTAAAATCACCTCTAAGTACGTCCTCGCAGCTGGGTCCTGATCAAACACAACATCAACATCTTCTTTTAACATTTTAAACATTTCCATCCCCCCTAAAACTTCTGACAAATAAAAAAGCTGTATTAGATTGTCTGATGATTGACGCTCCAGGTGCTTCAATCATCAGTCTAATAAAAAAGCGCCCCTGTCATATTGACAGAGACGCTTGTGCGTGGTTCCACTCTGATTAGGCACTTATCTGATTTCAGCTAAACGAAAAGCAGCTGAAACAAACATGCCTCACTCTAACTTGTTAACGGAAAGGTTCCGCCCAAATCTACTCAAGTACAACTCTCTTTTGAAATGGGGCTCGGAGGTGCATTTCAAACAATGAGCGGCCTGAACCACTTTCAGCCGGTGATGGTTCTCTCTTTAAGGCATCATTCTTTTACTTATCCTCTTCGACGTTTTAGCTCATATAAAATATTGTATATTTACTATATTACATTTTCATCCGAATGTTAACTAATAATTTGCCCGATTCGCTGTTGAACTTTCTCTTTTCCTAAAAGTTCAATTGATTTAGGAAGGTCTGGCCCGTGTGTTTGTCCCGTTACAGCGGCACGAATTGGCATGAACAAGTTCTTACCCTTTTGGCCGGTGGATTTTTGGACAGCTTTCATTGCAGCCTTAATTCCTTCCGCCTGGAAGCCTTCCAGCTGATCCAACTCTTCTGAAAATGCCTTTAACACTTCCGGTACCTGCTCTCCAGCAAGAACCTCTTTTGCTTCATCCTCAAAATCCACTTGTTCTTTAAAGAACAAGTCAGAAAGTTCAACGATTTCAGCTCCGAAGCTCATTTTCTCCTGCAATAATTCCACTAAGCTGCGCACCCAATCTCTTTCTTCAGCAGACAAGTTCTCCTGAACGCGTCCCGCTTTCATTAGGTGGGGAAGAGCAAGCTCAACAACACGGTCAAGGTCCACCTTTTTCATGTATTGGTTGTTCATCCATGTAAGCTTTTGCTTATCAAATAATGCTGGTGATTTAGACAAGCGGTTTGCATCAAATAGCTGAATGAACTCTTCCTTAGAATAAAGCTCTTCTTCACCAGCAGGTGACCAGCCAAGTAAAGTAATAAAGTTAAAGATTGCCTCTGGCAAATAGCCTAATTCTTCGTACTGCTCAATAAATTGAATAATTGATTCATCGCGCTTGCTTAACTTTTTCCGGCTTTCATTTACAATTAGCGTCATGTGGCCAAAAATTGGCGGTTCCCAGCCTAATGCTTCGTACACCATCAACTGCTTAGGTGTATTTGAGATATGATCATCCCCGCGAAGGACATGGGAGATTTTCATGAGATAATCATCGATTGTTACAGCAAAGTTATAAGTAGGGGTGCCGTCCTTTTTCACAATGACCCAGTCGCCCATACCTTCTGATTCAAAAGACACTACACCCTTTACCATATCATCAAATGTATAAGTCTTGCCTTCCGGAACAAGGATACGGATGCTCGGCTCACGGCCTTCACTTTCTAAACGAGCTCTGTCTTCTGCAGTCAAATGACGGCATTTGCCGGAATATTGCGGGGTCTCACCACGTTCCATCTGTGCTTCCCGCTCTGCCTCCAGCTCCTCTTCCGTACAATAACATTTATAGGCTTGTCCATTTCCTAACATTTGTTTGTAGTACGTTTCGTAAATCTCATTGCGTTCTGACTGCCGGTACGGACCGTATTCACCGCCGACATCAACACTTTCATCCCAATCCATTCCAAGCCATTTTAAATATTTTAATTGGCTCTCTTCTCCACCTTCAATATTCCGCTTCTTATCCGTATCTTCAATCCGGATAATGAATTTCCCGCCTTTATTGCGGGCAAATAAATAGTTAAATAACGCCGTGCGGGCATTTCCAATATGTAAATGTCCGGTTGGACTAGGAGCATATCTTACACGAATTTCGTTTGACATTATAATGCCTCCATTTTCCCAGTTGGTTTCATCCTGATACATTTTACCACTATGGTTTTACCGGATAAAGTCTAAACGTTTACCTTTTTTAAAAGGACAACTGCTTGAGCGGCAATACCCTCGCCCCTGCCGGTAAAGCCCAACTTTTCGGTTGTTGTTGCCTTTACATTAATTTGTTCTGTGTCCGCCTCTAAAAGCTCCGCAATCCGTACCCGTATTTGTTCAATAAATGGAGCCATTTTTGGTTTTTGGGCGATAATCGTACAATCCGCATTGACTAATTCATAGCCTTTATCTTTGACCAGCTGCCACACATGCTCCATCAGCTTGGCGGAGTCGGCATCTTTGAATTCGGGGTCCGTATCAGGGAAATGTTTGCCGATATCCCCCTCGCCAATCGCACCAAGGCAGGCATCAGACACTGTATGTAATAACACATCTGCGTCAGAATGCCCCAGTAAGCCCTTCTCATAGGGGATGGTAATACCCCCAATAATGAGCGGCCGCCCCTCCGTTAATTGATGAACATCAAAGCCTTGTCCAATTCGAAACATTATTTATAACCCCTTCCGCTTTTTTAAGATCGCTTCCGCAAAAAATAAATCCTCTGGTGTGGTAAGCTTTATATTATCGTAATCTCCCTCTATCATCGTCACAGGATGCCCTAAGCGCTCGATTAGACTGGCATCATCTGTACCAAGAAAGTGATCCCTTTCTGCCTTTTCATACGCCTCTACAAGGAGAGAAACGCGAAAAGCTTGTGGGGTTTGCACTGCCCACAAGCTTGAACGTTCAACAGTCGCTTCGACAACACCATTTTCCACCTTTTTCATCGTGTCTTTGGCCGGAACCCCCATTATGGCTGCACCCGTTTTCGCTGCCGCTTCTGTTAATACGTGAATATGCTTTTTTAGAATAAACGGTCTTGCTGCATCATGTACAAGAATAATGCCATCATTACTGACGGTCTTTAAGGCATTATAAATGCTGTGCTGGCGCTCTTTTCCGCCTGGCACCAAACCCTTTACCTTACATAAATGATGCATGTTAATCAGTGCATTAAATTCCGCTTCATCTTGGGGATGAATAGCTAAAATGATTCCTGTACAGGCATCGTCCGCTTCAAATACTTGTAACGTATGAACAAGTACAGGAATTCCATCAAGTTCAAGCAACAGTTTATTTTTCCCCGCTCCCATTCTCTTTCCCTGACCAGCAGCAGGAATAATGACCTGATAAGTCATACTAAAAACCTCATTTTCTCTCTCTATAGTGCTTTTTCTAATAATTTCGGCTTGGCAAAAATCATTCTGCCGGCAGATGTCTGAAGCACACTGGTCACAAGAACCTCGATTCTTTTTCCAATGTATTCCCTGCCTTCCTCCACAACAATCATCGTGCCATCATCTAGGTAGGCAACTCCCTGATGATGCTCTTTTCCGTCCTTAATGACCTGCACCGTTAATTCCTCACCCGGCAAAACAACCGGCTTTACGGCATTAGCGAGATCATTGATATTGAGAACAGACACATTTTGTAATTCACATACTTTATTCAGATTAAAATCGTTCGTAACGAGTACGCCATTCGTTAACTTAGCTAGCTTTACCAGTTTAGAATCTACCTCTTGGATTTCCTCGAAATCCCCTTCATAGATTTCCACCTTAATGGCCAGTTCTTTTTGAATCCGGTTTAAGATATCAAGGCCCCTTCTGCCGCGGTTCCGTTTTAATACATCGGAAGAATCAGCAATATGCTGTAATTCCTCAAGAACAAACTGTGGTATGACAATGGTCCCTTCTAAAAATCCCGTTTGGCAAATATCTGCAACACGCCCGTCAATAATGACACTCGTATCCAAAATCTTTAGTTCCTTTCCGGATGGTTTCTCATTTTCCTCTTCAGCAGGTTTTTTCTTGCTGCTACCTCTGCCAAACAGACCAAGCAGCTCATCTCGTTTTTTGAAGCCCACCTGGAAGCCAAGATAACCAAATAGCAATGTCAATACGATTGGGGCAACAGCATTTAAGATTGGCACTTGTACAGCGTTAAGTGCAAACCCAATTAAAAAAGCAACCAATAAACCAAAAATCAAACCAACGCTGCCAAACAGCACATCGGTTACTGGGATTTTGACTAAGGAATCCTCAGCCCATTTAATAAAATTAAACACGTAATCTACTGCCCAAAAGGTAAGAAGATAAAAAATAATAGCACCTAAAATCGCAGTAACATAGGAATTATTTATAAGCGCGGTTGTATCTAAACCCATTACTTTTAATAATTCCGGCAGAAATAAGATTCCAAGCGTACCACCAATAATGAGGAAGCAAGCCTGCACAATTCGTTTTAACATTTCTTCACCTCCTCTAATTAATTATAAACATATTTACAAAAATGAAACCGCGTTTTTCCAATAATTTTTCCAGAATGTAAACATTTTGAAATTCCTACGTTATGTTGTTACCTTATTTCTCATAGGGTAGCATCAGAGGAAATTTGTGTCAAATAAATTGAAACTTACAATTTTAACATAGTTCAAAAGTTCTATCAATATTTTTTATAGATAACGATGTGTATACAGTCGCTCCCTAATTAATTTAAAGCCCTCTTTAATTTTCTTTGCCCTAACCTCACCAATTCCCTCAACATCATCCAAGTCCTCAACAGTCGCTGCAATGATGCTGCACAGGTCGCCAAAAGTTCCAATTAAGTTTTCAATGATGACCGCTGGCAGCCTTGGAATTTTATGAAGAATGCGATAACCGCGTGATTTTTTATTCTCGTCAAGATGAACATAACCGTTATAGCCTAATAGTTTGAGGAGTGCCATATCCTCAATGTTTGTGCTATTAACCGCGGCCTGAATCCGCTGCAGTACCTCTTCTGGCTTTACCTCCCTGTCAAAAGCATAATCCTTGATGATTAACATTATTTCTTCTTCAAGTTCCGTTAAAATTTCATTCATCTGCAGACGGATAAGCCTTCCCTCTGTTCCAAGCTCATACAGATAGGTTAACAGTTCATTCTTAATTTTTAACACCATTTCAAACCGATGAAGCACAAGTAAAAAATCGTTATATGTAACGGACTCCTCAAATTCTAAAATACTAAAATTCGTAATCGTCTGTTCCATCACTGCTTTATATTTTTCCAATGTTTGAATCGCCTGATTGGCTTTCGTTAAAATAACGGCAATGTCTTTTAAAGCATAACGGTGATTTCCTTGATATAAGGTAATTACATTTCTTCGCTGGGAAATGGCAATCACAAGCGCCTTTGTTTGTTTGGCTACCCGTTCAGCTGTACGGTGCCGCATTCCTGTCTCTGAAGATGGAATGAGCGGGTCCGGAGCCAGCTGGCCATTGGCAATCAGAATCTTACTTGCTGAGTCATTAAGAATAATGGCACCGTCCATTTTTGCCAGTTCATATAAAAAGCTTGGTGAAAAGGCACAATTGATAGCAAAGCCGCCATCTACAACGCTTTTCACTTTATCATTATAGCCAATGACAATCAGCCCGCCGGTATTCGCCCGAAGGACATTATCAAGCCCCTCACGGATTGGTGTACCTGGGGCAATTAATTGTAATAAATCAGTTATGGTCTGTTCACTAGGCTTTTTATGCTCCATCTGTTATCCTCCTAATGCTGCCCTTAATGCCTCGCTGACTGAGGAAACACCGATTAATTCTACTCCTCTAGGGCCCTTCCAGCCGCTTAGATTATTGGCCGGGAGAATAACCCGTTCAAAGCCTAGTTTTGCGGCTTCTTGGACACGCTGTTCAATTCTGGACACACGTCTTACTTCCCCGGTTAAACCAACCTCGCCAATAATGCAATCTGTCGGCTTTGTTGGCTGATCTCTAAAGCTTGAGGCAATACTGACCGCCACCGCTAAATCGATTGCAGGTTCATCTAATTTTACCCCGCCAGCAACCTTCACATAAGCATCTTGATTTGCCAGCAGCAGCCCTACCCGCTTTTCCAACACAGCCATTAATAGCGGTACACGGTTATGATCAATTCCCGTTGCCATTCTTCTTGGATTCCCAAAGCTTGTCGGAGAAATTAATGCTTGGATTTCTACCAGAACCGGCCGCGTTCCTTCCATTGAAGCAACGACTGTGGAGCCGGCTGCCCCGCGTGACCGTTCTTCGAGGAAAATCTCTGATGGATTTTCTACCTCTTCCAAGCCAAATTCCTTCATTTCAAAAATACCCATTTCATTTGTGGAACCAAAGCGGTTTTTCACGGCCCTTAGGATCCGGTAAGTATGGTGTCTTTCTCCTTCAAAATAAAGCACGGTATCGACCATATGCTCTAATAAACGAGGCCCGGCAATCGACCCTTCCTTTGTGACATGTCCTACTATAAAAATAGCAATCCCCTTTGTTTTCCCGATTCTCATTAATTCCGCCGTACATTCCCGAACTTGGGAGACACTGCCCGGTGCTGACGTTACATCCGGGTGAAAGACTGTTTGAATCGAGTCAATAATGACAAAGCTCGGGGCTGTCTGCTCAATCGTACGATTGATTTCCTCTAAATTTGTTTCCGCATAAACAAGCAGGTTTTCAGAGGAGATTCCTAATCGTTCTGCCCTTAGTTTTGTCTGCCTTAACGATTCCTCTCCCGATATGTATAAAACCTGATGACCCTTCACCGCAAGCTGTGAGGAGACCTGCAAAAGAAGTGTAGACTTGCCAATCCCCGGGTCACCGCCGATTAGTACTAGCGAGCCTTTTACTACACCACCGCCAAGAACCCGGTTTAGTTCGGCTAAATCCGTATGAATTCTTGGTTCACTGACCATTTCAATTGAAGTAATAGGTGTAGGCTTAGAAGCAATCGCCCCTCCTTGAGAATGGGCAAACGCTCCCCTTCTCGCAGCTCCGGTTACCTCGACTTCCTCAACCATTTTATTCCAAGCGCCGCAGCCCGGGCATTTCCCCATCCATTTTGGCGATTCGTACCCGCACTCCTGACACATAAATTTCGTTTTCCGTTTAACCATGTGATTCTTCCTCTCTAGTCCTGCAGAGAATTCGATCCATATGTAAAAAAGAGGTACACGATTCAATAGTATTCACGTGTACCTCTCATCTTTTAAAAAAAATGGTAAACTTCGCTTGAGCTATAACCGTTTATTTTGTTACAGTCTCTTTCTCTGCTGTTTTAACAGTAAATTCCCCATTTTCCACATCAATTATAGCATGCTGTCCTGCGGAAAAAGTCCCCTTTAAGAGCTCCTCGGAAAGCCGGTCTTCAATATGCTTTTGAATGGCTCTTTTCAGCGGTCTTGCCCCGTACTCAGGATCATATCCCTCATCAGAAATTTTGTCCCTTGCTGCAGGGGTTAATTCAATCGAAATATGCTGCTCTTTGAGACGCTTGATTAATTGGTCTGATAATAGGGTGACAATTTCATTCAAGTGCTTTCTTTCAAGTGAATGGAAAACAATGATTTCATCAATCCGATTCAGGAATTCAGGACGGAACGCCTTCTTCAGCTCCTCCATTACTTTCCCTTTCATATCTTTGTAATTCTGGTCAGCTGTATCTTGAATATTAAAGCCGACAAACTTATTCCGCTTTAATGCCTCTGCTCCAACATTGGATGTCATAATTAAAACGGTATTGCGGAAATCTACTGTACGTCCTTTAGAATCCGTTAAACGCCCGTCCTCAAGCACTTGAAGCAGGATATTAAATACATCTGGATGGGCCTTTTCAATTTCGTCAAGCAATACAACAGAATACGGCTTTCTCCGTACCTTTTCGGTTAACTGACCGCCCTCCTCATAGCCTACATAGCCTGGAGGTGAACCTACTAAACGAGAAGTGGAGTGCTTCTCCATATACTCGGACATGTCGATACGGATCATCGCATCTTCATCACCAAACATGGCTTCAGCTAATGCGCGGGCTAATTCTGTCTTACCAACACCTGTAGGACCAAGGAAGATAAAGGAACCGATTGGACGCTTCGGATCTTTTAATCCTGCTCGAGCACGGCGGACAGCTTTCGCAACAGCTACAACCGCTTCATCCTGACCAATAACACGGGAATGCAGGATTTCCTCTAAATTAAGCAGCTTAGCAGTCTCTGTTTCTGCTAGTTTGGAAACTGGAATTCCCGTCCAGCTGGAAACAACACTTGCAATATCCTCAACGGTCACTTCGCTGTTTTCTTTACCTTGCTTTTCCTTCCACGTTTTCTTTGTCTCTTCTAACTGTTCACGCAAACGCTGTTCAGAATCTCTTAGGGAGGCTGCTTTTTCAAATTCCTGGCTTTGAACAGCTGCATCTTTTTCTTTTCTGACTTCCTCTAGCTTAACCTCGAGCTCTTTTAAATTAGGAGGTGTAGTATAAGAACGAAGTCTTACCTTTGAACCGGCTTCATCGATTAGATCGATAGCTTTATCAGGCAGGAAGCGGTCAGAAATGTAACGGTCTGACAGTTTAACAGCTGCTTCAATCGCTTCATCCGTTATCGATACGCGGTGGTGTGCCTCATATCGGTCACGCAAGCCTTGTAAAATCTGAATTGATTCTTCCGCAGTCGGTTCATCCACGCGAATCGGCTGAAAACGGCGTTCAAGCGCTGCATCTTTTTCAATATATTTACGGTATTCATCAAGTGTCGTTGCCCCAATACATTGCAGCTCACCTCGGGCAAGCGATGGTTTCAAGATATTTGAAGCATCGATTGCACCCTCTGCTCCACCTGCTCCAATTAAAGTATGGAGCTCGTCGATAAACAGAATAATATTTCCTGCTTGACGGATTTCATCCATTACCTTTTTCAGGCGGTCCTCAAATTCACCGCGGTATTTTGTACCTGCGACAACTGTCCCCATATCAAGAGTCATAACACGTTTATCGCGAAGAATCTCTGGTACTTCATTATTCACAATTTGCTGGGCTAGCCCCTCTGCAATCGCTGTTTTACCGACGCCAGGCTCCCCAATTAACACAGGGTTATTTTTCGTTCTGCGGCTTAACACTTCTATTACACGCTGAATTTCCTTGCTGCGCCCAATCACGGGGTCAAGGCTGCCTTCTCTAGCAATCGCCGTTAAATCACGGGCAAGACCATCAAGTGTTGGGGTGTTAGCATTCGCCGAAGCTCCGCCTTGATGTCCGCCAGATTCATTGCTGCCTAGCAGCTGAAGCACTTGCTGGCGTGCTTTATTTAAGCTGACACCTAAATTATTTAAGACGCGGGCGGCTACTCCTTCTCCTTCACGAATCAAACCAAGCAGAATATGCTCCGTGCCTACATAGGAATGACCTAATTTTCTAGCTTCATCCATAGAAAGTTCAATGACCTTTTTTGCTCTAGGTGTATAATGAATGATTTGCGAAGATTCTTGGCCTTTGCCAATTAGATTTTCAACTTCCTTTTGAATTTTATCGGAGCCTAATCCTAGTCCATAAAGGGCTTTAGCAGCAATCCCTTCCCCTTCACGAATTAATCCTAAAAGGATATGCTCTGTACCAATATTATTGTGTCCAAGGCGGATTGCCTCTTCTTGTGCTAAAGCTAAAACCTTTTGTGCTCTTTCAGTAAAACGGCCAAACATCATAGCGCTCACTCCTCACCTTTTATTTTTTCAGATTCCATTTTCAGACGTTCGCGAATTAATGCAGCACGTCTTATATCCCTTTCATGCGGCCTTAGCTGCCCCCCGGCATACTGCTGCAGGAAACCAGGCTGGGTAAGAATCATTAATTCATTAAGAATATTTTTAGACATTTGAACAATGTAGCCCATATCAATGCCCAGGCGGACATCGGATAAACAACGGGCCGCTTCCTTTGATTCAATAATCCTGCTATTGGTTAACACTCCTAAAGAGCGGAATACCCTGTCTTCTAATTGTATGTTAGAAGTCTTTCGTAATGCTTCCCTGGCTGACCTTTCTTGTGAAATTAACTGGCTGACAACCCCCATCAAATCGCGGCAAATATCTTCTTCAGATTTTCCCAAGGTAATTTGATTGGAAATTTGAAAAATATTCCCCAGCGCCTCGCTGCCTTCACCATAAATTCCCCTTACGACCAACCCTAATTGGTTGATGGCAGGGATAATACGATTCATTTGCTGCGTTAAAATCAATCCTGGAAGATGCATCATCACGGAGGCACGAATCCCTGTGCCGACATTCGTCGGACAGCTGGTTAAATAACCATACTTTTCATCAAACGCAAATTGAATATGACTTTCAAGCCAATCATCAATTTCATTTGCAGCCTGTAATGCATTCGATAACTGCAGCCCTGGGAACAAGCACTGAATCCGAATATGATCCTCTTCATTAATCATAATACTAATTTCTTCATTTTCGGTTAACAGTACAGCACCATCCGGCGAGTCTTCCGCAAGATGCGGACTAATTAAATGCTTTTCCACTAAAACTCTTTTTTGAAGCGGCTGCATTTCATCAATTTTTAATAACTCCATTGGCCCGAATTTTTGCAAACTTGTGGTTTTCAAAAGCTGTTCCATTTCTGCAATAATCTTTTTCGCCTCTTCATGGGAAAATAAAGTTGGAAATTTATATTGTTCAAAGTTTCGGGCCAGTCGGATTCGAGTACTTAAGACGATGTCGGAATCCGGTCCTTCCTCACTCATCCACGAGCTCACCGCTTGATGTAAAAAATGTTCGAGTGACACAGTTATTTCCCTCCCTCAACATTGCCGGCAAGCTTCCTTTCCATACTGCGAATTTCATCACGAATTTTCGCTGCCTTCTCAAACTCTTCATGCTGAATGCATTCTTGCAGACTCACCTTTAACTCATCAATTTGTTTGCGTAAATGCAAATCGCCGCCAATTCTTTTTGGTATCTTCCCATTATGTGAAAAATTTCCTCCATGAAGTCTTCTTAATACCGGCTGAAGCTGGTCTTTAAATGTTTCATAGCAATGCGCACAGCCAAACTTGCCTAGTTTCAAAAACTGTGGAAAGGTCATTGAACAGTGTCCACAGTGGAGAACCTCTTCCTGCTGAAATGGACTTTGACTTGGTTTTTGAAAAGATGGGTCAATTTTTAATAATCCAGCTAGCAAATTATTAAAGTTAAATCCTGATTGTCCGCTAAACATAAACATCTCACTTTTTTCCTGAGCACATACTTCACATAGATTTACTTCTGTCTTTTCACCATTAACAATTTTGGTAAAATGAAGTGCCGCAGGTCTTTGATTACACTCTTGGCAAATCATATTTTCACCTCTCCTAAAGCTTCGTATCTCTCCACGGTGGCAGGAGAGTCATTCGTAATATTCAGCTTTATTTATATTTCAAAGTGGTCAGCATAGCTTTAAGCATTCTTGCTCTTAATTCGTCACGATAAGGAAGATCAATATACAATACGGAACGGTCAATCACACTTAACATAATTTTGGCTTCCCTTTTTGTTATGATTTCCTCCTGAACAAGCCTCCCAATAACATCTTCGGCACTCGCTTGACTAATCCTGCTTTGAAAAAGTGACAATAAATGATTAATTAAGCTGGCAGAATCATGAGACTCTACTTTCATAATACGTATATACCCGCCTCCGCCGCGTTTACTCTCAACAATATAACCTCTTTCGATCGTAAATCGGGTATTTATAACATAATTTATCTGTGAAGGAACACACTGGAATTTATCTGCAATTTCGCTTCGTTTAATTTCCACATGATCTGCTTCACTCATTTCTAAAACCTGTTTTAAGTACCTTTCAATAATATCGGAGATGTTCCTCATCTTCCCACCCCCCATTATCATCTGACTTTGACTATATTTGACTTTAATTATACTTAAATTTTTTTCAAGATGCAACGGTTCACTACATTATGATTTTCTCCAAATTCTGCGGTTGCAAAACATAAGATTTGTGGGAAAAAACTACTATTTATTTTTACCGATTATTTTTATCAGCGGAAATCGTCAAAAAAAGCAAAAAAAAGACAATCTTTTTCAGATTGTCTTTTTTTTGCCCGGCAGCGTCCTACT
>NZ_BNDS01000024.1 GCF_014656545.1 Neobacillus kokaensis
GTGTACTTTTTCAGTGGCCTCCGCCTAAGCGCCAAGGAGACTCGCCGGAATGCCCGCAGAAAGCGAAGCGAATGTAGCGTAAATCAACAGCCAAGTTTAACAACAGTCTTAAATAAAGACTTAAGGTTATATAGAGGAATACAAAGCGCCTAAGGGGCTCTGCCAAGCGTAGTTGGACGGCTTGTTTCCCATACGGTGATTGCTGTTCCTACGAGCGTTGGCTATGGAGCTAACTTTAACGGCTTGTCAGCCTTACTGACCATGCTAAATTCATGTGCTTCTGGAATCAGTGTTGTGAATCAGCATGATCATGAGCATAAGCAAGACGATGGACATCACCCTGACCACGAGCATCATCATCACAGACATGAACATGACCATCATCATGTTCATCATCACAGTCACGATCATCACCATCGTGCTTATCAAGATATTGTCATGCTAATTGAAGATGCTGGCTTGTCCGAGCAAGTAAAGGAAACGGCACCCTTTCCAATCGATGGACAGTTAATGGAGAATAGCGGATTCCCAATGTAGTTGTTTCTCTAAATAATATATCCTTCATCCTATTTATGTTTTCCATAGAACAAAGAAGTCTTTAAATGTCTTTGTGCCTGCTCCATAACCGATTGACTTCACTGTCATTGCCGGAATGGCGCCGAATTCCTCAGAAAGAACGGAAACTATTGCTGCCCCTGTTGGTGTAGTAATTTCTAAAGGTAACAACAGAATGGGGACCTGTAACAGTGAAAGAGGGAATTCTCAATGGGCAAATCGTCCAGTCTGCCCCGGAGTTTGAGGAGTGTAAACAAATTGCACAACTTCATCATATTCCCTTAAAAAAAGTTTATGAGCAAGTCTGGAAGTCATTAAGTGAGGAAGGAAAGATTTTTGAATAACAGTTTATGAAAATAACGGCTGCAAATAAAAACGCAGCTGTTATTTTATAAGATTGGAAATAAACTGATACCCGCAATTAAAGTCTAATTTTGTCTAAAAATCGGAGAATTACATGCAAAATTCTCGAAAAAGGTTTATAATAGTTTAATAATTTACATAATTATTTTGGCAAAAAGGAGAGGAAAAAGTGATAGGGTTAATCATAATATTGATTTTGGTATTGTTCTTGCCTTTTTCAGTAAAAAAGGTAGAGCACAATTTAGAGGTTTTCCTTTTTATTATGGGGGTAGCCGCTGCTTTTATCAGCGGTATGATGGATAAACATTTAATCACTAAAGCCCTTGTCGATCCTATAAATATTACAATTGCTGTATTATTGGCCGGCTTAATTACAAAGTGGGCGCAAAGTCCGTTGGAAAAGTCTATTTTAGCGATGAGCAAATTATTGACACCAAGGATTTTTCTAGCATTAACAGTTATTGTTTTAGGATTAGCATCAAGCATTATCACAGCTATTATTGCTGCCATTGTTCTTGTTATTGTCATAAATGTCCTGCCGCTTGACAGGAAGTCTGAGATTCGATTTACGGTTTTAGCCTGTTTCGCCATCGGTTTAGGGGCAGCGCTTACACCGATTGGCGAACCTTTGTCTACTATTACAGTCAGTAAAATGAATGAAGATTTCTTCTATTTAATAGACTTAATTGGGGTTGAAGTAATCCCTGCAGTTATCATCTTTGGTATCTTATCTATGTTTCTTGTAAAACCACAGGAAAGTACTGATGGACTAAAGTCGGAAGAAAAAACAGAAAGCTATAAAGAAATTTTAATTCGTTCTGCTAAAATTTACTTATTCGTTATGGGTTTAACATTCCTTGGACATGGATTCGAACCGTTAATTAATGAGTATGTCCTTGGGCTCCACCCGATGATTTTATATTGGATAAACATGATTTCCGCTGTTCTAGATAATGCTACTCTTGCAGCAGCAGAAATTAGTCCTGCTATGGATGGCGAAACAATCCGTGCTATTTTACTTGGGCTTCTTATTAGCGGTGGAATGCTTATTCCTGGTAACATCCCAAACATTATTGCCGCAGGTAAGCTTAATATCACAAGTAAAGAATGGGCCAGATTCGGTGTTCCAGTCGGCCTTGTAACAATGCTTCTTTATTTTATTGTTCTTTTTGTATTTTATTAATGATTAGGTAGTTGTCCGGCTAGAGCATAGAAGCCGGACAACTAATTTTTTTTAATTATTCTTTTGCTTATTCCAGTGTGAATCACCTGACATCATATCGCTATATTCCTCAAACAACAAACTTCACTTAGATAAAACCAATCTTTCCTTTAATATACTTATGTTGAAGATCACAGTTATTCTTAAAATAAAAATGACATTTATTTAAGGGAAGTCCGTTATACCTTTCATCCTTTCTCAGTAATCAGTTCTTTTCTCCCAATTCAAAAGAAAATAATGGTAATTAATAATCATAATTTTCAGAATATATTGTTTTTATTTTGTAATCCTTATAAGATATAGCTAACAAATTACTCGGCCTAGAATAAGCATTCTTAAATGAATGCTAAATTAGAAACATAAATGTTTATTACATAGTGTCTATGAATTAGCTTTTTTCTTTATTTCTACAAGTTTACGTTTACTTTTTGTATTTATATATATCAGATTATTCTCAACTGGAACACGTATATTTACCAAAACAATTTTTGTACACATCACCTTAATTGTCCTGTCAGAATAAGAGATATTTAAATAGCAAGGAAGGAGGGGTTATTGCAATAAATAATTTGTTTGAAAGATGTTTCATTTATATTAAAAAGGGGGATTTGTCATGTCAAAAAAATGGCTAGCCCTAATAACAGGGAGTCTAGTTTTTGTTATTATTCTTGCAGTTCTATCCACGGTAAACAAAAGTACAGAAGAAGCTAGTATTCAAACAAAGGAACACGATGAAGTTAAAGAAATTGAAAATATGATTAAGGGTCCTGGAAAACGGGATGATTGGTTTATTAGTCAAAAAGTTTTTCCAAACAAAACACTCCCACAAGAAGCCTTTCAGAATGCTACTAAACAGGCAAAAAAATTGAAAGAGACAACGGTGAAGGAGTTACCAGAGCTTAAGAATGAAAAATGGACATTTATTGGGCCAAAGATTGTTGGTGGCAGGATTGTTGATATGGCCATTGATCCGAAACAAAAAGACACGGTATATGCAGCGGCTGCAACAGGAGGAGTTTGGAAAAGTGTTGATGCAGGAAAAACCTTTACTGCAGCCTGGGATGATAATAATACTCAATCGATGGGGGCTTTAGCTGTAACATCTGATGGAACACTTTATGCTGGTACCGGTGAAGCCAATCCAGGTGGTGGAAGTATCGTTTTTGGAGGAACAGGTATCTATAAATCAACAGATCAAGGGGATAATTGGGAATCCATTGGATTAAAAGACTCAGGAGCAATTGGAAGAATTGCAGTTGATCCGAAAAACCCACAGCAAATTTTCGTAGCAGCTGCAGGTCAGCTCTTTAATCCTGGGGGAGAACGAGGACTATATCGTTCACAAGATGGAGGAAAGACGTGGAATCGGGTTCTTAATGGGAAAAATAACACAACAGGAGCTGTAGATATAGCGATTGATCCAGAAAATCCAAAACGAATTTATGCAGCAATGTGGGATCATGTACGATATCCGAATAACCGAGTATACGGTGGCGAGGGGTCCGGTATATACCGTTCTAATGATGGTGGAAACACATGGGAGCAGCTGACAAATGGGCTTCCAGTTTCTGATAAAAATTTAGGACGTATCGGAATCGCACTTTCCCCAACACAGCCTGATCGCTTATACGCAATTACCATTAAATCAGATGGTTACTATGAAGGATTCTATATTTCAGAAAACGGCGGCGATTCATGGACAAAACAAGAAGTTTCGAGAACATTTTCAAATGCTCAATCTTCATTTGGCTGGTGGTTTGGCCGCATTTGGGTAGATCCAAACGATGAAAAGCACGTTTTTGTCGCAGGTGTAAACATGATGGAATCAAAAGACGGCGGAAAAACTTGGGCAAGTTCAAAAGGGATTCATGCAGATCAGCATGCTGTTGCATGGGATTCCAAACAACCGGGCCGGGTATATGTCGGAAATGATGGCGGTGTTTACCGTTCCGAGGAAAATGGTCTCGTCACTGGAAAGTGGGAAAAGGCCGTTGATTTACCAGCTACCCAATTTTATACAATGGATGTAAGTCAGCAGGATATCAAACGTATATCGGGTGGAACACAGGATAACGGATCGATTCGTTCTTGGGGAAAAGATGATTGGAATGAATATTATGGCGGCGATGGATTAAGAAATTTAATTAACTATAAGGATAAAGAAAAAGTTTACGCTTGTTATCAATATGGAAGCTGTGCTTGGTCTGAAGACGGGGGAAATACCATGACTTATTTTACCAATAAGACTGTATCTAATCGCCGTAACTGGTTAAGTCCACTTCTATTTGATCCCAATGACCCATCTATCATGTATTATGCAGGTAATCGTGTGAACCGTTCAACTGATGGCGGAAAAACGTGGGAGATAATAAGCCCAAGCCTAACAGAAGGGAAATCCGAAGATTCTTATCCGTACGGAACCATTACAACTGTCGCGGTTTCTAAGTCCAATGGAAAGGTGTTATATGCTGGGACGGATGATGGCCGTCTATGGAAAACTACTGATTTAGGGAAGAATTGGACAGAAATAATTAACAAGGTATTACCTAATCGCTGGGTTACACAGTTGAAAGTCGATGCCAAAAATGAAAATTATGTTTATGTAACCTTTTCAGGTTTCCGTAATGGCGAAGACAGCGCTCACGTCTTTAAGAGTGAGGATGGCGGGAATACTTGGGAGAACATAAGCGGCAATCTTCCGAATACACCTGTAAACAATCTGGTCATCGATCCTAAAAATCGTCATAATCTTTATATTGCTACAGACGTTGGCGTATTCATGACAAAGAATGACGGAAAGAAGTGGTACAGCTTAGGTTCAGGAATGCCATTGGCACCCGTTACAGACATAGTCATGCATGAACCAACAAACACCTTATTTGCCTCAACTTTTGGACGCGGGATATTCGAGATTAAGCTTAAATAAATATAGTGGGTGACAGTTTTTTTACCTGTCACCCAATTAATTATCCTTTAATGAATAAGCCTGCTTTCCTTCGCTTTCTGTTTTAAACGGCCGCCATATTTTTCAATCGG
Organism: Neobacillus kokaensis; assembly: GCF_014656545.1. Classification (GTDB taxonomy): domain Bacteria; phylum Bacillota; class Bacilli; order Bacillales; family Cytobacillaceae; genus Neobacillus; species Neobacillus kokaensis. The sequence goes on from NZ_BNDS01000024.1 coordinate 5,177, forward strand.
CTTTTTCAAAACAAGTCCAAATAATAATGTAACAATCGTGATAAATAGAAAGATCGTAAGATTCCTTTTAGCAACATCCCATTGAATTCCTCCGACTGCTTCCCGCATTAAGCTAATCGCGTAAGTAAAAGGCAAATAAGGATTTAGCTTTTGGAAAAAGACCGGCATTACTTGGACAGGAAAGGTTCCGCCGGCTCCTGAAATTTGCAGTACAAGAACCACAATTGCTAGTCCTTTCCCAACATTTCCAAAAATCGAAACTAGTGTATAGACGATTAAGGTAAATACGCTGCTGATCAGTAAACCAAAAATGAAAAACCACGGTTTCGCGGACACATACGTTTTTAACAGATAAATATCCCCTAATGTGACTATAATGGCCTGGCACAGAGCAATCGTTAAAAACGTAAGTAGTCTACCGGCATAAATATGATTCGGATGATAGTCTTCTGACAGCCCGTTTAATTCTACTGGAATCAAAGAAATTAACAGTGTGGCTCCAACCCATAATGATAAGGTAGTGAAAAATGGTGACATTGCCGAGCCGTAATTAGGGATTGGATATAGCCGTTTCTCCTTTAGTAAGACCGGTTCAGCAAAATAATCACTTTCTTTTTTTACATCATTCCGCAATAAATCAATGATTTCTCGAATATCCTCGGATTTTTCAAAGTTCTTGATCTGTTTGGTAAGTAAAATTATTTTTTGTTTAATCGCTGGAAAGTTTCGTTTGATTAGATCTATGTCTCTTTTGCCAATGGCAATTCCTCTTGAAGCATCAGTCAGGATTTTCTTTACTTGCGGAAGTGTTTGATCCGCTTTTGTGAAAAATTCACTGGTTTTGATTGGAACATTTTTTGCTGTTTCGCTAATATTTTTAATTTTTGGTGCGATATCGGAATCGTACCGATTTAATATTTGACCAGCATGTGTTGAAGCATTTTTGGCCAGCTGGTTCGTTTGCTCCAATAATTCCTGCGTAGAAGCATTGAATGCTTGAAGTGTTTTTAAATTTTGTAATAGCTTTTCTAAATGATCTCTCTGTTCAATAAGATTTGAAATTTCACTGTCAAAGAAAGCATTACCCGAGATATGGTTTAATTGATTGAATAGCTCAATCACCAGTGTTTGGATTTTTATCAGACCGTTTAGGCGTGTGATGGTTTCCTGTATCGCCTTTTTTTTGTCATCTTCACTAATATTGTCTGCAAGCAGGAGTCCTGTTAATTGTTCAACAGTTCCTGCTGCCGTTTTTAAATAGGTTAGGTTTTGTTTAACAGCAGGGACAAGGTCAGCAAACGCGCCCTTATTTTCCTCAAGGAACTGTGTAATTCCTTCGGAAATTCCGCGAGCATGATCAATAACATATTCAGCGGTTTCAATATTTTTTTGTAAACCGGCAATGATCATTTGAGCTTGAGTTGTATCAGCATCAGCTGTAGTGATAAGCTTTTCTGTTTCAGACAAATGATCATTCAGCCAAAAAATCATCATCTTTAGTTTTTCAATATTGGGCAGGTTTTTTTGAAGCTCAATTCCGAGCTGGTTAAATATATCAAATATCACCCCGTTGGCTGTTTTAATAAAATTCTTACTAACCTCTTCCTTTATCCCGCTTGCCCCTTTACTGGTGATTTTCGGAGCGATGGCATTTATTTTTTCATTTACGGTATAAATAAGTTCTGGCTTTTTGGGTTGATCACTTAAAACAGTCGCAAATTTAGCGGAGAAATCATTTGGTATCATGATGCTGGCGAAATACTTTCCCGTTTTTACACCTTCGTTTGCTTCGGCTGTTTTGACAAATTTCCACCCTAATGACTTATTTTTCTCCAATGATGTGATGATTTCATTTCCAATATTAATACTTCTGCCTCTTAAAATCGCTCCTTCATCGTTATTTGTAACGGCAATGGGAATCCCTTTTGTATTGCTGTACGGGTCCCAGGAAGCTTTTATGTTTAACCAGGCATAAAGAGAGGGAAGGAATATTAACGCGATGATAATAATTGCTGCTGCCCAATTTTTGGTGATACTTAGTAAATCATCCCTAAAGATTATAAAGACCTTTTTCACTTACATAAACCACCTAATCCTCTTATTTCCTTTTATTATTTGTTTAATGGTAAAGATGATACCCATAGGAGGGAAGGGAAAAAAGGAAGAGACAGAAATTTGTCAAAAACATGTGAATAAAAAATGAAAACTATTGTTTTTTACTATTATTGGGTTAAAAATTTTTTATAATATGGGTATAGAAAAGAGGAGGTATGAGTAATGAATATCACCACTATTATTGAATTGCAAAATCACGAAGTCGAAGCAATAGCCGGAGCAAAATTAGTTTTTGCGCAGGAACAAATTGAAGAAAATATCATAGAAACATGTGTGGAATGCTTTCAGCCGGAGGATTCAGACGAATCTCTTACAACGGAAGAAGCGATGGAAAAAGTCTTTAACAGCCTGCAGCAGCAAGGGATTATTCCGCCAAGCGTGATGGATTTCTCTTTTGAAATGCCTTCTTGTGAACGGTTAAGGAGAAAAAACGATCAGGAAGCAGATGTACCGCAGAAGGTCATTCTTACATTTATGGCATAAAAGAAGTTCTTCGGAGCTTCTTTTTCTTTAGATCCTGTTAATTTCAGGTAAACGGTGAAATAGTAATAAATGTGATACGACTCACTTAGTTGAAAATGATTTTCAATTACACTTAAAGCAGAATAACAAAAGGAGGAATTATAAATGGAGAAAAACTCAATGAAAGCTTTTATGGAATACAGTGAAGAGAAATTTACCAAAAGGATTATTTATAAAAAAGGGGAAACAACGGCCTTTGTCTTAAACTTCCTGCCTGGACAGTCACTCCCTGCACATAAGCATCCGGGAACCGAGGTATATCTATACGTAATTACCGGTAACGGCACTATTATCACAGACGGAAAGGAATCTGAAGTGTCCGAAGCAGATCTAATCCATGTTAACAGAGAAGAAGAAATGTCTTTTAAAAACAGCGGTAATGAACCGCTTAGCCTATATGTGGTATTAAGCAAAATCCCAAGCGAGCAATATGCTAAAAATGTCTAATAAAAAAGCCAGTGTCAAGCTGGCTTTTTTCGATGCTCCGGAACGCTTTTATGTTTTAAACCGAAAAACCACCAATTCCAATCACCAAGAAGCTTCATTAATGAAGGAACAAGAACCATCCTTACGATTGTTGCGTCAATAAATATCGCGATGGCAATACCCACACCTAATTGCTTGACAGGCATAACGCCCGTGAAGGCAAAGGCACCTGTAACCACAATCATGATTGCTGCTGCCGATGTGATAATTTTACTTGTATGGGTTAAACCGGAAATCGTCGCTAGACTGTTATCACCTGTTTTAAGGTAAAATTCCTGTATCCGCGAAATCAGAAAGACCTCATAATCCATTGATAGCCCAAAAACAAGGGTAAATACAAATACTGGCAGGACTAAGGCAATATGAACAGGTGAAATCCCAAGGTGTCCTTCTTGAAAAATCCAGACGACAATCCCAAAGGTACAGCCTAAGCTTAAAATATTCATTAAAATCGCTTTAATCGGAATGAGAACCGAATGAAACGCTCCCATCAAAATAATAAGCGTTGAAACTACTATTAGCAGCAACCCGTAAGGAGCTTTTTTATAAATTTCCGCAAATATTTCCTGTTCAAATTTAATCGGCCCGCCAAATGAAACTTTTACATCCAAATGTCGATTTGACCAATCGCTGACCCACTTGCGTGCTTTTGCTGAATGTTCGCCTGTTTTTAAGTAAACTTCAACCAACATTTTATCATTCGAGATAAAGTGATTTATGACAGGAGCTACCTTTGACTGGTCACTAAATTCTAATATCTGTGAAAGCTGTTTTGCATCCTTTGCGCTTAGAGCAGAAAAAGGTGAGTCCACAGTAAAAACAAGTTTATCCTTTTCAAGCTTATCAATTGTCTTCCAAATCATGTTGAGATTGTCTTGTTCTAACACATTACCATTTGTTTCAAGAATGATCGATACCTTTTTTTGGTCACGTTTTTCTTTGGCTATAAACTGGTCTTGAAATGTTTCTAACGCAACTCTGGAAGGATAGCTTGAAGGCAGAGAATCAGTTCCAGGGATGTTTAAAATCATTTCCTTAACTGGAATTAACCCCGTTAACAAAATGGCTAGGGCTGCAATTGTCATAATGACAGGCCGCCTCATCACAAACTCAGAAAACGTATGCCACATACTTGTTTGCTGGTCTTTCACCCGAAGTACACTGAATTTGTTAATCTTTTCCCCAATAATCCCCAGTAATGCCGGGAGAAAGGTTAAGGCAGAGAAAACGGAAACAAAAATAACAGTCATCCCGCCAAGAGCTACATTTTGAAAAATATCAATTTGAATAAACCAAAGTCCTGATAATCCAATAAACACACAAAGCCCCGAAAAAATAATCGAACGGCCGGCAGTAGCAACAGTAACTTCAATCGCTTGTCTTACCGGTTTATGCTTCAATTCCTCTTTATAGCGGTTAATAAACAGCAAGGCAAAGTCAATGCTTAAAGCCAGACCAATCATTGGAATAATATTTAATATAAAAATCGTTAAATCTGCACGATAACTAAAAAAGTATACAATGCCCATTGTGGTTAAAATCGAGATAACACCGATGACAATTGGAAGTGCGGCTGCTATGATACTGCCAAAAGCAAGAATTAACACAATTAAAGCAATTGGCAGCCCTATCATTTCTGCTTTAGCAAGGTCCTCTTGACTAGCACTATTAAGGTCTTTGACAATTACTGGTTCTCCAGTCATTGTGACTTTTAAGCCATCCTTGTTTTTCAACTTCGTATGTAATTGGTCAATTTCTTTTCCTAGGCTTTCTGCTTTTTTATCAAAGGCTATAAGGCCGTAAGCATAGTTTTCTTTCACCATCCCGGGACGGTCAAGTGGAGAAGTCATTTTTTCGGCAGCATCAAAGCCCTTTAAGTTGTTAAAAGTATCTTTAATATACGCGGTGAACTTTTCAGAACTTACATTTCTGTCTTTTTCAAAAACTAAAATTATGGATGATTTTGGCTGTCCAAATTCCTTTTCCAGTATCTTTCGTGTTTCATTGTATTCACCCTTATATTCAAAGCCATTCCCGCTTAAAACAGAAGGCAGCCTTAATGCAAAAAAGCCTAAAAGAAAGATAATGGCAATCCAAAATATAAGGACCCATTTTCGATATTGATAAATATATCCACCCAATTTCTGCATGTTCAAGCCTCCTTTAAAGGAAACAAATTCCTCCTACCATTATACAAAAGAAATCCCAAATAGACAGACTTTATTATGTCTTTTTATAATCAAATAACTTTCCATAACTTTTCCCTTAATCTAAATATAAAATACAAAATATCAGAAGACTAAATTTGTTATTCGGAAATAAAATAATAATGGAACCGCTTGCCATTCTTTGTTATAGTTACTTTGTAAAATAATCAACGTATTATTTGGAGGTTGTTTAGATGACACAAAATATTGCCAGAATGATTGACCATACATTATTAAAACCAGAAGCAACAAAGGAACAAGTCGTTAAATTAGTCAATGAAGCAAAGGAATATTCGTTTGCATCCGTTTGTATTAACCCGGCATGGGTACGCATAGCTGCAGAACTGCTCGCTGATACTCCAGATGTTAAGGTTTGTACAGTGATCGGTTTTCCACTTGGGGCAACAACACCTGAAACAAAGGCATTTGAAACAAAAAATGCAATTGAAAATGGAGCATCTGAAGTGGATATGGTCATTAACATCGGTGCATTAAAGGACAAGCAGGATGAAAAAGTGGAAAATGATATCCGCAGTGTTGTAGAAGCAGCGAAAGGAAAAGCGTTAGTAAAAGTTATTATTGAAACTTGCCTATTAACGGATGAAGAGAAAATAAGAGCGTGTGAGCTTTCTGTTAAAGCTGGAGCTGATTTTGTTAAAACTTCAACAGGATTCTCCACCGGCGGGGCAACTGTCGAAGATATCCGGTTGATGCGTAAAACTGTCGGTCCTGAAATCGGGGTAAAAGCATCTGGAGGCGTCCGCAGCCGGGAAGATGCCCTGGCGATGATTGAGGCAGGTGCAACCCGAATTGGAGCAAGTTCAGGTGTAGCTATTTGCAATGGTGAGGTTTCCAATAGTAGTTATTAAGCAAAATACTGCCATAAAAAAACAGGGTTCTCCTCTTTCGGGAGGGACCCTGTTTTTTTTTTTGTACCTAAAAGAAAAGGTGTAAAATAAAATAAGAAATTGCCGCTATTAAAGCAGATATTGGAAGGGTGATAACCCATGTTATCAACATACGCTGGGCTGTATCCCATTTAACCCCTTTTAAACGATGAGAAGCCCCTACACCGAGAATCCCTGAAGAAATAACATGTGTTGTACTTACAGGTAAATGGATGTAAGTAGCCCCGAAAATAATGGCCGCACCTGTTAAATCAGCCGCAACACCGTTGATTGGACGAATTTTCATGATTTTTCCGCCAACTGTTTTAATGATTTTCCAGCCCCCGATAGAAGTTCCAAGACCCATTGCAGCCGCACAGGAAAATTGAACCCAGAAAGGGACATCAGCGTTATGCGGGAGATATTGGTTGGCTATCAGGGCCAATGTAATAATACCCATTGATTTCTGAGCATCGTTCGTACCATGAGAATAGGATTGCAGTGCCGCCGTTGCAATTTGAATATAACGGAAATTTCGATTTGTTTTGGTTAGATTGGCATTCTTAAAAACGACTTTAAAAATACTGTAAATGATGAAACCGACAACAAATGCAAGAATAGGTGAAATAATGAGTGCTTGAAGGATTTTTAAAAATCCAGTATAGTTAAGGACATTTAACCCTTCAGCCGCAATTGCTGCACCGGCAATTGATCCAATTAGTGCATGGGAGGAACTGCTCGGGATACCGTAATACCACGTAATCAAGTTCCACGCAATCGCGGAAATTAATGCTGCTAAAATAACGATTGAACCATGCTCAAGCATAAATGGGTCAACAATATCTTTAGAAATTGTTTTAGCAACACCAGTAAATGTCAAGGCACCAACAAAATTCATTATTGCTGCTAACATAATTGCTTGTCTAGGTCTTAAGGCTTTAGTAGAAACAGAAGTTGCAATTGCATTTGCCGTATCATGGAATCCATTAATAAAGTCAAATGCAAGAGCACCTATTACAATTAAAATGGTCAAAATCAATATCGCGCTCATAAATAAGCTCCTTATGCATTTTTCATGATAATGGATTCAAGAGTATTGGCAACTGTCTGGCAGCTGTCCGCAATATTCTCAAGGTTTTCATAGATCTCTTTATATTGAATAATGCGAATCGGATCTTTTTCGATGTTAAATAAATTTTTAATGGACTGTCTTAAAATATTATCACACTGAGATTCGTAATCCTTTATTTTAATGGCATGCTCTCTTAATTGTGGAAGTTTTTTATTCGACAACAACTCGATTGCTTTATCGATTTCCAGAACGCTTTTATGAATTGCGTCTACGAATTTTTTCATAAACTCATCAGCCTGGGTGATGGAATACATTTCAAACAATGCAGCAGTAGCTTCCAAACCATCAATAACATCATCCATCGTCATAGCAAGTGCAAGGATGTCCTCGCGTTCAATTGGAGTAATAAAGGCATCGTTTAGTTCCTTTATAATTTCGTGAACAAACGTGTCTCCCTTTGATTCATATTCCTTCATTTTCTCAGAGAAAATTTTTAAATCACTGACGTTTTTTAATTCATAATCTGTAAAAAATTGAGAACCTTCTTTTAAATTTACTGAAATATTATTGAGCAAATTGTAAAATTTATCATGTTTCTTAGCCATAATTGGTACCTCCATCTTTAAATAAATAATGCCTAAATTAACTTCATTATTTTATCGGAAAATTGTCGAAGAATGAAACAAATCTTAACTAAATTTACAAAAACTTAACATTAGAATTTTCTGAATTTTACTTTCTGCCTATAATTTTTACATATTTTATGTTACTTTTTCCTTTAAATTTTAATTTATGTGAATGGGATTTCAAAAATTTTTATGAGTATAAAAAATAAAATTGGGTAATTTAAAATGTATAGACAGGAAGAAAGGATTTTCTTTCGTCTTAGATTTGCTCAGACGCTTATCGAGTAAGTGAAATACCGAATACTGAAAAGGAGTGTTCTTACATGAGCTTTATTTGGTCTTTAATTATCGGCGGGATTATTGGATGGTTAGCAGGTCTAATTGTAGGAAGAAATATTCCTGGGGGCATTATAGGTAATATTATTGCAGGATTTGTTGGTGCATGGCTGGGAACAGCTGTTTTAGGAAACTGGGGACCGCATGTAGCTGATTTTGCGATTATCCCTGCAATAATTGGTGCGGCAGTTTTAGTACTCCTGCTGAGCTTCATTATGAGAGCCTTCCGGAAAGCAGATTAACAATATAAAATGGATGATAAAAGCCTCCTGAATCAGGAGGCTTTTAAAGTGAGTAAATATCGATATTCTTAAATATCTCAGGTTTGTCCAAAAAAGGAGCAAAGCATTCGATTTTTTCATGTGTAAAGGGGTGGCAGAATTCAAGCTTCGCTGCGTGAAGAGCCTGCCTATTGACAGTAGGTTTTCCATTGTAAAGTGTATCGCCTGCTAATGGGTGTCCTATAGACTGCAGATGAACTCGAATTTGATGGGTTCTTCCGCTTTCCAGCCAGCATTTTACGTATGATACCATTCTTTCTTTATCTTCTTTTATCACCTGGAAGTGAGTAAGGGCGGACTGTCCTGTAGGAGAAACTCTCCTTTTTGTAGGATGATGGCGATCCCGGCCAATCGGTGAATCGATCAATCCTTTTTTCTTTCGCAGAAGTCCTTCCGCCATCGCCAAATATGTTCGTTTGATTTCTCGTTTAACAAGCATTTTATCTAAGATTGCTCCGGCCAAAGCGTGTTTTGCAAATAAAATGGCCCCGGTTGTATCCCGGTCTAAACGATGTACTTGCCGGACGTTCCTCACTTCACCATTTGAAAGTAAATAAAATTGAACAGCATTTATAAGCGTTTCTTCATCTTCCTTTTGTTCATTGGGATGTGTTTTCATAAAAGGAGGTTTGTTTATCACTATTAGGTGATCATCTTCGTAAAGAACCTCTATTGCATGAAAGTAAGGAGTGATGAAGACTTTTTCTTCTTCAAAGAGTCGAATTTGTAGTTTTGAACCTTTAGAAAGAGGATTATTCCAATTGAAATCTTTCCCATCAACTTGAACACTTTTTGACATCCGGAAAGAATGAGTTAGTTTTTTAGGAACATCCCATTCCGTGCGAAACAGCTCCTCAATTGTCTTTCCTTCCCACCTAGTTGGGATGATTAGTTGGAACCATTCTCCGAAACGCATTGTCTTCTCCATAATATCTCCTTTGTCTCCACTAATTACCACCGTTACGGCAATCTTAATTATGTTATTCTTATCATATATATAATGAGAGAAAAAAGCGATGGCAAGGGTGGGTTTTAAGTGAAAATAGTTTTTGCCTCGACTCAAAGTCAAGAGCAAGAAATCTGTGATCTTGTAAGATATATTTATTCCAATATTTTTCCGCTTTACTTTACCGATGATGAGATTTCACAGTTTGAACAACTAAAAGTATTGCACATATCCAAAAAACAGTTCGATGAGATTGGTACATTAAAGGATGCATTTCAGGTTATGACAAGTATCCAAACAGTGATCTCTATTCTTGAGTCATCTCATTTGAATCAACAGTATTCAGAGGTATTCAATAAAAATGCGGATAATTTGAATGAATTAGGATTGTTTTTTCCTTTTGAATTCGAGCAATTTGAAGCTGCAAAAAATATGAAACCAATAATGTTAAGTATATATTCAAAAGCGGATAATGAACTTCTCATTTAGAAAAAGCCTTGATTAATGGCTTTTTCTTTTTTTATTATTTGGTAAAATGGTATTGGTATTGATGGATTGAAATTTTTTGCAAAAAATTGTCGGTTAATTTCGGGAAAGTTTTAAAGGAGTTACCTAATAAAACTTAGAAAGAATAATACAGTACATAAAAACTGGAGGGGACTATTGGATGAATTGGAAAACGGCGGCAAAAAGCTGGATGGAATTTATAGAATTAGATCGAGAATTAAAGCAGCAATTAGACCAATTAAAAAAAGATGAAAGACATTTAGAAGAAGCTTTTTATAAGAATTTAGAATTTGGTACAGGCGGCATGCGCGGTGAAATCGGCGTGGGAACAAACCGTATGAATATCTATACCGTCCGGAAGGCTTCGGCAGGACTTGCCTCATACATAGAGCAATTTGGTGATGAAGCTAAAAAACAAGGTGTTGTCATTGCCTTTGATTCACGTCATAAATCTCCGGAATTTGCAATGGAAGCAGCGAAGACTTTAGCTTCTAGAGGTATTCAAACATATGTTTTTGATGAGCTAAGACCAACGCCAGAACTGTCTTTTGCTTTAAGGCATCTAAATGCCTTTTCTGGAATTGTCGTTACTGCCAGCCACAATCCACCGGAATATAACGGTTATAAAGTATATGGTTCGGATGGCGGGCAGTTGCCTCCAAAAGAAGCCGATGAACTAATCGTAAAGGTAAATGAAATCGAAAATGAATTATTAATCGAAGTTAAGAGCGAAGATAAATTACGCACTTTAGGTCTTATCAAAACAATTGGTTCAGAGATTGATCAAGCCTATATAGAAAAATTAAAAACAATTTCTGAAAATCCGGGACTTGCTGAAGAAACAGATATAAAGATTGTATTTACTCCGTTACATGGAACTGCTAATAAGCCAGTCCGTGAAGCATTAGCCGCTTTAGGCTATAAAAACGTTTCGGTGGTAAAAGAACAGGAATTGCCGGATCCTAATTTTTCAACTGTAAAAAGCCCGAATCCGGAAGAACACGCTGCCTTTGAATTAGCGATTCGCGACGGAAAAAAGATAGAAGCGGATATCTTAATCGCCACTGACCCAGATGCAGATCGTTTAGGAATTGCCGTAAAAAACAATGAAGGAGAATATGTTGTTCTAACAGGAAATCAAACTGGCGCTTTACTCCTTGATTACCTTCTAACACAGAAAGAGGAAAAAAGAACCCTGCCACAAAATGGAGTTGTCTTAAAAACGATTGTAACTTCGGAGATTGGAAGAAAGATTGCATCCGCTTACCAATTAGAAACGGTGAATGTTTTAACCGGCTTTAAATTTATTGCTGAAAAAATTAAGCAATATGAATCAAGCGGCGAGAATACATTCTTATTTGGTTATGAGGAATCATATGGCTATTTAATTGGTGATTTTGCTAGGGATAAAGACGCTGTTCAAGCTGCGCTGTTAGCAACGGAGGTTTGTGCTTATTATAAAAAACAAGAAATGTCTCTATATGATGGTTTAATGAGAGTTTTTGAAAAATATGGTTTTTATCAAGAAGGCCTTCGTTCTTTAACTCTTAAAGGGAAAGAAGGAGCCGAAAAGATCCAGCGAATTTTGTCTTCCTTCCGCAGTGAACCGTTAACAAGTTTAGGTACACTAAAAACTACAGTGACAGAAGATTATTTAACTGGGAAACGAGTTACGAATGAGGGCGAGGAGAACATTGCCTTACCTAAATCCAATGTCTTGAAATATACGTTTGAAGATGGAACGTGGGTTTGTTTGAGACCGTCTGGGACAGAGCCAAAGGTTAAATTTTACTTTGGGGTAAATAGCAACAGCCTCGATAAGAGCAAAGCAAAGCTTGAGGAAATTGAAAAAAATTTCATGGCGTTAGTGGAACAAAAAATACAATTGGTTTAAAACATTAGGAAGCACGGCTTTTTTAAAGCCGTGCTTTTTTGGTGGAATTCTTTTCGCCGGTTAAGTAAGAATGTTTTGTGAAAAAATGTATCCACTTTTGTTTTCAGGAAAGACTATACATCGGTATCTCATTTATTTCCTCATAAGACGCCTCATTCGCGTGGTCGATGTAGCGAAGAAGACTATAGAGCTTTCTTTCAATGACAGTATAATCACGTTCAAAATTGTAGGCATGCAGGAAATGTTCAATTTTTTTCGATAGAAAATGGTCAGTTGTCCGCACCATTAGAATTAATAAATTATCCCATTCGGAACGGTGCGTATAAAATAACGCTCGGTCGTAATCCATTTTATTCATTTATTCTCTCCTCCTTATTTAGGAGTTGAGATTATTGTATGACATTTAAAAAGAAACACACGCAGAAAATGTTGGACAGTAGATGAAATAGCGTTATTTAACATTTACCAGTATATTTTTTAAAAAACAGGTGAGGGTTCATGGCGAAATATTTATGTCTGATGCTGATCTTTTTGCTATTATTTGAAAATGCTGCCGCTGCTAAAATGGTTGAAACAAATAAACCATATTCATATGAGCAGTTAAGTAATGACATTGTGGAAATTAAAAATAAATATAAAGATCTAGTTGGAGTCAGATCAATCGGTAAATCGGAACTTGGCAGGGAGATTTGGGCAGCAAAACTAGGAAAAGGGGATAAAACAATCGTATTAATTGGTTCTCATCACGGACGCGAATGGATGACAACCATGCTGCTGATGAAAATGCTGGAAACTTACGCCGCTGCTTTTGAGCAGCAGGGCAAGATAGGAGTTAAATCAACTAGGATACTTAATGAGGTTTCTATTTGGTTCATACCAATGTTAAATCCCGATGGAGTAACGATTCAGCAAAATATTTTAGGGGAATTTTCTTTAGAACATCAAAAGCGTCTGCTCAAGATGAACGATGGTGATAGAAATTTTAAGAGATGGAAAGCGAATGGAAAGGGCGTGGACTTAAATAGACAATATCCTGCAGATTGGAATGACCTTAAATTAGGTCCTTCTGAACCTTATTATAAATCCTATAAGGGAAAGAAACCCCTTGAAGCAGCTGAGGTTCTGGCTTTAACAAGGTTTATCGAAGAAGTGTCTCCATCCATTGCAGCTGCCTATCATTCAGCGGGCAGGGAAATTTTTTGGAACTACAAAAATGGAATATTTTCACTTAGGGATTACCTCATTGCTTGGAAAATGGCGAGGCTGACGGGGTATAAATTAGCAATGCCGGATATGGAGGCAACAGGCGGTGGTTTTACAGACTGGTTTATTACTACCTACCATCGTCCTGCTCTGACAATTGAAATAAGTTATCTAGTAGGAGAAACTAATCCGCCATTAAGTGTGTTTAAAAATGAGTGGAATAGGAATAAATATGTGGGGCTTATGCTTGCTCATGAGGCTGAAAAAATATTGGATTAAATAGGGACGAATCAGGTTTACCAATTTCATTGGGAAAATGCTGATTGTTTTTTCTATCTTGTTTCATCATTCCTGCCTTTTCTTCATACATTGTGGTAAGAGGAAAAGGGGGGAGAACTTGTGAATGAGGGAGATCGTAACGCACTTGAATACGCTATAACCGAAATAACCGAAATTGCAAAAGGTTTTGGTTTAGATTTCTATCCGATGCGCTATGAGATTTGTCCTGCTGAAATTATCTATACCTTTGGTGCTTATGGGATGCCTACCCGGTTTTCACATTGGAGCTTTGGAAAGCAATTCCATAAAATGAAACTTCATTATGACCTTGGCCTAAGTAAAATTTATGAACTTGTGATTAACTCCGACCCATGTTATGCCTTTTTATTGGATTCTAATACGTTAATCCAAAACAAGCTTATTGTTGCTCACGTTCTAGCCCATTGTGACTTCTTTAAGAACAATGTCCGTTTCCAAAATACAAAGCGAGATATGGTAGAAAGTATGGCTGCAACAGCAGACCGAATTCATCAATATGAAATTCAATATGGAAAGAAGGAAGTTGAATCTTTCCTTGATGCAGTGCTGGCTATTGACGAACATATTGACCCTTCCTTAATGAGACCGAAACTTACCTGGTCCATCGAAGATGATATCGAGGAAGAAGATGATCAACGATCGCCGTCTCCGTATGATGATTTATGGAATTTAGACGAAAAAAATAAAAGCGTGCAAAAACAGCCGCGAAAGAAGAAATTCCCGCCAAGACCTGAAAAGGACTTATTATTATTTATTGAAACATACAGCAGGGAACTAGAGGATTGGCAACGTGATATTCTAACAATGATGCGCGAAGAAATGCTTTATTTTTGGCCGCAGCTGGAAACGAAAATCATGAACGAAGGCTGGGCTTCATACTGGCACCAAAGAATTTTGCGGGAGATGAATTTAACCAGCGGAGAAGCGATTGAATTTGCTAAATTGAACGCAGGTGTTGTTCAACCATCGAAAACAGGAATTAACCCGTATTATCTTGGTTTGAAGATTTTTGAAGATATTGAGGAACGCTTTAATAATCCTTCGGATGAGATGAAAAAACGAGGAGTTGAAGCAAATTCTGGCAGGGAAAAAATCTTTGAGGTTCGAGAAATCGAATCCGATATTTCTTTCCTTAGGAATTATTTAACTAAAGATCTTGTTTATAGGGAGGATATGTACCTTTTTCAAAAGCAGGGCAGAGATTATAAGATTGTCGATAAAGAATGGGAACATGTCCGCGACCAATTAGTGAATATGAGGGTGAATGGAGGTTTCCCATATATAACTGTTAATGATGGCGATTATTTGAAAAATGGCGAGCTCTACTTAAAACATTGGTATGAAGGGGTAGAGCTGGATGTTAAATACCTAGAGAAGGTATTGCCATATATTCACCAGCTTTGGGGCAGGCCAGTTCATATGGAAACAGTGATTGAAGAGAGAACAATGTTGTTTTCCTACGATGGCAAGGGTGTACATCGAAAATATCTATAACGATAAAGAAGGCAGCCTGAAAGCTGCCTTTTTTAATTTTCGGTATAAACCGCAATTAAGACAGCAGCTACTTCATCCCCGATATTCTTTACAAAATGCGGGACGCTTGCGCACCAGCTAAATGTATCTCCTTCCTCAAGGATAAAGGAGTCTTCCCCTTGTTCCGCAAGGATTTTTCCCTTTAAGACTAAATGGCATTCTTCCCCTTCATGGGCCTTTTGCTCACCGGTTGAAAACCCTGGAGGGAATTCAACCAGCCTCAAGCTTAATCCCCCTCTAGACGCTAAATGCTCAACTTTTAAATCAGGGTTTTTTGAAAACGTAAATTCTCTTTCATTTTTTCGAATAACAGTCATATGCTCATCTTTTTCTAACAGCAAATATGGAAGAGGAATTTTTAAGTAATTAGCGATTGTTTGTAATGTGCTGATTGATGGGGAAGTGTTGTTATTTTCCACATTGCTAATAAACCCTTTTGAAAGCCCAGTCCCTTCACACATTTGCGCAATCGTTATTTTTTTCCTATTTCTAATCGAGCGAATTTTTGAACCAATTTCCATTTTTATCACCTCAGAAGTTTTTTAATGGTGAACTTAATTTCATATTAACAAAAAAGTGATTGACATGCCAGTTATGTCTCTGGTATTGTATAGGAGAACAAAGATTCATATGGAAATACAATAAAATGTCGAATACTTTAATAAGTTAGGTATTCCAGTAATATTTAAAATTTTTCTTGAAGGGCATACAGTCACGGGAGAAAATCTACAAGATTTTAAAGAATTGGTATTAAATGATGTACAAAGTTAAAAAATACTATGAACAAGGAAAGGGAGGAATTGAATATGATGCCATCATTATTTATTGCTCATGGAGCACCATTGCTTGCAATTGAAAATAATGAATATACACAATTTCTAACACAATTAGGAGAAACAATGCCACGGCCAAAGGCGATTGTTTTATTTTCTGCTCATTGGGAGTCTAGGGTCCAAATGGTCAGTAATGTAAACCAATATACTACGATATATGATTTCGGAGGGTTTGACGAAGCATTATACAAAATCCAATATCCTGCACAAGGAGATGAACAGATTTCCAAAGAAATTGAGGATTTATTTACGAAGAGTGGAGTTCCGTTTGATATAGAAGCACAGCGTGGATTGGACCATGGTGCATGGATTGTCCTTCGCTTACTCTATCCAAATGCAGATATACCGGTGATTTCTATGTCGGTCAATTCTAGACTTACACCGGAGGAACAATATAATATTGGAAAGGCCCTATCTGTATTAAGAGCTAAGGGCGTATTAATTATTGGCAGCGGAGGTACAGTGCATAACCTTAGAGCGTTAAAGTGGGTTGACAATGGGGAAGCAGATCAATGGGCACTTGAATTCGATGATTGGTTAGCCTATCATTTGCAAAACTGGGATTTACCTTCACTATTTAAATACGATTCAGTAGCACCGAATGCAGAATATGCGGTACCTCCATATGGTTCTGAACACTTTATTCCAATCTTTTATGCTATGGGGTCGGCAGATGATCAAAGGAGAGCAGCATTATTGCATCGCAGTTTTCGATATGGAAATCTAAGTCACAGCGTTTGGCAGTTTGGTTAGTATGTAGCATAAAAATTTTATACTAAAAATATTTCATGGCATTTATCTCGAATTAAAAATATATAGGTCTGAGATAAAAACAAATAAAAGTACTGGGAGAGAGAAAATAATGAATTTTAAAAATGAAATTGGTGCAGTTTTTTTACGGGTTATTCTAGGAATAACATTTCTCATTCATGGGTTGTCTAAGTTTCAAGGCGGAATTGAAAATACAGCTGGATGGTTCGACAGTATTGGGATACCAGGATTTATGGCATATGTAGTTGCAGGGATAGAACTTGTTGGCGGAATGGCCTTAATCATTGGACTTGGAACTCGGATTGTATCAGCATTGTTTGTCTTAATTATGATTGGTGCAATTATCAAGGTCAAACTAGCAGTCGGGTTCTTGGGAAATGGGCAAATGGCAGGATATGAATTAGATCTGGCATTCCTAGCAATGGCATTATTCTTAGCAATAAACGGAAGCAAACAGTTAGCAGTGGATCAATTTTTTGTAAAAAATGAATCTGCACAGATTTAATCAAGTGAGATCGATAAATTAATAGTAAGTTTCACATTCTAAATTAGGTGGTAAACAGCATGGGATTCTTTAGCAGTCTATTTGGAAATTCCTCACAAAAGGAGACGAAATCGATGACAAATGAAAAATTAAATATAGGAATTATTTTAGGAAGCACACGTGAGGGACGTGTAAGTCCCCAAGTAGGAGAATGGGTAAAAGGAATTGCAGATAAACGCGGCGATGCAAATTATGAAATTGTGGATATTGCTGATTATAATTTACCGTTCCTAGGAACAGGTACTGGTCAAGAACCAGGAATTCAATCTTGGAATGAAAAACTAGCAAGCTTAGATGGGTTCGTATTTATTGTTCAAGAATACAACCATAGTATCA
Organism: Neobacillus kokaensis; assembly: GCF_014656545.1. Taxonomy (GTDB): domain Bacteria; phylum Bacillota; class Bacilli; order Bacillales; family Cytobacillaceae; genus Neobacillus; species Neobacillus kokaensis. The sequence goes on from NZ_BNDS01000024.1 coordinate 22,594, forward strand.
CTGGCGCTTTAAAAAATGCCCTCGATTTAGCTCGAGAAGTTTGGAATAATAAAGCTGCGGGTTTTGTAAGCTATGGCTCAACAGGTGGAGCACGTGCTGTAGAACATTTACGCGGAATCTGCGGAGAATTATTGATTGCTGATGTACGTGTCCATCCAACATTATCATTATTTACTGATTTCGAAAACATGAGCACATTTAAACCAGCCGAATTACATTTAGATAATGTCAATGCAATGCTTGAGCAAGTGATTGCTTGGAGCGGGGCATTAAAGACTTTACGATAAAAAGTAAAATAAACATATAAAAAACCGCTATTCTTCTAGTTACATTTTTTAGAAGAATAGCGTTTTTTTTTGTTTAATGGATAATCTTATATGCTATTTCAAGCACTGGACTATTATATAGATTATATAATTCTATTATCTAAAGTAAACAAAATATAGGTTGTAATTTTATTTAATAGTGATAATGACGGAAGGACTGGAAGCGCTTAAAATAAAAAAGGTAACCTGAATTTTCTGATAAAATTATATTTTCTGAATGTAGAAAGGAGGAGTGATTATTGTATGGATTTTCAATATTGGTTAACAAATGTACGTCTCGACTGCGGTTACGAGTATGAAAATAATGGGATTATCAGAACAAAAACAGAAATTTCCCATCTTTTAATTGATAATGGAATAATTACGAAGGTTATAAATGCTGATGGACCGCTAATAACAAATCTTCCCCAGTATAATGCAACAAATCTGCTTGCTCTACCCGGTTTTATTGAAAAGCACAACCACCTTGATAAAACATATATGGGGATGGCATGGAAATCTTGTGCGCCTGATAAAAAATTGTTGGACCGTTTAACATTTGAAGCTCAGGAAGCTCCTGAACTAGCGAAAACATTAAAGACAAGAGCGAAGGAGATGCTTGAAGTTATTGTAGAGTCAGGAGTAACGCATATACGTACCCATGTAAACATTGACACATACTCAGGTTTAAAAAATTTAGAATGCGTGCGTGAAACATTACAGACATTTAGCGACAAACTAACCTTTGAAATTGTTGCTTTTCCTCAGCAAGGACTATTACGATCTCAGGCTGGTGCATTAATGAAAAAAGCCATGAAAGAAGGAGCTAATTTGGTTGGAGGTCTTGACCCAGGAGGAATTGATTTGAATATTGAGGCATCGCTGCAACAGATGATGGAGATTGCGGTAGAGGCTGATGCTGATATAGATATTCATTTACATGACCCAGGACAACTAGGACTATTTACAATTAAAAGATTAGCAGCATTAACTGAGGAAACCGGGTGGAATGGGAGAGTCACGATTAGCCATGCCCATGCATTAGCGGATGTCTCCCTACAAGAGGTCAGTGAAGCGGCGGAAATATTATCAGCCCTTGAAATATCTATTGCATCTGCAGTACCGATTCATAGACCTGCAATCCCTATTCCTCTGCTCCACGATAAGGGAGTATCCATAGGATTAGGCTGTGATGGCTTCTATGATTCCTGGTCCCCATTCGGAAATGGTGACATCTTGGAAAAGGCGGGCCGGCTGGCTGAGCGCTTCCGTTTAGTTGATGAAAAATCACTCACTCAAGCCCTAGGTTTTATTACTGGCGGCAAGACTACACTAGATCAAACGGGAAAGCGATTATGGCCGGCAATTGGAGACAAAGCCAATTTGGTCCTCGTTGATGCCAGTTGTTCTGCAGAAGCAGTAGCAAGAAGAGCAAATAGACATGTTGTAATCCATAACGGAAAGATGGTCTGTGGGCAGCTTGGGTTAACAGGGAGTTATAGTGATTTAGTAAAGTGACGGGGTACAAAGTAAGAGTTTATGTCAAAAACGAAAGCTTGTCATTGAAAATAAGGGGGCTTTTAAATGTCAAAACGTGAACTAGGGAACATAACGGTGGGGCTCATTATACCGTTCATTGCGATTATAGGTGTGTTACCTTTTATTGCAAAAATTGAGTTTAGTATTTTGGGTTTTCCGATCCTGTACTTTTGGGTATTTTTATGGTTTTTTTTGACGACACTTTGTCTTTGCGCTTCCTGGTATTTTTTTGATAGACCAAAATATGAAGACACTGCAGAGAAAAGAGGGAGATAATCATGACGGTATTTGTTTTTAGTGTTATTATGCTTCTGTCCATTGCCATTGCTTTTTACTCTCGCCGTGGGAAAGATGTGCTTAATGTAGAAGAATATTTAGTTGGAGGAAGATCTTTTAGCGGATTTCTCCTATTCTTCTTAGCAGTTGGTGAAATCTACAGTATTGGTACGATGATTGGGTTTCCGGGTGGAATCTATGCAAAAGGTCCCAGTTATGGAATATGGTTTTTAGGTTATATACTCTTGGCTTATCCTATTGGATATTTTCTTGCCCCTTTAATTTGGCGTGTTGGGAAAAAGTACGGCTCTATGACGTTTCCAGATATGTTTAGGGACCATTATTCTAGTCGCGGACTTGAACTAATTGTAACCATTTCTGCTTTGCTGTTTATGATACCATGGGCTCAATTGCAATTTGAAGGGTTGGTTGTTGCTCTAAGTGCACTAGGTTTTAATTTATCACCGATTGTAGCGGTTGCCATCTCTGGGTTTTTAGCGTTTCTATATATCTATTTATCCGGTGTAAAGGCTCCAGCACTTATTTCAGTCTTAAAAGATATCTTAATGTTTGGTGCGATTCTTGTTGCAGGTACTGCTGTATTTATGAAAACGGATGGTGTATCGAACCTTTTTGCCATGGCTAAAGAACAAGGTGCATCGGTTACAATTGGCTCTTCTCAAGCGTTATTATTCGCCATGACAACTATTTTCTTTCAAGCTCTTGCGTTTTATTGTACACCTGCAATTGCCCCGGTTATTTTTACAGGAAAATCTGAGGCGACAATTAAAAGGACACAAAGGTTCATGCCTTTATATATGTTTATGTATCCTTTTTTAATTGCTACCGCTTATTTTTCTTTAGTGGCTGTACCAAATCTCGATGATCCTAACCATGCGTTTGTAGCAACCGTAATGACTTTGCTGCCTTCGTGGGGAATCGGCCTTGTAGCTGGCGGTGCGGCGCTTTCCGGAACATTAGTTCTTGCCACATACAGTTTGGCGGTTGGCGGTATGGTTTCACGTAATTTAGTAAAAAATGTACCCGAATCTTCGCAGAGAAGATGGGTGAGAATCATAGTTTTTCTTTACCTGCTAGTATCAATGGTCCTGACGTTAGTATCACCTAGTTTAATGGTAAGTTTAATCAACACAGCTTCAGCTGGTTTGGGGCAATTTTTGCCTGGTTTATTGGCTATCTTCTTCTTCCGCAAAGTAACACCAATTGCTATAGCTTCCGGAATTATTGCGGGCGACTTAGTTGTAATGGGAATCTATCTTGCTGGTATAACACTTAATATCCACGTTGGCTTACTAGCTCTAATTTTAAACGTTGCGGTGATGGTTGTTGTGACAAAATTGACTCAGAACAAAAAAGTTATCAATCCAGTTGCATTTCAGCCGATTGAAGGAAATGTTGTTCATGATGAACAGAAGTTTAAAAATCCGCCTATAGCTGTTGAATAGTAATAACGACTTTTAATGGAGTTTGATAAGATGAAGACAAAAATAAAAGGTAAATATGTAATAGGCTTTGATAGGACTGACCATACGGTCATACAAGACGGTGAGCTGGTATTTGAGGATGATACAATTATTTTTGTTGGACACTGCTTTCAGGGTGAAGTAGATCAGACCATTGATGCAGGCAATGCGGTGATTAGCCCTGGTTTTATCGATTTAAATGCACTTGGTGATATTGACCATGAAATTATTCACGTTGAAGCTGACCAGGAAAGGGTTAAAAACCTTCTCTGGTCGGCTCAATACTTTGAAAAGGCTACTGAGGTTATGACAGCTGAAGAAGAACAGTTTAAATCGCTGTTTGCTTATACACAATTAATAATGAACGGTGTGACCACGGCAATGCCCATTACTTGTACTTTCTATAAGAGATGGGCTGAGACATATGAAGAACTAGAAGCAGCAATTCATCACGCTGGCCGACTTGGGCTGCGTCTCTATGCGGGGCCTAGTTATCAATCTGGTGTTAGGGTTGTAAAACCTAATGGGAAAATTGAAGTTTATTGGAAAGAATCGGAAGGTGAGAACGGATTAGAACGGGCGGCAGAATTTATTTCAAAATACGATGGTGCTTATAACGGCTTGATCCGAGGGATGCTGGCACCGGAGAGAATCGAGCTGCAAACGACTGGCATTTTATTAAGAACAAAAAGGTACAGTAAAGAATTAGGGTGTCCAATAAGACTTCATGCTGCACAAGGTCGTTTTGACTATGATGAAGTGCACCGTAAATACGGTAAAACACCAATTCAATATTTATTTGAATTAGACTTTCTTGGGCCGCGAACTGCTATTCCACATGCACACTTTGTCACAGGTTACAGTGGAGTCGATTATGGGGATGGAGATGATGTAGAACTGTTGAAAGAATCAGATACAACGGTTATTCACTGTCCGCTCATTTTTGGCCGCCGTGGACAGGCTCTCGAGACCTTTGCTCAATATAAGAGACGAGGAATTAATTTAGCCATTGGGACGGATACCTTCCCACCTGATTTCTTTCAAAATCTTCGTGCTGGAAGTATGCTGTCGCGATTACTTGAAGGGGATATAAAAGACTCTTCTTATGCAGATTTCTTCCGAGCTGCAACCCTTGGAGGAGCCAAGTTTCTAGGCAGGGAAGACTTAGGCCGACTGGCACCGGGGGCAAAGGCAGATATTATTGTTGTAGATTTAGATGGATTTCATATTGGAGCTGTAGATGACCCGATTCGAACTATGATAATGTCTGCATCAGGCAATGACGTGAAGATGTCTATTATTAATGGACGAATTGTGATGAAAGATAGACTCATTCCTAACGTTAATCTAAAAGAATTAAAAATAAAAGCACAAAACTACTTCGAGAAAATGCGTGCAGGTTATTTAGAAAGAGACTATCAGCGGCTTCAGCAGGAAGAGTTGTTTAAGCCTTCATTTATTATAAGTAAAAAAAATTAGATTTTTATTTCTACATTTTTACTAAGTATTTTTTAAAATTAAGAACCCTCTGTTAAGATAAATAACAATAACAAATTTTTACATGCAGAGGGTTTTGGGATTGGAAAGGGTCATCAGTTATTAATATGTTATTTCAGAAAGAATGAACGAATAAGGAGTGCCATCCGCAATTGAAGTGAGTTTTGTGAATCATGCACTGAATATCCTAAAATTTCTTCACATTTAGTAATACGATATTTAACGGTGTTGCGGTGTATATACAATTTTCTAGATGTTAAAGCAATTTCACAATAATTATCCAAATAAACAATTAAAGTATTGATTAAGTCCTCTTCATCTTTAGTCTTCGGATATGCAAGAGAAAGCAAGGTGTTTTCATAGAACTCTAGCAAATTTTCTTCAGGGATGAGTCGAATCATTTCCTTTAACTGTTTAGTCTCATAAAAGTAAATAAATTTATGTTGAAATAAATCAAATCCCTTTTTTAGCGCTTCTAAGGCTTCAGAATATGAAATAGGAATATCAGTAACGTTATTAAATAAGTTACTAACTCCAAAAGAGAAGGAGAGCTTCAAATTTAAAGAAGCATTATGTTGGAATTCTTCTAAACTTTTCTCAATAATGCTTTTACTTGGATCATTAATATTCATTGGAAATTGCAATAAAATAACGAAATGAGAATCCTTCATAAAAACTATTTTTTTTGCATCAAGATACTTAAAGGATTTTTCAAGGAATTTATAGAAATATTCATATAGTTTGGTCATGACATCACTGATTTGCTGAAATAGATTTTGTTTATCTACGTCCAACTTGCAAACAATACATACGTATTTGTGGTTATCAACTAACCCATATTGTTTTCCACTATGGATAATTTCCTCTTTGTTAAGAATGTTTCCATCTACAAGTGATGCGAAAAAGTTATTCTCTAACAATCTAGTATAATCTCTAATTGCCTCGCTTTTTAGTAATGTAAACGATATTACCGTTGAGGCTTGCTCAATTGCTAATTGTGATGATGGATATGGAAGTTTTTCAGGGTCGAAAATAATTAAAAAATACGGGTAGGAATGCATGGTTTTTACATGGAATATTTTAATGGAAATATCTCCATTAAGTGTATTAGCGTTTTGAATATGGAACTCCGTTTTGTTACGGTAGTATTCAATATTACTTTTTATCAGTTCACTAACATTCTCCATCATTGCTTTCGTTTTGTTCTTCTGAAAATGATGTGAGAATGAAGTGATGTCTCCCATAGGATCAAGCAGGAGGATAGGACTTTTTATTGATGATCCTAGATTTTCCACTAATGCTTGCAGGTTATAGCCCTTTATCATCAAATTTGTGAATTTTTTATGAATATGAATCGCATAAAAGAGTTCTTCAATTTGATTATTCCATAGAAAGCTTAGTAATTGATGGGCAACTGCACCTAACGTTAAAGAGATTGGGATTTGAATAATAGGGAAATCCAGTTTGTTAGCTAAATCGATTACTTCCTGGGGAACTTTGTCAATAAACCTTCTTAATTTTATTGCTATCCCTGCGCAAGGCAGTTCGTTAATTTGTGAAATAAGATCACATAAAGTAATTGGATTATCTCTAAAGGCATAACCCGTTGTTAATAAAAGAGAATTTTCTGCCAAAAAATGCATCACATCCGGTGTTTCCGAAATTTCGATTGATTCTACTTTTCTATTGAGTCCGGTTTGTCCGGCAATTATATGTGCTTCTTGGAATACATCCACCATGAGTAAGTCTTCAACTGTTTTCATCCTGCACCTCTAATTCTACTAATATAACATTTGGAAATTGGAATGTTGTGATAATAATAAATCAGTGAGTATAAAAAACAAAATAGATTGTAATTTTTATAATGATGACTTTGTTGTTCGATTGCTGATTGTCTTAGAAAACATTTTATACGGAGTATCGATTGAATGGAATGCATAATAAGTGCTATTAATTTATTTCATAAATATCAAGGAGGCCCTATATGAGATATGATGTTGTAATCAAAGGCGGGAATGTTGTTCTCAGAAATGAAGTAAAAATGGTTGATATCGCAATCGGCAATGGAAAAATTCTTACTATTGAGGAAAACATAGAAGAGCCGGCAAACCAAATAATAAATGCAAAAGGACAATTTGTCATGCCAGGAATGATTGACGCTCATGTTCATATTTGTGAACCAGGGCGTACAGAATGGGAGGGTTTTATTACTGGTACGAGTGCTTTAGCTGCTGGCGGAACGACAAGCTATATCGATATGCCATTAAATGCTCTGCCGGCAACGGTGGACAAAGAATCACTTAGATTGAAAATAGAAGCTGCTAACGGTAAGAATTATGTTGATTATGGATTTTATGGCGGTCTTATTCCAGGTAATCTTGATAATCTTGAAGAACTAGCAAATGAAGGAGTGTTAGCTTACAAGTGTTTTATGTCAACATGCGGAACAGATGAGCCCAATGATTTTAAGAATGTCGATGACTACACTTTGTATTTTGGAATGAAAAAACTGGCAGAATTAGGGCATATATTATTGATCCATGCTGAAAATAATGTCATTACAGACTGCTTAGCAGAAAAGATGGTTAGACAGGGCAGCGTCACAGCTGCCGATTATGCAGCTTCCCGCCCCGTGTTTACTGAAGTGGATGCCGTAAAACGGGCTTTGTATTTCGCCAGTATTACAGGATGTAAGCTGCATTTTGTACATATTAGTACAGCTGAAGCAGTTGATGAAATCACCAAGGCAAAAGAGGCTGGGCAAAATGTAACACTTGAGTCGTGTCCACATTATTTTACAATTTCTGCTGACGAATTTGAGGAGCTAGGGCCTATTGCCAAATGCTCCCCTCCTCTTCGCGGAATAGAAGAGCAGAAGCAGTTGTGGTCTAGACTGTTAGAAGGCAAGATTGATCTGTTAACTTCGGATCATTCCCCTTGTCCGCCTGAAATGAAATTCAGTCCCACTAATAATATGTTTGAAGTATGGGGAGGGATTTCGGGCTGTCAGAATAATGTTGATTTAATGTTTGATGAAGCGGTATTAAAGAGGGGCCTTCCAGTGACTGAGTTTGTTAAATTAATATCAGGGAACCCTGCTGAACGGTTCCATTTGAGCGGTAAAGGAGAAATCGCCGTATCAAAAGACGCCGATATTATTCTAGTCGATCCCAGCCTTTCTTATGAAATTAGGAGAGAAGATTTATATTACCGTCACCCTCAAAGTCCTTATATAGGAAAGAAAATCAATTGCCGTGTAACCAAGACTTTTGTTCGAGGAAATCTTGTGTACGATGCAAATCTAGGGATTATAGGAAAACCTATTGGACAAATAATCACAAATAACCGAACTGAAAGAAGTGTAAAACAGTGAGGTTTTGCTTTTTAGTTACAATAAACAAAAAATTATCATATTTTTATTGATTAGTGACAATGACGATAGGAGCTAGACAGCTTAAAATCAAGATAACAGATGCTTCATTTTACCATAAAGAGATTATTAGTATTGCATATGGAGGGCTGAATAGTGGGGGAACTAACCAAGTCTGATAGTTGCGGTGGCCTGAGACAGTTAGAAAAAGAAATAGTCGAAAAGCTTGAATGGCTTGGAGAATTTGCAAAAGATCCAGCAGGAGGAATTTCCCGGCTCCTTTATTCAAAAGAATGGATTGACACCCAGCATGCTCTAAAGTGTTGGATGGAATCCGAGGGGTTTGAAGCAAAATTTGATGAAATTGGCAATTTGAGCGGAGTTATTAAGGGAAGAAACAGAAATGAAACTATCCTTACTGGTTCCCATATTGATACCGTTAAAAACGGAGGTTTATATGACGGACAATTGGGAGTGGTGGCAGGCGTACTTGCCATTAAATACTTAAAGCAATTTTATGGTCAGCCATTACGGAATTTAGAAATCGTATCATTAGCAGAGGAGGAAGGGAGCAGGTTTCCATATTGCTTCTGGGGTTCAAGAAATATTATTGGAAGCGTCAAGAGGAAGGACGTCGAGAGGATGGCTGACTTTAATGGGGTTCTCTTTACTGAAGCCCTGACGAGAGCTGGCTTTACATTTCGAGATGAAACGATTGCTCCCCGAAAGGATTTGCAGGCATTTGTGGAACTCCATGTAGAGCAAGGAAATGTACTTGAGACCGAAAACACGGCTATCGGAATTGTCCAAAGCATTGTCGGCCAAAGGCGTTTTACCGTGAGCGTCAACGGCATTGCCAATCATGCGGGAACAACGCCAATGGGATACCGTAAGGATGCTGTTTATGCCGCAAGCCAAATGATCTATGAAACTATCAGCTTAGCAAGAGAGCTTGGTGATCCGTTAGTTGTTACAGTTGGGAAAATTGAGGTAACTCCTAATACAGTCAATGTGGTCCCAGGAAATGCATTGTTCACTGTTGATGTTCGCCATACAGATAAAAATGCACTTAAGAATTTCACTGAACTGCTATATAAAAAAGTAGCGGCAGTTTCCAAAGAGCATGATGTTGAAACTGGGATTGAAATGTGGATGGATGCCGAACCTGTTCCGATGGATCCAAAGATTGTGGGAATTATTGAAAAAAAATGTCAAGAGCTTAATGTAAGCTATAAATTAATGCATAGCGGTGCCGGCCATGATGCACAAATTTTTGCGCCGATTGTCCCTACGGCGATGCTTTTTGTACCAAGCCGCCAGGGGATCAGCCACAGTCCCGAGGAATTTACAAAGCCTTCTGATTTAGCATTGGGCGTACAAACACTTATAGAAACTTTATATGAATTAGCCTATAAAGAATAACTTAAAAGGAGAACGATGAAATGGGTTACCCTAAAGACTTATTATCCAGTAGATCAATGATTGAGCATGGGAAATATGCGTTAATTGCACCTGAAGGTTTGGTGAACAATACGATTCCCGGCTTTGAGAATTGTATTACTTCTATTCTAGGATCACCTAAACTTGGCGCAAGCTTTGTTGATTATATTGTAACAATGCAGGAAGGAGGAAAAAACAGGGAAGGGTTCGGCGGTCAATTAGATATCGAAACGTTCGTCTATGTAATTGAAGGAAAAATAATAGCAGCTGCAGATGATCAGCAGTTTGTGCTTGAAGAAAGCGGATATTTATACTGTCCCCCAGGTACAAAAATGTATCTAGAAAACATTGAAGCGGGCGAATCAAAATTGTTCCTGTATAAACAGAGGTATCGTTCGCTGGAGGGACGTAGCCCATGGGTTGTTTCAGGACATGCGAATAGAATTGAATATAGGAATTACGATAATATGCATAATGTCAACATTAAAGATCTGCTGCCAACAGACCTTGACTTTGACATGAATTTTCATATTCTCTCCTTTGATCCAGCAGCCTGCCACCCATTTATTGAAACGCATGTGCAGGAGCATGGTGCCTACTTATTGTCTGGAGAAGGAATGTATAACTTAGATAATAAATGGGTTCCTGTTAAAAAAGGTGATTACATCTTCATGGGTCCTTATGTTCAACAGGCAGCCTATGCTGTAGGAAGAGAAAATTTAACCTACGTCTACTCCAAGGATTGTAACCGTGATGCAGAATTATAAAATAATAAAGGGGTGTGGGAATTGGAGGAAAAGGTAAATTTGACAAGCATTGATAGTATTATTGCAGAGAGAGTCTTTGAGATTGATAAAATTGCAAAATTCGATATAAATAAACCGCAAAAGAACTATTTTTATGAAACTGATAAAACTGTCGGCGCCATCTGGTGCCTTGAACCAGGACAATCAGTATATACTCATTCCCACTCGAATGTGGACGACATTTGGGTTTGTATTGAAGGGGAGGGAACATATTTCCCAGATTTGGAACATGAAATCCCAATCAGAAAAGGAATGGTGATTCTTGCCAAACCTAACCAAATCCATGGAATGCTTAATACAGGGAATGAAAGATTTATGTTTGTTGGCTTTGCAGCTGGTTCTTTACCGATGGATATTACCAGATATTAAAATAAAAAACGCTATTCTTCATGCCAAAGTTTTTAAGAAGAATAGCGTTTTTTTGATGAAAAGTAGGGAGGTTAATTTGGTTCAACATGGACATGAACATCATAAACCCCATGTTCCTTGATTAATATATCTTCAACATTTGTAGAGATATCATGCGCATTCCGTAAATCTAGATTAGAGTTCACAAGAATTACAATATCAACTACAGAATTATTTCCATATGACCTGGCTTTCAGTTTTTTCACCCCTTTTACCCCTTTAATAGCAAGAACTGTTTCTTTATATGATTTTAACTGCATCTCATCATAACCATCCGTTAGGTTGTGGGAGGATTCTCGAAATATATCCCATGCTGTTTTGCAAATAATTAATCCAACAATTATTGCAGTTAAAGGATCAAGCCAAGGGAGACTAAATTGGGCCCCAATTATGCCGATAGCTGTTCCTATACTAACTAAAGCATCTGAGAGATTATCTTTCGCCGCTGCAGTAACAGCTTGGCTATTAATTTTTTTCCCTAGATTTTTGTTATATCGATAAACTAAATACATAACCACTGCACTAAAAAAGCCGGTCCATGCTGAGATGATATCCGGTGATTCATTTTTACCATTGAAAACAGAGGAGGCCGCCTCTACTAATACCTGAAGCCCTACAGCCGCCATAATAAAAGAGGCAATCATTGAAGCAACCGTTTCAGCCTTCCTATGTCCATATGGATGGTCTTGATCAGGTGGTTTTTGCGATAATCGAAGCCCAATAAATACCGCAATGGAAGCAGCGATGTCTGTAGAATTATTTAATCCATCGGCTTTTAAAGCCTCTGAGTTTGATAAATAACCTATTGATAGTTTTAATATAGATAGTAAAAAATAAGCAATTATACTAATGAGGGCACCTTTTTCTCCCATTTTCAAATCTAGATATTTATTGTTAACCATTAATTCTTACCTCCATTTTAATCCCTAAACATCATAACAATTAATAATCTAGTGGGTCTACAGCAACCTTTTTTCACTCTGCTATACTTTTAAAATGAGTAAAAAAAAGTTTCGCATGGTCAAGTTTTTATGGCCAGATTTAATACTATAAAGGCTGAATTTAATAATTCATTTGTGTTGACAATCGTAATTTTTTTTGTGAAAATTTCAGAATTACTTTTTTTAGAGGAAATATGGCTAGGGGGTAAAAATGAACTTAAAAACGCTATCATGTTGTTTACTATTAATTTTTCTTTTAGGATGTCAAAATAACCAAGAAAACATAGAAACGAAGGAGATGAATGATAACATGAATGAACAGTTTTTCCGTGCTGCTAAAAAAGGGGATATCAAAGAGATAATTAAGTTATTAGAACAAGGGGTTGACATCAATAGCAAAGACCACCAAGGAAGGACAGCCCTCATGATTGCAACTTATGAAAATGATATTAATACTGCCAAAGTTTTAGTTGAAAATGGAGCGGATGTAAACATCCAAGATAACATGAAGAATAATCCGTATCTATATGCAGGGGCTGAGGGCTATTTAGATATATTAAAGCTGACAATAGAAGCTGGTGCTGATACTAAGATTGTAAATAGATACGGCGGAACAGCCCTTATACCAGCTTCTGAGCACGGCTATGTTGACGTGGTGAAACAACTGTTGGAAACAACCGATGTCGATGTAAACCATATAAATAATTTAGGATGGACGGCTTTACTAGAAGCGATCATCCTGAATGATGGAGGAAAAAAACAGCAGGAGACCATTAAGCTTTTGATAGAACACGGAGCGGATGTAAATATTCCCGATTCTAATGGGGTTACACCAATTGCACATGCACAGGAAAAAGGATTTGTGGAAATAGAAAAGATTCTGCTGGATGCCGGCGCTAAATAGACAATAATCAGTTATCCCCTGAAAAAAATATTCAGGGGATTTTGTGTTTGTTTTTCTCTTCACGGAAATCCTTTGGCGACATCCCCTCTATTTTTCGAAATAATGTACTAAAATAGTTTTGACTGCTGAATCCGCTATTTTCTGCAACAACAGATATCGACCAGCTTGGGTTCTCAAGCAATAACCGTTTGGCAGCTTGAATCCGGAATTGAATTAAATACTCTGAAAAAGATACACCAACCTCTTCGTGGAATTTGCGGCTTAAGTAGGTTGGATTAACATGGACAGCGCTGGCAATTTCTGATAGAGAGATCTTTTCTGTAAATCTATCATGAATTGCGAATAATGAATTTTGAATTAAAGCAGAATAACGATGGGATAAGTGACTATCCTTGTATTTTGCGAGAATTTTTAACAATTCGTTTTCTATAACGGGTTTGGTTAAGTAATCAATAACCCCGATTCTAATGGATTGCAGGGCATAACTGAAATCCTGACAGGCAGTAACCATTATAATTTCAACATCTTTATTTATTTTCCTAAGTTCCTCGCCAAATTCCAGTCCCGATTTTCCCGGAAGATTTATATCCAAAAAAGCCAGCTGGATATCAATATTTTGACAGATTGATTGAGCTTGACATGCATTTTGAGCCTTGTAATACTTCCATAAAGGAAATTCAGTTTGGAGTAAATATTCTAGCTGTTCCAGCTCTAATGGTTCATCATCGAGTAATAAGACATTCATTTCACTTAGCCCTCCGTCTTGACAATAGCCCTCGCCCTCGCTCTTGCTTTCATTACATTTAATCAAAACATATATTCCGAAGTAAATATGAGAAGCTAAAGAAGTAGAAAAAGTTTAAAAATGAGTAATAATTCCGAAAATATCAATAACATTTTTTTTCTATAATTATCCTATAATCCTAGCAGCTAACAGAGTAACAAATTTAGGAGGTTCAAAATGATTGATTTGCTGTTAATTCATGGAACAGTCATAACAATGGATGCAGAGAGACGCATAATTCAAGATGGAGCTGTCGCAATTCATGCAGGCAGAATAGTAGATGTTGATCTTACAGAAAGAATAGAATCAAAGTATGCAGCCAAAAAAGTGATGGATTGTAGTCATCAATGTATTTTGCCTGGATTAATAGATGTTCATGGGCATGGCGGGCATTCGATGTTTAAAACAATTGCTATGGAGAACATAGACTTTTGGATGCCAATCATGACAAATACGTATAAGCATTTCGTTACTGATGACTTTTGGTATTACGAGGGAAAGCTTTCTGCTCTTGAGAGATTAAAAGCTGGCATTACAACAGGTGTATCTGTGTTAGGTTCGATGCCGCGTTCTGATGATCCAATCTTTGCAATCAACCATGCTAAAGCTTACGCCGAGGCAGGTATAAGAGAGGTTGTCTGTACAGGTCCCTGTAATCCGCCATGGCCGCATTTATTCAGCCGCTGGGTCGATGGGAAAAGGGTTGTAAAAGAAGTAACCTACGAGGAAGTGTTACAGGGGGCGGAAGCCGTTATTGAAGCTTTGAATCATGCAAATGATGACCGGACCCGTGCTTTTATTACACCATTTGTAATCGTTACTTCAGTTGAGCCTTCAGGGCCGACCTCACCTGCAAGGCTTTATGGATTAACAGAACATGATCTCTATCAAGCAAAAAGAATTCGCGAAATTGCTAGGAAGTATAAAACACGGATCCATTCAGATGCCTTTGGCGGGATGATTCATCTTGCTGTTCAGGACCCCGACAACGCACTTTTAGGACCTGATGTTCACCTCCAGCATTGCAGGGGAATTTCATTCGATGAGGCACGAATCTTGGCGGATACAGGTACAAATGTGAGTGCTTCCCCAGGTATTTCACAGGTAAGTGCGCGAACTCCTATTCCGGAATTAATCGAACTTGGAGCGACGGTTGCCATATCGACCGACGGAACATCACCATGTACAAGTTTTGATATGTTTCAAGCAATGAGAAAAACACAGTTTGTCCACCAGGCTGCTTTAAGAGATGAATATTATTTACCGCCTGGCAAGCTGTTAGAGATGGTAACGATTGAAGCGGCAAAATGCATTGGCTGGGATGATGAACTTGGTTCACTGGAAGCTGGCAAAAAAGCTGACGTGATTACCGTTAACCTCAACCAGCCGCATTTAGCTCCTGAATTTATGCACGTCCATCGCTTGGTTTACCAAGCGGTTGCCAATGATGTCGACCACGTCATTGTGGATGGGAAAATCATCATGGAAGGCCGAAAAGTCCGTTCGGTTGATGAACAAACAGCCCTATTTGAGGCTAACGAAGAGGCGAAGGCAACCATACAGCGGGCTGGCCTTGAAAAATATATGCAGCCGACAAAATATTTCTGGGGCCATGCACGTGGTTATGTCGATGAAAAGCGGTATAACGAAGAAGATTATAGTATTAGCAGATTGAAAGGAGATGTTTAAAATGGCAACAAAATTAAAAGGAAGATATGTGATTGGCTATGACGGATCTGATCATGTCATAATCGAAAATGCTGAAGTTGTTTATGAACACGACACAATCATTTATGTCGGTAAAAATTATCAAGGTGAAGTGGATGAGGTAATTGACGCTGGAAATGCGGTCATTAGTCCAGGCTTTATCGACTTAAATGCGCTGGGGGATATTGATCACGACATACTCCATCTTGAAGCAATTGCAGAAAGACAAAAAAACCTGCTTTGGTCAGAGCGCTATGTTCAAAATGGATATCATGAAGTCATGACAGAGGAAGAAGAGGCTTTTAAATCCCTATACGCCTATTCGCAATTAATTCTTCACGGAATTACAACAGCAATGCCGATAACTTCTGTTTTTTATAAAAGATGGGCGGAAACATATCAGGAATTAGCAGCAGCAGCCCATCATGCTGGAAAATTGGGATTAAGAATTTATTTAGGCCCAAGCTACCAATCCGGAATTAGAGTAGTGGAGCCCGATGGAGCCATCAAGCTTTTTTGGGATGAAGAGGCAGGAAGGGCAGGACTAAAGAGAGCGGTTAAGTTTGTTGAGGAGTTTGACGGCGCCTATGATGGATTGGTGAGAGGAATGCTTGCACCTGAACGGATTGAGTGTCAAACAGAAGAAAGTCTCAAAGAAACGAAACATTATAGTGAAAAATTAAATGTGCCAATCAAGCTTCATGCTGCTCAAGGTAGCTTTGAATACCATAGAATGGTTGAAAAACATGGCGTAACGCCTATCCGTTATTTATATAATCTTGGCTTCTTGGGACCAGCAATAGGAATTCCTCATGCTCATTTTATTGCAGGTTACAGCGAGACCAAAGCCGGTGAGGGGGATGATATTGCCTTATTAAAGGAAACGAATACAACGGTCATTCATTGTCCGCTAATTATTGGCCGGCATGGCAGTGCATTAGAATCATTTGCAAAATATAAAAGGGCAGGAGTTAATCTTGCTATTGGAACAGATACCTTCCCTCCGGATATGTTTCAAAACATTCGAACAGGCAGTATGCTGTCACGAGTAATCGAACAGAACGTAGAAGATTCAACCTATGCTGATTTATATCGGGCGGCAACAATCGGCGGGGCAAACTTCCTCGGCAGGGACGATTTAGGAAGACTTGCTGTTGGAGCTAAAGCTGATATTATTGCAATCGACTTAGATGGCTTTCATATGGGAGTAATTGACGATCCTATTCGGACAATGATTGCGAGCGGCAGCGGCAGGGACGTCAAATTATCGATAATAAACGGCAAGATTGTGATGAAAGACCGCAAAATTCCTGGACTAGATTTGGAACAAATAAAACAACAAGGGCAGCAATATTTTGCTAAAATGAGAAACGGGTATTTGGAAAGAGATTATCAGCAGCTTCCTGAAAATGAACTGCTTGCACCATCTTTCAAAATAGTAAAGTCAATATAATAGTATAACAAGTCAAGAGATTAAAAAAACAAGTAAAGATATTTAAAATTCTAGTAAAGATATTTAAAACAAAATAGTCTGAATATTTCTTATAATTAAATAGAATTAAATAAATATTCAGGGGGCTAGTGATGGTAAAAGTGAAAAGGGTATTTGGTAGATTGTTGCTGTTTATGTTAATCGTAGTCGTTATCAGTGGATGCTCAACTAATCAGGATGTAAGTTCAAAAGATAATAACGGTAAAGGTTCATCAAAAGAAGGTGGAACTTTAATAATTGCGCGTTTGTCTGATCCTGAAAACCTAGATCATCATTTTATGTCGACAATCAATGCAGCAAGTGTCACACATAGTAAAATTTATGAGGGGCTCGTTGGACGGGATAAAAATTCAGAATTTAAGCCATTGCTTGCAGAAGAATGGAAGCAGCTTAATGATACAACCTGGGAGTTTAACCTAAGAAAGAATGTAAAATTCCATGATGGAACTGACTTTAATGCAGAGGCAGTGAAAGCAACTTTTGATCGCTTGCTAGATCCTAATGTTGCCTCGCCAAGAGCCAATGTATTTAAAATGGTAAAAGAAGTGAAAGTCATTGATGATTATACCGTTCAGTTTATTTTATCAGAGCCATTCTCTCCTTTACTTTCCATCCTAGCCAGTCATGAGGGAGGTATCATAAGTCCGAAAACAATTGAAAAGTTCGGTAAGAAAATAATCAACGAACCGAATGGAACAGGTCCGTTTGTTTTCGAATCTTGGACTCCTGGTCAAGAAATTGTCTTTAATAAGAACACTGAATATTGGGGAGCAAAAGCTAAGGTTGATAAAGTGGTATTCAAAGTAGTACCGGAAGAGACAACACGAATTTCCATGCTTGAGACAGGAGAGGCACATATTGCTGAACCGTTGTCAGTCCCTATGCTGTCTACAGCAGAAGGTTTAACTTCAGTTGAGGTCTATCGCAGTGAAGGATTTGGGACAGAGTATATAGGTTTTAATGCAAAGAAAAAACCATTTAACGATGTCCGTGTGCGGAAAGCAATTGCACATGCTGTTGAAATAGATTCAATTATAAAAGGGGTATACAATAATATTGGCAAAAAATCAAACTCATTACTGGGTCCAAAGGTTTTTGGCTACCATCCAGACATGAAAGCATACGAATATAACCTTAATGAGGCGAAAAAATTGCTAGCCGAAGCAGGCTATCCGAATGGTTTTGAGGTAACATTAAAAACAATGGACAATAAGGAAAGAGCCAATATGGCTGAAGTACTTCAATCACAATTAAAAGGGATTGGTATAAAAGTTAAGGTTGAGGTATTAGAGTATGGTACATTTGTAGAACAAGTGAATAAAGGTAACTCTGAAATGTTCATCTATAGCTGGAGAAACGCAACAGGTGATGCAGATTATAACCAATATAATCTTTTCCATACAAACTCCCATGGTGCAGCAGGAAATACATTCTTCTACAGCAATAAAGAGGTTGACCGTTTAATTGATGATGCACGTAAAGAAAAGGATCCAAACAAGAGGATTGAATTATATGCAAAGGCACAGGAACTAGAAATGGAAGATGCTGTATATATTCCAGTAAGAGTAATTGAAAATATGGCAGCTGTTGCAAAAAATGTGAGCGGATTTGGTATCAGCCCGGCCAGCTATTTAGAAATTAACGATGTTTCCATTAAATAGAAACATATGTTATAGAGGGATATCCATATCGGATATACCCTTTTATCTTTTATCTATCATTGAAAGGAAGTTTAACATTAATGAATAATTATTGGTTAAAAAACGTACGTTTAGAAACTGGTTATAAAAGAGAGAATGGCCGTGTCACAGGGACAAATACAGAGCTATATCATCTGTTAATTTCAGCTGGTAAAGTTACAAGATTAATAGATGCAAATGAGATTATTACGGATGAATTTCCTATAAAGGATGCAAAGGGACTGCTGTTAATTCCATCCTTTATCGAAAAACATGTCCATCTTGATAAAACTTATATGGGCGAGAATTGGAGGGCCTGCATCCCGGCGTCAAGTGTGATTGAGCGCTGTGAAATTGAAAAAAACATTCTTGCTTCTATTTCTTTAAGTACCCAGGAACGCGCTGAAGCTTTGCTTAAGGTGCTGTTGTCCTATGGATCGACTCACGTAAGAACACATGTGGATATTTATCCAGAAGTAAAATTACAAAATTTAGAAGGTGTCAAACAAGCATTAGAAACTTATTCTAATAAAGTAAGCTCTGAAATTGTCGCATTTGCCCAACATGGGTTGCTTCGTCCCGGAACTGTTCAATTAGTTAGAGAGGCATTAAGAAATGGTGCGGGAATAGTCGGGGCAGTCGATCCTGCTACAGTCGATAATAATATAGAGGTGTCATTAGTCCAGTTAATGGAGTTAGCAGTTGAAGGCAATGCCGATATCGATCTGCATTTACATGACCCGGGTCACTTAGGAACGTTTACAATGAAACGGCTTGCGTATTTAACGAAGCAAGCTGGCTGGGAAGGAAGAGTAGCAGTCAGCCATGCCTTTGGTCTTGGAGATGTATCGAAGGAAGAAGCAATAGAAATGGCTGAGATATTAAAAGATGCAGGGATTTCCATTGTAACCAGCTTGCCAGGCGGCCGTGCCATTCCTCCTGTTAATCTACTGGATAAATTAGGTGTTGAGGTAGCTGTAGGTAATGATAATATCTACGACTCGTGGTGGCCGACAGGAAACGGCGATGTTCTTGAAAGGGCCGGCCGGTTGCTGGAACGTTATAGATGGACTGATGAAGTCTCGTTATCTCAAGCATTAAAATTTATTACTGGCGGTGTGACACCGCTGGATAAAGATGGTAACCAAGTATGGCCAAAATCAGGGGATGCAGCCAATATGATTTTAGTAGATGCGAGCTGTTCTGCCGAAGTAATTGCTAGAAGGTCGAAAAGACAAGCTGTTTTTTATGAAGGAAACTTAGTTTCTGGTTCATTAAATCTATAAAATTATGTAAGTAAGGGGGGCTGACTCAAAAGATCGTTGAATAACGACTCTTTTGAGTTAGTTTCCTTTTTCATCCATTTTGTTTTTAGATTTTAAAGATTTACTCCCCCAGGGGGAATGGGCAACACAAATAAGACCCCATTCCGTAATATTTTTGGAAAGGCCTCTTAACGAAAACCGATTGAAACCCCGGTTATGTTTTATTTGCCCGAATACAGGTTCAACATCCATTTTTCTCTGTCTATATTTTTTGTCACCTTCTTCAGTGGACAAAAGTACCCGAACCTCTTTCCTCTGTTTCTGGTTTTCTATAGACACTTGGATGTTTTTCGTTTCTTTTCTTTTGGCGCAAGCTTCTTGAAAAGGGCAGTTAGGGCAATCTGTGCATAAATAAGTCCTGATATCCGTTTTCCTTCGACTCTCATACTGAAATACAAGGCGTTTATTGTTCTTACAAGTCCACTCGTCAAGCTCATCATCATAGGTCATATTTTCTATGCGTCCAACTTGTTTTTTCCAAGCTTTGGTTTGTTTTTTGTCAAAGCTGTTATATTTTATGTAGGCTTTAACCTCATTCTCTTCTAAGTAGGCGTAGTTTTCTTCACTTCCATAACCAGAATCTGAAATCCAATTCTTTGGCATTGGACGGTTAAAATGTTTAAGTGTTTCGAAATGCGGAATTAAACAGTTTGGATTCATCTTTTCAACAGCAAAGTCAACGATTCGGCAAAGATGGTGTTCGGAGATCAAGACTTCAATATCCATAGGTAGAACTAGGTCGTAGTATAATTCATGTACACAAGAAAATCATTCCTTTTAGTTAATGTGGTGTGGTAACTTCATTATACCAAATGGATGATTTTCTTATTTTTTTGTACAAAGAATAATGACTTATTTTTTTCACTCTGTTGATTGGAGCGGAAGGCGGCGAAGACTCCTGCGGGAGTAGTGGGACAGGTGAGACCCCGCAGGCGTTTACGCCGAGGAGGCTCACCGCCTACCCCGCGGAAAGCGAAGCCGCCTGGAGCGGAAATCAACAGACCAATTTCAGAGTACATAAACAAAAGAGGGAATGTCCCTAAAAGTTATCTACTTTTGGGACACCCTCTTTTAGTTTTTTATATTTTTCAAAAGTAGTAAAGATATTTTAAAAAAAAGTAAATATTTTTGAGGTATAATAGTTAGAATATTTCTATAATTGGTTATAGACAGAGTTTTCAATAAAACAGGAGGGTTAAGACTATGAAAGCAAAAAAACGGTTTACTAGATTTTTTACATCACTATTGTTGTTGATTGTGATAACAGGCTGTTCCACAAATAAGAACGTCAATACTAGTGATAATACAAAAGACAAAGCATCCAAAGATGGCGGTACATTAATTATTGCCCGTTTGTCGGATGCCGAAAACTTAGATCATCATTTTATGTCAACAATTAATGCGGCAAGTGTTACACATGGTAAAATTTATGAAGGGTTAGTAGGACGTGACCAAAACGCAGAAATCAAACCACTGCTGGCTGAAGAATGGAAACAGTTGGATGATACAACTTGGGAATTCAAGCTGAGACAAGGTGTAAAATTCCATGATGGGACAGATTTTAATGCGAAGGCAGTAAAGGCAACGTTCGACCGCCTATTAGATCCAAAGGTTGCTTCACCAAGGGCTGTTGTATTCAAAATGGTAAAAGAAGTAAAGGTTATTGATGACTATACAGTTCAATTTATATTATCAGAGCCGTTTGCTCCATTGCTGTCTATTCTAGCCAGCCACGAAGGAGGTATCATTAGTCCAAAGACAATTGAAAAATATGGTAAAAATATTATTAAAGAACCAAATGGAACCGGACCGTTCGTATTTGAATCATGGACACCAGGGCAAGAAATTGTCTTTAATAAAAACAAGAATTATTGGGGGAAACCAGTAAGTGTAGATAAAGTAGTATTTAAAGTAGTACCAGAAGAATCGACAAGAGTCGCAATGCTTGAAACTGGGGAAGCACATATTGCTGAGCCGCTTTCCGTTCCAATGATGGAAACAGTTGAAGGTTCTCAAGAGAGTGAAGTTTATCGAAGTGAAGGATTTGGAACAGAGTATATTGGCTTTAATGTGCAAAAGAAACCATTTAATGATGTACGGGTTCGAAAAGCAATCGCTCATGCTGTTGAAATGGATTCGATTTTAAAAGGTGTATATAATAATGTAGGAAAAAAAGCGAATTCATTATTAGGCTCTAAAGTCTTTGGATATCACCCAGATATGAAAGCATATGAATATAATCTAAATGAAGCGAAGAAATTACTAGCAGAGGCAGGTTATCCGAACGGCTTTGAAACGACGTTAAAGACAATGGATAGTAAAGAAAGGGTAAATATGGCCGAGGTTCTTCAATCACAGCTAAAAGGAATCGGCATTAAATTAAATATTGAGGTTAGTGAGTATGGAACTTTTGTAGAGCAGGTAAATAAAGGAGATTCAGAAATGTTTATCCTGAGCTGGAGAAATGCTACCGGAGATGCTGATTATAATCAATATAATCTTTTCCATACAAACTCTCAAGGTGCAGCTGGAAATACTTTCTTCTATAGCAATAAAGAGGTTGACCGCTTAGTAGAAGAGGCGCGTAAAGAAAAGGATCCAGATAAACGTATCGAATTATATGCCAAGTCACAAGAAATCGAAAAGGAAGATGCCGTATATATTCCAGTAAGAGTAATTGAAAACATGGCTGCAGTCCGGAAAAATGTAGAAGGATTTTCCATTAGCCCATCAGGATATTTGGAAATCAATAACGTTTCAATTAAATAACAAGTATTATAATAGTATGGAGAAAAGGCTGATTTTGCAGGCAGTTAATATTGATTGCCTCAAATCAGCCTTTTTAATTTAATTCTGTTTTAATGACCTAAATTCAACTAGTTTACTAGAGTTAAATAATAAAAGGTAAAAGAGGACAGCCAAAAGGATTCCTGTAAACCAAGAAATACTTGAAAGTGGTGCTAATTTCGGTACAAAGCTGCCTAACAGGCTGATGAAGCCGGCCAATATTGTTGCAAGCATGGCTGGAATGTTTATTCCATATGCGTATTGATTGCTGCCATTTAGAGAATATAACTCTTCGACATTTATTTCTTTTTTACAAATGAAGAAATAATGGGTCAGCATAACTCCAATTACAGGACTTAACATCCCCCCGACTATATTTAAGAACATAAAAATACTAGTCGGATTCTCCATTAACTTCCACGGCATAATTACTATGCCAGCGATTGTTGCCGTCAGTGCACCTGTTTTAAAAGTTAATCTGTTTGGAAACAAAGTAGCCAGCTGATAACCAGCAGGTATGATATTTCCAACAATGTTGACAGTTAAAGTGGATAAGCATATTGTCAGCAGTGAAAGAATAATCGCAAATTGATTGTCGAACCGTTCTACTACTTCAAGGACATTCCAGATTGGAACGCCAAAAGCAATTTCAGATCCGACTATAATTGAAATACTTGCCACTGCAAATAATAAATATGTCGTGAGAAGTCCTGCTATTTGTCCAATGGATTGCTCCCTATTAGAACGTGAGAATCTAGTAACATCGGATACACTTAAAATTTGCGCCACCCAGGTGGCCATGATAGCAGAAATGCATGTCATTAACATAAAAAAACTATTTCCTTGAAATCCCTTTGCTTGATAATTTAGTATAGGAGTAATTCCCCCAGCAAGATTAATAGACCAAATGGACATTCCTCCGAAAACGATAAAAACAAACGGAGTAACAATCTTTGTTAGCTTTCCTAACCGCTTCATTCCGGCAAAAATAAATAACACATTTATGGCCCAGAATAAGAGAAAGGACAGGAGGGTAGGAAGTGTTAACCCTAAAAATGTAAAACTACCGCCCAACGTTAAAAAAGACGGCCAAAACTTTCCTAGTAAAATACTTACGGCAAGGCTGCCGGCATAGGTTTGGAGACCGAACCACATAATAGCGGCAATTACACCTCTAAGCACACCAGGAAAATGTGCGCCTTTCCTTCCATAGCTCGTACGAAGCAGGATCGAGAAAGGGATTCCATGCTTACTGCCAGCATGACCATTCAGTACCATCATGGCTGAAAGTAAAATGGAAGAAATTATGATGATTAATAATACCTGCCATATCGATAAGCCTAAGGCGAAGAAACCGCCAATTGTGACATAGGACGGAACATTATGAACTGAACCCATCCAGATTGAGAAAAAATGACCTGTTTTCCATGTGCGTGCTTCTTGATTTGTCGGCAGTAAATCTGAGCTATATTCTTGTTGTCCTTTCAAAAGGACCTGACTGCGTCCCAATTTTGTTCTCCCCCTATAATTTATTACGAATGTGTTTAGAAATTATATGAAATACTAGAGTACTTAGACAGATAAAAGATGAAATGGCAAAGCTAATCCAAATCGCTTTCAAGTCTTCGGTTATTGGCATAAATACATATCCGGATACGGCGCCAATAAATGATGAGAAGGGAACGATGAAAGGCAGTTTGCATTTGCTAAAAATGATATATAGCATCGGGCTAATTATTGCAGCATAAATATTTCCAATAAAGAACAATAATTTAAGCGGGCTCGGTGCAAGAAGACTAGAAATAAAGAGCAGTATAACGCAGACAGTGCCTGCAAACCAATACGTATATTTCCATTTTTCATTATTAGAAAGCGGACGAAACAGGTCCATTGCATTTTTTATAAATAAACTTGTGGTTGCATGCAATTCTGCACTAATGGCCGACGAAATAGCACTGAAACAAAAAAGGACAAAAAGAATGATTAAGACAGTTGATTGAATTTTGTCCACCAGCTCAAAAAATAACGAGTAAATATTGTCGAACCCCCGGCCAAATAAAACAATCATTAATAATGATGAAAGAGCAAGCGGAATGGTTGCCCAAACCACCCCTGTTAATGTAAAGGTCATGCGAACTTTTTCCTTTTGGATCATAAAGATTCTTTGCCATGTGGCACGGTCCAGCAAAACTTGTCCAACAAACACTAACAGGGCTGTGAAGATAAACAGAATGGCTTCCTGGTTTTTTATATACAATAAATAGGGATGATAGAGTTTAATTCCGTCGAAAACCGGATAAATACCTTCCTGGATAAAAAAATAAACCGGAATGACGATAACGGCTGCAAAAATAAGCGTGACATTTATTCCAGCGAGCTGATGGAGCCGATCAATGCCGCCAATACCGCCAATAATATAACAAAATCCAAGGAAAACCATCATTCCAACGAAAGTGGGAATCGGAAATATTAAATGGATCAGTGTGGCTGCCCCTACTGCTTGAACAAATAAAGAGTGAAAGCTGGTAATAAAAATAATGGTAAGCATAAACCAGTAGCCGCTTGGTGATAATTTTTCCCGTAAAATATCCCCGATTGTCTGTTGCTCAGAAAATTGTTTACGTATGATTTTTGCCAGAAAGCCAAACAAAATAATTGATAAGGCTCCCATAAATGAATAGCCGATGCCGCCGATCAGTCCATAGGTGATTAATGTTTCCGGGGAGGAAAGGATTGTATTTCCTGTTACCCAGCGTGATAGTAAACTAACAACTCCGAAACTGACCCCAAGCTTGGCAGCACCGCTTATATAAAGTTGAAAGTCACTTTTTTTCAATGGAATGTCTCCCTTAAGCGGTAATCTCTAGGTGATAGACCTGTCACTTTCCGAAATATTTGACTGAAATAATGTTGACTGTTAAATCCGCATCTTTCAGAAATCGAACTGATACTTAAATTAGGAAAATCAATGAGCATTTTTTGGGCTTCCTTTAGGCGGAAGTCATTTAAATATTCAGAAAACCCCATTCCAACTTCTTCATTAAATTTTCTGCTTAAATAAGCAGAGTTAATATGAATTTTAGAGGCTAAATAATTTAACGTTAATTTTTCACTGTATTCCTGATGAATAATCTTTAACGCGTTCACGATTGGTTCTGAATATCTTCCTAATCGCTCATATCTGCCTAAAATAGCTATTAGTTCCTCCTCAATAATGGGCTTGGTAATATAATCAACGACCCCTATGCGTAACGAGGTTTGTACATATTCGAAATTTTGATAAGCTGTTACCATAATAATGTCCATAGAATATAACCCGGAGAATTCTTTTGCCAATTCTAATCCTGTTTTTCCTGGCATCTGAATATCTAGAAAAGCTAGAAAGATGTCATGCTCTTTAGCGATTTGGAGCGCAATCGAAGCATCTTGGGCCTTGAAAATTTTCCAAGTTGGGAATTTTTGTAGTATTAAATATTCAAGCTGTTCTAACTCCAGCGGCTCATCGTCGACTAATAAAATGTTCATATAGAAATGTACCCCTCCTTAAATTTCTGTCTTTAGAACAAACGGAAAAACTGCTGTAACACTTGTCCCGCCATCTGTGTTAATTAGTTGCACGGATGTATTTCCAGTCGGAAATAAGAGCTCCAGCCTTTTCGTAATATTTTCTAAGCCAAGCCCTCTTTCATGAGATTGATCATCGCGGCTTTCAGTTGTATTATTCCAGACGGTAATATAAACTTCTTGATCCTGTTTCTTAATCGTTATTTTTAAAAAAGCTTCACCGATAAATTTTTCAAATGAATGTTTAAATGCATTCTCGACAAAGGTTTGTAGTAGAAAAGGGATTGTAACGGCCTGGTTTATAGTGGGATCAATAGAACATTCATAGTAAAGCCTGTCCCGAAATCTGATTTTTTGAATCTCTAAATAATATTTAACATAGGTTAGTTCTTCATCAATCGTAATAAAGCTAGTATTTGTTTGATACTTAAATTTAAGCAGTTTTGAAAGGGTTTCAATCGCTCGGATTAATTCTGTTTTTCGATCTAGTCTGGCTAAACTCAAGATAGAATTTAACGTATTAAAAAAGAAATGCGGCTGAATTTCTTGATTCAGTTGATTGTAAAGGGCTGTTTGCAGCTCTCTTTCTAAGGCAATTTCTCGTTTTTGTTTTTCCAGGAGGTCAATTCGTTTTTCAAACAGAAATAAAAAAAGTAATGTAAAAGCCCCCAGCAATGGTGCGAGGGAGGCAATCATAATTGTAAGGGAGAAAGCTTCAACTGATAACATGGTTCGAAATTCTCCTTTAATGTGGAAAAAGGGAGGCTGATGCTGCTCCCTTTTTATTTTAGTATTCTATATTATTTAAAATTCTTTTTCTATCTAAATTTTTCTGCGTAGTGGCAGCTGACAAAATGTTTTTCACCCATTTCCCTTAGAGCCGGTTCCTCCGCCTTACATTTTTCCGTTGCAAAGGGGCAGCGAGTATGGAAGCGGCAGCCGCTTGGCGGATTAATCGGGGAGGGGACATCTCCTTTTAACATGATACGCTCTCTTTTAAGTGTTGGGTTTGGCACTGGGATTGATGACAACAATGCCTGAGTATAGGGATGAAGCGGTGAGTCAAATAATGCCTTCTTATCTGCAATTTCAACCACTTTACCTAAATACATAACCATTACCCGATCGGATATATGCCGGACCACACTTAAGTCGTGGGAGATAAACAGAAAAGTCAGCTGAAATTGATGCTGCAGCTTTTTCAATAGGTTAAGAATCTGTGCTTGAATTGATACGTCCAAAGCTGAAACTGCTTCATCGCATATGATTAGTTTTGGATTTACCGCAAGGGCTCTTGCAATCCCAATCCGCTGACGCTGACCGCCGCTGAATTCATGAGGGTAGCGGTCAAGTGCTTCTGCCGGCAGACCAACATAGCCCAGCAATTCCAGCATCCTGGACATTCTATTTGGTTTTTCAACGACATTCTGTATCGCCATTGCCTCATTTAAAATTTGTTTAATTGTTTGCCGCGGGTTGAGGGACGCGAAAGGATCCTGGAAGATAACCTGCAGGTCACCTCTTAGTTTTCTCATCTCTTTTTTATTTAAGTCTAAAATATTTTGGCCTGAAAAAAAGACTTTTCCACCGGTTGGTTCATCCAGTCTTAAAATAGCCCTGCCAGTGGTGGATTTCCCGCAGCCGGATTCACCCACAATGCTTAAGGTTTCACCTTCATAAAGGTGAAAGGATATATCATCAACGGCTTTTACATAAGCTTTAGGCTTAAAAAGTGAGTCTGTTTTTACAGGGAAATATTGTTTTAAATGGTCTACTTTTAATAATACTTTCTTTTCTGCTGCAGCCTGCATTATTTAACAGCCTCCTTTTTCCCGACAGGGCCAGTCCATTGATCCGTATACATCCAGCAGCGGACTTTTACACCATCTTTTTGTTCTAGCAGCTCTGGCTGCTTCTCGTGACAAATCGGCTGCTGGAAGGGGCATCTAGAGGCAAACCGGCAGCCAGCAGGAAAATGATACGGGCTCGGGACACTGCCTTCAATTGTCCGCAATTCTTCTTGGTCTTCATGTATTTTTGGCAAGGAATCTAATAATCCTTGCGTATAAGGATGTTTTGGATGCTCAAAAATTTTGTCAGTTGGTGCATGTTCGATGATATTCCCTGCATACATCACGGCAACTGTATCACAGGTTTCGGCGACAACCCCAAGATCATGGGTAATCATAATTACCCCCATACCCAGCTTAGATTGTAAATCTTTGATTAATTCAAGTATTTGGGCTTGAATTGTTACATCCAAGGCTGTTGTTGGTTCGTCAGCAATCAGTACCTCAGGTGTACAGGCAAGTGCCATTGCTATCATAACCCGCTGCCGCATTCCGCCGCTTAATTGGAAGGGCTCCTGTTTTGCTCTTTTTTCCGGTGATGGAATACCGACAAGCTTCAGCATTTCAACAGCCTTATCCCAGGCGGCTTTACGGCCCAATTTTTGATGAAGCCTTAATGCTTCAGCTATTTGCTCGCCAACCGGAATAACCGGATTAAGTGAGGTCATCGGCTCCTGGAAAATCATTGAGATTTCATTTCCGCGAATTTCCCGCATTTCATTCTCAGACAAGGTGACCAAATCCTTCCCTTTAAAAAGGATTTGCCCTCCGGCAATTTTTCCAGGAGGCGAGGGGATTAACCTCAGTATAGATAAGGATGTCATACTCTTTCCACATCCGGACTCTCCAACAATCCCTAAGGTTTCCCCTTTATGCAAGGTAAAGTCAATGCCATCCACCGCTTTACTGACTCCGCGCTTTGTAGAGAAATGTGTTTTTAACCCTTTTACTTCTAAAATCGGTTTATTTTTTTCTATCACGTTTACTCACCACCTATTAATTTAATTCAATCCGTTTATTAAAGAATCGATAGAGAACATCGACAAATAAATTCACGATTACGAATACGAGTGAGGCTACTAGGACGCCGCCTTGGACCATTGGAAGATCGCGCATTCGAATAGCATCAACAATCATTCTTCCAAGACCGTTAATGGCAAAGATAGATTCAACAAGAACGGTTCCGCCAAGTAACGCCCCAAACTGTAATCCCACGACGGTAATGACTGGAATTAAGGCGTTTCTCAGGGCATGCTTGTAGATAATCACCCGTTCACGAAGACCTTTCGCACGAGCTGTTCTGATATAGTCCTGGCGAATTACCTCTAGCATGCTTGATCTTGTCATTCGTGCAACAATTGCCGCCCCGCCTGCGCCTAATGTTAAAGCTGGCAGGATAATATGAAGAATGCTGTCCCAGCCTGCAACCGGAAGGATTTGCAGCTTTACTGAAAAGAAGTACATCATCATTAAGCCAAACCAAAAGCTTGGTAATGAAATCCCTAATAATGCGATGATCATCACGGTTGAATCTGTAAGAGAGTAAGGCTTAATCGCAGAAATAATTCCTGCAGTCATTCCTAAAATGATTGTGAAGATAATACTAAAAAAGGCAAGCTCCATTGTGATTGGCAATCTTACTAATATTTCGTCCAGAACAGGCTGACTGTTCTTAAGAGAGACGCCAAAATCTCCCCGAAAAACGTTCATCAAATAATCGAAATATTGAACAAACAATGGCCGATTCAAGCCTAACTGTTCACGTATAGCTTGGATTGTTTCCTTTGAAGCTCCTTCACCTGCAAGTAAAACAGCAGGGTCACCTGGAACAAGCTGCATGATAAAAAAGACAACAAACGTTACCCCCACTACAACGGGGATTGTCTGCATTAAGCGGCGTATAATAAACATCATCATCATTTATCACCCTCCTCAAAATTAATTATTTTTTCATTCTTGGATCAAATGCATCACGAAGTCCATCTCCGAAGATATTAAAGCCTAAAACTAAAATGGAAATGGCCAGTCCTGGAAATATTGCAATATAAGGTGCAGAGAATAAGAAATCCCGGCCATTACTTAACATCGTCCCCCATTCAGGTGAAGGGGGCTGTGCGCCAAGTCCAAGGAAGGATAAACCAGCGGCTGAAAGAATGACGGTTGCAAGTCTTAAAGTTCCTTGAACAATAATTGGTGAGAGAATATTCGGTAATATATGCTTGAAGATAATGGTTCCATCATTCGCTCCTAGTGAACGGATTGCGTCAATATATTCAAGTCGTTTTACTTCTAATGTAGAACCGCGAACAATACGGGCAAAAAGCGGAATGGAATATACTCCAACAGCTATCGTAACATTCATTAAACCAGGCCCAAGTGCACTAATGATTGCTAATGCAAGCAATATTCCTGGGAATGCCAGCAGGATATCCATAATTCTCATAATGGTTGAGTCAATCCATTTTCCATAGTAGCCGGCAATAAGGCCAAAAATAATTCCAAAAAAGGCACCAAAAATGACTGCTGTGATACCAATACCCATGGAAAGCCTTGAACCGTATAAAATTCTGCTTAATATATCTCTACCTTTGTCATCTGTTCCCATCAAGTGGTCTGCCGATGGCGGCAGTAATTTATTTTCTAATTTTATATCGTATGGGTCATATGGTGCCAAGAGCGGTGCAAAGATGGCAATTAAAATATAGAAAAGAATAATAATTGCACCCACCATTGCCGCTTTGTTCATTAATAGAATAGATAAGCCATCTTTGAATTTAGATTCTTTTGGATGAGAAATCGTTTGTGTGATAATAGCTGATTGTTCTGTTTTTGCTTCAAGTGACATGTAAAACCCTCCTTAATTTTAATTGAGTGAAAGCTGCAAGTTCTTGTTGTCAAGTTCCTCCTCTCAAATCCATCATTTTTTATGGGTTATGTACAAATTATTCAAAATTCATTCGAAAGTAAATATTTTTTAAATTGTTTGTCAAAATAGTTAAAATTATTGTAAATATTGTGTAAATATTCAGATTGATATTCTTCTATAATGCAGATATGCAACGGAACAAGGGGGGAAAACGAGAAGCATCATAGATTGGCAGTACATGAAAAACAAAAGGAGAGAAGAAAATGAAACGGCCAAAACGCATCATGAGAAATAGTATCTTATTTGTATTAATTGGATTAATGTTGTTATTTGCACAAGCATGCTCAACAAAATCAAATTCTGGCAATGAAACAAATGGTAAAAAAGAAGAAGCAAAGCAAGGCGGTACATTAACGGTGGTTCGGCTTTCAGATGCAACTAAGCTGGATCCGCATTTCATTACGGATATTCCTTCAGCGAATATTATTTATCAAAAAGTTTATCAAGGTCTTGTTGTGCCAGACAAAGATTTCAAAATTCAGCCCTTATTAGCAAAAGAATGGAAAATAGTTAATGATACAACATGGGAATTTAAGTTAAGAGATGATGTCACATTCCATGATGGAACACCATTTAATGCTGAAGCAGTCAAGGTAACATTTGACCGCTTGCTTGATCCTAAAACACAATCACCGCAGCGCGAGAAGTTTGCAATGATTAAAGAAGTGAAGATTGTTGATGATTACACTGTTCAATTATTACTTGAATATCCATATGCACCGCTTCTTTCTATCTTGGCAAGCCAGGAAGGGAGCATTATCAGTCCGAAAGCGATAAAAGAGAATCCTGAAAATCTTGCAAAACTTCCAGTTGGAACAGGACCATTTGTCTTTGAGGATTGGAAGAGCGGGCAGGAAATCTCATTAAAGAAAAATGATAAATATTGGGGTAAAAAACCAAACATCGACCGTGTTGTCTTTAAGGTTGTTCCGGAGGATACAACCCGTCTGGCAATGATAGAAACAGGCGAAGCCCACATCAACGA
The DNA here is from genome assembly GCF_014656545.1 of Neobacillus kokaensis. Classification (GTDB taxonomy): domain Bacteria; phylum Bacillota; class Bacilli; order Bacillales; family Cytobacillaceae; genus Neobacillus; species Neobacillus kokaensis. The sequence continues at coordinate 54,663 of NZ_BNDS01000024.1, forward strand.
CCAGGTTCCAGTTACGGAAATTGAAAGAATTGAAGCTTCTAACACCATGGGGTTATACCGTACTGAAGGGCTAGCGGTTGAATTTCTAGGATTTAATGTAAAGAAAAAGCCGTTTGATGATGTGAGAGTACGTAAAGCCATCAGCCATGCGATTGAACGTGAAGCCATTATTAAGGGTGTCTATAATAATGTTGGAACCCTTGCAAATGTGGCAATGAGCCCTAAAGTTTTTGGTTATAGTGACAAAGTGAAGCCATATAGTTATGATTTAAACGAAGCAAAACAATTATTAAAAGAAGCCGGCTATGAAAAAGGGCTTGAGATTACATTATTAACAAGTGATCGTAAAGAACGTGTAAACATGGCTGAAGTTATTCAATCTCAATTAAAAGGGATTGGCGTTAATGTGAAAATTCAAGTAATGGAATATGGCGCATTTATTGAAATGCTTAACAATGGAGAACATCAAATGGTAATTAATGGATGGGGAAATGCGACAGGTGACGGGGATTACAACCAATATAACCTGTTCCATTCATCTTCCCAAGGTCCTGCTGGAAACCATTTTTACTACAGTAATCCTAATGTTGACAAGCTGATAGATGAAGCACGTAAAGAAACAGATGAGTCAAAACGCTTAAAGCTTTACGAAGAGGTTATGCAAAAGGAAATGGATGATGCAGTCTATATACCAATTCGTAATTATGAGCATTTAGCGGCATATAACAAGAATGTCAGCGGTTTTTGGTTAAATGCGGCCAACTACTTAATGATTGACGATGTAGTAATAAAGTAATTTATGATAATTCATTGGGGAAGTACTTTTTGTGCAAAAAGTACTTTTCCTGTTTATTTAAATGGGAGGTATGGAAATGAATACATTTTGGCTGACCAATGTCCGCTTAGAAAAGGGGTTCTATTACGATCAAAATCGTATTTCGGGTACTGAGACAGAAATATGCCATATTAAAATTTCAAATGGAAAAATAGCTGAAATTACAACCGATTTACCGAATTCCACAGAAAATCAAATTGACGCTAAACATCAGCTTTTATTGCCATCGTTAAGAGATATGCATATTCATATTGATAAAACTTACTATGGAGGTCCTTGGAAGGCCTGTACCCCAATCACAAAAGGGATTTTTACTAGATTAGAAGAAGAAAAAGAACTCCTGCCAAAACTTTTGCCGACAGCTCAAGAGCGTGCAGAGAAAATGATTGAATTATTCTTAAAAAATGGCCATACTCACATTCGCACCCACTGTAATGTTGATCCGATAATCGGCCTTAAGAATTTAGAGGCTACTGTCAATGCATTGAAAAAATATGAAGATGTCTTAACTTATGAGATTGTTGCTTTTCCGCAGCATGGTTTGTTACGGAGTGATTCGGTTCAACTGATTCGTGATGCCATGAAGAATGGGGCAACATTGGTTGGAGGGGTGGACCCTGCAACTGTGGATCGGAATATCGAAAAATCGTTATCTACCATTTTTGAAATTGCTGTTGAAAATAATAAAGGGGTCGATATACATTTGCATGATCCCAATACCTTAGGAGCATTTACATTTGAACGAATGGCTCATTATACGAAGGAAGCCGGCCTTAAAGGAAGAGCTACGATCAGCCACGGCATTGCATTTGGAGATCTGCAAGGTGATGCACTAACTGAAATTGCAGCTGTTTTAGCGGAACAGGAGATGGATGTAACAACTACAGTACCTGTTAATCGTCCGACAATTCCAATTCCAAAATTGGATCAGTTAGGAATTTCAGTATCTGTGGGGCATGACAGCATTACTGACCACTGGTCGCCATTCGGAACAGGAAATACAATTCAAAAGCTTGGAACGCTTGCAGAACGATTCCGTTTGTCTGATGAATTTTCGTTATCTAGGGTTCTTAAATATGGAACAGGCGGGATCACTTCGCTGAATGAACAGGGCGAGCGCGTCTGGCCAAAGGCTGGCGATGATGCCACGATGATGCTGGTTAATGCCTCCTGTTCAGCAGAAGCGGTTGCTAGGAGAGCTTCTGTGCAAGCATTATTTTTTAAAGGGAAAAAAGTTGAAAGTAAGTTAATAGAATCAATTCCTGATCAAGTGTAAGGAGGAAAAACAATGTCTACTCCATATTGGCTGACAAATATAAGATTAGAAACTGGCTATATCCAGGATGACAAAGGTGTCTATGAAACAAAAACGGAGCTGTTTCATTTAAAAATTGTTGATGGAAGAATTGCAGAGAGAAAGAATGCCAAGGAACCAATCCCACACGGGGAAAAAACGATGAATGGTAAAGGATTTTTAGTTCTGCCGACATTTAAAGAAATGCACAATCATTTAGATAAAACCTACCTATCTCTTGATTGGAAAGCACCGATTCCAGCAAAAAACCTAGAGGAACGGTTACGTTTAGAGGCATTGGAACTTACGGAATTAGCTTCCACAACAAAACAGCGGGCGAGTGCTATGATTGAGCTTCTACTTTCACAAGGTTCCACGCACATCCGAACCCATGTCAATATAGATCCATATATCGGTTTAAAAAATCTTGAAGGTGTAAAAGCGGCACTAGAAGATTATTCCGATAAACTAACGTATGAAATTGTTGCCTTTCCGCAGCATGGCTTATTAAGAGAACATGTCATACCATTGATGAAGGAAGCGATGCGATCAGGTGCCCATTTAGTAGGAGGGTTAGATCCGGCTGGTATCGACCGCAATATTGAAAAGTCACTTTATGAAGTAATGAATCTTGCGGTAGAATTCGATGCCGATATCGATATCCATTTACATGACGGCGGCCATGTTGGTTATTATACTATTGATAAATTAACAGAAATGGTAGAAGAAGCAAAATGGGAAAACCGGGCTGCTGTCAGCCATGCCTTTAGTCTGGGTGATGTCCCGGTATCCCAGCAGGTAGAAATCGCCGATAAATTGAGTGCCATGGGCATGTCTATTATGTCTACCATTCCAATCAATAGAACTTTCCCTCCAATTGATTTACTAGATCAGAAGGGTGTAAACGTCTTTTTAGGATGTGATGGGTTCTATGATTCATGGGGTCCATACGGAACTGGAGATGTATTAGAAAAGGTTACCCGCTATGGTGAACTCTATCGTAAAAGTGATGAGATTTCACTTGCGCAATCATTAAAATGGGCAACAGGAGGGCCAATTCCGTTAACAAAGGATGGGGACGCAGCATGGCCTCTTGAAGGAGATGAAGCAAGTTTAGTCCTTGTCAATGCCTATTGTTCAGCTGAAGCAGTTGCTAGAACACCGAAACGTGAAGCTGTCATTTATAAAGGAAAAGTAGTTTCGGGTGAAATATAGGCCATTTCAAAGAAGCTCCCATGTGAGCTTCTTTTGCTTTTATAAAAAAGAGGGTGTCCCAAAAGTAGATAACTTTTAGGGACATTCCCTCTTTTGTTTATGTACTCTGAATTTGGTCTGTTGATTTCCGCTCCAGGCGGCTTCGCTTTCCGCGGGGTGGGCAGTGAGCCTCCTGATATGAACGAAACTGTCAAGGCTCACCTGTCCCACTACTCCGGCAGGAGTATTCGCCGCCTTCCGCTCCAATCAACAGCTTGACGAGTGGATTCTTAAAAACAATAAACGCTAGTATTTCAGTATGAGAGTCGAAGGAAATCGGAAAACGGATATCACTCAATTAAAAGGACTTATTTATGCACAGATTGCCCTAACTACCCTTTTCAAGAAGCTTGCGCCAAAGGAAAAGAATCGAAAAACATCCAAGTGTCTATATAAAACCAGAAACAGAGGAAAGAGGTTCGGGAACTTTTGTCCACTGAAGAAGGTGACAAAAAATATAGACAGAGAAAAATGGATGTTGAACCTGTATTCGGGCAAATAAAACATAACCGGGATTTCAATCGCTTTTCGTTAAAAGGCCTTTTCAAAAAATATTACGGAATTTGGTCTTATTTGTGTTGCCCATAATTTAATGAAGTGGGAATCAATAACTAAAAATCAGTTAAAGGTAGCAGAAGAATAAGGGAAAATAAGGGAGGATTTCCCCCTGGGGGGAATAAATCTTTAAAATCTAAAAATAAGTTGGATGAAAAAGGAAACTAACTCAAAAGAGTCGTTATTCAACGACCTTTTGAGTCAGCTTCCTGATAATTAAGAATCAAGCTCCAGTTTTTTAATTAAAAGTCTATATATTTTTAACGCAAGCTGGAATTGCAGCATTTCTTCGGAATTTTTCAAATCAGTCTGTAGAATTTCTTTGATTTTTTCAATACGGTAAATGAGCGTATTTCTGTGCAAAAACATTGCTTTAGCGGTTTCACTAATATTTAAGTTATTCATAAAGTAATTTTCCAGCGTACTAAGATAACCCGTATTATGCAGTTTATCGTGTTCATATAATTTCCCCAGGCGTTTCTTGAAAAAGTCCTCTAATTCCATATCTTTTATGTTTGAATCTAAGAAATGATAGATAGAATGGTCCTCGTAATGGGAAATTCCATCCTTTTTATCAAACTTTTGCATTAATCGAATTGACTCGTTTGCTTCAGCGAAACTCTTGTGCAGGGTATGGATTGTTTTATATTGTCTGCCTATTCCAAGTAAAAAGGAGGAATTTTCTACGTGTTTTGTTAATACACAATATATTTCATTTGCATATTTTTTTGCTTCAGATAACGAAATTGGATGCCTATTTTCGTTCAGTCCAACTAAAAGAATGATTCGATTGTTTCGATGGAAACAGGTTACCTCACCATGTGCTAAAGTGGAGTGCTCGTAAATTAATTCAACACATTTTTTTGAGATGTTTTCCAATTGCACTCTTCTGCTTACTAAATCCTCATAATTATCCAATTCATTAGATTGGATATTAATAACCATACAATAATATGTATATTTGGAATTTAAACCATGCAATTCACTTAGAGTTTGAATTGTTTCACTGGAGGTAATTTTGCCAGTAAGTAAATCATCAAAGAAATCCTGTCTGATTTTTAACTTTACTTCCTCAATTTCCTTGGCCTTTAACCGCTCGAGAGCCATATTTGTTGATGCTTGTTCTAAAATAATTAAATCAAATTCTGTCAGTTCACGTACTGTCTGCCATACTATCAAATATCCGTAAATATTATTTGCTACGGCTACAGGTAAGATGCGGCATTTTATCTCCATTCCTTCTAAATAATAAATTTGCTTAATTGCCTTTTTCATTTCACTTAGATTATTTGGAATTGATTCAATAAATGTGTTATTAAATACATGTCTATTTTTTACTAAATCAAGGCAATAAGTAAGCGGAACCTTGTTATCAATATGTTCTGTGTAGTGTATTAATTTCCAATCCTTATCAACAAAAATAATTGGATTATTAATGGTTCCAGATAACATAGAGGAAATCTTCTCAATTCCTCCGCCCTCAAGAGTAATTCTAAAAAATAAATTATGCATGTCCAAGGTTTTTCGATTTAATAAATCATATCTCCCGGAAGCCTTTTCATTAATAATAGAAATAACTCTTGACAATGTATATTCAAAAGGCAGCTCTATCAAAGGCAGTCCGTATTTGTTAGCTTGTTCAATCATGTTCTGAGGCAGTTTATCAAAGTATCTTTTCATTTTAACAATAAGTCCAGCGCAGTTAATTTCGGAAAGCTCTTTAATAATTCGATTTTGCAGTTCTTCATTATCTTTAAAAATATACCCGGTTGACAAAAGCAGTTCATTAGGAGAAAGCCAATCAAAGGCGTCGGGATTTTCAATAATATTAACAATGGATATTTCATTGTTGATCCCCTTTTCACCTGCAACAATTTTTATTCCGTCGATGGCCTTTATCTCAAATAGATCTTTTACAGTCAGCAACCTTCCTCACTCCTTTGTCAAAAATTCCACACATTTATTTGTATAAGTTGCACATATCAAGTAAGCGCTTTTTGGATTCGATACACGATGACGGTACCATGCATTATAACTAAAATAATGTTGTAAGGTTTAAAGTTTGTCAAATGGAAATGCAAAAAGAGAAAAATTTATTTGTAACAATTGAATAAGGGATAACCATAAATAAATGTTTTCTTATTAATTTGTAAACATTAAAAGCAGCTAAATTGAACAAACTTTATTATAGCCTTACAAGCTTTTTTCCAAAAGGAGGAGCGTTCATTCAAAAATTAGATTAGACCAATATTAGTCTGAATCTAAGAGGTGTATTACGTGAAAGTTACAATATCTGGTGATGTTGATTTTATTCGCAGAATTAATAATTCAAACTTTAGTGGGGTTGTCCATAGCACATTTAATCGAACCTTTAATATTCAATGTTCAGGAGATGGTGAGTTATTTACTATTGCTTGCCGCATGGTCGATAATGCTCCTAATACTTTAATTATCGATAGCGATGATTTAAGTTCCTGGGGAATTGAAGTGAACGATCGGGTTTTTGTTAAAAACAACACCCTGTATATCGAAAACAAACTCGCCATATTAGTTGAAAAAGCGAGAATATGGGCAAGTGCAATTCCGGCATACCCATGCAATATAGATACCCTGAGCAGGAATCTAAAAACGATAAAGGAATACATTGATGCTCATGGAAAAGAGGGAGGCATTAAAAAGAAGCCAACAGTTCAAAATTCTTTTGAAGCTGAATTAGCTAGAATGCTTGAACTACGTACGAGCCTGCTATGGAGTGAATTATTAAAAAATCATAAGTCACAAGCCCTCAAACATGCGGTTTCGCTAGTAGGCCTAGGCCCAGGATTAACTCCATCGGGAGATGATTTCTTAGTTGGATTATTTACAGCTATAAATATGATTGACAGTCCATTTTACGATTGGCGGCCGTTTTGTGAAGCTGTCACAAAGAAAGCCAGACACTTAACGAATGACATCAGCTACACGACTTTGGAAAAAGCAGCAATGGGTAAAGTGAGAGAGTCTATCATCAATTTAGTAAATTCCTTAATTGCTGACAATGAAGAAGACTTAATTCTCTCTTTAAATAAAGTATTTAACATCGGTTCTTCATCCGGAACAGATATAGCCTTAGGACTTGTCTGCGGGCTGGAGGCCAATATTATAGCAGGAGGTAAAGTATGAAAGTACAAGCTTTGATTAAGCCAAATACTTATTTTGATTCAGTATCTCTGATGTCGCTATCAACAAAAGCGAATCAAATTGAAGGTGTTGAACAAGCCATTATTGCAATGGGTACTGAAATGAATAAAGAGGTCATGAAAAACGTTGGATTACTAACACCTGAAATCGAGGAAGCAAAAACAAGTGACCTTATAATTGTAGTAAAAGCTGAAACAGATGAATTATGTGAAGAGGCTTTTCCTAAAATTGAAGAATTATTTAAGAAAAAGAATACATCAAAAGGGAAAAGTGAAGTAAAATATTCCACTATTTCTTCTGCAGCTCAAAGTGTTCCTGAATCAAATTTAGCCATTATCGCTGTAAATGGTGCATATGCAGCCAGAGAAGCAAGAAAAGCGCTTGAAAACGATCTACACGTAATGATGTTCAGTGACAACGTAAGCGTGGAAGACGAAATTGCACTTAAGACTTTAGCTCATGAAAAAGGCCTATTAATGATGGGTCCTGACTGCGGTACAGCGATTATTGGTAACACAGCACTTTGCTTCGCTAACGCAGTAAGGAAAGGGAATATCGGTATTGTGGCTGCATCTGGTACAGGAAGCCAAGAAGTAAGTGTTCGTATCCACGAATTTGGCGGCGGTATCACTCAACTGATTGGTACAGGCGGAAGAGACTTGAAAGAAGCCGTTGGCGGCATCATGATGCTTGATGGAATCCAAGCGCTTGAAGAAGATGAAGCGACAAAGGTAATTGTTCTTGTATCTAAGCCACCTGCACCAAGTGTGGAAGAAAAAGTACTTGCTAAAATTAAAACTTGTAAAAAGCCTGTTGTTGTGTGGTTTATCGGCGGCGACGAAGAAAAAATTACTGCAGCTGGCGGTCATTTTGCGAAAATGTCCAAAGAAGCGGCACTTAAAGCAGTTGTTCTTGCTGGTGCGGATGAAAGCAAGTTAAATAAGCGTGCGTTAAATATTCCTCTAATTGAAGAAGTTCGCACAAAGTTAACACCAGAACAAAAATATATTCGCGGTCTTTTCAGCGGCGGTACACTTTGCGATGAAGCAATGCACGCTGCAATGGAGAAATTCGATAATGTATACAGCAATATCGCAAGAGATCCTGAGTACCGTTTAAAGGACAGATATACTAGCCAGGAACATACATTCATCGACTTCGGTGATGATGAATATACACAAGGAAAGCCACATCCAATGATTGATCCTTCTACACGACTTGATAGATTTATGCAAGAAGCTAAGGATCCATCAGTAGGTGTTATTGTGATGGACTTCGTAATTGGCTACGGTGCACACGAAGACCCAGTTGGAGCGTTCCTTCCAGCAATGATTGAGGCTAAACAACTTGCTGAAGCAGAGGGCAGACATTTAGAAATTATCGGTTATGTTCTTGGAACAGAGCTTGATCCTCAAGGTCTTGAAGATCAAGTTAATAAGTTATTAGCTGCAGGCGTAACACATGCTAGCAGCAGCCAGAATGCAGGACTATTGGCTAGAGAATTTGTTGTGAAGGGAGAATAGCCATGAGTAAAATTAATGAACTTTTTAAAGGGAAACCACATGTAATTAACGTAGGAATTGAATCTTTCAAGGAAGATTTAGCATCACAAGGTGCTGAAGTCATCCATTTAGAATGGACACCGCCAGGCCGGGGAAATCCTGAACTAATTGCAGCACTTGACAAGCTTGAAGATGCAGCAGTTATTGAAAAAATCGAGGAAGCTAATAAGTTAGCAGTTGAACGAATTATTAATTCTCAGCCAGTATTAATTGGCTTTGATCAAGCCATTAATTGCGTACCTGGGATGACAAAAACAACAATCCTTCATGCAGGACCTCCGATCACTTGGGATAAAATGAACGGACCAATGAAGGGTGCTGTTACAGGAGCAATCGTATTTGAAGGTTTAGCGAAGGATGTTGAAGAGGCTGCAGAGCTTGCTGCATCTGGTGCTATAACTTTCTCACCTTGTCATGAACATAATTGTGTTGGCTCTATGGCTGGGGTTACATCTGCATCAATGTTTATGCACATCGTTGAGAACAAAACGTATGGCAACATTGCGTACACAAACTTAAGTGAGCAATTATCAAAAATTCTTCGTATGGGTGCGAATGATCAAAGCGTTATTGACCGCCTAATTTGGATGCGCGATGTATTTGGTCCAATGTTAAGAGATGCAATGAAATTACATCCAACAGGCATTGATTTACGTTTAATGCTTGCACAAGCACTTCATATGGGTGATGAGTGTCATAACCGAAACGTAGCTGGTACAACCCTTTTAATTCAAGCTTTGACACCTTACCTAATTCAAACTGATTTTACAACTGAGCAAAAGAAAGAAGTATTTGATTTTGTTGCAAGCAGTGACTATTTCTCAGGTCCTACATGGATGGCCATGGCTAAATGTGCACTTGATTCTGCGCATGGTATTGAAAATAGTACAGTTGTTACAACTATGGCACGTAATGGTGTAGAATTCGGTATTCGCGTTAGCGGTATGCCAGGAAACACATGGTTTACTGGCCCGGCACAACAAGTAATTGGACCAATGTTTGCTGGATATAAGCCTGAAGATTCTGGCCTTGATATCGGTGATAGTGCAATCACTGAAACATACGGAATCGGCGGATTTGCAATGGCAGCTGCACCAGCAATTGTTGCTCTTGTAGGTGGAACAGTTGAAGAGGCGATTGGTTATTCAACAAAGATGAAAGAAATTACAACAGATGAAAATCCAAACGTAACTATCCCATTACTAGATTTCATGGGTGTACCAACTGGAATCGATGTTCGAAAAGTTATTTCAACTGGCATTATGCCGATCATCAATACGGCAATTGCTCATAAAGATCCAGGAATTGGTATGATTGGCGCGGGGATTGTAAATCCTCCAGTTGAGGCATTTGAAAAAGCGATGTTAGCTTTGGCTGAAAATATTCATTAATAAAAGACGCGTTTAGGGGAGGCAAGAAACCAAAAACTCAATTTTAGGTTTCTTCCCTAAATGCGTTTTAAACTCCTTAAAATGGAAATTTGAATAAATAGAAATGTGGTTACTCTCTAGAAAATCGATAATAAATGGAGACAGAATTCCTTCTCAATATAATTGGGATCGGATCGGTGAACATTAGAATAAGGAGAGAAGATTGATGGAGAACAAGTCCTTAAATATGGAACTTATCTATGCAAGTGAACAGGGAGATTCAGCCACGGTACAAAGGCTCCTGCAAGAAGGAGCAAGTATTGATTTTAAAGATGAAAATGGGCGTACTGCATTAATGGCCGCAACACAAAAAAATCAACTTGAAGTGGTTCACTTATTATTAGAAGCAGGCAGTGACGTTAATACTCGCGACATCACCCAGCTTACACCCTTCATCTGTTCAGGTGCAAATGGCTTTCATGAAATCTTAAGTTTAATGTTGAAGTATGGGGCAGACCTAAACAGTGTAAATCGGTTTGGCGGTACTGCGTTATTACCTTCAAGTGAAAAGGGATATTTAAAAACAGTTCAAGTTTGTTTAGATGCGGGTGTACCTGTTAATCATGTAAACAATTTAGGCTGGTCGGCACTATTAGAATCCGTCATTTTAGGTAATGGGGGCCGCTTATATTCCAACATAATTGAAATTCTTGTCGAAGCGGGTGCAGATGTAAATTTACAGGATCGAGATGGGAAATCCTCTCTTCAGCACGCAATCGAATTAAAGCAGGAGAAGGTAGTCGAAATTCTGAATAAAAAATATCAAGAGGAAAATCAAGATATTCAAACAGCTAAGAAGCTTTATAAGGAAAATAAGTATGAGGAAGCCATTTCAGAACTTAATAAGGCACTTGAGACGGATTCACAGAACTTAGACCTATATTTTTATAAAGGATATTGCCTGCAAGAATTAAAGAGATTCGAAGATGCACTTGCGGAATACAAAAAAGCATTAGCATTAAACCCAAATGATTTAGATTTCTATTTTTACACTGCGAATTGTTTAAGGTTGATGAACAAGCCTGAGGAAGCACTAGCTGAATACGATAAAGCATGTGAATTGGATCCTAATGAAACTTTTTATCGTTATCATAAATCAAATTATTTAAGAGAACTAGGCAGACATAAAGATGCTGTTAAAGAAATGGATACTCTTCTTTCCATGCAGCCGCATCGATATGATTTCTCGTTCCATAAAGCAAATAGTCTAAGGTCTTTAGGTTTACATCAAGAAGCTATTAATGCAATTGAAAATGCAATTGCAAATGATCCGACGAATCCTTTATATCACCTTCATAAAGAACAGTCAATTGAATTACTTAACAAACAACAAGATTAAGAAAATAGATAGGAGAATACAAGTGGAAAAATTAGTTATTGTCGCTATTGGCGGAAATTCCTTAGTAAAAGAAGATGGAAGCGGCTCCGTTCAAGAACAGTATGAAGCTGTATGTGAAACAGCTGTGAATATTGCTGATATGGTGGAGGAAGGCTTCCAAGTTGTTGTGACACACGGTAATGGTCCTCAAGTAGGTTTTGGTCTTAGAAGATCTGAAATTGCAAATGAAGTGAAGGGTATGCCAATAGTACCTCTAGTAAATTGTGGTGCAGACACACAAGGAGGCATCGGCTATCAAATTCAACAAGCTTTAACAAATGAATTTGCAAGAAGAGGCATCAACAAGAAAGTTGCCACTGTGATTACACAGGTTGAAGTAAGCCAAAATGACCCTAACTTTAAAAATCCAACTAAGCCAGTAGGTTCATTCTTTACCTTTGAGCAAGCGGAGGAAATGAAGAAGGAACATCCAGATTGGATTTTTATTGAAGATTCGGGCCGTGGCTACAGAAGAGTAGTTCCATCTCCAAAACCAATCGATATTGTGGAAAAAGACGCCATTAAAAAGCTGATTGAAGCTGGTTTTGTTGTGATCGCTGTCGGCGGCGGAGGAATTCCTGTTATTAAAAAAGATAATAATACGTATGAAGGTATTGATGCAGTAATTGATAAAGATTTTGCAACAAGCCTTTTAGCAGAACAAGTTCAAGCTGAAACATTAATTATTACAACTGGTGTTTCAAGAGTGTGCATCAATTTTGGCAAACCTAATCAACAAGCATTAGAAAGCATTACGGTTGAGGAATTGAAACAATTTACTGCTGAGGGTCATTTCCCGCCAGGCAGCATGCTTCCAAAAGTTGAAGCGAGTTTAAGCTTCTTGGAGAAAAATGGGTCTAGGGTTATTATCACTGATCCTGAAAGTCTAAAAGATGCTATTGTTGGAAAAGCAGGTACTCATATTGTCAACATGAAATAATGGGTGGCTAATTTATACCACCCTGGCGTTTAAATTCCATAATAAAAGGCTATTACATTCATATGGAAAAGAAATACATTTTAAGGAGGACTTCCCATGGGAAATGTATCTTTATGGAGAAAAGGAGACTTTGCTGCTTCCTTCGGTTTGTTCGTTAATGTTTTGACAGACTTTTTGGTTATGATTTCATTATTAATTGCTGTAGTTGGCATGCCAAAAGAGTTTGTCTTTAAACAAATTGTTCCTGGCTTTGGATTTGCTGTATTACTTTCTGGTATTATGTTTGCTTATTTTGCTTATAAATTAGCTAAGAAAACAGGTAGAACTAATATTACCGCACTACCCTCAGGGTCTAGTTCACCAGGTATTTTTCTGATCGTATTTGTGATTATGCTTCCCCTATATCATCAAACACAGGATGCTGCTTTTACAACAAAAGTTGCGATCATGTGGTGCTTCGTTGAGGCCGCCATTCTAATAATAGGTGCATTCCTTGGTGAAACGATTAGAAAGCTGGTTCCAAGAACTGTATTATTAGCAGCCTTGGCAGGTTTGGCATTTGTATTCTTAGGAATGAATCCAATGCTGCAATCTTTTGAAATGCCTGTTGTAGCATTTGTTGCAATAATCATTATCTTTATGAACTGGTTAAGTAAACATCCAGTATTTAAGAAAGTACCTACAGGTTTATTATTAATCCTAGTTGGAACTGCAATTGCATGGATTGCTGGATATCAAAATCCTGCGGATGTTACTGAGGCTCTAAAATCATTTGGCTTTAATCCTCCTATGTTGCATTTAAACGGGTTTGGCGACAGTTTCAACGCTGCTTTGCCATATTTATTAACTGCTGTACCACTAGGATTATCAAACTACATTTTTAATTTGGAAAACGTTGAAGCTGCTGCTGTTTGTGGTGATGAGTATAAAACTAGAGACGTTATGCTTACAAACGGTATTTGTTCTGCAATAGGCGGCCTTTGTGGTAACCCATTCCCAGTAACAGTATATGTAGGTCATGCTGGTTGGAAAGAAGTTGGTGCAGGTTTAGGTTACTCAATTGCTAGCTCTTCTGCAATATTCTTATTATCGATTTTTAGTCTAATGGGTCTGCTGCTAGCTGTTGTACCGATTGCCGCTATTGTTCCGATGCTCGTGTTTATTGCGATTGTAACAGGACATCAAGTTGTTAAAGAAAGTCCGAAATTCGAAGCTCCGGCAATCTTTGTATGTTTCTTCCCTTGGGTTGCTACTTGGGCACTTACGGCAGTTAATAATGCACTTTCAGCTGCTGGCATGACGGTAGGTAACGGTGCCGATCAAGTTTCTTCACATGCTCTACACAATGCTGGATTATTCTACGATGGCTTGGTTGCTTTAGGTAATGGGGCTCCTATTACTAGTGTAATTTGGGGTTGTATCGCTGTATTTACGATTCGTAACACGCCTATTGGAGGCATCATAGCTGCAGTGCTTGGGGCGATTTTAACTTTTGTCGGTGCTATTCATACAAGCACTCTTGGACTTGCACAAGATATTGCTATGCCTTTCGTTTGGGGATATCTACTAATGGCAGCATTCTTAGCTTATAAACTTTATGTAAATAAGAAAGATAATATTGGTCCTGTTACAGAGTAAAAATGAAAGCCGCTTAAGAAAAAGAACATTTTGCTCCTACTATAGGGTTTAATTTTAAATAAGAAAAACTATGGAGGATTTTAACTATGTGTATGGATAAATACTTTAAAATGGCTTCAGATGCAACAATTGAAGGTATGAACAATAAAGTCGGCGGACCTTTTGGTGCAACTATTGTACGAGGCGATGAAGTAATTGCTGCAGTAAGCAACACTATGATGAGAGATACGGACCCTTCCGCACATGCAGAAATGGTTGCTGTAAGAGAAGCATGTAAAAAACTAGGCACAATGGATTTATCAGATTGCGTTGTCTATGCTACTTGTGAGCCATGTCCAATGTGTGTAGCTGTTATGATTTGGGCTGGTATCAAGGATGTATATTACTGCAGCACAAGAGATGACGCTGCTGAGAATGGTTTCTCTGACATGCACCTGCGTAAATATTTAGCCGGTGAAGACGAAAGTGTTATTAACATGATAAAAGTAGAAGATAGAGAAGATTGTGATCTCCTATGGGAGCATTTTCACAAACTTAACAAATAATAAATAATTAACTCCAAAACTTAAATATGCTGGAAGAGAATCTATTTTGAACAATTTTTTCAAAATAGATTTTTTTTTTGCTTTTTTGTGCCTGGAATGGATTTTAAGATATTGAACTAAAAAGTTAATAATTTGGTAAGGTTTTTTATATGGGGAGTTAAGTTCTGTTAGGTACAATCAAAGTACGTCGACGAAATCATAAATAAGGAATACAAAAGAAATAATATGTTTGAGCAATGAAAAATGAAGTAGGAGATGAAATAAATGATCATGAAAGTAAAAATAATAACACCTTTACTTGGATTGTCAATAGCATTAGGAGCGTGGAACACAAGTACTCATGCCAATGTAACTGGACAAGAGAAAGAAACAAACACAGTACAAACGGCAGCCAACAAAGCCAAAGATTCCATTCAACAAAAGCAATACGAAAAAAGACTGACTAAAGGTCAGGCAATGGCAAACGTTCTTAGCAGCACAAACTGGCAAGGGACAAGAGTATACGATAAAAATAATCATGACTTAACAAAAGAGAATGCAAATTTCATTGGTCTTGCTAAATATGATGCCAAATCGGGAAGATACGAATTTTTTGATGCTAAAACGGGTGAAAGTCGTGGTGATAAAGGGACGTTCTTTATTACCAATGATGGGAAAAAGAGAATATTAATTTCAGAAACCATGAATTACCAAGCTGTTGTTGACATAACAAAACTAAATAAAGATGTTTTTACTTATAAAAGAATGGGCAAAGATGCTAATGGCAACGACGTAGAGATATTCGTTGAACATGTTCCATATAAAGAAAAAGAGCTGTCTTTTACTAATCCGGATAAGCAATTGGATACTACTACAGGAGTTATTATTAAAAATGTTGACGGAGATGAAATTTTAGGAAGCACTCTTTGGCATGGCACAAAGGTATTAGATGAAAACGGTAATGATGTAACAAAATATAATACAAATTTTATAAGTATGGCCCAATTTGATGAAAAGACAAATAAATACGAGTTTTTTAATGCTGAAACAGGGCAAAGCCGTGGTGATTACGGCTACTTCGATGTTTTACATGGAAATAAAATAAGAGCCCATGTTTCAATTGGAGATAGGAAGTATGGTGCGGCTCTTGAACTTACCGAACTAAATTATAATAAATTTACGTATAAAAGAACTGGTAAAGACAAAGATGGCAAGGACATAACAATTTTCGTTGAACATGAACCGTATAAAGGTAATTTTAAACCAAGATTTAGTTTTTAAAAAACAACACTTAATAGTAAACAGCAACTAATGTACAATTGATTGGGAATACTGAAATGGAAAAAGGTTGTCTACAAACAAGTGACAGCCTTATTTCCTTTAAAGTAATTTTTTGAAAAAATGTACCTCGAACCAGGAGGCACTCTTATGTCAATTCGGTGGCGGTTATTAATATCACATACGACGATGCTAATCGTAACACTAGCACTCTTTATAACAAGCGCTTTGTTAATACCAGTGGCGATTACAGGTGATATACGCAGCATTAAAGATTTGTATACACGTCAATATGCGCTTAAGCCCTTAACAAAACCCGAGGAAAATGTATTTTTGGATGTAAAATATTTAGCAAAAAAACAGCCAAATCAATTGCTAAATGAGACCATTCTAAAACAATTTGATCAACAGTTAGATTCGGTTTCCTCTGGATTAATCATTAGGAAAGGGGAAGAGATTGTACATTCCTCAAAAATTTTAAATTCTATAAAGGACGAAAAAAAGCTTCCTTCATTTGAACCGGAAAATATTAAAGTAAGAGACTCCATCAGTATAGATCATCATTTTTTTTTATATGTAAAGTTCGATTTTTATTTTCCAGATCAGGAAAAAGGCAATGTTATCATTATGAGGGAAGTGAGCCCATTTATTGAGCTGTCCAGAAGCTTATTTCCAATAATATTCGGGTTATTATTTCTTTCATTAATTCTTATAAACGGTTTATTAAGTTATTTTGTATCCAAGAGTATTATTAAGCCGTTATTTACTTTGAAAAATGCAACAGAACAAATGGGCGAAGGTAATTTAAACGTGAAGATAGAAAATGCAAGGCAGGATGAAATTGGTCAGCTTAGCCAAGCATTTGACAAGATGAGGATAAAATTAAAAGAATCTATTGATCTTCAGCTTCAATATGAGAAAAGCAGGAAGGAATTAATTTCAAATATCTCACATGATTTAAAAACCCCGATAACGGCTATTAAAGGCTATATTGAAGGAATACAGGATGGTGTCGCAGATTCACAGGGGAAAATGGAAAAATATCTATCAACAATAAACAGAAAAGCGACAGATATGAATCAATTAATTGACGATTTATTTCTTTTTTCCAAACTTGATTTAAAAAAACTGCCGTTCTACTTCCAGGATATTGATCTTATATGTTTTATGATAAATTTTGTTGAGGAAGTAAGTTTTGATTTAGAGGAAAAAGATATTAAGCTTATTCTTGAAAATAGGACGAAAAACAACGTGAAGGTTATTGCTGACCGTGATCAATTAAAGCGGGTTTTGATGAATATTACGGATAACTCTGTAAAGCATATGAAAAAGTCGGAAGAAAAAAACATAACCATTCAAATTAGTGAGAAGACAGATTTTGTTGAAATCGAAGTCCGTGATACTGGTTCTGGTATTGAACCGGAATCTCTCCCTTATATTTTTGAACGTTTTTATCGTGTAGATTCTTCAAGAAATAAATCAACCGGCGGGAGCGGACTTGGACTTGCTATTGCTAAGCAAATTATCACGGAGCATGGCGGCCAAATTTGGGTGAAAAGTCAGATTGGACTAGGTACGAGTATCTTTTTTACTCTAAAGAGGCCAAATTAGAGTGGTGAATTAGTTGAAAAGAATATTAATTATTGAAGATGATCTTGATATTGGTGAATTACAACTGGATTACCTTGAAATTAATGGTTATGATGTTGAATTACAAACCTCAGGCAAGGAAGGATTAAAACATGGGTTAAGTAACGATTTTGACTTATTAATTGTCGATATCATGCTTCCTGAGGTAGATGGGTTCGAAATATGTAAACAAGTAAGAGCAGTTAAAAATATTCCAATCTTAATTGTTTCTGCCAAAAAGGAGGATATTGACAAAATTAGAGGTTTGGGACTTGGGGCGGATGATTATATTATAAAGCCGTTCAGTCCCAGTGAGCTTGTTGCCCGAGTGAAGGCCCACTTGGCTCGATATGAGCGATTAATAGGGAATAACCAAACACCCAAAAAAGAGATTAGAATCCGAGGACTGATTATTGATGAAATGGCTCGAAAGGTTTATGTGAATAATCAGAGAGTGGCATTAACTGCGAAAGAATTTGATCTATTGCTTTTCTTGGCAAAGCATCCAAATAGGGTATTTAGTAAAGAAGATCTCTTCGAAAGTATCTGGGGGTTGGAGTCATCTGGAGATATAACCACTATTACGGTCCATATTAGGAAAATCCGAGGTAAAATTGAAAAGGATCCCTCCAATCCTCAATTTATCGAAACGGTTTGGGGCGCAGGCTACATGATATCTGTTTAAAATAATATTAACATATATGTCACGCGTGAAAAGATGCTGACTCAAAAGGTCGTTGAATAACGACTCTTTTGAGTTAGTTTCCTTTTTCATCCATTTTATTTTTAGAAAGATTTACTCCCCCCAGGGGGAAATCCTCCCTTATTTTTCCCTTATTCTTCTGCTACCTTTAACTGATTTTTAGTTATTGATTCCCACTTCATTAAATTATGGGCAACACAAATAAGAGCCCATTCCGTAATATTTTTGGAAAGGCCTCTTAACGAAAAGCGATTGAAACCCCGGTTATGTTTTATTTGGCCGAATACAGGTTCAACATCTATTCTTCAATAGATAAAATGATTTGTTGGAATTTCTCATCCAACTTTTGGTCGTATTTTCAGTAGATTTCTTCCATCTTGGCTGAGTAAATCGACAATGGAAAAATACGTCTCGTAAATAACGACCTTAATGCGATTAGAACGGAAACGATTTATTGTACGAAAATCAGGAGTTTGGCTGCCAGATAGCCACATAAAATAAATATTTTCACGCAGTTGTTTTTCCATTTGGCGAGATGAATAGATACGATTGATATAGGAATAGAGGACCACTTTTAACATCATTTTGGGATGGTAGGGAGGACGGCCTCCACCTGAATGAAGAGAGCTAAGGATGTTTGGATTCATCTTTTCAACAGCCAAGTCAACGATTCGGCAAAGGTGGTGTTCGGGGATCAAGACTTC